>JBMOEI010000129.1:0-7832 GCA_049318985.1 Desulfuromonadaceae bacterium
AGGTGGGTCAACTAAACGGCGCTGGGTGGGTCAACACATTACCGGTGGTGGCAGCCTTGTGGATAAATGCAGCTAATCTGCTCTGTCTTCCTAGCTATTCTGAGGGTATGCCAAACGTTGTACTCGAAGCACTCAGCTGTCACACACCGGTTATTGCTACTTCTATAGACGGTATAA
The DNA here is from genome assembly GCA_049318985.1 of Desulfuromonadaceae bacterium. Taxonomy (GTDB): domain Bacteria; phylum Desulfobacterota; class Desulfuromonadia; order Geobacterales; family Pseudopelobacteraceae; genus JACRCG01. Next base: position 178 of record JBMOEI010000129.1, read on the forward strand.
ATGAATTGGCATGTCAGGATGATAGGATTACTCTTGTCCCGCCGAGAGAATTTGATTTGCTGTCAGAAGCAATTGTCAAAGGGCTTGAAAAAAATTGCAAGTCTCCCGGAAAATTGGTCATAAATAGTTGGACTGATTTTGCAAAAAATGTTTTTCAGTTATTCGGCGAACATACATGATGAGTTGTTGCATTCAGTTTCTGTTAATTCACCGATGCAATCAAGATGTCACAAACTTTTGGCGAGACCTTCGAGGTTTTCAACACATCTGAGGTCTGATTAATGTCAGCTTGTTTGTAATATGCTATTAGTTGATTGTGACCTAAGTTTTCAACTGGAGTTTTTGATGAGAAAAGTATTGATAATATCTTATAATTTCCCGCCTGTTGGTGGGGGTGGTGTTCAGCGGGCTGTTAAGTTTATCAAATACTTTAGTGCTTTCAACTGGACTGCAGATGCAGTCTCAGCGCTAAATCCGTCGGTACCACTTGTGGATGAAAGTTTACTACGAGATTTACCAAGCGACTGTGTAATCTTTCGTTCTAAAACATTGGAGCCATCTTATGCTATGAAGTCTTCGATGAAAGGTTCTGTTAGCGGTAAAAAAAATATAAAATCGAGATTAGTCAGTATTGCTAAAAGATGTGTTAGTAACTTATTGTTACCAGATGCTCAAGTGCTCTGGTGGCCCCATACATTTTTTCTAATTAGTAGATTAATGAAACAACGAAATCACTCTGTTGTATTTGTGTCTGGGCCACCATTTTCTACATTTGTTCTCGTAGTCCTACTGTCAAAAATTCATGGGGTGCCTGCCGTAATTGATTATCGCGATGAGTGGTCTTTTTCACGTGATAACTGGGAGAATGCAATCAAATCGCCTTTTGCAAAGTTGATTGATTCTTGGCTGGAGAATTATGTCGTAAGTAATGCTAGTGCCATTACGGTTGCATCTCCATATTATGAACGCTCTATTAAAGAAAGATACCCTGCTGCAACGGGGAAAATTCATACGATCACAAACGGTTTTGATCCAACAGATTTTGAAGGGACTGATTTTCTTTTAGAAACACAGAAAACAGATGATAGTATTACTATTTTGTATACTGGCACAGTTTGGAGAGCTACATCTTTTCAAGCTTTTCTTGATGGAGTTCGCGCCCTTGTTGCAGACAGTCCGATTTCAGTCAAAAGGTTACGTTTGCGTATTGTTGGTCGCATTGTGCAAGAAGAGTTTAGTGTTATAGAACAGTTAAAAAACCTTATAAAAATTGAAATGGTGGACTATTTACCGCACAACGAAATTTTCAAGGAAATGGCCGCCGCAGATTTGCTTTTACTCACTTTATCTGATTTACCGGGTGCGGATAAAATCATACCTGGTAAAACATTTGAATATCTCGCCTCTCCTCTTCCCGTACTTGCAATTGTGCCTAATGGGGTGACCGTAGATATTATCAAAAATGAAAAGAACGTTTTTATTTCTTTGCCGGGAGATTCGGAAACAATAAAGCTGATATTGTGCGATTTCCTGAATAATAAACACAAAAAAGAAATTAGGACGGGTATTGAGAAGTATAGTCGCCCTGAACTTACCAGAAAATTGGTTGGTTTATTTAATCAAGTTGTCAAATAGTAGTAAAATAAAATATTCTTAAATGGACTGTAAATGAAATCTAAACTACGAATTGCTCTTGTTGGATGTGGGCAAATTGCTGATGGGCATGTAACAGAAATTGCCAAAATAGATTCTGCCGAAATGGTAGCAGTGTGTGACTCAGAACCAATTATGGCAGAGCAACTTGCCATGCGGTTTTCAATACCTAAGTGGTATAATGATTTCGGTAGTATGCTCGCAGTTGAAAAACCTGATGTGGTACATATATGCACGCCGCCTTCGTCGCACGCTCTATTAGCTAAACTGTCAGTAGATGCCGGATGTCATGTTTATATTGAAAAACCTTTTGCACTTAATTATGGAGAAACAGATGAATTACTTAAATATTTAGAGTCAAGGGGTAAAAAATTCACTATTGGTCACAATAGCGAGTTCGATCCCCCATCAGAGGATATGAGAAGTTTTGTAGAAAAGGGTGAACTTGGAGATGCTGTACACGTAGAAAGTTGGTTTGGCTATTCTCTTGCCGGTTCGTTTGGCAAAGCAATTTTGTCTTCCCCTGATCACTGGGTTCATTATTTGCCAGGTAAACTCTTTCATAATAACATCAACCATATGTTGAACAAAATTACAGAGTATATTCATGATGAAAAGCCATATGTGCACGCTATTGCGTGGAAATCAGGAGAGACATCCACTTACGGTGACGTTCGTGATGATCTTAGTGATGAACTAAGAGTACTTATTAAAGGAAAATCGGTTTCAGCTTATGGTACGTTCACCTCATCTGTAAAACCTGTTGCACAGTTTGTTCGAGTATACGGTACTAAAACAAGTCTGACTCTCGATTATATATCTAGAACAGTTGTTGTGGATCAAGGAGTCAAGTATCCGAGTGGCATTGGGCGATTATTGGCTGGATATGCACAATCTTTAGGATATTTTAGGTCCGCTTTGATCAATACCAAAAAGTTTTTAAAAAACGACTACCATTATTTTGCCGGGCTACATTTGTTGATAAGTAAATTCTACTCCAGTATCCTCGAAGATAAGCAGCCACCAATTTCACCTACTAAAATACGTCAAATAGCTTGGATCATGGACGAAATATTCAGGCAGACTGGAAAAAACAGATGACAATTTTAATTACTGGTGCAACAGGTTTTCTTGGACGTAAGGTTGCTTCTTCTTTTGCCAATACATATAAAGGCGATATTCGTTGCCTAGTTCGCCCTGGAACAGACCTGAGAGGGTTGAAGGATGCATGCGGAGACCAGTACGAGAGGCTTCAATTAGTTCAGGGGACACTTCTTTCCGTTGCTGACTGTAAAAAAATCATACAGGGTGTCGACCTTGTCGTTCATCTAGCGTCGGGTACTTCTGGGTCTCCGGCGGAACATTTTTTAAATTCATCTGTTGCTAGCAGAAATCTCATCTCAGCGATGACTCTAGCTAAAGCTAAGCTTCTTCACTGCAGTTCATTCTCAGTATACGGCTGTTCAGAACTTCCTGCAGGAACTATTGTAAATGAAAATACTATCACGGAGAGTGTACCTCAGAAGCGGGACGTGTATGCGCAATCAAAAATTCATCAAGAAAATCTTGTTATTGAGATGTGTAAGGCTGCTGGAATCAGCTATTCCATTATTCGTCCGGGCGTAATCTATGGTCCGAACGGATCAGCGATATCGTCACGAGTTGGGTTAAAACTCTTTGGTCGTTTCTTGCACCTTGGAAGAAACACTTTGTTACCATTGACATACGTAGATAATTGCGCAGATGTATTTAGGGTTGTGGTCGAAAATGGCACATTTAACGGCGATATTTATAATGTTGTTGATGATGACCTTGTGACCTCCCGTGAATTCCTTCGGCAGTACTGTAAAAAAGTTGAAAAACTTAAATCTATTCCTATTCCGTATTGGGTTTTATATCTAATTTCAATGGCATGTGAAAAATATTTTGTTTATTCAGGTGGGCAGTTACCAGATATTTTCACGCGCTACAAGACTAAATCAATGTGGAAAGGTTTTAAGTATTCAAATGCAAAGCTAAAAAAAATAGGATGGAATCCAAAAGTCAGTACAGAAGAGGGTCTTTTAAGACATTTTAATTTTTTAGCTAACAGATAATCCTAAATTAAATAGTGTCTATTTGTATTTGACATCTTTTATGATATAATCGCAGTTAATGTTGGTTTGATGTATTTTTATCTTAGTCATCCGCTGACTGTGAGGGAAGGGTGACGAAGTTCATCATGCTGTTTGGATATAATTTAATGTAAGTTTGATAGAGTTGTACAAAAAGACGGGTGTTACTCATTAAATCGTAAAAAGGAGCTAAAATGAGGGTAAATTATTTTTATATGTCTATTATTTTTATTTTAGTTATTTTTCCTACCTGTGTTCTTGCTTCGGTTACTATATCGGTCACACCAACAGCAGATTCTGTTCTAACTGGCAGTGAGCGTTCGATCTACTCAAATGTTCAAGGAGATTCTAATGTAAGTGTCACTTGGTCTACAAACGGTGGAAAATTAGTGAATTCTAATGGATTTACTACTTGGACTGCTCCTTTGAATCCTGGAGTATATACAGTTACAGCTACAAGTATTGCAGATCCAACCAAGGTCGCTATAACCACATTTACTGTGATTTCGGCTCCGATTAAGGTATCGAACATTCCGATGCAAGCAACTATATTCAAAAATCAGCCAATGATTATACAATCTATTTTATTTGGCAACACCAACAACGCCGTCACATGGTCAACATCAGGCGGCACAATAAGCGGTACCGGTAGGGAGGTTGTATTCACTTCCAACACAGCCGGGACATACACCGTTTCATCCACCAGTGTGGTCGACAATACAAAAACAGCCACAACTACCATTGTCGTGACCAACAACTCATGGCCGGGAGTTGCCACACCAAACAAGACCATGCCGATTGATTGCATAGCTACCGGTAGCGGTACTACCTACAATGTAACGAATGAGGCTGAGATGGACGCAGTACCGTGGTCAACATTGGGGGCAGGTGACACGATCAGGATTCACGCCGGGACATACCACAAACAGTTATTGATTTCTACATCAGGTACGGATTCCCAACCTATAAGGATTTGTGGTGTGCCAGACGCTGCTACGGGTGCATTGCCTGAATTGAACGGTGCCAATGCAACGGCGAAAACCGGATCATTGTATGGCACTGGGCTGGGAGATATGCAGATATATGCTGGCATAACGATTTACAACTGGGGTGCCGCTTATTACGGGAGCACACCACCCCAAAATATAATCATTGAGGGCCTTAAAATATCTGGATTCAACAAAAATAACAAATTTACTGATCTGGCAACTGGATTAATAACATCCTATGCGAGTGGAGCAGCGCCAATACGAGTTCAGCGTGGCGGAAATATTACTATCAGGGGCAATGATCTTTTTGACAATGGAAACGGTCTTTTTACGATGTCAAAGGATGGTATTTCGTCAGCTATGACGAAGAACTTATTGGTAGAGGGAAACTATTTCAGTGAAAATGGAGTTGTAGGGTCCTATTTGGAACATCAAAGCTATCTGCAAGCGTTTGGGTTGGTCGTGCAAGGGAACTATTATGCCACAAAACGAACTGGTGACTTGGGTGGGCAGTTGAAAACAAGGTCAGTACAGCAATTTATTAGGTATAACTATTTTGAACCAGCAGCGAGAATGATTGATATCGTAGAAGAGCAAGATGATGTGCCACTTGTGTTTCCGTGGTACGGGCTTGCTGTGAAGGAACTGCCGTATACCAGCACTGCAGATGTTATCGCTAACTCGGAGGCTTACCAAAACCAGTTTGTATACGGAAATATTTTACATAATTCAGGATCTATTGTAACTGGCTGGATGTTACACTGCGCCGCTGACACCAGTTCTCAAGATTACAACTATGGTGGAACGGTCTACTTTTACTACAATACAATATTTGATGGAGTAGCTTCAAACCAAGTTTACAGGTCTGGGATATTTGATTTTGGCCCTTATCAGACAGTTGTTTCAACCCATACAACTTGGCCTACGGCTAGGATGACCAATAATGCAGTGTACCTGAACACGGCTACATCACCAAGTCTAACAACATTTTTTGTCAATCGTTACAAATCTGATCGTGTAATCCTAGATAAAAATTGGTTTTCGACTGCGTGGGGTAACGGTAAATCAACAGGGGGGGACGGTAGTGGAATATCCATTGCTTCCGGAGATGGAGGTGTAGGTGCAACATGGCAAGGAGGGACATTAGCTACACAGGTAAGTGGAATTGCAAATCTGTTAACCGGTTCAACAATTCCCTTTGATCCAATCAGTTATACTCCCGTGTCGGCTGGGCCGCTGGTAAATTCAAGCGCACCTCTGACGGGTCTAGCAACATCATTACCACCTTTAATGCAATATTCACCGGTATCTCGAGTTATGTCTGTTCGTGACAATATTGCTGATATTGGTGCAGTGAGTGCCCTGCAAGGTCCGCCGAAACCAGCGCCACCAACTAGGCTGATAAAAACAAATTAACTTGCTTGATGCGAATATTTATTATTGTTGCGACAGTATTATTAATAGTTTATTGCCTCATATTTTTTAAAACACGCAATCCATTGCCATCAGAAGCCCCCATCACGGCCTCTGATGGCATTGTGCTTTTAGCCGGCCACTATTCTGATCGCGCCCCCAAAGCCGCTGAAATATTCAACAAAGGCGTTGCGCCGCGTATACTCTTGGCCAACGATGGCGTACGCAGCGGCTGGTCAAAAAATCAGCAACGCAATCTCTACTCAATCGAACGTTCGGAAGGGCTGCTTGTTCAACGTGGTGTCCCGCGTGAAGCGATCATAAAACTGCCGTATGACAAAAGCGGCACAATATACGATGCCCTGGCAGTCAAAAAATATGCGGGTGAACATGGTTTGTATTCCATCCACCTGGTAACATCCGATTATCATGCCTATCGGGCGGTATGGGTCTTCAAGAGGGTCTTCGGGGACCTGCCGGTAACCATAGGCATAACCCCCGTACCAAGCCCCCTGTTCTCTCTCCCGTCACTTAAGGAGCCCTTCAAACTCGTGTACTACTGGGTGCGGTACGGGGTTTTGAACGATATTCCGGTAACATATTGAAAAACGAAACTTTTATTTAACAGGGATGAAAGGGATTACGGCGGATAACTGCAAATGAAAAAGGCTATTTGGTTTTAAGTCCGTAGGCTGAGGGTTCCTGAAATTCTTTAACGCAATGACGCAAAGACGCAGGGACGCCAGGAACGTCAAAAACATTGAAAACCAGGGACATTTCCCCTATTGCCGATAAAAAAACATGCCAGTACTTGATTATCTGCAAAAAGAACGGGGAGGGGAGATCATGCTGGGAACCTCGGATTATCATACCCGCCGAACTCTTCGGATTTTTAAGCGGGCCCTGCGAGATGTACCCGTTACAATCGGCATCACACCTGCCCCAAGCCCTCTTATATCCCTGTGAAAAACCTTTCAAACTTTGATGTAATAATGAGCGTAGATACGTAAATAAAATCAAAAACCGTGCATCAAAAAGTCAATAGCGGAAAAGATTGTTGCTCTTTCAGAATCCAGGGAAGCCACTTTGCTTCCGGTTTCGGCCATCGGATAAGCCGCCATTTCCGGAATTGACGCAAATACTTTTCTTCATTGTATAGTAAATACCGGGCAAAGTTTTGATATTTCAGCTTTTTGCGCTTCTACGCAGACGAGCGGTATCATCATCCTGGTTTTGAGATTCTGATGGATGTCATGTTGAACATCGACGAGAAAGGGGATTTCCTGTAAAGACTCGCTGTCCCTGTTTTCATAAATGTCGAGCTGTGCCATCAAAACCTCCTGAATTTAGAAGCGAATATGCCCAGTCAGGTATAGCTGGTAGATATCCTGATATTACCACAGTTATATTAGCAGCAGTCGGGTGGTCGATACCACTGCCACCACCGGTAATGTGTTGACCCACCCAGCGCCGTTTAGTTGACCCA
>JBMOEI010000130.1:0-7827 GCA_049318985.1 Desulfuromonadaceae bacterium
AACGTATGCATGCCAAGGTTCAGAAGATAGTCATCACCAACACCATGAATAGTGGCTCTGGAGGAGATAGATCTCCTCACCGGTGCCGAGCTTTTTGCGCCCTTTAGAGAAGCCGCTTTCACCATTAATAATTGGAGCGGCCTCCGCTGAAACCGTTCCGACGAGTGCAGAATTGGTATGAAAGCGGATAATCTTTTGTTGGTCAACAAGTGAAAAGTAGGCGATATCAGCCGTGCGGTAACGGGCCAGCGATTGAAAGGCCGGATCAACAGCGGCAAGCTGCTCGATAGCAGCAGCTATGGAGAACCCGGCGCCACGCAGGTTCTCTTCCGCAACGAGTGGAGCGTCCCGAAATGAGCTCCAGGAAAACCATCCGAGCAGAATAGTAAAACAAACCGGGATGGTAACAATAAAGCGTTCGACTTTTCGCATCAGAACGAATAGATGACTGCACCACCGCCAGAGTAGTCAGGACTGCTATTGCTTATGCCATGGGAAACAAAGAGGTCAATCGTTGTTGACGGACTCAGTGTCAGGAGCAGTCTGCCCCGGGCTTCCAGGAGGGTCTCGGAATAATCACTCGGAGCCGTTGATCCCTTGATGACCAGCATCGGGAGGGCGCTATGCGTCACCTGATATCCGACTGTACCACTGTAACTGAGGTAGTTCTTCAAGCCAAAACCATCCACTTTGCCCTGATAGGTGTAAATGGCATCACCAGCCAGATACATGTCACCGAGCCATTTGGAAAGATCGAGCCCCCCGCCAAAGTCGAATTTTCCTGTGCCAAGGCCGTCGGACTGTGACGCAGTCGGTGTTTTGACCAGCAGGGACGTCCTGACCTGTGGCAGAGAGTTACCCTCAAAGGAGAGAATGTAGCCGGCCCGAAGAATAATGTCACCAAGTCCTGAGACCGAAGAGCTGTCAGTTCCCCCTGCAACCGGGGTCGTGGCGATTCCACCTGGTCCGGTGATTCCCCCTGACCCGCCTGGCCCGCCTTGACGGGCGACACTCTGGGAACTGGTCAGAGCGGTTGGGGTTTGATAAATGGTCGTCGTTACCTGAGAACTGCTTTGATACAGAAGCGGAAGTTCCACACTCGCATCAAGCCGCTCAGTCGGATACCAGCTTGCAATCAGCGGCATATAGAAACTGCGGGTGGTATCCGCGGTATTATACTTTCCCGAGCTGAATTCGCCGCCAATGCTGATAGAGGCGATCGGCGGCTTTTCCGAAAGTTCAATGCCCCAGGAAGCGCCCGCAAAAAATGACATAAAGGCAAATACAGCAACTGCAGATAAAAATGATGAACTCGTCACCTGCCACCCCCTCTCATGGCGCCGCCACGGGAACCTGCTGCACCGCCTGCACCACGATTAATATTCTGCCCTGCGCCGTCCACTACACCACGACCACGTGACCAGTTCGGAGTACCTGAAACGGAACGAAGTGTAAGTGATGCGCCAGCCGTTTTATTATCCAGTTTCTGGGCAAATATATAGGTTGCGCCATCTTTACCCTGAGCTAAGGAACCGGTTACGCTGAATTCCTGATCGCGACTTACGGTAAACCCTTGTTGTTCCCAGTAAGACCAGGGGCCAAGCAGTACCGTTACGACACCCTGCCCTGTCGCTATGGTCATCTGGGTATGTTCATTTTTCTCTGCTTTGGCAGGAGGAGTGATGACCGTTCCGCGTAGGGTGGTAACAGTATTGACATCATACCCTGCGGCAACATCGAGTCCGGTGGGCCGCTGACGTGCATCGTCACCCCAGAAAGCACCGGCTTCAGTGCCACCGCCACAAAGCAGAGCGAAAGTTATAAGGATAAAAATGGCTCGTTTCATATCAGCAATCCCTTGTTCATTGGGTACTAACAATCCTGGCCAGGTGTGTAATACCTGACCGGGGTCGTTGGTGGTACATGCTACGGAGCGGTAGTTGCTGCGGGGGCGATCGGTGTGGTCAGGTGAGAACCGTCCATCAAGCCGTTACCTTTACCCTGCCGGGTGGACGAGCCGTTGGCTGTTACTCCAGTGGTGAGGAACGTGCCGTCACGACGCTGTGAATCGACCGGGCGTGTTGCTGCCGTTCCGGCTGCGGTCTGGGTGGAAGTACACGTTCCGTTACTCTGACCCTTGCTGCCACCGTTACCACGACCCGCTGCGGATACATCCGTTGTTGCCAATGCTGCCAGAACTCCTGCTACTGCTACTGTGGTGATTATACGTGTTTTCATGTTCTGCTCCTTCATATGGCGAGATAGTCAATCTGACCTTATAAGAGCATATGGTGTGCCAAGTTTACAACTCTCTGAAATAGCATACTATTACAGCATTTATAGCATTATGCTGATTCATACATAGTGCAAAATATGCATCTCTGTTGCTATGACTGCATGCCTTTGCAGGGGTTATTGCAGAATAGGCATATCTCCTGACGACGGCAAATTCAGCGGTTTAGCTTTCTCCCGTAATCCGCTCATCGCTGACCTCAATAATTCTGTCAAAATTTTCCACCATGCGGTGGTCGTGAGTGACCACCATGATGGCTGAATTGTTTTCTACGGCCAGTTTTTTCATCAGAGCCATGACGTTTTTGCCGTTTTCCGTATCGAGGGCCGCAGTTGGTTCATCTGCCAGAATAACCCCGGGACGATTTGCCAGTGCCCGGGCAATGGCAACCCGCTAGGATTCACCACCGGAAAGTGCGCTCGGAAAATTGTTGACCCGGTGTCCCAGGTTGAGTGCGTTCAAAAGTTCAACCGAGCGTTTTTTTGCATCGTTCCGGGGGTTGGGGAATCGACACATACCTACATATCAGATTGCCTTCGGCTGGAGCGACGAACATTTGAATCGATTTCACATCCATGGTCGGGACTATGGCGTTTACCACGATGGTGGCATAAACTCTGCGGCGAATTGATGATTTGGACGAAGATTTAGATATGTTGGAACAGAACCCAGCAAACAAAAAGAAACTGCAGAAGGCGGTAAAGGAATTCCGGAGTTATATTGAGGCCAATCAGGCATTTGTCACGAACGACGGCGACCGCTACCGGCACGGTGAGACAATTTCCACAGCTTTCGTCGAATCAACTGTGAACTATGTGATCAGCAAGCGCTTTGTGAAGAAGCAGTAAATGCGTTGGACCCAACGCGGCGCACACCTGCTGCTGCAGACACGGGTGCGGGCTTTGAACGATGAGCTGCGGGAAACCTTCTGCAAATGGTACCCTGGTATGAGGTCTGACGAACCAACAGCGTTAAAGGCTGCGGCATAGAACACTCAGCCCCCGTATATGGACCCACGGCCTTATCCGGCCGCAAACGGGCTTACAACCCCTGTAAGAGAAACTGTTTGCGGGAAACATAGAGATTCAAGGTATAGGGGTTTAGGGGGCAACGGAACGGTTATGCGAAGCTTCGCATAACCGTTCCATAACCCCATGTTAATTCATTTTTTTCTGTTTCAGCTTTGCCATGTCTTCAACAAAATCTTTGGCACGCTCACCCCGTAAGTATTCCGCTAGACCTATCAAACCATCGGTAAGATACTTTGCGTTATATCCTTTGGTTCGTAGGTAGGTCATGGCGATTGCGGAGCGGTCTTTATGTGGGCAAGCGGCAACAATGATTTTGTCTTTTGGTAGTTCCTGAATTCTTGCAGGAAATTCGTTTAAAGGAATGTTACGAGCATAACTAAATTTCCAGGCTTCTACTTCTTCGACAAAACGAACATCAACCAACACTGCCTTACCGTTTGTAAGAAGTGGTAAGAGTTCTTTGCTATCTATCTTCATTTCATCTCGTACATCATAGTTGAAATTGTTGAGGAATATATCAAACTCAGATTCAGCAGCACATATTGCGGAAGGTGGCGTGATTAACACCAACGCTAACATTAGAAGCCCCAGTTTCATAAAAGCCCCGAAAATCATATTATTTGAGAGTGAAGAAGCTCAACAATCTCTTTTGAACAGCAACGCCCACGGGGACTGAGTTCCTTGCAATGCCCTACTGTACAGGCACAGGTCATACGCCGAACGTCTTCGATATTCTGCGCACCCTCTTTTTTTGCATCCAGTATTGCCTGTTTACTGATACCGCTGCACCAACAGACAATCTCATCAACCGGCGCATCCAAAATATGTTCAGTATAGGTCAGGCTCATATATGCATTTGAGTAAGCAGTTCCTGGTGCCAATTTGCTGCTGTAGGAACTTCCCTATCAATGGTTGACGCCAATTTTTCAAATATTCGCTCTAAGCCAGAATAGAAAGCGTGGAGGTTGAGACGCTATCCAGGTAAAAATCATCATCTTGTTTTACTGCCTTATCCCAGGCCTGCTGAGTCCGATCGACCACCAGCCTGAGTTCTGACAGTTCTGTATCTATTCTGGCTAATAAAATAGCGGCTTGTGGATTCATAGCTCAATTCCATTACGAGTAATATGCTGAAGTAGCGATTGTGGACAGTCCTCAGCATCTATAAGGTCAACCTTGAAAATATTACTGTATCCACTTGCGTAGGCCACAGCTTTAAAATAGTCAGTGGGTGGAATACCCCAAACAGCAAGATCGATATCCGACCACAGGCTGAAGTCAGCACGTGTTAGCGATCCAAATAGCATAACCTTTGAAGCATTAAAACGTTCCTTCAGAGCTTTGGCCAGAGCACCGGCTGTCTCTTTTGCAGATTTCTGTCGGACAGCAGCAACTATCTCCATTCTTGTATTAAAAGGATGAAACTGTTTTAGCGCCTCAGGCGATATGTTCTTTACAGTACGTGATGACATCTGTTTTCTCAATGATCCAGAGGTATTTATGTGTGCAAAATAACCTACATTCAAACAGATAGCAAATCATGATTTTAAAGATATTACACAGATTCATTGGGTAGAGAAAAATTTTCACCCTCCCCCCCTCCTCCGCTCTATTTCAGTTATCATTGCACATTAGACCCGTAGAGGGGCTCTCTATTTACTGAGACACAGTTGATTTTTTGAAAGCGGAGGTCAAATTACGGAGTAATGCGGCATGAGGTGCAACGGAACGCTTATGCGAAGCTTGGCATAAGCGTTCCACTGCTCCCTTTAAACCCCTTTGTTTAAAAGCACCCTGCATTATGGTCTCTGACTCGCCAAAGTACAGTGTCTCCTTGAAAAATTCATTCTGTCTGCTATCATGTAAGCCAAGTTGATGCAGATATCTCAACTATAATTACAGGAGAGACCTCATGAAAGACCTTCACAAAATGTTTTCGGAATTCAAGAAAGATTTTCCAGATGTTTATGCGAGTTATGAGGCTTTGGGAGCGGAAATTCATGGGGGCGGCGGTCCTCTGTCCGAAAAAACCCGCTGGTTACTAAAGATAGCTGTTTCAGGAGCAAGTCACCATATGTCGGCGCTTGAAACTCATCTCTTTAAAGGAAAAGAAGCCGGATTGACTAACGCTGAAATCAAGCACACCTTGCTTCTGCTGCTGCAGACCGCAGGATTTCCGACGTTTATGGAAGCATATTCTGTGTACAAAAAAATGGAATAATCCTCCAGGAATTGGCAGGAATTGATTTTTGCTTCTGGATGTCGCTGGAAAAAAAGAATACGAGGCACTAAGTGGTTACGGGGCTTTACGGCGAGCAACAAAGTGCTCGCCATCCTTGTCGATGGCAGGGGGGCGCTGGAATTTCTATTACCGCCTCAATGTGGTCACTATTTATCTTTCCCCGATAGGTTACCAAAAAGTCGATATTCTTCTGCTGGTCTAAACCCAAGTTTGTCACTGCTACAAAAAAGCATAGTTATTACTGCGTGTTGCCGCAGCTAAAATCCCCAAGTGGCAACACTTTGTTTTTTGAGCGCTACGTTCCCATTTTCTTGGTTCCTCCCGGGGTAGCGGATATTTTTAAGATGCCGTAGATTTCTTTCAGCTTGGCTTCGGGCACAGTGGCCTTGCGTATATGCAATGTAGTACCGTTACGCTGCTGGAATGTGGCGGTTACCCGTTGCTGGACAGACAGAACCTCTCGTAATCTCTGCCAACTGCTGCCCTGGTTGCGCTCCTTTAGTTGCTTCCGTAGTACCTGCACCGCCTGATAGGCAAGCACGGTGATAAACAGATGTCCCTCCGTTCTTTCTGCTGTCTGGTGATAGATCGGTCGCAGGCCAAGTTCTGATTTCAAACTACGAAAGACCGCTTCCAAATCAGTCAGCATGGTGTAGGTCTGCCACAGCATCGTTTCATCCCAACTGGTCTCGTTGCTACGCAGGCAGTACACACCTGGATGAGTTACCATAGAACCGCTTACCGGTGTTTTCTCCCACATCAGGGCGCTTACCTTCGTGCCGGTTTCATCAGGCGTCAGAGTGATGGTGTAGTGTTGACCAATACCGTGACAGCGCTCCTTGAGTCGTCCAATTCTCTCCGCCAATTTCTCATAGCGCTTCTCACAGCGTGGCTTTGTCAGGCCGTTTGCCAATTTAGCCAAACCTTCCTCAAAGCGTTCCATGAAGCGCCCGGATGTAGCCTCTTCCTTTTCGGCTCGCTTCTCCGAATGGCAATAGAGCCGCACCTCTGTGCCGTCTTCAGAGAGAACCCGTTGCATCCGGATAATCTCGTCAGACGCCGTTGTGGTTGTCACCACCGGATGATTATCGTCAAACTGGCGACTCTGTTCGCGATTGACCACCAGATACCGATAGTGATGTGCCACCAACCAGGCAATGTTGTCTTTTGTGGCAATGCCTCGATCCATAATTACTACATGCCACCTTCACCTTCGAAGTAGAGAGCGGTGGTGTCAAGAAACACGAGGTCAAGATCGGTAAAGAGATTCTTGCGGTGATCGAACATCCGTTCTTCGATCAGATCTTTTGTGCAGCGCGGAGCATGTGTCCGGTCGTTTTGATCGGAAATTTCTTCGCCCAGAAATGCCATGGCGCGATACAGGTGCTGCAGAGCAATATCCTCCACGCCGGTAATCCGGTAATCGCGGTGCCACTTCTTGCAACCACGATCGGAACCGGAAGCAAAGAGTCGATGCAGCACCGTCAGAAACAGGGCGCGTTCAACGGAGAAGCCGAACTTGCGATCAGCGACAAGAGACGAAACAATGGAACCGATCCCAAGTTCTTTCCAGAGACGCTCAAAGATCAAAGTCGGACCGATCTTCTTTGCGGAAGCGGACACTTTGCTCTTGTCGGACAGGATCAGCAACCAGCTAGGAATGGTTGGAATGCTTGTGTGGTGGGGTCTCGGAGAAATGCTAAGCGACCTCATATATGCAGGCAGTGAAAGCTAAAGCAACATATCACTAACCAAGGGAGCCCTCAAAAGCTCCCTATTTTTTTGTCCAAAGGAGATACAGACATGACTACTATACACAGAATACAGCTAAACGAAGACGAACGCATCAACTACCACGCGTACCATTTCGGTGACAATTTTCCTTTCAAAATAGAGCCATTCATTTTCGACATGTCACGTAACCTTTCCGGTGACTATACCGGTGGCTGCTGGAACATGTATGAGTTGACTAATGGCGGCTTCTATATGGCACCAGATTCTGAGACGCCATTCAAAGTAACATGTATGAATGGGTATGAAGGTACACTTTCGGCGGATGGATTTGGCATCGCGGTCTGCTTGTATGCCTACAGTACCCTTTCGTTTTCCGAAGATCTAGCCGATGTATGTGCCGAACAATACCATCTCCTACAGGAATGTATGTTCGAGCATCCAGAAGTGAAATCTATTCTGGCGGCCATAGACTGATGCCACCACCGGTAATGTGTTGACCCACCCAGCGCCGTTTAGTTGACCCACCT
>JBMOEI010000131.1:0-7825 GCA_049318985.1 Desulfuromonadaceae bacterium
ACCTTGGCCCAAATATCCCAGAGGGGGTCACAGGGGGAGGCTGCGCCTCCCCCTCTCTGCATGGCTTACGGCGTAGCCGTTCCGCAATTTTGCGTCGTTTTCCACAGGCGGGGGCCGACCAACTACAGGAAGTTTATTATATACTTATTAAAGGGAGGGGTGACCGTTTCATCGTCAAAGGGGTGACCGTTTCATCGTCAAAGGGGGGTGACCGTTTCATCGTGGATAAGTCGCCAAATTCACAGGGTTGTCCAGAGGGGGTGACCGTTTCACCGTCGTGGCAAATCACAAACGCGTGGCCGTTCCGTCGATCGTCACGGGGCGCGGCTGAATGGCGGGGTAGCTCTCTGGCAGCACTTCAATGCCGCCCATGCGCTTGCCGAGTTTGAGGCCGGGGTAGACGATCTGGATTTTCCGAAGGGCGGCTTTGGCTTTTCGTCGAAAATCGGGAATGTTTTTGTATTCCCCGCCAATGTGCCCGTGAAGCTGCTCCCAGTTTTCAAAACGGGCCTTGCCACTCTTGTGCGACCGAAACGCCTCGTAGGTCAGCCACACGTAAAGGTCGAGAGCAAGCGGTGAACGCTTCAGTGCTTTCAGTGCTCGCATGTCGGCAGGTACGGGCGAAGCGATGATCGCCTTAAAAAACTCTTCGCCAAGCTCTATCCAGCTTCCCCACAGCGCGGCTTGATCGGGGTCTTTTCGACTCCACCAAAGTTCGCTTCTGGGGGCGACGTGCATGTTGATGCGACCCTCGCCACACCTACCGTCACGCTCCACGGTTCCAACAAAGCTAATTGATGCATTGAACAAGCGGTTAAGTTGATCGTGCAGTCGCCGCACGTCACTACGCTTCCCAGCACCTTCACTCGAAGGGACCAAACCAAGATCCGCCATAAATGCACTTAGGCTGCTTCCAAGATCAAGGCGGCGATTCCCAGTCTTCACAGCTTCTGTTGTAATCCAGAACAGCAACAGGCGCGGTATTGTGCCGTATGGATAGCCAAAACTTTCGTTTTTCCTGACATTCCAACCAGCTTGGACGGCAACAGTTAGGTTGCCATTTGTCCTCTGCCACACTGGCACATTGCCGGGATTCTTGTGCGGCAGGGTGACTTGCACCAGCTCACGGGACAGATAGGCCGCATCCTTCTTGGCCGCTATCTCCCCGAGGATCACTCCGGAAGCGTCAAGCAACTTGCGCTGTGCGCGGGTCAACGGCTTGTTGAGCTTCTCATCATCAGGCATTGGCTTTGCCTCCTGTGAATTGTTCTACCACCGGATTCACTGGCTAGCTAGAGGCACTGCGTGCAATGCGAGGGGCGTTGCCCAGGATATTTCAACAAGGTGATGGTTTATTTCTTCCTTTCTGATACAATATCGCCACGGCACAGGCTGGGAAGCCGATGACCGTCAAGGTGATGGCCGGCGGGGCTGCGGCCCCGTCAGCTTTATGGTAGGCTTGTCCAATGGCAACGATTGACCCCGTCCTAACCCAATTCCGCCACGCCCTCAATGAGGTATACGGCGGACGTATTGAGCGCGTCGTGCTCTTCGGTTCCCGCGCTCGCGGCGATGCCCGTCCTGATTCCGATTACGATGTAGCTGTATTTTTGAAGGATATGGGCGACCGTTGGGAAGAATTTGACCGCCTCGCCATTATTGAGACGAGCATCATTGCAACGATGGGGGCTGTTGTTCACTCCATGCCGTATCTCGCTGGCACATACAATGAACGTACGCCGTTGATGCACGAACTACGGCGGGAAGGGCTTGACTTGTGACACCGGAGTCTGTGCGATTTCTTTATAAGTCTCGCAAGTGTCTACGTAATGCTCGCGAAATTTTGGCGATTGGCCTTGGTGATGAATCGGGGCGTGGCGCATATCTTGCTGGCTTCCATGCCGCGCGAGCATTTATTTTTGAGACTACCGGAAAGGTAGCAAAATCTCATAACGGTGTTCAGACACTGTTCTATGAGATTGCCAGAAATAACCCGAGCATACCGTCTGATTTTCTCTCATTCCTCTCTCACGCCTATCATCTGAAGGCTGTTGCCAATTATGAAACAGGCGAAGGCTCTTCTGTTCCAGTCGAAAAGGCAGCTAAGGCGATCGAAACGGCTTCACGTTTCATCGACTGCATAGAGAAGATATTGGCAGATATGCACGACATCTCATCCGTTTCAGCGGAGATAGATTGAATCAATATCTTGTGTCAGGCGCGAAGGGCCGCGCGTCGCATAAGCCCCATTCTGTTAAATTTTAGGCTTAAGTAGCTTCTCAACTGCCGCTTGCGCTCGTTCGTGTTGCGCTTTCAGGGCAGAGTTGCGCGATGCATGGCGGCCAGCCTCTGCCGCAAGGCGATAAACTTCCTCGGCTGAATTGATCCGCCCTGCTCGTTCCAGCCCTGTCAGAAAATCGAACGTCATGACGGGGATCAAGCGTTCATGGTCTTGGGGAAGGACAAGCACCTTAACGGCTGCGTCATCCTCGGTGAGAAGTACCGCACGTTCGTTCTCTGTGAGCGGTAGGCCGTAGCGGATGGCCTCTAATGCCGCCCTCTCTCCAAGATCACGCTCTCGATGTGTTGGATTGGTTCCGCGCAGAGTTAGAAAATCGACGTAGGATCGCGTAACAATTGGGCGAACCACATCAGAATTTTCCTGAACCCATAGCGCGATGTTCTCAGCGCCAAGGGCACCACTCTTCACGGTTGCTTCGTAAAGCACGGCATCTGGAATATAGACGGGAACATCGGGGTAAAGCAGATAGGCCAGAGAATCCGCCGCCGCGAGGGTGATAAGCGGCCCCGTGTCCATCACCAAAAGTTTTGCGGTAAGCTCTGTATCAGCCATGACGGACATGGCGACTGGCAAGTTGGCGGATCAATTCAACGCCCGGCGACTGCGGATCGCTTGGGCGATGTGGCAAAGGCAGATGATACCGCCGCAACATCAGGAGTGCGTCGGTAAAATCGACCTCTTGGCCCACGCGACGGCCAAGCTCAGCGCGGCTTATATCGCCGTGACTGTAGGCTTCAACAACTTGTCGTTCTTCACTTTCGGTCATGGCTTCCGCCGTATCTTTTCCCACTCTAAGGCTGGCATCATACCACACCAGCCCCCGCGAGGGAAACGTGGTGCCCTAATCAACATCTTGTGTCCCGCTGCCTTTCACGGAAGGCTCTGCCAGTCGGATAAGCCCCATTATGACAAGCGATTTTAAATGCTAGCGAAGTTTCCACAGGAAGAGCCGCCACTTCGCCCCCGTTTCACTTCCTAGCACTCAATAAACGCTCGTCCGCGCGGAGCCGCTAATACTTGCTGTGCAAGCCGGAGCGCATGAGACGAAGTGCTACAATATCTAGAAACATCACTACCTTGATATGAGCGTAATGATATAATCATACAATAATCCATATGTGGTGCTGTAAACGCACCCACTAAGCTCCCCGTTGTAGTAGTTACTAAAATCAACCAATGCGCCGTTTGGATAGGTTGATGCATTGTCTCTTGTTATATAAAGATATTCAGCAACGTTGAATGGCGCAAAGTTGCCAGATGCGTTGTATCCAACAATTTTATTTATTTGCGTACACACGTCTATTTTTAAGTTGTACATTATTACAAGTAGTTCATTTGCCGTTGTCCCAAATCCGGAAAGAGCGTTGTGAGCACTCGGCCAGAACATTCCACTAGGAATAGCAGTGCTTGATGTAAAAGATGTTGTGCTGTCAACGGCTTGCGGAAACGTTGACTGGATGAGGTTTGCGCCAGAAGGCGCATAGACATTGCATGATTTGTCTAACGGGCTGTTCGGATTTTCTCTGCTGAATGAAGACGAACTGATGAAATTCAACTGGGTATCACTACACCCGCGTCCAGTAAGAAGCGCGACGGCATTCTGGATATTCACACCTTGTTGAACAATGGCCTCTGCCGTTGCCTTCGCGCTCTCCGTGCTCGTACTACTGCTAAACGCCCCGCTCCCCGCCGCAATCGCCGCCGCGAGAATGCCGAGCAGCGCGATGACGAACAGAATTGGCGCAATGGCAATTCCCGCGTCGGCGCGTGTTTTTCCTTTGCGTGCTTGCATGTTGGAACCAAACCAGAGCAACAGCGCATGAATGCGCCACCTATGATTTAGCAATGCTTGCCTGTTAAGTAAAACTGATTTACCGCATGGGGACATGGCAGCACTTCCGTAGCCAGCGACAACCACAACGGATGCGGCGTTTGGTCGCCAGTCCCAGCCATCAAGGCTCATTGAATTTATCTCACCACCAGTGATCATATCCGCCGCGCTTAATTAACCATGTCAGTCATGACGGAGAGGATGGCGTGGACGATATGGGGCTTCTGATAATCGGCGGGCTACTCGCTACAGGCTACATTCTTGGGTTTTCCTATAGGAGCTATATTTCACGGCGAAGGAGAGAAATGCACCTATGACGGAGCCGATGCATTGCCGATGCTTAGTCTATGTCGCAATGCATCATACCTTCCTGATGCCAGCACTTGCAAAGGTTGCAGGTAAAGCCCTTCCCGTGCCGGTGAGGCCGGAAGGGCCGACGCTCGCCGCGCCGCTCCTGCCGTGAGGCCCGTCGCATCGTTGCCCGCGCAGCCGGTCGCCACGCATAGCGGGCGCGTCCACGCAAAACCTCGCCCCATCCCGCGCTGCTGCGACCTTCCGTTCCCCGCGCCGTTCCGCCAGTGGCGCGGGTCTCACGGTTCTCCGGCCCGCCCTCCATAGTCCCGCACGGACGCGGTAGCGGCCCGCGCTACGGCCCGCCAGAGCGGCGCGGACGAACCCGCCTTCGTCAGCTTTTCCGCGCCCTGCGCGGCCCCTGCGGCCTTGCTGAGGGGTTCCATCTGGCCTGCCTCAGCCCGAGGAATCCGGCGGACCAGCAGCGCCTTCGCCTCTGCCACGCTCGGCAAGCCGTCCCTGTCCACGTCCGCCATGCGCTCGCGCACGGCGGCGGCTCTCACGCCCTCGATCCGGCGGGCAAGGCTGTGCACCGCGCCCACGGAATCCAACACCACAAAATCCCGCGTATCGCCTCGCGCCAGCACATAGCCCCGCGCGGCCAGCGCGGCGGCAAAGGCCCGCCCGCTGCCGGTCTGGTGCCAGAGCGCGGTAAGCTCCGCCCTGACTTGCCGAACGGCGGCCACGGCCTCACGGCCCGACTTTCCCGCCCGCTCCTGCTGCCGCAGATCGGCGCGGGATGGTGTTCGCGCGGGACGGGGCTTGCCCTCCCGCTCGGCATGAACGCCCTGCACCCGCTCATGGCCGAACCGACGCTCCAGATCGCGGGCCACCTCCTCGTGTTTCCGAAAATTGTGGCTGTCGGAGAGCCCTTTCAGGCTCTCGGGGTCGATCCGACTCCAGACGATATGACAGTGTTCGCGCCCTTCGTGGACGTGTATTACTATGGCGCGGGGCTGGTCAGTAAATCCAAGTCGGGTTTCAAGAGTATTAACGGCTTCCAGCCACTGCGCCCGCGTTAGCGTATATTGTGAGCACGGAGATATATTTGCATGGTACAAGAATAGCCGACAATTCGAGCCGCTCGCCACGTCTTCTACTTCCCGCAAGGCATCGATCAGGTCGTGCGCCAACACGCCGCGTAGCTCCACGACCTCCACCCGCTCGTTTTTCGGGCTCAACAGGTGCGCCGCCAGTGCCGCCGCTCCGCCTCGGGATCGCCCCTTGATGATCATGCCGACACCTCGCGTCCCAGCGCGGCGCGGATCGCCGTGCGCACCGCCTCCAGCTCCCCCAGCTCCGCCGCCAGCAACGCGCCGTCCACACCGGCCCCCGCATTGGCGGCATGGGCCAGCTGGTTGAGGTTCGAGCCGATCTTGCCGATCTGCGCCAGCAGCCGCGCCAGTTCGGCCTTCGCCTCCGGCGGACGTTTGCCCCTGCGCCCTACCGGTGCCGCCAGCACCACGCGCCGGACATAGGCACTCAAGGTCAACCCCGCCGCGTCCGCCCCCGCCTCCAGCCGCTCCCGTTCCGGCACCGTCAACCGCGCTCGGATTCCGCTGCGGCGGTCGTCACTGGGGCGGGGTTTTGGCATGGGCTCCTCATGGGTCGAGGGCTGCGCCCTCGTCGGGGGTGTCGGGGGCGGATAGCCCCTGATGGACCGCCCCAAAGGGCGGCAAGGGGGATGCAACGGGGGGCCAAGGCCCGCCCTTGCCAAGCGCGAGGGGGGACGGCTGCCGGATGGCAGCGGTTCCACCTCGCATGACTTGCAAGCAATATTACAACATTTTGCGGTAGTGGTAAATGATAACCACAATTGGTGGTTGTGCTCAAGGGCGGAGGCCCGAAGGGCTCCCCGCAGGGGCGAGAGGGTAATTCCAACGGAATTACACATCTTGCTCCTGCTCCGGAAACGCGGGCCTTTCCCGTGGGTTCCGCTCCTGCCGCACACGTCGCCTTGGCGATGTATAAGTGCGCTCTTTGCGATCCGGACAGCCCCCCTCGGCCTCGGTCGGCGCAGGCTGGGAACGGGACGAGCGCAGCCCCTTCCGGCGGGGGTGCCCCCTCCCGAATGGCCAAAGTCGCGGCGCACGAAATCGCACCGCCACGGTACGGCGGGCGGGTTCTGCGCTCGGGGATGGGTGGGGAGAGGTCCGCGCTATGCGGCGAATGGCAGGGGGTGCGTTTGGACCCACCACGCCACGGCGGCGGCAAGGGCGACCACGCCCGCCACGACGAGCCACCAGCCCGTACGGCTGAGGGGGGCCACCGGCACCGGCGGGGCGGCTGCGTCCTTTTCCGCTTGCGTCCGTTGGTCGGTGAGAAGGCGCGTTGATAGCTCCGCCTGCGACCGCCACCGATCCCGATCCTCCCTGAGGTCGGCTATCGTCTCTTGCAGGGTGCTTCGCTCACGTCCCCGCTCTGCACGCTCGGCGGCTAGTTTCTCGCCTATTACCTCAACCTCACGTTGCAACACCATCATTTCATTGGGCGTTTCACTTCGCATCATGGCCGCGTCATTTGGCGCGTCATTTGGCGCGTCACCTGAAACGGGTGGGAAAATCCGATGAAGCTCCGAGGGGTCGATTTGCCAATCGCCGTTATGATCTTTTGTGCCTGAAATCGTGTGATTTTTTATCGCCCGAAAAATGGTCGATTTGCTTCTGCCTGTCGCTTCGGCGGCCTGTTTCAGGGTGTAGGGCATGGTGTTGCGTGGTGCGTCATGAGGCGTTTCTGACGCGCGTCATAGCATTTCACGGCTGATTCTCAAACCATATCCCTAGTTCGGACAGGAAACGGCCATCCCTCGTCCCGTCCATGCCCTTTCACGGGCTGCCGCGCGGAAGGCCGGTCAAGGATGCCCGCAAGGGCACCGGCGCGGAGCAACCCGCAGCCACGCGCAGCCCCCGCTTGGGGGGCGAGCATGGCGAGGATTGCGAGCACCGGCGCGAAGCGTCCTTGAGCGGCCCGAGCACGGCGGCAGACTTGGGGCATGGTGGGGCGGGGCCTAGAACGGCAGCCGCTGCTGGCCTGCGGCCCCCGTGAGCCCTTCGGGCCGCCGCACGGGGCCTTGTGTTGGCTCCGGCAGGTCCGGCAACTCGGGGAACAGGGGCAGAGGCGGAACAGTCATGCCCCGACCTTACCGCCAAGAGGACCGTTTGCCAAACCCCCCAGAAAGCCCGTAGGAAGTCCGCTGAGTGGTGTTGATCGCCTTACCCTTCCCTTCCTAGCACCAGGCCCTCAAAACGCTCCCACGGCCCTCCCATGGGCCTCTGCGAGGCCACAACCACCCACCTGCATGCAAAGCAGCCTCCCCACCTCCGCAACGGCAAGGTGATTGG
>JBMOEI010000132.1:0-7816 GCA_049318985.1 Desulfuromonadaceae bacterium
GATTTCTTTTTTGTCATGGCACCCTCCCTGTCTATGGCTTCGGTGCGAGGATTTCTTCGATGGTTTTACTCATCGTCGCCGTCTAACCACCAGAAAATCAAGGTCGCTATCCGGAGTAGGGGTGCCGGAGGCATAGGAACCAAAAAGAATTATCTTCTCAGGATGGAAGTTCTCGGCGATTGCCTGTGCCGCCCCTTCAATGGTTTCAGTTGCGATCAGCTCGCCCTGTTTTTGCTGTTTCAAGCTTACTGCTGGCATAATATTCCCCCAACTCGTAGAAACTCTCATAGCTTTTGTAGGTTACCGTCGAACAGCCTCACCGAGAAACGCAACATTTCGATGTCGGCAATACCTGAAATGTCGCGTTGGTGGAGCAAACGCGACCTACCTGCTGGAGGGGAGTTGGAAGGACTGTAACCGGAATTTGCTTTTGCGGAAAGGGAAAAATTATATTCTGGCAAACCTTGAATAATACGGGATGAAGTCACTGCGCCGGACCGTGTCAACAATTTCTAATTTCACGAGGATCTGCAGGCTTCAGGATAACTCCCCGTTTTTTCTATCTCTCATCCTCCGAAGATACACATCGCCGTCCCTGGTGCAGAAATACAGCTTCCGCCCCACGACTCCGCCGGTATCGGCACTGTTTATCTTTAATCCGAGTACTTCGAGAATCTCCACTGCCCTGGAAACATTCTGCTCTCCGACGGTACGACCGGGAGAACCGCTGTTACCCACATCCAGAACTCTTGCTCCACCGAAAAGTTTGACCACCAGATCCCTGCCGGCTCCGTAGCCTGTGACCTTACGGTGGATATGTCTCAACGCGGTGTCAACATAGCGCAGATCTTCATCCCGACCGGCATTGTCGGGCAGCATGGCGTGACAGATTGCGCCGACTCCGGAGCCGGGTGAGAACATGGTAACTGAAACGCCTGACCCCAGAACGGTAGAGACCAGCACCGGCTCACGCGCAACAACCTCGCCAGACACAATTAATTATCTCCCGGAAGTCATTTCATCAACGAGTCGGGCGAGATTGGGAAGTTCAGGTTTGGAGAGGATGTGGTCGGCTCCCAGACTCAACCATTTGCGCCTGTTGTCTTCTGAAGCCAGTGAGGAGAAGATTGCCAAAGGAAGGTCTTTGAGACTGTTTTCCGAGCGAACCAGGTGTGTCAGGCGCAGGCCGTCGATCTGCGGCATCTCGATATCGGTGATCAGCATGCTGATATGCGACCGGAAATCCGTTCCGTCCACCTGACACTGCCGTAACCTGTCCTGTATAATATCCCAGGCGACAGCGCCGTTTTCAGCTTCAATCACAACGTAACCGGCACCGCGCAGCACCTTGCAGATAGACGAACGGATGAACAGCGAATCATCGACCACCAGGATGGTTATGCTTCTGCGGGCATCGCACTCGATCGCACCGGGCAGCATCGTGACATCCTCAATCGATTTGAGGGCACTTTCGTTACAGAGTTCACCCACTATTTTTTCAAAATCAAGCACCAGTATAATGCGGTCATCCATTTTTACCAGACCGTTCACCTGTTCGTTATGCACCGAACTGGAGGGGGGTTCGACGTCTGCCCAGGATATTCGGTAGATGCGCGATACAGATTGAACCAGGACCCCGACCATCAGGTTATTGAACTCCAGTATCACGATCCGGTCGGCAACCATGTCACCGGTATTTTTGCCCAGCACCTGTGCAAGATTGATAATGGTGATAACCTTGTCTCGCAGCCTGATCATCCCCTCGATACCCGGTTTAGCGTTGACCACTCGTGTTATATTCGACATACGGATGATTTCGCGTACTTTTGCTACATTGACGCCATAGTAGCAGGGTATCGGGTTGCCGTTGCAATCCAGTTCGTCAATCCTGAACTCGACAATCTCAAGCTCATTGGTAGTGCTGTCCAAAAGAATGTTTGTATTATTCATGATGAGCCCTTCCCTTTTAACGCACGCAAACCGGCTTGAATTTCCCTGTCAGATCCTGCAGTTCATGAACATTCATCCGGCAAATTTAGCTATTTCAAAACCGATCTGAGCCAGCGGCAGGACTTCATCGGCCACGCCCCCATCAATACAGGCTTTGGGCATACCGTAAATGGTTGAGCTGGCCGCATCCTGAACGATGGTCACACCGCCGGCCTGCTTCAACATCTGCATCCCTTTAAAGCCATCATTTCCCATGCCGGTCAGGATAACCCCCAACATTGAACC
Source organism: Desulfuromonadaceae bacterium (assembly GCA_049318985.1). Lineage (GTDB taxonomy): Bacteria > Desulfobacterota > Desulfuromonadia > Geobacterales > Pseudopelobacteraceae > JACRCG01. The sequence continues at coordinate 2,236 of JBMOEI010000132.1, forward strand.
GGCTGTCGCTTCGGCCATGCTGGAGATCAGCAGATCAACGGATGGAATGTAGATATACTGCGGGTAGCTGCTGGCGGGACAGACCTTGACGACGATATTGCCACCCCGTTTGACGAGGCTGGTGTGCATTCCCCCCGGAGCAATCAGTGCAAGGCCCGGCTTGAGGATGTCGCCGTCAACCGCTTCCCGGATAGTCAGTGAACATTTGGTATTGAGGCGTTCTGCGTACGGTCCGGTAAATGCCCTGGGCATGTGGATGCCGACCATAATGCCATACGGGAAATTGGCCGGTATGCGCGACAGTACCTCCTGCAGGGCCACCGGACCGCCGGTGGAAGCGCCGATACCGACATAGCCGATTTTTTTGCCGGACGGTTTTGACGAAAGAGTGGTCGGAGCTGAAGAGGCGTGCAGCCGGGGCGCTGCTGCCGGCGATGCAGTGGCAGAAGCCGGTGATGAGGTCGGGCGGTTGATGAGGGTTCGGCCGGCACCCTTGACCTTACGCAGCAGTTCAGCTCGAAAAATACTCTCTGCTTCGGGTGAGTAGGTATCGTTTTTGGGAATGTAGTCAACTGCACCGGCTTCGAGAGCCTCAAAGGTTGATTGTGCGCCGTCATTGGTCTGCGAAGAGACCATCAGCACCTTGGTGGGAGCTTTTACCATGATCTGTTTAAGAGCAGCGATACCGTCCATGCGCGGCATCTCAATATCCATCGTAATCACGTCCGGCTTGAGCAGAAGTGCCTTTTCTACGCCATCAATGCCATCAGCAGCCGTGCCGACGATATCAATCGAAGGATCCTTTGAGAGCACGCTGCGGATCGCCATACGCATGAAAGACGAATCATCTATTATCAGCACCCGCATTTTAGCCGGTAACGGTGTTGGCATCAGCCCTCCGACCGGCGCTTGACGCCAAAGATGGACTCGACCAGCGCCCTTATATCGGTGAGGGCGTCATCAAGTTCGTAGCAGAAACGCTCGACATCCATCTCAGCGAGATGGGGTGCCAGGTTTTTGAGTATCTGCCATCCCTCTTCCTCCTCTAGATTAAAGCAGACCCACTCCTGACCGCCATAGTCAAGACCCCGCACGCAACAGAACAGGTCGGCGAGGTTGACTATGGCACAGAGGACCGGTTCGATACGTGCGTCCGCAGGCGCATGATGCAGTGCTATCACTTCGCAGTAGGCTTCAGGGAAATTCCATTTTCGGGCCATACAGAGGCCGATCTCACAATGGCTGGTACCAAGTTGCTCGATTTCGGCGTCCACCAGCATGGTCGGCCGGTTCCTGATACTGGCAAGCAGCTGACAAAACTCCTCCCGCATAAAGGTGCTCAGAAAAACTTCCCCGATATCATGGATAATTCCTGCAATATAGGCTTTTTCAAGATCCTTGTAGCCGACAATTTTGGCAATGATTTTAGAGACCATTCCCACACCGAATGAATGTTCCCAGTACGAATCAAGCTTCAGCGCGCCGGTATCTTCTCCAAAAGCATCGATCAATGAGGTAGTCAGAGCAACTTCCCGAATATTGCGCATCCCCATATAGATCAGTGCCATCTTGAGCGACGTAATTTCACGTTCCGGTCTGAAAACCGGTGAGTTGATCAGCTTCAGCACCCGGGCCGTCATGACCGGATCGCTCAGCATCAGGTCGGCTATCTCTTCAATCTCGGAATCCGGCTGGTCAAGCAGCTGCAGCACCTGTGTTGCGACAGCAGGAATCGTCGGCAGGTTGTCAACCTGGTCAACCAGCCGCTCTGCTTTTTCTATTAAATCATTTCTATCCATATCACGTAACCTTTCGCACTATTTCTTGTAGGTAAAACCACCGGGGAAGTGGACCGTCTTGAATTTGTCGTTGACTCCGTGCAGGGACTCGGACTGACCGACGAAAAAATAGCCATAGGGCTGCAGGTTATTATAAAAATGCTGGACAACTTTTGATTTCGAGGCGGTATCAAAATAAATCAGGACATTGGCGCAGAAGATAACATCAAAGGTCTTCATAAAGATCATCTTGCTGTCTTCATACAGATTGAGCTTGTTGAAGGTGACAAGCTTTTTGACATCCGGTGAAAGGATGAAGGTGCCTTTTTCCTCGCGGATGTACTTGCGGCGGTACATTTCGGGAATATTGCGCACGGAGTAGGCGTTGTAAATACCCTCCTTAGCCTGGGCGATAACGGTCTCGTTAATGTCGGTGCCGACGATCTCGATGATCCAGTCTTTCAGCAGCGTAGAACGTTTTTCCAGCAAAATCATGGCCATGGTGTAGGCCTCTTCACCGGAGGAGGAAGCGGCGCTCCAGATGCGCAGCTTGCGAAAGCCCATTTTGTTTTTTACTTCGACGATCTCCGGCAGCAGTTTCGTTTCAAGCGCATTGAGTTGGGGGACATTGCGAAAAAAATATGTCTCGTTGGTGGTAATTTCATCCATCAGATATTTGAGCTCTTCAGCACCGCGCAGCGACTTGAGTAACTGGTAATACTCGCTGCAGCTTTTTAGCCCCGTAGCATCCATCCTTTTCGTAAGACGGCTTTCAAGAAAGTACTTCTTGGACAAATGGAAGTGCATTCCACAGATTGTGTAGATAAAATCCCTGAGACATTCAAAATCTTTGTCAGAAATTGCCATGAGGTACGCTTCCTTTAGTGAGTCAATATACTTCAAACGGCATTGAATTGCGATTTTTTACAGAACCGCTGCTACCAGCATTTTTCCCCCCTCCCAACCTCCCCCCGCTGGGGGGAGGAGCTTATGTCCCCTCACCCAGCGGGGGAGGGTTAGGGAGGGGGCGAATGGAATGTGACAAAGTAGAATTAACGGCCGGTGCCGTCACCCCCCTCGATGAGACCGACAGGATCAATAATTAATGCGACACGACCATCTCCAAGGATTGTCGAACCGGCAATTCCGGGGATATTGGCCAGGTATCTGCCGAGCGACTTGATAGCAACCTCCTGCTGCCCCACCAGACGGGTAACCACCAGTCCGATGCGCTTCTCCACCGTCCCGACCACGACGACATAGCAGAAGTCGTTCAGCTCGGTGCGCCGTTCAACACCGAAGACCCGATCAAGTCTGACCAGCGGCAGCACCATATCACGCAATTTCAGAATTTCACGGTTGCCGATCAGGTGGAACTGCCGCTGATCGACCTTCAGCGATTCCAGAACTGATGAAAGCGGGATCGAATAGACTTCACCTTCCACATCCACCAGCAGCGACTGTATGATGGCGAGCGTCAGCGGCAGGCGCAGGATAAACTCCGAACCTTTCCCCTTCTCACTCTTGATCTCGATCAGCCCGTTCAATTTTTTGATATTGGTCTTGACGACGTCCATACCGACACCACGACCGGACAGATCGGAGGCTTTGTCTTTTGTCGAAAAACCGGGCAGGAAGATCAGGTCGAACAGCTCACGCTGGCTCATGGAGGCCAACTGATCTTCCGAGATCAGCCCCTTCTCGATCGCCTTGCGGCCGACCCGGTCTGTATCGATACCGTTGCCATCATCCTTGATGCTGATTACGATCTGGTTGCCTTCATGGGCTGCTGACAGCACCAGTGTGCCGCCGCGCGACTTGCCGGCTGCCATGCGGACTGCAGGTGTTTCCAGCCCGTGATCCAGAGCATTCCTGATCAGATGGATGAGAGGATCGCCGATTTCGTCGACGACGGAGCGGTCAAGTTCCGTTTCTTCACCACGAATCTGAAGATCAACCTCTTTGCCGAGATCGCGGGCCATGGTACGAACAATACGGGGGAATTTCTTGAAAACCTTTTCCACCGGCAGCATCCGCATTTTAAGCACCTGCATCTGCAGCTCGGAGGTAACAAAGTTCATACGCTTGGTCAGCTTACCGAATTCATCATTAAATTCTGCCCGGGACGTGTCGACCTGCTGCAGATTCAGATTGATCTGGATCATGCGATTGCGCTCAAGTACAAGCTCACCGACCTGGTTCATCAGATCGTCAAGGCGCTTGACGTCGACCCTGATGGTCGTATTGTCCGAGAGGTCATCGCCCCCCTTCGCTTCAACAGGCTTTGGCGGTGCAGGAATTTTCTTGACCGGCATGCTGCCATCGGTTTTTTGCGGTACCGCCGGGGCGGTTTCCGGTGGTGGCGAGGAAGGCGGAGCGGCGTCAGATACCGGGACAGGGGAAGGTTCAGGGGCAGGCGTAGGTGAAGATTGTCCGGCAGTGATTTCGGCAGCCGGTTCAGCCGCAGAAACTACCTCTGCCACCGACTCTGCCGGCTCGGGAGATACTGCGGTAGCAGGCTGAGCCTGAGCATTTTCTGCCAGCAGCGGCAGCAACCTGGCGATGGTGCTTTCAATTTCGCGCTCCTGAATCTCGCCCGCTTTGATATCGCTGACCAGCAGCTTGACCAACTCCGTCGCTTCCAGAATTATATCCATGAACTCCGGAGTAACCGTCAGCTCCCGTTTTCGAAAACGATTAAGCACATCTTCGGTCTTATGGGTTACCTTGACCAACTGGTCAAATCCCAGAAAGCTGGAGGCGCCCTTAACCGTATGTATGGAGCGAAAAATGCGGTTGAGCAGCTCCGTGTCTTCGGAAGATTTTTCAAGTGCCACAAGATCGTCGTCAAGCTTTTCCAAAAGCTCGGTCGTCTCGGCAAGAAAACCTTCCAGCAGTTCCTGGTCCTCGCAGTCAATCGACGGCATCTCTATGCTCCTTTACATCGTATCGCTTCAGAACGCTAAAACATTTTCTCCAGGTCGAGCAGCACCAGCAGACGCTCGGCCTGATTTATGACACCGGTGATGCATTCCTGATCAACGCCGCTGGCGGCAACTGTTGGAGACGGTTGAATTTCACTGCTGGAAATTCTGATTACTTCAGAAACCGAATCGACAATAAAGCCCTTCAATTCGCCATCAACCTCCATAACGATAATGCGGGTCTGTTTGTCGTAGTCTGAAACCATTATACCAAACTTTGTGCGCAAGGAAATGATCGGAATGACTTTTCCACGAAGATTGATGACACCTTCGACATGCGGCGGCGGATTGGGCACTCTGGTAACAACCGGCATGCGGATGATTTCGCGAACGCGCAGCACTTCAACACCATATTCTTCTCTGCCAAGAGTGAAACTTACCAACTGAATCAGCTCACCGCGCGATACATCAGCCTTTACCGGTACAAGGGCGTTACTCATGAATTCGATCTCCTTGCCTTCAATGGAATAGTGTGCGGTACGAGCTGCACGCCCGCAGTAAAAAAGAAGCACAGATTCGAAACAGTGTCACAATCGATGGTAACCTGGAACGCAAAAAAAGTTTAATAAAACACGTTGGAAAAGATCATTCGTTTGAAATGGTTTATATCAAAATAACGGGTAATACAACCATTAAGTGATGCAATCATTTAAGTGATACAACCATTTAAGTGATACAACCATTAAGTTGACACTGCCCTGTGGCGGGTGTATTTCTGTCACGTAAAATGCAAGTTCTCATCATTAAGCAGTACGAGGGGACTTAGATCTTATCCGTAAATAATTCCTACTTTTCTGAAGGCGATTATAGCCGCTGCCA
>JBMOEI010000133.1:0-7696 GCA_049318985.1 Desulfuromonadaceae bacterium
GTGAAGAGTGAAGAGTGAAGAGTGAAGAGTGAAGAGTGAAGAGTGAAGAGTGAAGGAATGAGGAATGAGGAATGAGGAATGAGGAATGAGGAATGAGGAATGAGGAATGAGGTGACAAAAGATGATCTCAAATCATTCGATCTGCAGCTGTTCCAGCCACGGCACGGATACCGCTATTCACTGGATCCTCTTCTGCTTGCCCGCTTCTGCCAGAAAGTAAAGCCGGTCGGCAGCATTATTGATCTAGGTGCCGGCTGCGGCATCATTTCACTGGTGCTGGCCAGAATACATCCGGATTCTTCTGCCGTGGCGGTTGAAAATAACCGGGAAATGGTACAACTCATCGAACAGAATATTCAACACAATGGACTTGCCGGCAGAGTTTCTGTTCAGTGTGAAGATGTCATCAATCTGCGTACAAATCTCCCCGATTCAACATTTGATCTGGTGGTGTCAAATCCACCGTTCCGCACGGCAGGAACCGGTAAAATCAGTCCCAAAGCCGGTCGCGACACTGCTCGACATGAAACAACGGCCGGGCTGTCAGAATTTCTTGCCGCAGCAAAATATCTGGTTAAGCCATCCGGAAGAATCTGCATTATCCATCTGCCGTCGCGTCTGGCTGAATTCATGTCGCTGGCCGCTTCAATGAAATTGTCACTGCTGCGTCTGCGGATGATCCACAGCAATGCAGAATCTCCGGCAACTATGTTCATGGCAGAATTGGCAAAAGGGAGACGCGCGGAGCCGGTTGTCGAGCCGCCTTTGTTCGTGCGAGGGATGAATGAGGAGTATACCGATGAAGTGTGGCGATAGAAAGGTCTTGAAAGAGCGGACCTGCGTCTTTTAGCCATGGTCGTGATGATATCAGAAAAGTATGTGTATACCGTTTTGTTTGACTTTTATGTTCGAGTCGATTGTGGTAGAGTGCCAAAAATTTATTTTAAGGAGAATCTGGTCAGATGAAAAAAACATGTTCAACAGTATTGTTAAATGGACTTCTAGTCGCCTCATTCCTGTCGTATGGAACCCTGGTTATCGCCGCTGAGCCCGAAGTGAAAAAAGAGGCTCCTGCTGTCGCAGCAGCCCCTGCTGTTGTCGAGCAACAGGGGGTTATAGCCCGTGTGAACGGGACGCCGATTGATGCTATCGAACTGCGCCGGGCTAAAAAAGTCATGCTGCGCGGGCAGACACCACCGGCAGATCAGTTGGCAGCATTAGATAAGCAGGCGGTGGAGCAGCTGATCTCAGCGCAGCTGTTATATCAGGCGGCTGCAAAGGTGGAAATCAAGGATATTGACAAACAGATAGATGCAAAACTGGCTCAAGGTAGAGAGCGTTTCAAAGATGAGCAGGAATTCAAAAAGGCCATCAAAGAACTGGAGATGGATGAAAAGGATCTGCGCGAGTATACGCGTCGGGACATTTTAATTTCTCAATTCGTCGAAACAGCATTCATAGCAAAAACAGTCGTTCCGGAAACCGAAATCCGTTCCTTTTATGACAGTAATCAGGACAAATTCAAGCAGGAAGAAACGGTAAAAGCCAGTCATATCCTGATCGGAGTTGATAGCAGCGCTACCGCCGATGAAAAGAGTAAGGCCAAAGAGAAGGCTGATAAACTGAAGAAAGAACTGGCTGGCGGAGCTGATTTTGCCACATTGGCAAAAGGTAACTCAACCTGCCCGAGTGCTCCGCAGGGGGGAGATCTTGGTTTCTTCGGTAAGGGCCAAATGGTGCCTTCGTTTGAAAAAGCTGCCTTTGCTCTCAAACCGGGGGAAGTCAGTGACGTAGTTGAGACTCAGTTCGGCTATCATATCATTAAACTGACAGAGAAAAAATCGGCGACGACTACGGAGTACAAAGAGGTAAAAGCAAAGATAGAAGATTATCTCAAAGGGCAAAAAGTTAACGAAGCCATTCAGAAATATATTGAAGACGTGAAAAAAACCGCCAAGATAGAAATCCTGTTGAAATAATCAAGTAATTGCAGTTCTCTTTTCACAGGAATGGAGAAGTTATGCGGTTTTTGTACCGCCACTTTTTGCGGATCGGTTTGACGGCAGCTATCTTGTTGGCTGCCGTCCCGGTCCTGCCCGCTCAGGCTCCTCTCCACTCCGCGCTCCCTGTCCCTCGTATCCTTATCCTTAATTCATACAACTTGGGCTATGACTGGTCAGAAGATGAGATGGAAGGAGTGCATGACGGCCTGTCAAAAGCCTTCTCCCGAGTTGAAGCCTTTATCGAACACCTTGATACCAAAAAAAGAAGCACTTCCCCGCCCTGGCTGACCTTTTTGAAGCCAAGTACGCGCATCACAATCTCGATATCATAATTGCTCTGGACAATGCCGCGCTTGAATTCGCGACGAAATACCGTCAACGTATATCACCCGGCACGCAGATTAATCAGATTCATGGAACCTTGATCGGTGTGGAAGCGTTACTCCGCTGGACTCCAACGGGAGAATCTCCTGTTCCACCTGGCGTTTTTGTGCCGATTCTCGAAGAAAGCGGCATGATCGTTGCTGTTGGCGAATGGGTGCTGTGGCAGGCCTGTACACAGGCAGTAGCATGGCGGGTGCAGGGCCTGCCCGCATTGCGCATCTCGGTCAATATATCTGCCCTGCAGTTCATGCGCAGTGATCTTGATGTCACGGTCAAGCGGGTACTTGAAGTTACGGGGCTTGACCCGCGCAGCCTTTGTCTGGAATTGACTGAAAGCATGATAATGGTTGATAGCGTCCGTACGCTTGAAAAAATGACGGCATTAGCCGAAATCGGCGTCAAGCTCTCCCTGGATGATTTTGGTACCGGTTATTCATCGCTCGAATACCTGGGGCGCATGCCGATTAATGAGTTGAAAATCGATAGTTCGTTTGTCCGCAGGATGCTGAACACCAGAAACGATGCGGCGGTAGTTAATACAATTATCGCTATGGGGCAGGGGCTGGATATGGAGCTGGTGGCAGAAGGTGTCGAGACGGAAGAGCAGCTGCACTACCTTGCTGAGCGTAAGTGCACCATAATTCAGGGATATTACTTCAGTCAACCGTTGCCACCTGAAGAGTTTGTCGCGTTTCACCGCGAGTGGCTCTGAAATGTTTGCCCCGGTCGCTCTTCAGTCAGTCGCCGTTGTACCTTTTTGCACGAACTTTGCTAGTACTTCCCGAATGAAATAATTTTGCTTCGCCCGGACGAAATCCCCTCAAATCTGAATTTCCCCCTGTAGGCCCCGTCCCGATAAAATTCTGCCCCTCCCGGTGGCAGGTAGCGAGGAGTGCTGTTGGTTATCCTTCCGGAAAAATGCTGGTAAATTCCTTCGGAGTACTTTTCATCCTCAAGGGGTAGACGGTAGGTGGCGACAACCACACTCCCTGTTTGAGCCGGTACTGTTTCCGCGTCGGCGTATTCGGCAAGCAAGCCGGGTGAAACACGGGTTTGATAGCCGTTGAGAACTCTTGTTACCTGCGCAGAAAGCTGCAGCCGTGCGGTTCCGTTATTCTCCGGGTACAGACGGTACATCGGGTACCAGCTGCGTTCTGCTGTGGCATAGCGGAGCGTTACTTTGCCGTTCTGAGGAGATACCGCGACCCGCAGTAAGGCCGATGACGGTCGCTTACCCTTTCTTCCGACTGCGATGCGTGAATCAACCTTCTGAATCTCGTGCATGGTCTTGCGGCGGGCAGAATAGACCGCCTCCAATTGCGCAATGGCAAAATCAGTGCCTTGTCGTATGGCCAGCATCGGGTCCGGATTCGTTTTTGATTTTCGCGGTGCTTTGCCGCTCTGTGATTTGGCTGCAGTAGTGAAGATCGCCTCACGTGCGCTCAATGCCTGCAGGCGATCCTCCAGTTTCCGCCTCTGCTCGGTCAATGCTTCAAGCTCTTTCTCTGAACTGTCCAGCGATTCTTTCTGCACCGTTTCAACGCCGATAATTGCGGTGCCGACGGCCGGAACTATGGTGAGGGTGTTCTCCAGAAGGTCGGCAGCGAGCGGAAGTTCAATCTGACCTTTCACTGCCACTGCATCCTGTTGCAGCAGAGCCCCGTCACGGTAGAAGGTGACGGTATTCGCGGCGAAAGCCGGGCTGGCTGTTGCAGCGGTGAGGCAGAGACAAAGTATGATACAGATATTGGTGCGATTGACAAGCATGGTGGGCTCCCGGTTATTTTTAAGTATGGAAGTGATGATGTTGCGTATAACGGCTCTTACGGTTATACTCGCACAAATTTTTCGGAAAGGCAGCTTTATGGCAAAAGATATAGAAATAGACATTGATGCGGAAGTTTCCGTCAAAGACATAGTCAATTTTTATGTAAAAATCAATGATTCATCAAAGGCTAAGAAAGATATTGCCCAGCTTTCAGCAAAAGATAAGGCGGTGGCTCTCGAAATAATTGCCTCGTCTAATGCCAGCCGTGATTTTCGTATCGAAGTAGCGCGCTATTTTATCTACGATCTTGATGCCGTGGTGCGAAGAAAGGCAGAACATTTCATGGAGGATCTTGTGCCGGATTGGGTTACCGACCCGGCGGAAAGCATACTGAAGCTTTTGAAATCTACCGTTAAAGGGAGTTCAAGCAGATACGCAGCCGTCAAATTCCTGTTTGGCATCGTTGATTCCACCAGCCTGCGCGATACCTTTACCACACTGCTCAACAGTCAGAATAGGGAGCATATGGCTGAAATACTGGCGATTTTTGATGATTATATTGAATCATCATCTGATGAGCATGAACAGGTAAAAATATTTGACGCCTGCCTGGAAATTGTCATTTCGGATGTTATTGACCAATCTATCAAACATCATGCATCAAACCTGTTGAGTGTCTTTTTTAATAAGGTTCAAGCGACCGAACTGGGTGAAACTCTGCGCCGAAAATACATAGAAAAACAGGTTGACAAGGCTGAGGGGGTGTATCGCTACCTCTGCAGCGGGGCGACCGGTCTGAACAGCGCTTTTCTCGACGATATCCTCCGGCCGCTGAAAGATGGTGGTAGTAACTATCAGGTTAAAATACTTGCCTACCTCAGATCGGTACTGGAAAAAACCAAAAACCTGGACGAGGCTGATACAGTTCTTGACACCTACCCGGATTACTGGAATCACGAAGAGCCGACCAAGGAAGAAAAGATACGGACGATCTGCAGCAGAATTATACGGGCTGTAGATGAATTATGGGATGTCACTGAAAACCCACAGATTCGCGCTCTGATTATTCAGGTTCGTTTTGGCGAATACCGTGATAAACGCGAACTGCTGGAACAGATTCGCACCAAGTTGGAGAGAACCGAGTTGACGCAGTCGGCCCGGGAAAAACTGGTGATGATGCTGCGCTGTTTTCTTTTACCGGATCAGTCTGATCTCCTGAAGTTGCAGGTTGCACAGCTATTGCTGTTTGCAGCCGGAGATCCGGCCAGCAGACTGGCCGCTTTGGAATATCTCGCCACCTACCTGGAGGACAAAAATCTCAATTATGCGGAACAGGGAAGCATAGCGACGGTTATGGAGACTTTGCTGGCTGAAAAACATCTGGGGATGGCGACACGGGACAAGGCCAGGTATCTGCTGTTTATTGCCGAGCCGAAGCGCTTGCAGAGTGAAGAGGAACAAAAATCTCTCCTCAATTATCTGCGCGGCATTGCCGAGGGAGAGGGGTTTGCCAGTCTGAATGCTGAAAAAAAGGTGCTTGAGGCGCTTGCGCTATTTTCGGAGATGGCGATACCAAACGAAAAACTAAAAAAAGCGGCGCAATATCTCGAATTCAAGATTAAAACTCACAAGAGTCGTGATTCCTGGGGCGCTGTTTCGGACTGATCATAATCAAAGCGCCTTGACAATCCTGCCTCCACCCAGCACCTCATCACCCCGGTAGAAAACCAGCGCCTGTCCCGGAGTGACCGCTTTCTGGGGCTGGTCAAAGGCAACTTCGCAGCAGCTTCCCGCCAATAGTCGCACCTGACAGGCAATCGGTTGATGACGATAGCGGATCTTGCAGGTTGCGGCAAAAGTATCTGCCCCCGGAGCGACGATCCAGCTGACCGTTTCCGCCTGTAAGCCATCTGCATACACAGAGTGCTGATCGCCGACGATGATCACATTCCGTTCAACATTGATTTCGGCCACGTACAGCGGCTCGCTCCAGGCTATTCCGAGCCTTTTGCGTTGGCCGATCGTGTAGCGATGTGTGCCATGATGGCGTCCGACTGTCTGCCCGTTCAGATGGATAATGTCACCATCGGAACTGTCTAACTTGCCGCTCCCTTCCAAAAAGGCCACGTAGTCATCATTCGGAATGAAGCAGACCTCCTGGCTATCGCTTTTTTCCGCCACCGGCAGGGCAAACTCGCGCGCCAGGCGCCGCACTTCATCCTTGCTCTCCACATCACCCAACGGAAAAATAACCTGCTGCAGCTGTTGCTGAGACAGCGTGTAGAGGAAATAGGATTGGTCCTTGCGGATATTTCGGGCGGCACGGAGGTGGCAGCTGCCGTTCGGATCAACTGTTCTCCTGACGTAATGCCCGGTAGCGAGAAGTTCGGCACCCAGTTCACGAGCGGTATCGAGCAGCAGCCCGAATTTAATGTAGCGATTGCATCGCACGCATGGATTGGGGGTGTGGCCGGCACGGTACTCTTCGATGAAGTCACCGATTATCAGTCTGCTGAAATCCGGGGAAAAGTCGGCAACGTGATGAGGAATGCCGAGATGACCGGCGACAACGGCAGCATCGTGGACGGCTGAACCGATGCCGCTGCTGTGTGGAGCAAACAGGCGCATGGTGACACCGAACACGTCATGTCCCTGCTGCTTCAGCAGCGCGGCGGTAACAGAGGAACCAACACCTCCGCTCATGGCAACGGCAATGGTACTCATATTTCTTCCCCTAAGATAATCCTGACTACCTGATTGGCCTGATGATGTGCCGCGATGCCGACGCGAGGGGCCATCAAGCCGCTGCCCGGTCTGGCTTCCGAAACCGTATCGCCAACCAGATAGAGCCGCTGTGATACTTTGCGCGTGACAATACTGTTGTTTGAGCCGTAGCCGGCCATTCCGGATGCGGCAACAACGCAGCTCTGCGGCATCGCTTCAAGGACCCTGTTTACAAGCATGGCCTTCATATCGGCTCGATCAAATGCTTCAACAATAATCGAACAGTCGGCGAACAGGAGCGGAATATTTTCCGGGGTGAGAAGGATGCAATGCGCCTGGACGGTGACAGAGGGATTGATGCGCTGCAGGTTTTCCGCCAGAGCGTTCACTTTGTAGCGACCGATCTGGTCGATAAAATACTGTTGGCGATTGAGGTTGGAGGGTTCTACAACATCAAAATCGGCGATCACCAATCTGCCGACGCCGACCCGTGCCAGGGCAACCGCAACGGCAGATCCAAGGCCACCCACGCCGGCAATGCCGACCACCGCCTGTTTCAGGCGGGCATGCACACCCGGTGTGTGGCGGGCAGCCATTAATCCTTCCAACTCGTCTTCTGTTGGTATTTCCCCACGCCGTATCAGGAACAGCTCGTCGTCATCACGCACAATAGTATCCTGAGTGGCGGGGAAACCGTTCAGGATCAGGACGTCGGCGCCAGGTTTGCAGCGTTCGGCAACGGCACCAAGCGTCAGACTGAACCGCGAAAATTATATTTAGAACTTGAGAAAATACATTTTATAATTATTGTCAGCAA
>JBMOEI010000134.1:0-7686 GCA_049318985.1 Desulfuromonadaceae bacterium
CGCGGCGCTGTGCGGATGAGCGGGTTTATTTCGGCGCGAGCGGGCTTAATCGCCCAGGATCAGCCCCCTGAAGGAGATGCTGGCGGGGTCAGCCCGGTGGTCGATTTGGTCGAGGCAGGTCATGGCGATGCCGTTCTCTTTCTCGACGTGGTCCTGCACCTTCATATCAGGGATGAGGTTGCGGAACGCCTCGCGGATAGTATTCTTGTGACGGTTCTCATTCATCTGATAAGAAAAATGATTGCCACTCTCCCAGACTTCCTCGATGGAGAACCTTACACCCCCGTTAAAGCGCCCCGTCATGTACTCGAGGTCGATCGTGAGCCTCCCACAGCGCGTCGTTACAGCGTCAGACATGTCGCGTTTTCTCAAACGGTTTAACGCGCTTTTATACGAGAAGAGCTCAAGTTTATTTCGGTTTGGGGGGGGGTTAGTCCTCCCCTGTGAGGTCAATTTCGGTGATTTTTGCCCTTTTGGAGCGGCCACACTCCACGTCGATGGCCCGGCAGATGCAAACATCGCAGCCGTATTCTTCAAACATGGTCCACCCCCCCTTCCTGTATGAGCACTCGCAGCACCACAACAGGTACTTGTCTTTCCAACGGGCCTTGGGCGACCCGTTGTTGGCCCTCACGCAGTTGTAAAAAAGGGGGTTGGTGTATATGCCAGGGGAAAAGTGACCACCGCAAAGGAGGCACGACATTCGCGTGTTCGGGTAATAGGGGCTTGCCGCGCTTTTATACCTCACGAAAACCCCAGGATCATGCATAGGAGATCGGTGTCCAGCAGGCTCAGACAGGATTTCTGCCCCAAGCGCTTGTGGAGGCCCATGGCGACGGCCAGGGCAGCCCTCCTCTTCCTGAACCTCCGCTGTAGCCTCACCACGGCCTCCATGAGGTGGGGTTGGGGGAGGACGTCGTAGTACAGGCGCAACCCGAAGCGGTACATGATGCTCACACACCGCCTGTTCGGGAGCAAATCGAGCGCGCCCTCCGCGTTGGCCCGTTTCAGCGCGTCTCCAAAACCGGCCCCATAGTTGAAGTGCGTGTAGTGCTGCTCGGTGAACTCGAGCCACTGCGCGAAGCCGGCGTGGTCGCACAGGTGGCGCGTCCGGGGCCACACGATGAGGACCATTTTAAAAGGGGGTTGAGGCACGCTCCAGCCCGTGGGAAACGCCTTTTTTTTCAGGGTTCTCGCTCTCGTCCATGCGCCTCAGCACGTCCTTCTCGAGGAGCCGCCAGGGGGGCCGGTCGCCCCACCCGCAGTCCACCCGCCTGAAGCGCGTCCGGCTCGCCATGGTCTCACAGCTCGGCATGTGCCCAGCCTTTATAGAAACCAACATACATCTGCCACACCGAATCGTCCACGCTCCTGCTCAGGTCCACAGCCAGCTCCGTCATGTTCACCCCGTGTTGAGACAAACAGGCTTTCGTGAGGTTGTTGCCTTGTAAACACCCCAAATACGTGCTGTAGGGATGAAGGGAGACGATGAACACGCAAACGAGCATAAGCATGTTGTGGTAGGTTGCCTTGAAGAAAGGAAGCATAACCAAGGAGTATAACATGCCCAAGCACTGGCCTAAATGGGTTAAAGGGTCTTCCGTGAGGAGTAAACCATTGATCCACATTTTGCCCCCTTTTTTTCGCACGCCCCACCCAGGACAAACGCGTTTTTTTACTGGTTCGGCGCGGCCCTCCCCAGCAGGAACTCGTTGGGGCCCTCCGACACCACTTGAAACCCCCTCGCGCAATAGAACTCCACGAGGCAATCCGTGCTCCCCTTGTGCTTGTCCACGTACAAAACGAGGCCCTCTCTTGGGTACTGGCGGGACACGAACTCCAGCATGGAGGACGCGACCCCCATCCTTCTAAACGCCTCCTCCACGCACAGCTGGTTCAGGCACAGTTTCCCCCCCAAATTAGTGAGCCCCACGCACCCCACGATCAGATCACCCTCCCAACAGCACACCACCCGCTCGTACTCCACCAGCCGCGACGCGCCGAACACCCTTATCAGCAGGCCGTCCACCTGTCTGTACTCGTTTTGCATCTCTCCAACAATAATAAAAAACCCTTTATTATCACAACGGGCGGGTGTTGAGTGACATCGAGTGGCGCCTCGGCCACCCCTGGATGTCGTCGAGCGAGCGCGAGGCCCGAGGCAGGGTAACTGGGGTCCTCCACTGGTTGATGTAGTGCATGACAACCACTTTGCGAAACAGCAGGTTCCAGTGCAGGAGAGAGAGGTTTAGATTCTGCTTGGTCTGCACCTCTTTCTCTATGTTGCCCTGCGTCGTCACCAGCTCGTCGTTCCGCTCGAGCAACGCTTGAGCGGCTTTCGTTATTCTGCCCTGCGTCGTCACCAGCTGTTCGTTGCGCTCGCGCAACGCTTTGGCGCATATCGCCAAGTCGCATATCGTGTCCGCCTGCATGCGCCGCACGTGGCCAGACGAGTCGGAGGGGGCCTTTATTGCTTGCAGATCGCTGAAGAGGGTAAGATTCTCCAGGAAGAACCACACGCAGAAGACGGACAAGAGAAAGACGGACACCCACACGGAAATCAACCACGTCAACCCCCACACCACGCCCGTGATCAGCAGGCCGGACACGGTCAAGGACGAGAAAAGCATGGTCAGCTGGGGAACGGTCGCCATGGCTGGGGGAATCCAGGCCATCCCACACACCCACGGGAATTAAACGTTTTTTTACTGGCAGACCCCCACGTTTTCACTCGCAGCCCGGCAGCTGGAACGCGATGAATCCCACGTTTTCACTCGCAGCCCGGCAGCTGGAACGCGATGAATCCCACGTTTTCACTCGCAGCCCGGCAGCTGGAACGCGATGAACTCGAGGCGCTCGCTCTCCATGGGGGAATACGCGACCATGACCTGCCCCACCTGCTCGTCCACGTAGACGCTCGTGCTGTTCTTGTCGACTCTCTCCCCCTCCCTGACCGGGAGGAGCTTGAGGTCCTGTATGAACCTCGACTTAACGCTCATGAGCAGGGCGTGCAGTTCCTTCCTCCCGCTCGGCTCGGAGGGCGTGGGCCACACCCGCTCCTTGAGCACCTTGAGCCCGCCCGGATGGATTGAGGAACACACCGGGACCCACTGGATCGAGTCGTCGGCCCTGCGCCACGCGAACTGGGTCCAGAAGGTCCTCGGGCTCTCCAACAGGTGGGCCTCGAGCCTGACCTTGTGGTTCTGCCCCTTCTCCGCCACACACACCCACTCCCGGTAGCGCTCCCCGTTGTTTGCGGTCTGGGTCTCGGCGTAGCGCGGGTCCTCGTGGGTGTTGTCCCACTTGGGCGAGGTGTGCAGGGTCACCTTCGTGTGGAGGCTGGGCGGGCTCAGGCAGAACACCGACAGCCCCTCGATCAGCGCCGTGTGGGTGCCGAAGTCCTCCATGATCATCCCGGGCCAGCCCAATTTCTCCTTGGCGTGACGGCGCAGGACGTGCTGGATGTCCAGGCTTTCCCCGCCCACCTCGATGCCCCCGATCGGCCGCGCCTTGGTCTTCTCGTCCAGCACCAGCTTCTTGAGCCGGTGGGGCTCGGGCAGCGGCTCGCCCTCCTTCACGAGCCCCCCTGCGTACATCACGACCTTGGAGGGCGGGTCCACGCGCCAGGCTAAAAGCCGCACCTTACCCCCCTGCTCCACCTTGGGCATGGTCTGCTCCAGCGCCTTCTCCAACCCCCTTACATCCTCGATGTCACTCGCGAACTTTGTGGGATCCCCCATGAAGTACAGCTGCAGCCGGGGGGAGTCGCATATCGCCTGCTCCCCAGGTGTGATCGGCTGCACCACCCCGTCGTTCAGCGTCTCCCGCCCGGGCATCGCCAGTAGCATCATGTGGCCGAACTCGGGGGTGAGCAATAATGCCCCCATCCGCGAGAGGACGTCCGGCAGGCGCCCTTCGAAGTGAAATGTCTCCTGCTCGGGATCCACCCAGTCCAAACTCCGCTCCTCCACCTTCAGCACGCCGTGCTCGTACGTCGGTGTGAGGTACCGGTAGCCCCAGGACGCCCGCTTGATCCTCCCGCACATCCGCGGGCACAACAGCCCGGGCGGCAGGCACTTCTCCAATCCTTGGCGCGCCCCCATCCAGATCTCGTACGGGCTCGCCTCCGACAGGTCGGGGAAGTCCTTTAAAGCCTTGCCCAGGTCGAACTCCGGCCCGTTCGACTTGATCCCCATGCCCACGGCAAGCTTCTCCAGCGTCCCCATGATATTGACCCCCACGTGGCTGGTCCAGTCGCAGCAGTCCACGAACATTCGCACGCCCTCGTCCAACTCGCACCTGTTCTTAGCATCCTTCACATGATTCAAGGCCATCTGCAGCGAGGGGAGACTGGGCCACTCGGCCACGCCAGCTCTGAGCACGTAGGTCAGACCCCGCCCCCGCCACGTGGAGAAGTGCAGCTTGAACTGGTCAAAGCTCGCCCCCGAGTAGACCTTCGCGATCGCGCCCGCCACGGCCACCTCGTACTCCTGAAAAAATAATCAAAACCCTGTTCAAACCCAGTTCAAAAAACACATGTACCTGCGCCGTGGGGAAGCAGAGGCTGAGAAGGTGGCGGGTCAGCCCCTTGTCGTAGCACGGCATGGTCTGGTGCAGCTCGTAGCACAGCTCGGCCATCCCCTGCTCGGAGCTGTGGCGCGCGACCCGCTCGAACAGCCCAAGCTGACGCGCGTACGCAGCATCCAACACGTGGTCCACATGCAGAGGCTGGCTCACCACCAGCCCTTTCACGGAGCTCGTCAGCACCTTCCCGTACTGCCGCACGATCTTCAGGCCATCCGCCAGCTTGACCGGGCAGCCCACCAGCGCCTGCGCGGGCTCGTGGGGCTTCACGGGCTTGAACACGAGAGGCTTGGCCTCCACCACGTCCCCGCTCGCCACCACCAGTCCGTGCAGGCTCCTCCAAAGCGACTGCCGCGCAGTGTCCTCCCTTTTTTTGGTGTGTTTCATCATCAGGATAATGTTTTTTAGACGCTTAAATACACGCCACCCACCTGGTTCGCGCCTTATAAAAACAAGGGGTGTATATCGCAGAAACAATGCTGATCCTGGCCCTTCTAGCCCTTGCCATGCAACAGACAGCGGGCGTGGTCAAGGTGGACGAGATACTAGGATCTCATCCTGAATGGGTTTCTGATCATGAATTGTTTGACATTCAATGTACTTCAGCTGGAAAATCAATTCCTATAACATCAACTATATTGGTATGGGGAACTACACCAATATCACATTTGGGAGATAACCTTAATGTCTTGGGCATATACTGTGAAAACCCTTGGAAAACTCTGCATAAAGCTGGTATCGCTGGTTATACTGGACCTGATTATACCAAGTGGACTTCTCTCATAAGCTGGCCAAGCGACGGAGACCGCTTGGGCATACGAGGGCTAACTGTCTTTGTAAATGTGTATTGGCAAGGGGTAAGAATAATACTAGAGACAGCAGATGCAAACAATGCAGCATTGTATCTAAATCCTGATTCCCATTACGCATACAGCAAGATAATAAGTGATCCAACTCAGGCGCAAGATGCTTATTCACGGGCGTTGGGCATTACTGGTCGAGACTTAATCTGCCCTGACCAAATGATAGTCACTGGTTACCATGGCCATTACTATCCAGGAGGGGCAAACCCACCAGGAATCGTGGGAATAGGGCTCTATTGTGACTACGTGCAGTGTGTTGATGGTTCCACGGTTCCAACAGGTGGCTGCAGTTGCAAGGCAGGGTGGGGCAAAAGCACTGGCAGATCCTTGTGCACCATATGCACTTCTGGTACATACAGAGCTGGATCCACAGATGGTATGTCATGCAAAACCTGCACCAATGGGGTTACGCCTGGCTCCTCCCCTACGGGCGCCATTTATTCTTCCCCAGAAGGAGCCACTACCCTGGACTCATGCACGTCAATCTGCAACCTAGGGTTTGAGAAGCCTGGTGGTTTAACTGTATGCAAAGGTTGTGACAAAGGTACTTTCAAGTCTATCACAGGGGATTCCCTGTGTTCAGCATGTCTCCCTGGAACCTTTTCTGGCTCCTCAGGCGCCACTGTTTGCACCAGTTGCACCACTGGCTCGACCTACGTTGCCAACAGCGGGGCGAGTGTGTGTCTACCGTGTGCTACCACCACTCCAAACGCGGGGTATTACCTTAGCGAGTGCACGACCACGACCCCCAGCACTTTGACCTCGTGCACGGCCACCTCATGTGATCCAGGCACCTACAAGAGCCACAACTGCCCTTATGATGTTACCACAGTCAGACGAACGCCCCCCACCTGTGAAAGATGCCCGGTCGGCATGTTCACAGGCTCATCAACTATAGCTACCACGGTAAAACCAATCGTCCCTTCCTTGTTCTTCCTTTGTGCTCACGTTTTTTTTTCAGTGCCAAACGTGCGCCACTGGCAAATATCAACCCGAGTTAGGAAAGTCATCATGCATGGACTGCACCAACCCAACCCTGCCTGAGCACGCTGTCTACAGCGCTTGGGCTTCTGGCACACCGGCCACATCCAACAACTGCCCCATCACGTGCAACGCGGGTTACACCTATCAAAACTCCGTGTGCATCGGTTGCCCCACAGGTGAGTCACTTAAAACAAATATGAAAAAAACCATTTTCTCACCTGCTTTCGGCAGGCAAATTCAGCACTAACGGGAACTGTGACGACTGCACAAACAAGGGCTCCCCGGCCCACTACCTGCAGCCAACGACTTTCGATGGCAAAACCAACTCGTGTCCGTGGGACTGCAATGCGGGCTACTATCTTAACACAGATGCCGGAAGTTGCGTGGCGTGCAGTGCAGGAAGATCCTTTTTATCCACTATCAGAGTCACGCAGAGCGATCCTCCCTCCCAGTGCACTCCCTGCCAAACATGCATTGACGGCCTGACCTACCAGACCCACGCATGCACCACCGTGTCTAACACAATTTGCAACAACTGCTCACCCCCGTGCACGGGCCGTAACTACGAGTCCACCAAATGTGCCAACGGGGTAGATAGGGTGTGCACCCCCTGCAAGACGTGTGGACAAAACAACTACATCTTTTCGGACTGCTCCAACACGGCATCCGATGATACCACCGTGTGCAAACCTTGCCTCACAGGGGCCAACTGCGTGAACCAGACGACCTTCCTGCTCACAACCAATGTTTGCAATGGCATGCAAACCTCCCCTAACTATTGCCAGCTCTGCACGCCCATCACATGCAACGCAGGCTATTATCTGAAAAAATGCGCATATAACAGCGACTCCACGTGTGTCCCGTATACCACCTGTAATTCCGGATTTTACCTGGCCAACAGGGATTTGTACGCGGACGGCGCGTGCACCCCATGTTCAACCTGCAACACCAGTGTCTCCCAGCCGTGCACCCAGTATACCGACACGCTGTGCCTGGGGGAAGCGTGCAACTCCTACACGCCATGCAGGTAAGACAACAGTTTAGCCCCCCTTTTTCCCCCGTATTTGACATGGTCTTAACAGGTCCACGGTGGACACCCCTCGCTTCTGCACACAGTCAGGCGTTTGCCAAAGCTGCCCCCTGGGTTACTCCTCGGACGGCTACGAATGCTACGAGTGCCCGTACGACAAGACGTGCGACAGCAGGGGGCGCACCGTTTGCTCAGGCCCGATTTACACCCGATTTACACCTGATT
>JBMOEI010000135.1:0-7668 GCA_049318985.1 Desulfuromonadaceae bacterium
TAGTTTGGTTTGAAACAAAGTTGTCTCGTGTCAAGGGCTGACCCCTTATGTCTCCGTCGAGCCGAGCTGTGTACTGTAGATGCCGTTGGCCGGGGTGACATCCTTGTCTTCCTGCCAGACCGGATTGCTGCGGGCCGGATTGGAGGAGTAGAGCGCAAATACCACACTGGTCTTTGTGCTGACCGGCACCCCGCTCCCGTCCTTCAGATACCCCTGATAGTTGATTGTGTGCGGCACCCCGGCAAAGGCCAGGGACGCAATAATCAGTGTAACGGCCGCAATCCAGCAGATAATGTATTTCATAGTTTTCTCCCCCTTGAAAATAAAATGTTCCCGTTACCACGGTCGGCTGCTCCAGATATTGGTGCGGGTGCCGTCCGACTTCTGCCAGACCACAAACGGTTTTCCGGTTGCGCCGGTCGCCACCCGGGCATTCGCCGACGCGCCCGCTTGACTGTCGATCGGCAGGGGTGGCCCCCAGCCTGATCCCGGGGTGTAGTTGTTCGTCCGGATGTTGTAACGGGTGCCATCATACTGCTGCCAGACAGCGACGGCATTGCCGCCGGAGTCCATGGCCATCTGTTGAAATTGGGCCGACCAAAAATCCCTGATAGCTGATAGTCCGGAGAACCCCGGCAAAGGCCAGGGACGCAATAATCAGTGTAACGGCCGCAATCCAGCAGGTAATGGTTTTCATAACTCCTTCCTCCATAATAAATATCAGGGGGTACAGAATTCTGTAAGTGCCGTGTAATCCTGGTTATATGATGCAACGCAATAGTAGTTTTCATTGATACTCGGGAACAAACCGTCATATACCGCACCGGTCAGCTTACTCCCTCCAATATAAACCGTGTACGTGGATTCGTCGTTGTTCCGATAGACACTGTTGGTACTCCCCTCGATGCTGGAGCGGTCGATAGTGACTTTGCGGGTTCCGCTGGCTGCTGTGATATAGATACCTGATGCAGAGTCGAGAAAACCGTTGCCTGATGTGGCTTTTACATTGATGTTGCTAGCTGCCAGAGTAGAAGAATCGATGAAAATACCGGTCGCCCCTGAATTGCCTGAGGCGGTAAACGTACTGTTGGTAATAACCGGCGCAGAGGAAATTATGACCAGAGCGTTGTTGGAAAGGCCTGCTCCGGATGCGCTGGATGTGACGTTATTCATGAGAGGAATGGAGTTAGCCACGTGGATGCCGGTATTAAAGAATCCGGCTCCGTATGCGGTAACAGTAACGTCGTTCAGGGATGCAGCACTTGTACTGATATACACTCCGTAGCCGGTTGCTGTTACGGTGACCTGTTTCAGACGGGATGATGCAGCATTGATCAGCATACCGGCACTATGATTGAATACTCCCGTGTTTTTGATGGTAAGGGAACGGATTTCTGCATCATTGGAGCCGGTTACCGTGGCGGTCGGGGGAAGTTCATCCGAACCGACCGCACTGGTGATGATGGTGGTTTTTTCACCGGAACCTTCGATGTCAACATATGGCTGCATGACCAGAGAAACGTCCCCCAGGTCATAGGTCCCCGGCATAATCTTGAGCAGACAGGGATTTGCGGCAGTAGGCGCGTCGCACCAGACGGCGCGGTTGCCCATGGCGGTCACCGGGTTGGTGTAGTCGCCGCCACTGGTGGCAACTACGGCCGTTCTGCCTGTTCTTTTCACCACCCCGCTCAGTCCGCTGCCGTCACCGGTGAAGACACCGCTGAACACACCGGCTGCTGAAATAGAAGCGACCGCAACGCCGCTGCTGTCCTGCCATTCCTGCAGATTGGCGCTCTGGGTGGCGCTGTTGGCCTTGACGATCAGCCCCTTGCTGGCGTCGGCTCCGGTCTGGACCGTCTGGGTGCCGGTAGTGGCCGAATTAAGCAGGCTGCTGTCGCTGTAGGATGCCAGGTAGATATAGGTTCCCAGTTTATTGGCAGGTCCGACAAGTTTGCTGGCCCCGATCCGCAGGGTATATTCCGAGGTATTATAGATACTGTTGGTCGTCCCGCTGAAGGATGAACGGTCGATGCTGATGGAGTGGCTGCCGCTGCTGGCAATGTTGTACATTCCGTAGGTGGTGGCCGGCCCGCTGGCAGTGGCGGATACATTGTTCATGGTCAGTGAAGACTGCTGATTATAGATACCGTAGCTGACCGATGAGCTCCCGGTTGCGGAGGCAATAATGCCGTTCATGTCCGGTGATGAGTCCAGGTTGTAGACACCGCACGAACTGGAACCGCCGGAAGCTGTCGCAGCACTATTGTTCATCACGGGTGATGAACTGCTGTTGTGTATGCCGTGATTACTGTCAGCGCCTGATGCAGTGGCAGCGACTTTGTTCATGGCGGGGACGGACGAGGCATGATTATAGACGCCGTAGGCATGGGCCCCGCCCGAGGCGGCGGCGTTCACACCGTTCATGGCCGGGGAGGAAGCATTGTTGTACACGCCGTAGTTATTGGGCGCACCGGAAGCGTTGGCGGTAACACTCTCCATGACCGGGGTAGAGGCGGTGTTGTAAATGCCGTAGCTGCCGATCGTCCCTCCCGTAGCCGTTACGGTGACATGGGTCATGCGGGGAGCGGCCCCGGCGCTGTTCACCAACCCCGCAGAATATGACCCGCCGCCTCCGGTATTGCGTATACCAAGGTTTCGAATCGCGGCGTTTACTGCTCCGTTCAGCGTGCCATTGGCCGGTGGGTATGTCCCGGCAGCTGCAGCGCTGGTGATAATGGTGACGTTCTCTCCGGAACCTTCCAGATCGACAAAGGGCTGCATGGATAGGATAGCCGTGCCCAGATCGTACACGCCCGGCAGGAGCTTGAGCAGGCAGGGATTGGCCGCAGAAGGTGTGCCGCACCAGTTCGTCAGGGCGTTCATGGCTGTCAGGGGACTGATGTAGTTGCCGCCGCTCTGGGCCACGACGGCGGTCTTGCCGTACTTCATGTTGGTCAAACCGGAGGCGTCGCCGGTGAATACGCCCGCTGCCGATACCGCTGCCAGTACCGCCCCGTTGCTCTTCTGCCACTCCTGCAGGTTGGCGCTCTGGTTGCCGCTGTTTGCCTTGACCACCAGTCCCGTGCTGCTGTCGGCATTGATCTGGATGGTCTGGGTGCCGGCGGTTGCCGCCCCGATAGCGGCAGAGTCGCTGTATGATGCCAGATAGGTATAGCTTCCCAGATTATTGGTCGGCCCGGACAGTCTGCTGCCGCCGATTTTCAGAGTAAACTCGCTGTCGTTGAAAATGCTGTAGGCAGCGCCGGTGAAGGATGACCGATCGATAGTAATGTTGTATGCACCGAAATTGGCCGAATTGTACATGCCGTAGTTGTAGGTGCTATACAGCGCAGCGGCATCAACGTTGACCATGACCGGTTCTGACGTGCCGTAGTTGTATATGCCGTAGCCGCTTGTGCCCCCTTCGGTGGTTGCAGTGACATTCTGCATGATTGGCGATGCGTTGCTGTTATAGACGGCATAACTGGCGGATGTGGCAGATGCAGTCGCAGAGATGTTGTTCATGACAGGAGATGCGGTGGTATTATAGACAGCATAGCTGTTGATGCCGCCCGTTGCCCGGACGGTCAGGTTATCCATGGCAGGCGAGACTGAGTTGTGATTGAACACGCCATAGTTTGCAACTTCGGCATTGCCTGCTGTTATGAAGATATTTTTCATGGAGGCATTGGAAGACATGGTGTTGTAGATACCGTAACTGCTTCCGGTCCCTCCGGTTGCGTTGATGGTCATGTTGTCCATGACAACGCTGGTGGCTAACTGGTTATAAACACCGTAGTTGCTGCTCGTCCCGCCGGAGACCGTGACCGTCACACCCGATATCCGCGGTGCGGCGGCGATATTGATGATACCGGCAGCATACGCAAAATTGCCGCTGTTCCTGATGGACATCCGGCGGAGTTCGGCGTTGCCGGCACCCACTACCACGCCTGAAGGGGGGAGAGTCGGGTTGCCGACGGCGTTGGTTATGATCGTGCCGCGTTCGCCGGAACCTTCGATATCGATGTAGGACTGCATGGTCAGGATTTCGCCCGCCAGGTCGTAGACCCCCGGCATGATTTTCAAGAGACAGGGATTGGAGCTGGATGGCACGCCGCACCATGCCGCCCGGTCGTTCATTGCTGCTACCGGACTGGCGTAGTCGCCGCCGCTTTTGGCCACCACAGCTACCTTGCCGTATTTTTTCTGCACGCCGGTCAGGTCCAGTTTAGCTGCCGGGATCGGGCCGCTGATCTGGAGGTCGCTGACGGCTCCGTTTGCTATTTTTGCGGAGGTGACACTGCTGTCAGCAATGGCAGCGGTGCCGATGCTGCCCCCGGTTACCGAGTCGGCCACAGTGGCCCGCAGGGCGTACGGTACGCTGGAGAGAGGCTGAAGTGTCATTTCCGGATCTTCACCCACTTTAACCCCCAGATAATACGGGACATCGAAGGGGGAGGTGATCGGGTTCACCGAGCCGAGGCGGGTGCTGTAGATGCCGTTGTTCACAGCCACTGCGGGCTGCGTTTCCCGCCAGACCGGGTTGCTGCGGGCCGGGTTGGATGAGTAGAGCGAGAAGATCATTCTTTTGGGCCCGCTGGCAGGAGTCCCGGTGGCCGAGTCCCTCAGATAACCCTGGTAGTTGATGGCTTTTGGTGCTCCGGCGTAGGCCAGGGCAGCCATGGTCATTAAAGCAGCTGTCCAGATGATGATGGTTTTCATAGTTCTCTCCACACCAAAATTTTTAAAATTATATATTTCTACCTGATGAGCAGTTTCCTTATATCGGCAAGCTCCGCTTTCAGTTGTTCTATAATTGCCTGCTGTTCCTGCACCGCCTTGACCAGTGGGGCGATGAAGTCTGTGTAGCGCAATGTTAGAGTTCGACTTGCGTCAGCACCGATGCCGAGGGCATTATAGTCTGTGCCGAGGAGGGTTTCGATCTCTTGGGCGATGAACCCGAAATCCTTCCAGAGTTACGGAATAGATGCCATTTTGCGGTATAACAGCCTTGGTCTCGAGCCAGATGGGAGTACCCCCATTTGCCTGGGTGTAGAGAGAGAAGGTAATGTCCACTTGTGTGTTTACCGGGCTGCCGGCAGCATCTTTCAGATACCCCTGGTAGTTGACGGTCTGCGGTACTGCGGCAAAGACAGCGGCAGCCCAGCACACGATCAGTACAACACTGAAACCTTTTAACAATCCTTTGCACATCATTGGTGAATCCCCTTTCTTTATGCATGCCGGATGCAATCAAGCAGATTATTTCATTATTCGCAATAAACGCGCCATATTTATTGATGCCGAATATTGAGCGAGTTTCACGGTAATTTTTCCTGATTCGATTTTGGAGAGGTCAAGAACGTCGTTATGGTTGTATTTTTACCCCCTTTATATTCACCCTGCCGGTACCGCCGATATTGAGGCGTCCCTGAATGGTAGTGTAACCTCCTGATATTGAGATGAAATAGGCATCCAATCCTCCCACCAGGTTGATCGTTTTACCGCCAACCAGGTTGACTACGCCGCCGGCTTCAGAAAAGGTGACCGCCCGTGCCTTGATGACATCGCTCGAACCTGCCCCGCCATACGCCAGTACCAGAGATTCATAGCCGGTACCGAGATTTATTTTTGCCATGGAAGAATACGGGAAGGTGGCATCGGTGCCCTGCTGTGCATTCAGCACGATCCGGCAGTCCGGATTGCTGCCGCATCCGGGCGCGCCCCAGGTGGCCATGGTTGTGTTGCTATCGGGGGTCTGGTGCAGGGTGACCGTGCTGCCAGCCGGGAAATCCTTTGCACAGATGACATCGTTCGTCCCGCCGGTGCGCTGGCAGCTCAGGCGGGAATCAGGCGCCGTACTAGTGACGGTGCCGCCCCCCTTGCCAGGTGTCGCCAGCTTGAGCGTCACCGCCAGGGTATAAAGTGCGGGCGCAGAGACCATCAAATCCAGTTGCACCAGCATCGTCTGATCGATTCCGTCCCCGCTGACCGTCAGGGTGTTGCTGTAGCTGCCGACCCCCAGACTGGCGGCATTGGCACTGACGGTAACAGTTCCGCTGTTGCTGCCGGTGGCCGGTGTGTAGCTGAAAATATTATTGGGGTCAGCCAGGTTTTTGGCCACTGTCCAGTTCAATGTGCTGCCGCCCGTGTTGCTGATGCCGAGGGGCAGGTTACCAGCGGCACCCGCAACCAGCGAGAAAGTCAGCGTGCCGGGAGTGGCTGTGATCACTGGATACAAAATTTTGAAACCATCCCCCAACACAGCCAGGAAGCCGTGGTTGGCGGTATACGCACCGCTGGCGGAACTGCCGACAATCCCCGGTTGGCCGATGACTCCCAGGTTTTCGTAACTTGAGGAAATAGTGACCCCGCCTCCGGCGGAGAAGGTGGAAGCCTCCTGCGTATAGGCGGCCAGAACCGCAGTGGCCGATAGTGACAGCGTTGCCAGCAGGTTCAGGGTTCTGAGTATTAGTGAGGGTTTCATGGTGTGGGCTCCTTGTGCTCTGGTAATCATTTTCGGGTTATCTGCCATGAGCTTTTAGTTTCGGTACGTTTGATTTAATGCTGTTACTTTGTTTAATTCGTCAACATGACCCAGCCGCTGAAGTTGCCGTTATGGTTCAAAACAACTCCACTATTGACTGATACACAAAAACCAACATCCCAGGTGCCCGGGTCGAGCAGTATTGATGTAGTGGCAACAAAGGGTTGCTTGACATTCAGAGTAGTTATTTTACCACTAAACCAGGTACCTGAACCGGGATCAGGAGTAGTTATTGTGCCGGTTAGCCGCCTACATATACCGTAATAAAATTCATCTATCCATGGGGTCCCTGCAACCGTCTTACCGAGTTCTGCCAGAGCTGTACCGGTCATACGCTGACCGGCAGTTGCCGTCACCGTGGCCGTTGAGCCAACAAACCTGAAGCTGCCTGTTGGAAAAGTGGAATATATCCAACCGCCGAAAGAGTAAATTGGAATGCTTATTTTAGAAGAATTAATAGGGCCGCTGATCTTGGCGTCTGTAACGGCACCATCAGCTATTTTCACGGTTGAAATTGCGCCGCTGGCGATCTTGCTCATTGTTACGCCATTATCGGCGATGTTGGCTGTTACTACTCCACTGCTGGCTATCTTGGCCGCTGTAACAGCACCATCGGCGATATTTGCAGTAGTAACGGCGCCGCTGGCTATGGTGGGTGATGTAACTGCGCCACCGGCGATGTTAGCCGTAGTTACTCCACCATTGGCAATGGTGGAAGCCGTCACGGCGCCTGAGGCAATCTTTGCCGTTGTTACTGAGCTGTTGGCAATAGTGGCTGTTGTCACGGCACCGGCGGCGAACTTGACTGTTGTCACCGCACCGTCGGCAATGGAGGTGGTTGTCACTGCGCCGGCAGCAAGCTTGCCTGTAGTCACGGCACCATCCACAATCTTGGCAGCTGTAACTGCATCTGTTGCGATGTTGATTCCTGTAACGGCTCCTGTGTCGATTTTAGCAGTCGTAACGGCACCATCGGCAAGTCTGGACGTTGTCACCGCCCCATCAGCAAGTTGCGCCGTCCCGACCGTCTGGACCCCCACCGTCTCTCCGGCAGCGGTAAGCTTGGTGATGCTGTTAGTGCCAAAATTTGCCACCCAGATACTGCTGCCGTCAAAGGCCAG
>JBMOEI010000136.1:0-7615 GCA_049318985.1 Desulfuromonadaceae bacterium
GATCATGTCAGGATTGCTCCATCCGTTTCTGATGAAGAATTATAGACTGTGACAAGTAAGAGCAAGATCAACGGGCAATCCGGTACATGCATCGGTAGATTTTTCAGAATTAGTGAGATAAATTGGAATTCTGGCAGCGTTGGGCCCTTTACTCCCCGCCATGACAGCTTCAGAAGCACCAAGATCAACCTTCGGCAACGCAAAAGCCGTCCCTATTCCCAGCACAAATAACATCATCCATACCTGCAGCAGAACTCTTTTCAACATAGAAACCTCTATCTTCCGGCTCTTTTGTATTCCCTCTACAAGCCGAGGTAAGCGTTTATCGTATTCTGAACCTCAACCCAGGTGACGCTGCCGTCCCATGAAACATCTACGCAGGGCTGGGAAGCTTGCAGACCCTCACTCATGTTGATTGCGTCCTGGATTTCGTCAATGGAGAGAACGTTGTCACGGTTGCAGTCACCCGGTTTGGGGCCGATTGGGGTCATTGACCCGATGGTGATATTGTCAAAACCGATATTATTGACTGCGCCGCCGAAATCAATAGATAGTGCCGTGCCATCGAAAGGAATACCTATAGGATAAAACGGCCCGAAGACTCCTTCGGGTAGTGCAGCCGGGGTAACAGGCAAATGAAGAGTTGCCAGAACATTCCCTGTCGCATCCAGACCATCATACACCTTGATATATCCGTCAAAATTTATGGAGGTATAATAGAAAGAAAACCCTCCGCTAAACCCATTGCCCACATTCATTGTGGCAGCCGGTCCGGTCAGAAAAAACAGGACTGTGCCGGGAGATGGTTCACCGACAAATTTACCTGTCCCCCCTACAGCGGTACTTTTCAGAGCCAGTGCATTTGGCGAAAAGTCAATGCCGAAGTTTCTAGCACCTCCAGCTGGTGAACCTTTTCCGCCTACAGCAGCGCCATCGTAGAACTGCTCCACTGGCTCGTTATCTTGAAGCCCTTCGAAATCAATGAGAGTGGCTGCGTATGATATTGAACTGCTCAATACAATGGCGGCTGCGATCAATACTGTTTTTTTCATTGTGGTAACTCCGTTAGCAGACTTGTGAAAATCAGATGCGTGATCGTGAAATTTCATGATTACACCGCTTTCAGTGGGTTTTGCCGGATGTGGCGACGGCATTTCTGCAGTCCCCGGTCAGCCATCGTGCCTGTATGCTGCTCTGGGTCTGCATCTGCAGCGAGCTGGCAGCACCATAGATCATAGCGACCGTACCGCTCATATGTTCGGGATCAGCGGCATGCATCTCGACACGTCCGGTCATGTTGTTGGCACCGTCACATTCCAGGGTTGCAGTCAGATCACTGGCGGTCTGGACCTGGAATGCACGCTTACAGTTTGCCTGATGGTTTTTGCCGGGAAAGGTTTCCCCGCTTTTGATCTGCGCCTCGCTCAGGCATGCCTGCACCGTTTTGGTTTCCTTCTTGACCTTGCTTTCCAGTGTCATCTCAACCATGGCGCGCTGTTCGGGGGTCAACTTGTCCAGGTTGGTGGGCTTGTTTGCCCGTTTTGTTTCCGTAGTAGTGGTTGTTTCCCATATTCCGGATTTCACTTTCAGCGGTTCGGCCTGGGCAGTGATGCAGAGAGCCAGCAGGATCAGGGGGGTGGTGAGGATTCTGTAGTTCATGTCGGTGGCTCCTTAAAGAGCGCCGCCGAACCCAAAGGTACGGCGGCGCGATACGATTACATCATGTCCGGGTCGTCAGGAAGACGACCCGGACAGGCAGGTTTAGTTCACGGTAACGGTGACCGTGGCCGGGGCTGAAGTGGAGGTGCCGTAGTTGTTCACGTACTGCTCAGTGTATCTGAACGTGTATGTACCGCGCTTTGAAGCCTGCCGTAGAGCAGCAGTGTTGTTTGCTCCTGGAGACGTCAACGCCAGGGTGCAAGTTCCGGCTACGGTACAACTCACTGTCGCCGTAGCGGAATTGCTGGCAGGTCCGCCCGTATGAGTCACCGTAGTGAGGCCAATGACCGTACGTCCGGCCAACCCTGTGGGCAGATCGTTGGTCAGTACGTTTCCGGCACTGACGTTCTGTGTTGCCCCGGTGTTGGCGTTTACTGCTGCCGGTGCATCCGGATTAGCCACCGGTCGTGCAAAGACGGTTGAGTTCAGCCAACCGGATGTTGCCGGGTTATAGGCACGAACCCGGAAGAAATACGGTGTTCCTGTTGTCAAAGCAGATACTGAATAGTTTCTGGCGGCAGTGGTGCCCACTGTTGCCCATCCGGCACCGGCTGCAGCACAGACACCGTTAGCTGTGGCAGTTCCGTTTGTACATTTCTGCACTTCGTATCCGGTAGGTACATTTACTCCGACACTGGCTGCCCAGTTAACGGTGAGTCCGGTCGGGGTGATGCCGTTAGTGGTCAGGTTGGTCGGGGCTGCTGGTGCCGCCGGAATGAAGATCTTTACCGGTACGGAAGTAAAGGTTCCTGCAGGATTGGTGGCGGCAACCTTGTAGCAATAGTATTTATTTGCAGCGACTGTGGCGTCAGTTGCAGAAAATGCAGGTGTTGCTGCAACCAGGGTGGTGTTATATGCTGCGGTCGCGCAGTTCAGCGTGGCAGTTCCTGCTGCCGTACGCACCAGCTTGAAGCTGTCACTGACACTGGATGCTGTCCAGACAAGATTGACGGTTGCCGGAGGCTGCGGTAACAATGTGGCGGCCAGGAGAGGAATAGTAACCAGTTTCACCGGCGTTCCGGTTGCGTAGCCGGAATCGCCATTAACCAGGTGGATTGCCTTGACGCGATACTGATAGGTGACATTCTGAAGAACAGCCGTGTCAACAAAACTGGTTACCCCTGGCAGTGTGAATACACCCACACCAGGAATCTGCTGGTACTGGCCACCGTTACTGGATCGTTCAATGACAAAACCGTCTTCGTTGTTGGAGTTGTCGATCCAGCTCAGCGTGATCTGGGTGGTGGTTGCTACTGATTTCAGCGCGGTCGGAGCCACCGGGACAGCAGGAGTGGTAACGGTAAAAGTACCTACTACCAATGGGTTTGAAGCTGCAGCTTCGACCGTATAGATGTAGGTCGCGCCGGGCTGTGCTGTTGTGTCTGCAAAATTGTATGAAGCTGCTACGGTTTTTGCCACGGTGCCGATTGTGGCGCCGTTACGCTTGACAGTAAAGGACGCGCTTGTGGCGTTGCTTGTCCAGGTCAGGTCAACCCTGGTGCCGCTGGCGGCAACTGCAGTAAGGTTTATCTGCTGCAGCACTGCAGCCGGTGTGCACCCTGCGCTCGGGGCTACTGCCCAGGTGGAAACATCGACATTATTCGTAACTGCACGAACCTGATACGTGTAGCATGCGTTAACCTGAAGGGTCGCGTCGGTGTCCGCATAGCTGTTGGCACCGGTAGTGGCCTGTCCTGCGACGGCAGGGCCGCCGGTCTGTGTGCCGATGCCGCCGCCGGCGGCGTTAAAACCGCCGACTATTGTCATAGGGGGGAGGCCGTTGTACACGATCGGTACGCCGCCCACGCTGATCGGGCCGAAACGCCAGACCTCGAAACCTGCTTCGTTGGTCGCGTGGTCTGTCCAGGCCAGATTGATTATCGGGAGTGTGGAGATTCCCGCGGTTGCGGTCAGACCGGTGGGTGCGGCAGGAAGGGCAGTGGCGACAACGTGGTCAATCGCCGGGGAAACGCTTTTACCCTTGCCGTTAAATGCTTCTACTTTGAATCCGTAGGTCTTGCCCGGTGAACCTACCGAAGCATCGCCGAGGATATGCTCAATATGTGATGTTACATCGCTGCCTACTGTTACCAGGCGGTCCCAGTCTGCAGTCAATTCGCTCTTGCCGTAACGTACCCAGACGGTATAGCCGTCAGCGCCGGCTACCGGCAGCCACGAGATTTTAGCTGCGAAAACATCCGGAGCAAGAGTTACGGGATCGAGGTACCCTGGATCAGTTGCTACCAGAGCGCTTGCTGTTACAGTCGTTGCGGCAGGAGCTGCAATTACGGAGGTGTCATCGCGGTCAACCAGGAAGGGAGTTCCCTTGCCGGTAGCCAGCCATGCAGCGTAAGCTACGCCGCCCCAGTTGTCGTTCAGCGCGGAACCGTCAAGCGCAGTGTAGGAGGAGAGCGGCTGACCATTGATCGCATCGCTCAGATAGTTGGGGACGTTCGGGTAGTTGGGGTTGAGTGGATTTGGTGGCCCCTGAGGACGCACGGTGGATGTGTCCTGAGTGCGCAGGTGCTCGACAAATTCACGGGTAAGGGTCTGCCAGTACACTTCAGCCGACGCGGTCAGGGTTGCACCGGTTGGAGCAGTGAAGCGGTAGGTAACTTCATCAGAGCCTTCAGCCTGCTGTGCTGCTGAGTAACGGGTCGTATCTTCAACAGGTACATTTGTAGCCGGGTCGTAGTTCCAGAACTTTATCCCTGCTTCGCGACCGAGGGCAGCTTCAAACCCTTTGGGCGGGATGCGGTTGTCAAACAGGATGAAGTTGTTGAGCAGGTTTGGTGAGGGTACGCAGACTGCCAAAGGAGCACCAACGGCTACGCTCGGCTCAGGATAGACAACTGACGGCGCGCCCAATACATTGAGAATGGGACTGTTTTTGGCCGGATCCGAAGAGATGCACATGCCGGTGACGCGTTCGTACACCTGCACTGCGTTGCCGCCAGCAACTGTGGCGTCGATTGTGGTGCCGAGCGAACGTTTGAATGCATCGGTTGCGGTTGTTTTGAGAGTGGCGCTGGCAGCATCATACACGCCGGACACATACACCGGTGCGCCTGATACATCTTTGGCCTGAACAGACAGCCAAAAGCGGCGGCCGTCAGGGTAGCCGGTCGGAATACGGTGACCGGACTTGTTGAGTACCTTGACCTTCATTTCATACACGCCGGCGCTGACTTCAACAGGAGCCTGGGTGATTGTTACATCAACGCCGTCACGCAGCGTGATTTCGGTGTTCTGCTTGGCGCGGTCCCACATCGGGCTCCGGTCGGAGAGCATGCCGGGGAATACGCGTGGGTCCTTGCCGGTGGGTGCACCGAGCACTTCCATGTCAACTTCCGGATAGAGAACTTTCATCATCTGCGGCAGGTCGCGGTTGGCGCCTGTCAGTTTATGCAGTGATGTGCCACCCTGGGCAGTGCGGTTCTTGCCGTAGGGGAAGCCGCCGACGAGCCAGGGGTCAGCATTGTAGCTGCCGGAATCAAGATCGGTGTATTCATGCTTGAGCTGCGGCATATGGCAGTCCTGGCAGCGCTCTGCGCCAAGGCCGGTGCGTATGTTGAGCGGGTCGGCGATCACGTTCGCTGCTTTCGAGAAGGAGCTGTACTTCCACTCGGAAAAGGTGCGCTGCTCCGGCATGCCGTGGTTGAGTACCGGCACGGTCAGATCGTGGCACGAGCCGCAGAACTCTGATGTCCGGATGAATTCGTTGCCGCTTACTGAATTGCCGGGTCCTTTGGTAAGTGTCGGTAGGAGGTCGTTGCGTGCAACCCCGTCATTGACGAACGGGAATTTCCCGCCACGACCGGCTCCGCCGACAGTCGGGTGCTCGATGGAGAATGATTGTGCAGCAAAGATCGGATTGCCGTCTGGGCTGATCGGTGTGCCGCGCGGAACTTCTAACAGTGGCGACAGCGTGCCGTCGAGATTGTAGGCGATTGTCTGGCCTGCTGAATTCTGTGCAGGCTGGCCAGCCGGTACCGGATTCACCGGGTTGCCATCAAGCACCCAGGAGTCAGGATAGACGGCGTAGATCTGGCCGGTATAGGGGGTGCCCGGAATCGGCAGATCGCTGAAGTAGACGTCGTTCATCCCTGAATACTTGCCGACATAGGTCATGCCGTCAAGAAATTGCAGCGAGGTATCGCCGTAGGGGTTGCCGGCAGCCAGGGTGGATGTACCGACCTGGTCGACAGGGGCATTGCCACGGTGTTCCCAGTCAAACAGACCGGCGAGCAGGTTCCAGACTTTCTCCAGCGGGTTGAGGTCGGCGCGCTTGTTGGTTACATTGCCGACTGCCCGGTGACATGCTTCGCAACTGATACCTTCGCTGTCTGTAGAGAGCAGGATGCTTTGAATCATGGCAGATCCGTCAGCCTTGCCGCCGAAGGCGGGATCGAAGCGGGCGGAGAGCCAGCCGTTGGGGCTGTGGCAGCGGAAGCAGACGTTGCCTGCACCATCCTGGCCGGTGACGGCCTTGACGGTGTTGTTTACGCCGATCTGGTTGGCGCGGAAGATCGGATCGCGTTGTGCACTGGCCATGTTACCGCCGGCCCAGTTACCGAAGGGCGCTGTGTGCTGATCCACGGTGCCGGCATGGCAGGCGCCGCAGGTGACCACAAACTCGAACACGTTCCATTCTGCAGGAGCTGTGATGTTAGCAAGCTCCTGCTGCTGGGTGCCCGGGTTGGGGACAGCGCCACCAGGCGGGGTCCGTCCTGGTACATCGGCGTAGACGTTTACCGTCAGGGTGAGGAAACTAATCAGCGCCATAAGTATGGCACTGAACGTTCCGGCTTCTCGATGCTTCACTGTCTTTTTAAATTGTTGCATCTGTGAACTCCTTTTTTTGTTGTAGACAGACATTGTCAATGCTACTGGCCCCGGGTCCACTTATGTGCATATTTTCACCTCCTTGATTCCTCTCCACATTTTCTATTACTTCGTTGTTGAAGCAATGAATGGTGTCGTCAATTTGCCTTCAAAATTTGATGACCCTGAAAATGTACCTGCCTGCATACGACCGGTGCGCGGTTTGCTTCCTCCCCGCTGCAGCCTCATTTCAGCCTCCATGACCCCGACAGCAATCGACGGATCATAGGGGATAGATGCGGTCAGCATTCCAGACAGTGCATACGGGTTGTAGCGTGACTTCAATACTGCCGGGTCCGCATCTTTGGCGGTAACGGCCCACTCGCCGCGCAGGTACCAGTTACCCGCTTTCTTGTCACTTACATCCCCGGTCGGGTTGAATATGTTAAGGGTGGCACTGAATGCCCCTTCAGAAAAAATTGCTCCCGGTGTTGTCGTGACCGCTTTTGCTTCGACCTTGACTCCGGTGCGCATGCTTCCCTCGGCACCGTTGCCCACCTTTCCCCAGCTGATCACTTTTGTATCTGTCAGCTGCCACTCTATGAGCGCCGGCGCCCGGTCGTCAGCTGCCGCGCCGGATGACAGCGCTAAGCCAGCCAGCACTATGAAGAGCTGAACAAATGTGATTACTGACGGTGTCCGGTAATAGATCTTCATGGTCTCATCCTTCTTTTGTTAGTTTCAGTGTCTGATCTGCGCCTGATTGTTTGCTTCGATATCAACTTTATGGATTGATCCGCTCAACGGTATCCTGCAGATCATTATAATCCTGTTTGTCTGGTATCCAAGACTTAGCAATTGGCAGGCCAAAAAAAATATCATCGAATTGTTTTTATATCTTATTGAAATTACTGTAATATAAATATTGGCGAGAGCTGGTAAGGTCCGAAAGGAATGAGGGCGAGGTTGGTATATTTGATAAATTCACCAAATATGGTAAGCAAAAATTACCATATTCAAAATCGTGTTATAATTTTAATGCCGGATTGAGGGGCAGAAATATCCTGTATAT
>JBMOEI010000137.1:0-7517 GCA_049318985.1 Desulfuromonadaceae bacterium
GGGTTACTCAAACGGTAGATCACTCTCCACCGGAATCGCCTTTGCCGGTTCAAGCTGCAATTCCTCCTGACGTTCGTACTGAGGAACTGCATCGAGTGCCTGTATTTCCCGGAGAGTTGGCAATGATTTTAAATCTTTAAGTCCAAATACTTCAAGAAATTCTTTAGATGTTCCATAGATCAGCGGCCGGCCCGGAATATCCTTTTTTCCCAGGATTCGTACCAGATGCTTTTCGAGCAGCGTTTTAAGAACACCGCCGCAGTCTACACCGCGCAGATGCTCGACTTCAGCACGGGTAATCGGTTGACGGTAGGCGACGATCGCCAGGGTCTCAAGGGCGGATTGGGAAAATTTGGCCGCTCTCGTTTTAATGTGGCGGGTGATGTAACTATGAAAAGCGGGACGGGTCCTGAATTGCCAGCCTCCGGCAACTTCGACGAGTTCAAAGCCCCCTCCCCTCCCCTGATGAAATTCTACCAGATCGGACAGGGCGGATTTGATCTCACCCCGCTCGAATTCTGTCAGCAGGTCGCAGAGCCGATCAGTCGAAAGTGCCGAATCGGCGGTAAAAACAAGACTCTCTATGATGGCAGGCAAATCAGAATTCATCTGTATTCAAAACCTCTGTGGGATCAACAGCAACAGCGGGAACAAACCAGATTGCGCCATGCTCGCTCCCCTGAAAAATACGGATCAGCTTGAGCCGACAAAGTTCCAGCAGCGCCAGAAAAGTAACGATCACCCGTTCACGGGTCAGTTCATCCTTAACAAGATCATTGAACTGTATGGTGCCATGCTCCTGTAATTGCGAAAGAATATCGTTTATGCAGTCGGCAATACTGAGCGAATCACCCGGTGCAACATCATGGAAACTTTCCACCGGAATCCTCAGCAGCAAAACCCGAAATGCATCCACCAGTTCAAACAGATTAACTTCAAGCGGCCCCTCCGCATTGTGTGCCGCAGCAAGCACCGGTTCAGAAGCGGTCCGTACAAAAATCTCTCGGCCGAGCAAGGCCCGCGCACCAAACAGCATGCCGGCATCCTTGTACTGCTGATACTCCTGTAGGCGACGAATCAGCTCCTCCCGAGGGTCTGTCTCATCAATTTCCGGATCTTCCTCTTCAGCTGCGGGGAGCAGTTGCCGGGACTTGATCTGCAGCAGGGTGGCGGCCATAACGAGAAAGTCACCCGCGA
Organism: Desulfuromonadaceae bacterium; assembly: GCA_049318985.1. Taxonomy (GTDB): domain Bacteria; phylum Desulfobacterota; class Desulfuromonadia; order Geobacterales; family Pseudopelobacteraceae; genus JACRCG01. The sequence goes on from JBMOEI010000137.1 coordinate 1,198, forward strand.
TTTCAAGATTCAGATCCTTCATTACCTTGATAAAATCGAGATACTGGCGGGTTATGACCGCGATGGAAATATCACAGATGTCCAGTTCATTTTTCTTGATCAGATGCAGCAGCAGATCCATCGGCCCGTCAAATTGGTCGAGATGGACATTGTACTGCTCATGCAGGCCGTCGAGCAGCGGCAGATGTTCATCGTGGTGATGGTGCGCCTCAGCATGCATATCAGAACTGGAGTGCCGTACGAACTTCCGCCATTACTGCGTCTGATATCAGAGACGCCTTGCGGCTCCCTTCACGCAGCATGTCGTCGACAAAACCGGGGTTGGCGGCAAGATCCGCCCGACGGGCACGGAACGGGGCCAGGCGCTCGTTGATACAACCGGCCAGTATCTTCTTGCACTCCACGCAGCCGATTTGAGCGCCACGGCAGGCCGGCACGATCTCGTCGAGTTTTTCCTGCGGCACATACAGACGGTGCAGGTTGAATGCCACGCATATGTCCGGATCTCCCGGATCAGCACGGCGTACCCGATTGGTGTCGGTTACCATCGACATAACCATTTTGGCTGTCGTTTCAGCGTCATCGGAGAGATAAATCGAGTTGTTATACGATTTACTCATCTTACGGCCATCCAGGCCGGGCAGCTTGGGAGTCTCGGTCAGTAACGCTTCCGGTTCCGGGAATACCGCGCCATAGAGATGGTTGAAGCGGCGGGCGATTTCGCGGGTTATCTCCAGGTGCGGCAATTGGTCATGCCCGACCGGGACACGGGTCGCCTTGTAAAGAATAATGTCAGCCGCCATCAGCACCGGGTAGCCGAGAAAACCGAACGTCGTCAGATCCCTGGCCTCGATGTTGTCGAGCATCTCCTTGTAGGTCGGGTTACGTTCCAGCCAGGAAACCGGAGTGATCATGGAGAGGATAAGATTCAGCTCCGAGTGATGCGGAACGAGGCTCTGCCGGAACACCACGCACTTTTCCGGGTCAAGGCCAAAGGCCACCCAGTCAAGCACCATTTCTCGAATACTCTGCGCAATTCCAGCCGTATCGGCATATTCCGTCGTCAGGGAATGCCAGTCAGCGACAAAAAAGAAACAATCATAAGAATCCTGCATCTTGACCCAGTTTTCCAGTACTCCGTGATAATGCCCGATATGCAGTCTACCGCTCGGCCTCATGCCACTGACAACGCGTTGTTTCATTGTAAAACGCTCCTTGTTCCCATAAGTCTATTCTGCTAGAGTGTCCCGATAAATCCATAACAAAGACAGGGAAATTTACATGAAGCGGCCAAAAATTGAAACCAAAATCATGAATCCGTTGATCGGCACGACCATTCCGCTGCCGGCGTACGCAACAAGCGGATCTGCGGCTTTAGACCTGCGCGCCTGCCTGGAGAGACCAAAAACCGTACTTCCTGATGAAACCGTGCTGATCCCCAGCGGCATAGCCATCAGTATTCACGATCCCGGTATGGTGGCGCTGCTGGTACCGCGCTCCGGCCTCGGCATTAAACATGGCATCGTATTGGCGAATACTGTCGGGGTCATCGACTCTGACTACCAGGGAGAAATCGGGATCGGGATTGTCAATCGCAGCGCGGCTCCGTACATAATTGCACCGGGAGAACGAATCTGTCAGATGCTGTTTGTGCCGGTATTGCAGGCAGATCTGATGGTGGTGACGGATTTCAGTCAGGAAAGCGATCGTGGAACCGGTGGCTTCGGGTCAACAGGGAACCGTTAATGTGAAAGATTCTCCACCATGCTACACAAAAGTGAGCAGACGCAGCGGCATGGTTGAATCTTCACAATTGTTCATAATTCCTTCACACAATCTTCTCACCTTTCAGATATGGTGACTTATCAGAAAAAAAAGTCCCTGACATTCGGGACAGCTAATTTACAAAGGAGTATCACAATGAAAAAGATGTCCGTAGCAGTAGTCGCCTTAAGCCTGGCAGTTTCCCTCTTCAGCCTTGCCAATGCCGGTAACAATGGCATGGGTGGGGGATGTGACAAATGTGCAAAACAACAGGCGGCCCCGACAACACTGACGACAGCGGAAGCGCTCTCGGATCCATTCAGAAAATTTCAGGGCGACACCATTGATCTTCGCCAGGAAATGATGCTTAAGCGTTTCGAGGTCCAGCGGGAAAATCTGAAGGGGACTCCTGACGAGGCGAAGATCACCTCTTTGCGGGCAGAAATCAAGGCACTACAGGCAAAGATTCTTGCTATTCGCAGTCAGAGCGGCCTGCCAGGCGACAAGTGTGATGGTGAATGCCCCCAGAGCATGGGTGATTGCAGTAAAGCAATGGGGGGCGATTGCGGTAAGGGAATGGGCGGCTGTAACAAGGCTCCGTGTGGACAGAAGTAATTGCACTCGTGTGGTCGGGGCGTGCTGCTCCGGCCACACGTTTGGAGTTTCGGATATGAAACGTCGTCTCCTGCTTCTGTTACTGGGCATTACGCTAAGCACTTCTCCGTCGTTTGCCGCCGTAGCGCCTGGTGAACATCCGGACGAGGGGAAAAACTGTCAGACGCACGTCGGAAAAGCCGATTGCAATGAAGGGCCTTCGTGGTGTAAAAACCGTGAAGGATCATGCATCCCTGAAATGCGTGGAAAATGCGGTAAACGGCGCGGCGACTGGTACGGTGCCCGCCAGCCGGTGACGTCTGCTGCGGAAGCCGAACGGCTCATCGGTAATTATTACGCCGGGCAGGAGTATTCTGTTTCCGCCGTTACAGAAAAAAAATGGGGCTTTAAAGCAGACATTCTTGACAAAAACAAAAAAGTCATTGACCAGATTATGATTGACAAGCGCTCCGGCCGCATTCGTTCATTATATTGATCCGGGCAACGAGGTTCATGTGCTGCCACCAGTCCTGATTGTTGAAGATGACACCAAACTCGCCCGGATCGTGAAAGCGTATCTGGAAGGGGCTGATTTCAGGACCGTTCATGCTTCATCCGTTCGGGAAGCGCTGCAGAAAACCGAGGCGGAACTCCCTCTTGCCGTAATACTCGATCTCGGCCTGCCTGACGGAAGCGGCGAAGAGCTCTGTCAAAGTTTGAAAGAACTCGGTGATTTTCCGGTTATCATGCTGACGGCGAAGTCATCCGAGGAGGAACGGATTGCCGGCTTTTCCCTCGGAGCTGACGATTATATGGTCAAACCGGCCAGTCCGCGCGAGTTGGTCTGTCGCCTGAAAGCCGTTCTGAAACGCTATGAACGTGGTTCTTCGTCATCGGACAGCATTGCTTCATTTAACAACGGCACATTGATTCTTAACACGCTCCGCCATCAGATCACAAAAGATGGACTCTCCATTTCTGTTACTCCCACCGAATTTAAGCTTCTTCAGGTCCTTTCCGCATCCCCAGGTCGGACCTTCACCCGCGACGAGCTGGTTTCCCGGGTGCTCGGTTATCAATTTGAAGGGTATGATCGCAGTATAGATGCCCACATCAAGAACCTCCGCCAGAAAATCGAGCGAGATCCCCCTCTCCCTGAATACCTTAAAACAGTGTACGGCGTCGGCTATCTGTTTGCCGGAGAGCGTGATGCGCTGTAGCCTGCGCTGCAAATTCCTGCTGCTGTTCATTCTCATTTCTACAATTGCCCTTTCCTCCGCTTTCGTGTTACGCGGTTTCATCATGCGTGATTTTGCCCGGTATCTCGACGGAGAATCACAGGATCGGATTCAACGGGTTGTCGCTCTTCTTGAAGGCGGTTATGAGCGGAATAATGGCTGGAAGCCGGATGCGGTTGCTACTGATCTGGCCTGGGCGCTCCAGTTGGGTATTGAAGTACGCCTGTATGACTCTGCCACCCGTCTGGTCCTCGACTCGGAACAGGCGGTCTCACTGGTGCCCCCGTTGATGCGCAAGCGGATTCTTGATGCAACCGGTTATGAACCCCGCAAGATAAAGGGAGATTCACTATCGTATCCGCTCTATCTGCGGGGCGAGGAGATCGGCTCTCTGGAGGCGCGACTGCTTGATCAGGTGAAAGAAGACTATTTTGTTCGTTCTTCAAACAGGGTGCTGCTGGCCTCCGTCACGATAGTGGGACTCGTCTCGATTCTCGCCGGCATCTTCGCCTCCCGAAGACTTGCCCGACCGCTTCTTGAGCTGGTTAACGCTTCGGATGACATTGCCGGGGGAAACTTGTCACGCCGTGTGCCCAACACCGGTCATGACGAGATCGGTCGTTTATCTCAGAGCTTCAACAGCATGGCCCATACCCTTGAGGCCCAGGAAAAATTACGCCGGACCTTACTTTCTAATGCCGCCCATGAGTTGCGAACCCCTTTGGCGATCATTTCTGGCGAATTGGAAGGAATGCTTGACGGCGTCCTGCCGACCGACAGGGATGCGCTCCAGTCGCTGCATGACGAGGCACGGCGGCTCACTGCCATTTTAGACGGTGTAGATGAAATGTCGCGGGCGGAAGCAAGTATTTTGAGCCTGCACAAGGAATTCTTCGAGCTCAAAGGGTATCTTGCCGGAATTGTCGCCCGCTTTGAACGGCTTTTTGCTGACAAGCATGCCGTTCTATTGCTCGAATGCTCTGATTCACTGAAAATCACAGCCGACCCTGATCGCCTCAGTCAGATAATTATTAACCTGATCAGTAACAGTTTCAAATCGATATCACAGGGAGGGTGTGTTAGTATCGTCGCCTCAGCAAGTGGAAATCAGATCAGTCTGGAAGTCAACGACAACGGCTGCGGAATTCCGGAAAAGGATCTGCCACATATTTTTGAGCGTTTTTACAAAGGAAAAGATGGCGGTCTGGGGTTGGGGTTGGCGATTGTACACGAACTGGTAACAGCACACGGCGGAACGATTTCTGTCAGGAGTGTAAAAGCTGCAGGAACCTCATTTTGTCTGCTGCTACCACAATCAACACGGCATGAGACCGCCTGACACAACCGCAACAAAATTCTGTATCTGACCGTTGGAGGAATTATGGCAGGATATGAACAAACCTTCCTGGAACAGATAACCAACATCCAGGGTGTCGATTTTTCTACCTGGCAAGGCTGGGAAAAACTAATGTCCTGGACACTAAGACAATCGTGGGCAGATGATTTTTTTGGCGAAGAAAAGATTCCTGCACGTTTTATACACCCGGCCACACTGGCGGATGAATTAACCAAATATCTGGGTGGATAATGTTGCATTGTTTTAATTGCCGGCAACAATTTGTCACCAAACATTTTTTTTGATCTACAGTAATGCGCGGCAATAATTCTTGACGTACGACTCTGCCTGAATTATATCTACCAACCTTGGCGGAGTGGTGAAATGGTAGACACAGCAGACTCAAAATCTGCCGCAGGCAACTGCATGCCGGTTCGAGTCCGGCCTCCGCTACCATATATAAATAAGGGCTTTGCGGGCTTTTACCCCGAAGCATTTTTATTTTAGCAGGTTCGGATATTGATATTTTATCCCCACTTTATCCCCGCTTTTAATACCATCCACTCCACCTATTCTTCCAAATACCTCCATCTATCCTTGTTGATGGTAGTCCTTATACTCCTGGCAAACCGGAACGCGAATCTGTGATGCAAAATATGGATGTGCAGCCCCTTTTGTTTTGTGCGGGTCGAGCTGGCATGTATCTGAATTTACCCTTTCGCCAACAAAGGCCCCTCCGGTGTGACGGTATGGGGGGTATGCACAGGAATTGAATCAGATCAGCCTCGCTTGCCTTCATTGGTAGACGAGCCTTTTTTTGTTTCATATGTGTATTTTGTGGGAAATGATTTGACTCCGCAAAGTTGCGGAGCGAGAGATCTCCTCAAAATTATGGTGATCTCGTGGCTCAAAACTCAGCCGCGAGTTTCGCTCCTTAAAATTGAGGAGCGAGCACAGCTCCTTTTAATTCGTGCAGGCCAAACGGGCATTATTCATATTCGGCCTTTTCCCAAAGATGTCCACGGGGGTGCCGATATAATTATGCAAGTAATTTACTTGTTCATTAGGGACTTTTCCTGTACGCACTTTCATACAATGTTCGGCAACAAGGCAAAGGCTCCGCCTTGGTTGGTGTCGGCTGTATTTCTCGGGGCTAACAAAAAATGGAGGGGAAACCATGAGATGGATATTGGGATTGTTTTTGGTTGCAATGATGGGAATGTCTGGCTGTGGAGGCGGTGGAGATAGTGGAGGAGTTGCTGCAGCACCAGAGGATTTCTCTGGAACTTGGTCAACAACAGTCAAGGGGACATATCTTACGTATAAAGTGACACTGCCACCACCAGTAATGTGTTGACCCGTTTTTCTGAATTCAGGTTTACCCACCT
>JBMOEI010000138.1:0-7307 GCA_049318985.1 Desulfuromonadaceae bacterium
GAAACTTTCTTGCCATCCAGTGTGCGGACTTCGTACTCAGCGGGCCGCATGGCAACGCCAAAAACATTGCGCAGGTTGTTGTTGATGGCGTCGATCACAATATTCAATTCATCAAGGGATTTAACTGTGCCGCGCATGACCTTTTCCTTCAATCCGTTATCGCGCTCAACGAAATGCGCCCATTCAATTGTTCCATCCACTTTTTTCTTCACCAGAAGCTTGTAAATGCCAACCTGCGGAATGCCGGCAGTAGCATATCCAGCGAGGATCTCTTCACCTTTATCGATGTTCATTACCGCCATTTGTGATGGGTTACTTTTCATGGTTTAGCTCTTTCCCTCAGAGGCAGCTATTAAGTATTCCTGAATAGTTGCTTCAGGTGACAATTCACCTTCTTCCAAAATATTTTTGATGTGCATACTGCCATTGCTCCACGGGGAAACATGCGCTCAAGGTGTTTCTGGGCAAGCGTGAAAGTCAACGCGGTTACCGGATCCATATTGGAGATGCCAAAAGCCGGAGCATCCTTACGCCAACGCCACCCGGCTGGGTTATTGCCATCGCAGTCCAGCGGAAAATTATTAGCCTCAAGCGAGAGAAGATCTCGTTGAATTGTACGCAGAGAAACTTCAATGCCGAATTCAGTAGCAAGACGATCTCGTAAAGTGGTCGTCGAAATTATCGCCGTGGGAGGGAACATCTTCAAGATTAGCCATTGCCGGTAAAGTGCGCTCATTTTCATACCTCCATTCATAATACAATCGCACGTCAGGTATTGACGCGCCAGAATGGTAAGATACACCACATAATTGGATATACAAGACTTTCTTCCGTTATAATATGATTTCAAAGCTCGTAAAGTCGCACGTCATATTTTGTCGCTGATTTCTAATATACTGATTCTGTCAAAATATCAGCAAATCCTCAAGGGAGAGTGAGCAATGTTTGAACTCGATGAATCAACTGAACGGGGCGCAATAATCCGAGTTATTGGTGTCGGTGCCTTTGGCGTCAGAGTAGCCGGAAGTATGAATGGACGCATTCATAAGGTTGATTGTTTCGGAATAGTGCAGAAAGGCACTGCCGCGCCTGACAATCTTCCTCTGATACCAACACCCAGGTGTTTACATGCCACCGCCGACCTTCATGATGAAGCACTCCTTGAACAACTTTACAACCCCGATCTGGTCTTTGTTATTTCAAATCTCGCTGAAGAAGACGGTCTGCTGGAGAACATCTGTATAACTCTCCAAAAGGAGAATATTCCTGTATTCCTCGTTATTCCGGAATCAGCCTGCACCATGGACCTTACAGGAGACCAAGTGACGCTGGATGGGGTAATAATACTGTCAGAAGCCTCTATTGAACCGCCTTATCCGACGGCAGTGATGGTGCAAGCCTCCCCCTCACTGCAAAATTATATTTTTCTACAGGCTCTCCAGCAGATTACTGACCTGCTGACTAAACAGAGCTTAATGGGAATAGACTTTGCCGATGTAATGGTAATCATTTGTGGTGGAGTAATGCGGTTGGGAATTGGATTTGCTCAAGGGGAACAGAAGGCACAGATGGCAGCGGAAAAAGCGGCAGCATTTCTCAAAGAGCAAGAAGTTGAACTGCAATCCATTTCAAGTGCCCTTATCAGCATTTATGGCTCCAATGAAACGACCATGGCTGACTACAATACCGTCAATACATTTATTCATGATCAGACCAATGAGGAATGCAATCTTCGGATAGGTATTATGGTTGATGATAGCTCAGTTGATACTATTCTGGTGAGCTTATTAGCCATTCACAGACCATCGGTGGAAGCGGTATTTCCTCGATGGGTAAAACTGCACGATAAATATGACCATGTGAGACATTCTGATCCGTCAGAACAGGATTCAAGCATAGTTGAAGAAGATGAAAAATACGAGGTGCCATTATGGCTACAAAAAACAGTCTGAGTAAATCCCGCTATATGAAAGGGCTTCAGTGTCACAAGGCGCTCTGGCTTGCAACCCACAAACCGGATCTACGCGAAGCGTCAGAGTCAGCCACTCAGGCATTTGCTCAGGGACATAAAGTTGGTGAGCTTGCGCAGAAAATCTTTCCCGGCGGCGTATTGATCACGTTCGATGACCTCACATTCGATGAGCAGCTTCAGCGAACCCAAACGGCTCTTACCACAGCCAAGGTTATCTACGAAGCGGCTTTCATGCACAATGGCGTCTTCGTCAAAGCAGACATCATCCGCAAGGTTCGTGGCGGTTGGGAATTGTACGAAGTCAAAGGGAGCAGCAAGGTGAAGGAAATTTATCTTGATGACACTGCGGTACAGTATCACGTTATCACCGGTTCCGGACTAACCATAACCAAGGCATTTGTCGTACATCTCAACACAGGTTATCGCCGTAACGGTGAACTTGATCTCGATGCACTATTTACCCGTCACAATGTTACCAAAGAGGTTCTGGAACGACAGGACGCTGTCAAAAAGGAGATTGCCCGACAGACGAAGATGTTGAAAGGGAAAATGCCTGATATTGATATTGGCCCCTGGTGCAGTGATCCTTACGAGTGCGACTTCATGTGCCACTGTTGGCAGGACGTTCCTGAAAATTCAGTATTCGACCTGGCTGGCAAGGGCGCCGATACCTTTGAACTCTATGGGCAGGGAATAAAAAAACTGAAAGACATTCCTCTTGATCAGGTCAAGGGAAAACAGCTTCAGCAGGTCGAGACGGCACGCAGTAAGAAGATGGTTGTGAGCAAGAAGGGGCTACAGCAATTTATCGATACGCTCCGCTATCCGCTCTATTTCCTCGATTTTGAGACCTTCATGGAGAGTATCCCGTCGTATGATGACATGAAGCCGTTCCAGCAGGTACCGTTCCAATATTCGCTGCACTGGCTGGAAAAAGCTGGTGGCACTCTGTATCACACAGAATATCTCGCCAAGCCTGGTATTGATCCCCGTAAAGAGATTACCGAACGCCTTTTGAAGGACATTCCAGAGGGTGCCTGTGTTCTAGCCTATTGGAAATCTTTTGAAGCGGGACGGATTAAAGAGTTGGCTGAACTGTTTCCCGCCAGGAAGAAGCGCCTCCAGTCGATCAACGACAACATGGTTGATCTCATTGAGCCATTCAAGGCCCGTGATCTCTATTCCTGGAAGCAAAAGGGTTCTCACTCCATAAAAGCCGTTCTACCGGCTTTCGTCAAGGGTATGTCGTACGATGACATGGAAATCGGTGACGGAGGTGCGGCGATGGAGGCCTACCACCAGATGTGTGATTGTGCAGAGGACTCGAAAGAACTGGCACAGGTGCGCAAGAATCTGTTGGAGTATTGCAAGCAGGATACGTTGGCGATGGTCAAGCTATTGGAAGTTATTATGGAGAAGGCCGGGAAATAATCCATGACCATTACCTTGTCCTTGATCCTATGGAGCCACCGTCAAAAGTCTGTGCCTGGAACAGCGTCATCGAGGCAACCGGCAGCGGCGGGATTTATCCGTTTGTCTGGTGGAATGATTATGATCTGAAGGTTAAGTTTGATGAAGCATTGACACTGATACCTATTTGAATCTGATTAAAATATCAGCATTGCCATGCTCTACCGGGGCGTGTCGAGAAGCTCCCATGACTGTTATGAGTTGATATATTGTCCGGCAGCCTGGGCCAGCAACCCTGATCTGGTCAGATGATGTAATTCGGCGTAGCGGTCAATTGCAAACAGCAGGTTTTCCGGAAGTGTAATATTCACCCGCTTGGATTTGATGTTAATGCGCGATAAATCAACGTCTACTAAAAGCCATGTACCACCAGCATAGTCCGGATCATTCAGCCAACGTTCAAGGGATGATGCAATAGGCAGATCAGGTTCACCCGAATAATGGCATTCAGTGGCGTCCTGAATATGAGAGACCGCTTCCTCAATGCTCTTTCCGGCTGTGAAGCATCCGGGCATGTCGGGTATGGTGACACTGTAATCGCTCGTCGGATCTTTATGAATTACTACGGGGAAAAGCATGTTACCTCCATTCCCATCCGGCCTGGCGGAAGATACTGCGCAGTGTGCCGGTGGCAAAGTCGTGATTGGGGTGAATAACCGTGACTATTCCGGGATTTACGGAATGCTTGAATTTGTGGTGTGACCCGGTGACGGCCACCAACACCCACCCTTCTTTTTTCAATCTCTTTATGATTTCCCGGCTCGTCATGCACCATACTATGCACATCAATACACACAAACGTCAACAAATGTATTTTATTGCCCTCGATCCTTTGGAGCCGCCGTCAAAAGTCTGTTCCTGGAATAGCGTCATCGAGGCGACCGGTAGTGGTGGGATATTTCCCTATGTTTGGTGGAAGGATTATGATATGAAAGTTAAGCTTTATGAGGGGTTGGCGATGATTGCCACATGAAACAGAACGGCACTCAATCAGATGTTTTTTAAACCAAAGGAAATAATATGGCTGAAATTGCTGGTTATCCAATTTTAAAGGATTTTATTGGTCGTGTCAGTGTCAAGCTTGGAGACAACTACCGTTTTGGGGCGCTGTTTGGCTCTCGTGCCCGTGGCAATACGCGTCTGGATTCGGATTATGATGTACTGGTTGTGACTGACCATGTTGATCACCGCCTGAAACGGGATATTGTTGATATTGCCTACGACGAGTTTCTTGAAACCGGTATTGATATTTCACCCATTGTCTTCAGTAGTAGTGAATATGAGCGTCAAAAACTGAATGGCAATCCGCTGATGATTGAAATTGAGCGGGATATGGTCAGGTTATGAGCAGAGAAGTGGCTTTTCGATTTGATAGCGATTCAATTGTACAAGAATACGAGGATGCACGGCAATTCAGGGAGATTTGTTTGAGTTTGATACAGGTGGTAAGCTAAAGTTGGTCAACATTCCTAACGAAATAAAACAGGGGACGTATGAAATAACTCGCAGAACTGCAATCGAAGAATGGTACTACAACTCTCATCGGTTACGATTTTTCCAGTTCATCAGAGGAACTGGTGCGACAAGAACTGGTAGATTGCTTTATTGTCTCAACAGAGAACTGCTTTAATTCTTTTTATGCTTCGAAACAATTTATTGCTCATGAACTTGGAATCGATGAATCTGATATTAGCTAACTTGCGGATTGGAACATGCTTGAAAATCCATTAATTTCTTTGGTTGGCTTACCGAATCAGAACCCTTCGGGCCATTTTAAGGGCGTAGTGTTAGCGGCATCTGAAACATCCAAATGTTATGAACAGTTTGTCAAAAGTCCCTACAGCAAACCGTTTAGAGATTTTTACTACAATGTGGTCTATGAATGCATTGAATATGCAACAAAAACGTTGAAAGCTGAACGGCATGCAATCTTGCATCTTTCTCGGAGCGGTCATTTCCATGAAGATATAGCGACTTGTGTTGCTGAGGCTTTGGCGCATTTCTGTGATAGGAACGACAGTCCGCACATTAAAACATTTATGTTTGTCGGTAGTTGCATTGAACCAAGCCATCTATCTGGAATACAACGTCTCAATGTAGAGGGAGATCAAACCCATCACCGGAATATTCGTACTCAAACTTCAAAAAGAAAAGGATATGAGGTGATCAGCTTGGACTGGAGATAGCAATTGTGAGTGTAGTACATAGACAATGCTTAATGACGGAGAATAATCACCGGATTCAATAACTAAAATTTAGGGGGAGTGTACATGAAGGTCATTATAAACAAGAAAGAAATGCGTGATACAATTAAACTTAAAGTAGTACCATCAAAAATAGCTGTTGCTTATATTGGCGAAAATACAGAGCGCTACATAGATTTTGATAATAATTTTGAAGCAATTATTGTTAGGCCAACCTTGGGTACCAACCCAGAGAAAATAATAAAAATTGCTGAAATAATTGGTTGGGATAAAATCTATTTGTTATCAACACTTCATGCAAAGATTTATCTTGGAAGTAGTAATGTTTTATTTGGCTCATGCAATTTAAGTAACAATGGTTTAGGCGATATTGGCCTCCATGAGATTGCGGCTTATTCAGACTCACCGGGCACGGTTAATAAAATTTCTGGTTACTTTGATGTTTTATTAGAAGCTGCTAGTGAAGAATATCCTGATGAAAAGTCAAAAAAGTACGTTATTGAACAGTTAAAGAGATCAAAGCCCCTTTCATTTTATGACTTGGCTACTATAATTGATAACATTCCCTTAATGTGGTGGACAGAAACCATTGAGGAGTACTCACCTACAGGTCTAGATAAATATGATTCACCTTCTGGAGATTATTTTGAAGAATATATTTGTGAAGAGGCCATTTCAGTCACAGAAAAATGCAACATTAGGCCTGGTCAATTTGTTTTAATGTATCAATTGAGGGAAAGTAATTTATCAGTTGTAAAAAAATCTATTCGTTGGCTCTATGTACATAAGTTGGAACATAATTTTGTGGTTGATGATGAATATAGTAGCTGTGCAATACAACTTAAAGATGTAGATACCCCGATACCGCCGTTTAAAATAGATGAAAATTTCAAAAATATATTTGTTGCCCTTATGGACACTAAGCCAAGAGCATACCGATTAAAAAACATTGAAGATGATGCGGTTATGAACGATTTATGGTATAAAGAGAGTTTGAGTTTTTTAAATGAAATAAAAACCGTATAACTCATCTTTACTGTGTTTTTTTTAAAATCTATTTATCTCTGTACGCAACATCTCACGCTAAACATCCTCGCCCTACTGAAAGGCGACCCTGTTATCACACTGACAGGGTCGCACCAATCCGGTAAAACAATCCTTGCCAGTTATTTTTTATGGTTGCCAATATATAACCCAATACAACGGCTGGCGTCACAGGATGATCCGCGATCTTTTCTGAACCATTTCCCTGGTTGAGCTGGGTAACACAAATAAATTTGTCAGGCACAATTATTGTCATCATTACTTTACCAACTCCACATCCTCGTCATTAACCTCGCAATCTTCGATCTCTCTTGCTTCATTTGCATCGAACATAAACTGCTCCAGCAATCTGCCGGGTACTCTGCGATATTTGCGGATGTCCCGCTCCCGAGCAACAAGAAAGAAATTGTTGAATGGCAACAGGAAAAGATTGCGCTCGGAAAGATCAGCGCTGATTTCGGCGATGAAAATGTCTGTCAGCTTGGAAAGTCCTGCCATCATGCGCAGTTCTGGCCACGTGATACGGAAGGGTTCCTCAAAATCTCCTGCAAAATTTTCTTCATACAGTTTGGAAAGATTCAGTGCCGTTGCTGTTGCTGAGTGTACCATGGTCGTGC
>JBMOEI010000139.1:0-6927 GCA_049318985.1 Desulfuromonadaceae bacterium
ACCAGGTTGAACTGGATGATGGCCGTTCTTTTCTGATCGCCATTCCGGAAAAGGCACTGGCAGACCGTATCGTTGCCGACCGTGGTGCCGGTATCACGACGCAGAAGGAATTACATGAATATCTGCTGGAAGATCTTCGCATCGACCCTGCAAATCTCCGTGGACTCGATCCGACCAGACTTATGGAAATCGCCCGGCACTATCGATCCCGCAGGGTGAAGCTGCTGGCCCACCTGATTACCCGTCTGAGCAAAGGAGCTCGATAATGCATGAGGCGGTAACCCGCATGCTTGCCAAGTACGAACCGAAAAGCGTTGACGATTCGGTCAGGGCGCTACGGGAGATTATTCAGGAAGTGGCGCTGCTTGGACTCTGGCGGGCCAAGTTTTTCGAGCATGCAGCCTTCTACGGCGGTACGGCTCTGCGCATCCTGTACGGACTCGACCGGTTCTCCGAGGATCTGGAGTTCTCGCTCCTGACACCATCTCCCGACTTTAACCTGGCTCGGTACATTGCCTCACTTGAGGAGGAATTGCAGGCATTCGGCTTCAATGTCCGGGTAGAGATGGTTGACAAGGCGGTGGAATCGGCGGTGCAGTCTGCATTCCTCAAGGCGAACACCCGTAATGAACTTCTGGTCATCGAAGCCGGTGAGGAACTTACCGGTCGGGTTGCAGCCGGACAGGTACTGAAGGTTAAGATCGAGGTGGATATGGACCCGCCGCCGGGATTTTCCACCCAGACCCGCTATTTACTGCAGCCGATACCATTCGCCGTCCGGAGCTATTCGCTCCCGGATCTCTTTGCCGGCAAGATGCACGCAATCCTCTTCCGCAAGTGGAAGAACCGGGTCAAGGGTCGTGATTGGTATGATTTGGTCTGGTATGCCGCCAACCATCCGCGTCTGAACTTGGCTCACCTTGAGCAGCGGATGCGCCAGACCGGCAATTGGAGCGGTGATAAAAATCTTTCATCGGTAGTTTTCACCGATTTACTGTTCGAGGCAATCGACCGGTTGGATGTGAATCAGGCTCGTAAAGATGTGGCGCCCTTCGTCAAGGATCAGCAGATGCTTGCCCTCTGGTCGCACGATTTTTTTAGAGATGTGGCAAGCAGGATTCGAGTTGAAGTATAACCGGCCATGGCTCGTATTTCTTTCACATTCTTGTCCTGACTACATGCTGCTACCTGAATAAGTGTTTAAATGTCTATAATTCGTGCTATACTGCGAACAAATGTAATTTAGTTCGGAGTTGATATGTTTGAAAGCGTAATTGTCGATCAAAATACACATTGGGACGGTCCGCTCTATAGCGAGGGAGTTCCCCGTGAAGCGCTTGCCAAAGTAAAAGAGTACCTTGACGTTCCTCATATCATAGCCCTGGTAGGTGTACGTCGTTCCGGCAAGAGCACACTGGTGCGCCAGGTGATCAATCATCTGATCCGGGACAAGGGCGTTCAGCCCCGTAACATCCTCTTTCTGAATCTGGAAAACCCGCAGTTCAGTCGTTATCGGAACGACGTCTCTTACCTGGAACGCGTATACGAAGACTACCTCAAGCTTGTTGCTCCGCAGGGTACCGTCTATTGTTTTCTCGATGAAGTGCACTTTTTTACTGAATGGCAGGTGTTTGTAAAAGCCAGATACGAAACACAGCAGATAAAGTTCATTGTTACCGGATCAAACTCACATCTACTGTCATCGGAATTTATCACCCTGCTCTCCGGCAGGGCGCTGCCGGTGGAGGTTTATCCGTTCTCATTCGCCGAATATGCGTGTGCCAATGGTCTGGAGCTTGCTGATGCAGTTGCGGTCACACGGGAGCGTAACCGGTTGCGTAATCTTTTTGATGGTTACCTCTGTCAGGGGGGATTTCCGGAAACAACGTCCATTAAGCTGTCGGCTACCCAAAAAGAAGTCCTGGTCATGTATGCCCGCAACATTCTCTATCAGGACATTGCACCGCGCTTCGCCATCAAAAAGGCAGTTGAACTTGAAAATATGTTTTTCTATCTGGCCTCGAACATCTCATCGCTTTACAGCTTCAACAAGCTTGCTCCGTTAGTCGGCCTTAACGACAAGACGGTAAAGGAATATATGGGCTATTTCAGCGATGCTTATCTGCTGTTCACCCTCGATCTGTTTGCCTTCTCGGTCAAAGAGCAGATCAAAAGTGCGAAGAAAATCTATGCCATTGATACCGGCATGGCGGGAGCCGTAGGCTTCAGTTTCAGTGAGAATCGCGGGCACCTGCTGGAAAATCTGGTCTATCTGGAACTGAAGCGCAGAGGCTATGAGTTGCACTATTACAAGACTGCCAATGGTCACGAGGTTGACTTTGCCTGCAGCCGCAAGGGGAAAATTACTAACCTGGTTCAGGTCGTCCTCGATCTCGGTGATGACAGAACCCGCAATCGCGAATTGCGTGCACTGGTAAAGGCGCTTGATGAAACAGGTTTGAAGAGTGGCGAGATTGTAACGTATGAAGAAGAAGGTGAGCTGAACATTGACGACAAGCATATCAGGCTCATTCCGGCCTTTCAATATCTCCTTAACATGGGAGCCGAATGAACTATTCACATCTATTTTAAGTATGAAAGCTTATTATCGATACATACCGTAGCAGGGGGAACACAATGACCAAAGCAGATATCGTTGAAAAAGTTCAGGAAGGCATCGGCATGACACGCAAAGAATCAGCCGAGATGGTTGAAGCTGTTTTTGCCATTATGAAAAGCACGCTCGAATCCGGTGAGAATCTTAAAATATCCGGCTTCGGCAATTTTGTCGTTAAACAGAAGGCAGACCGTCGAGGCCGCAATCCGCAGACCGGCGAGACAATTATCATTGAAGCCAGGCGTATATTGGGTTTCAGGCCGAGTACTCTGCTTAAGGCTGCAATCAATCAGTGAAAATTATGAATTCACAGGACACCCATGGCAAAAGGATATCAGAGTAACAAAGAACGGCTGGAAGAGATCAGCTCCTTTGGGAAATCCATCGGCAAACGGGCCGGCTTCAAGTGTGAGTGGTGCGAGAGTAAGGATGATCTCCGGGTATGGGATTATAAGCCTGATGTATCACCTGACATGGATTCCTTGGCACTCCTGTGTCAACAATGCAGGAACTGGGCTGATGGCAGAAAAGCCACTGCGAATGAACTGCGGTCGATCCGCAACGCCCTGTGGAGTAATATTCCTGCGGTAGCAGAAGGCGCGGCCAGGGTTTTGGTTCAATGCAAAGAATCGTGGGTAAAAGAAGCGATTGAGGAAAGTTTTATTGATGATGCAGTTAAAGCTGGAATTCTGAAATAGATTTTGCAATGAAAATATTCTTCAATATGTTTCTGTCGGAATTTGAATTTATCAGCAGATGCTTGCCCTCTGGTCGCACGATTTCTTTCAGGATGTGGCAAGCCGGATTAAAACTGAAGGATAACAACAAATGGAGGTTTCTGTAATGAGTAATGAGGATCTGCTGGCATCGCTCCAGGAATTACTGGAGGCATCCAGTGCCATGACCAGCGGCCAACTCCCCAGTGCGACCCAGCTGGAACGATATCATCGCGCCCGCGAATGGGCACAACGACTCCTTGACCGCGAAGATAAGGTTAAAAGCTCTCGCTTGTCTCCATATAGTTGAGTTTTTAATTTATCCAAGGAAAATATTTTTTCCGC
Organism: Desulfuromonadaceae bacterium; assembly: GCA_049318985.1. GTDB lineage: Bacteria > Desulfobacterota > Desulfuromonadia > Geobacterales > Pseudopelobacteraceae > JACRCG01. The sequence goes on from JBMOEI010000139.1 coordinate 3,679, forward strand.
TTTTGGATATACCGACCGATTGTATTATTAAGAGGAATAGACATGTCGATTGTGGAGTGCACACATACTCCTGTAATTGGATCGTTACTAAGACTACCCAGGTCACTAACTCGTTGCAATGGCAGCGGCGAGTTATATGCCCGAAGTCTGGAAGTGGAAAAGCAAATTACTGCCGCTCTCCAAATGGATTGGTGTTCGCTATCCACGTGCGTTGAAATCGCGGACAGTAACTCTCCAGATTTCTTACAAGAAGAATCCTTAGTGTATTTTATCCGTGAGGCTTTACATCAAAAACAATATCAAGCATTCAGAAATGTCTTTGAAGCGCTTCATACTAGATGTGTGAAATACGTTCATGCTCACTTATCTTCTTTTCCTCCCCATAGAATTGATGATGCCTTCCAAAACGTGATTACCTATGTTGTTAAAAAAATTATGGATCTTGAAGATGACAGTGGTGATTTTTTTCAGGTTAGATTTTGGTTTGCACTTAAACGAGCAATGCTTACTGAGTATGATAAACAAATAAAAGAAATTGAGATTGAAGAAGACTGTATCCGGATAGATGAACAGCCTGAAGGCGAGGAAGGTGATGTGCCATCTTTTGAAATCGCAGATACAACGTTATCACAGGAGTATCTATCACTTATTAAGTCGGGTTTGTCTGTGCTAACCGAACCGTATAAGACAGTATTTCTTCTCCGTTATTACGAAGGGTGGCCCATAAGGTCGAACGATCCCACTGATATCACCATAAGCTCGCACTTCAATAAGACACCGAGAACTATTCAAAACTGGCTTGATACTGCGGAGGGAGAATTGGTGAAGTGGAGAGAGGGGAAAACAAAATGAGCAGCCAGAAAGCAAGAAAGTCTCTGGAAGACGTGCTCAATGATTACGTAGCCACGGAGCATCTTCCGAATCATGAGGCATTAAAGAAGTGGGTCTTGTTATATCCGGAGTACAAAGCTGAGTTAACTGAATTTACAGTTAATTGGGGCCGCATGGAGCATCTGTCCCACGTGTCTTCCCCCATCGAAGTCAGTGAGGAGACTCTTGTGCTTCGTGCAATGAGCATCGTAGAAGATCGCCTTTATGCCTTCAAATTGAAAGAGAAAGCTTCGGCAACGGTTATCGTCAGTCTACTAGAAGAGGGGAAAAATTTTGGACTTGATGTGAGCAAGTTTGCCTCACAATGCAGGGTGAGTGTTCCATTAATGGTCAAACTATCAAGACGTATTTTTAACCTTGTGAGCATTCCAAACGAACTTGTTCAATCCCTTGCTACTGCTATCAATACAACATCTCAATCCATTATCGATTATCTAAGGCAACCTGCGTTAGCGGACGGGATGCGATTTAGTTCAAAATCTAAACCTGCCTTGGCAAATCAAGAGAATTTTTTTGATGCAGTTCGAAATGACCAGGCAATGGATAATGAAACACGAGAGTACTGGTTGCTGCTTGAACCCAAATCCACTCCCCGCTAAGGTTTTGTAATGAGTTCATGGATCACCCTGAAGCAACAGGCAAGACAGTGGCACAAGACACTACTCTTGAAATCTGGGGGTGATCCTTCTGCTACGGCTCTCCTTAATGCAGCTACTGAGATCACCGGAATCCAGCGTTTCCCTCTGCCTGCAACTGATCCGCTATTAATGGGTGCTGATGCCATCCTTGACCCTGAAGCGAATATCATTTTCTTCAATCAGGACATTGATACAAAGTTGGCCGTTTTTTATCAAATGCATGAATTTGCACATCATAAACTTCATGGTGGTTCATGGTCGTGTAAACGTGAAGATATTAATCCTGAAGCCTCCGAAGAAGAGATTCCACTTGGTATTGCGATGGTTGAGACCTATAATGCTCATGAAAAAGCAGAGCGGGAAGCAAATGTTTACGCTCGTGAAGTTCTGCTGCCATCAGATATAATCCGTACATGGTTTATTGAGGATGGCATAAAAGCTTCGCAGATTGCAGCACGAATAAATGTACCTGACAGAATGGTTCAGCACCAAATGTCATTTTCGCTTCTTGTTAGCAATCTTATTTCAGAACCGGTTGATTTTGAACAGTGTGCCCCAAGTGCCCCGCTTGACCCAAGTCAGAGAATCGTTGCTGAATGGACTGGTGGACCTTTGCTTGTTGAAGCTGGACCTGGCACGGGGAAAACCAAAACCCTCGTCGGGCGTATTGAGTTTCTTCTCTCCCAAAATGTTCATCCGGCATCAATACTTTCACTGACATTTTCCAATAAAGCTGCAGAAGAAATGCGGTCAAGAGTTGCCATCGCGTCTCGGGATGTTGCACATCAAATCTGGATGGGGACTTTTCATGCATTTGGATTGGAACTATTACGGAAATATGGTTTCAAAATCGGCATTAATCCTGATTTTAAAATCCTTGATCCTATTGATGGGATTTTCTTGTTGGAGGAAAGACTTCAGTCACTGAATCTTGTTCACTATCGTAATCTTTACGATCCTACGATGTATCTCCCGGACATTCTCTCAGCAATATCACGAGCCAAAGACGAACTTGTTGACCCTGATTCTTACATGGTATTAGCAGAAGAGATGATTATCTCTGCTGGATCAGATGAAAAGAAGAGGACTGCTGGTGAAAAAGCGGTTGAGGTTGCCCATGTATACAAAATCTACCAGCAACATCTCGAATCAGAATCACTTCTGGATTTTGGAGATTTGATTTTTAGATCTGTACTCTTACTCCAGGGAAATCCAGATGTTAGTGAAGATGTTCGAAGCATGTATACGCATGTCCTGGTAGATGAGTATCAGGATGTTAACCGGGCCAGTGGCGTGTTTTTGAGAGAGGTTGCGCATTCTGGCTCCGGCATATGGGTGGTAGGAGATACACGCCAGTCAATTTACCGATTCCGTGGTGCTGCACCAACAAATATGCAGAAATTTGATGAGGACTTTCCTGGTGCAACCAAAAAGCCTTTGGAGGTTAACTACCGATCACGTCCGGCCGTCATAAAGACTTTTGCGACACTTGCACCTAAGATGAAAGCCACGCTTGGCGCATCATTTATTCCTTGGAAACCGCATCGGGATTCAGAGCCCGGAGCCGTTAAAATGGAAATAGCCGATAATCTTGACGCAGAAGTGTCAGGTATTGCGAGTGAGATACAATATCGCAAATCGTCGGGATGTAACTTTCGTGATCAAGCTGCCACCACCGGTAATGTGTTGACCCACCCAGCGCCGTTTAGTTGACCCACCT
>JBMOEI010000140.1:0-6813 GCA_049318985.1 Desulfuromonadaceae bacterium
GGACATTGTTGTTCTGGTCTGTTCCCGAAACGGTTATTTGGTAGACCTTGTCCTCTTCCATAGTCAACTGCTGCTGGAATGTGTCGTTCTGTACCACCGGTGAGAAGCTTCTGCCATCCATAGTAATGGTTATGCTCACCGGTGTGGTGTTGTCCGCTACGGTACCGGTAAGCAGATAGGAATTCTTCACCGTCCGCACATCCGCAGCAGGATCGGTCACCGCCAGGGAGAAGGTTGGCAACTCGTAATTAACGGTCCGCTTGACTTCAACCTTCTTCCCTTCAACCGTAACGGCAAAGACCTTGATCGTGTTCATTCCGTTATCAAGATCGGTGGTGAATGAATAGGTCGTATCGGTCTGGCTGGCAGACTGCGGCACAGAACCGTTGATGGAATACGTTACCGTTGTCGGCGCTCCGAGCGAGGACGTCTTGGCAACCACCTTGCCGGTGGAGGATAGCAGCAGGTCGGCAATCGTACCGGTCACGGTGATCGATTTTTTATAGGCAACCACATTGTCCGGCGGATAGGAAACTTTCAGCTGCAGTGCCGTACTGTCCAGTGTAATGGTGCGACTGTCGGTCGTGGTAAGACCGGCATTACTGGTAGCAACAACAGTGACGGCATTGGCTCCGGCTATCAACTGCACCGGATAACTGAAGGTACCATTGGGGTTGAGTTGCGTCACATTACCGTTCACCGTTACCAACTTGATACCGTTGCCGTCAAATACCTTGCCGCTGATATTCTGGGTAGACTCAATAGTTGTCGCCCCATCAGAGAGGGCAGATACGGTGAGCGTGGGGGGGTGAGTCCCATAGACCACCGTCAGAGCCAGATTGACCGATGCTGCGGCGGTGTAGTTACTGTCCGCAGCCTGATTGGCGGCGATGAGGCAGCTGCCAACGGTGATACCGGTTACCTTGGTCCCGTCGATAGTGCAGACCAGCGGAGTGGTGGAGCTTAACACGACTGGAGAGGTCGAGCCGCCGCCGGTGACGCTTACCGTGCCGGTACCGTTGACCGGAACCGTCGGCGTGGTGCCGAAGGTGACGGTCTGTGCAGCTTTGCCGATGGTGATGGTCTGGGTTACCTGGGCTGCAGCGCTGTAGTTGTTGTCCGCAGCCTGATTGGCGGCGACGATGCAGCTGCCGGCGGTGATGCCGGTTACCGTGCTGCCGCTGATGCTGCAAACGGCCGGTGTCGTTGATGTCAGCACGACCGGAGCGGTGGAACCGCCGCCGGTGGCGATTACCGTGCCGCTCCCGTTGACCAGAACCGTCGGCGCAGTGCCGAAGCTTATGGTCTGGGCGGCTTGTGCGACGTTGATGGTAACGCTTGCTGTTCCACCGGTATAGTTGTCCGTGTCAGTCGGGGTAAAGGTGACACTCAGGGTCTGCCCGTTTCCGGTAGCCATAATTGTCGCTGCAGCAGGGGTGTAACTGAAACTGCCGGCAACGTTGGCGGTGGCGTTCAACTGGGTAGTTCCCAGAGTGGTGCCATAGGTGATGGTGGCCGGGTTACTCCAAGTGATGACCGGAACAGCCCGATAAACCGTCAGAGTTCCCTCCTGATAGGTGAATGTGTAGTTGGCGGAGAAGAGATTGCCGGCCGCAACGGTAATCGGGTATGAATTGACCGGGCTCGTTGTGTCGGCTATGGTGTCAAGTTGTGGTGAACCGGCAAGTTTCGTCTGATCTTCGCCATTGACGAAACCGCTATAAGTCGGTGTCAAAGACGGGTTTGACGCACCGTAGGCACGTGTGGCACCGGCTGCCGATACCGTAATCAGCGCCGGCTTGACATTTAGAAACTGCTGAGCGGTAGCCGAGGCATAGTTGGAGTCACCAGCCTGGCTGGCGGTAATAAGCGTCTGACCGGCACCGATGATGGTGACCGTTGCTCCGTTAATAACGGCAACGGCTTCGTTACTGCTGCTATAGGTGACCGGATTGCCTGAATCGCCCCCCGTTGCCATCAGTGCAAAGGGAGTTGTTCCGTAGGTTTTTGCTGTAACCGGATCGAAGATGACTGCCTGGCTGGCAAGATCCACCGCCAATGTTGCGGGAGCAAACTGAGCCCGGTAGTTAGCCGAAGAAAGGGTTCCAGCTGACGGGACTATCGTATAACTGCCGGTCGGACTGTCAATCGATGCGGTCGTGGTTATTGCAGCCGTACCGGAGAGCACCGCCTGGGTATCGTTATTGACAAATCCGCTATAATTCACGTTGAAGGCTGGATTCTGCTCACCGTAAGAACGCCGTGCGTTAACGGCACTGACCAGCAGGATCGCCCGGTTTACCGTCAGAGTCTGCTCTGCGCTCGCGGAAGCGTAACCGTCATTGCCAGCCTGACTTGCGGTAATGACAGCTTCTCCGGCACCGACAATGGTGACTGTGGAGCCGCTGACCGTAGCTACCCTGGTATCGGAACTGCTGAATACCACCGGATTTCCTGATGCTCCGCCGCTGGCGGTCACTGTGAAAGGTGCGTCACCATACTCCGCTACTGCCAGTGGGTTGAAGACGATATTCTGGCTGGCAATTCCTACCGCCAGCGTACCGTCGCTGGTGGTGAAACTGTAGTTTGCCGCAGTAAGAGCGGTAGTGACCGGGGTGATGCGGTAGCTTCCCGGAGGGCTGTTGATGGTGGCACTGGTGGTAAAGGTGGGAGTGCCACTGACGACTTGACTGTTTTCGCCGTTAACGAAACCGGAGTAGTTGGCAGTGAACGCTGGTTCGACCACGCCGAAGGGGCGTGAAGCGTTGTTGGCTATAACCGTCAGTGGTGCCTTTTCAACCGTCAAGACCTGGGTAGCCGACGCCGAATTGTAGTTGGCGTCTCCGGCCTGGGTCGCCGTGATGGTGGCGGTTCCCGCGCCGACAATGTGAACGAGCCCCTTGCCGGCAATGGTGACGACGGCGTTGTTGTCGCTGGTATAGCTGAGTGACAACCCGGTTGGCGCGATCGCACCGGGGCCGAAGTCGGCAGCGCCGTAGGTTTTAGTAAGCGACGTACCGGCAAAGGAAATCGTCTGATCCGCTTTGGCAATTACCAGATTTCCGCTGGCCGTACCGGTGTAATTGCTGTCGTTCACCGTAGCAACTACCGCATATGTTCCAGCATTCGACGGCACTGTCACTGATCCATCGTAGGTAACATCTACCGTCAGGCCGGATGGTGTTGTAACCGGCGTTATCCGCTTCGCCGTGCCATCATAGATCTGACTGAGATTCAACAACGTTACCGAGGCGGTCGCCTGGCTGATGGTGATGGTCCGGGTTACCTGGGCTGCGGCGGTGTAGTTGTTGTCCGCAGCCTGGTTGGCGGCGAGGATGCAGCTGCCGACGGTGATGCCGGTTACCGTGCTGCCGCTGATGCTGCAAATGGCCGGTGTCGTTGATGTCAGCACGACCGGAGCGGTGGAACCGCCGCCGGTGGCGATTACCGTGCCGCTCCCGTTGACCAGAACCGTCGGCGCGGTGCCGAAGCTGATGGTCTGGGCGGCTTTGCCGATGGTGATGGTCTGGGTTACTTGGGCTGCAGCGGTGTAGTTGTTGTCCGCAGCCTGGTTGGCGGCGAGGATGCAGTTGCCGGCGGTGATGCCGATTACCGTGCTGCCGCTGATGCTGCAGACGGCCGGTGTCGTTGATGTCAGCACGACCGGAGAGGTCGAGCCGCCGCCGGTGGCGCTTACCGTGCCGCTCCCGTTGACCGGAACCGTCGGCGCGGTGCCGAAGCTGATGGTCTGGGCAGCTTTGCCGATGGTGATGGTCTGGGTTGCCTGGGCTGCGGCGGTGTAGTTACTGTCCGCAGCTTGATTGGCGGCGATGATGCAGCTGTCGGCGGTGATGCCGGTTACCGTGCTGCCGCTGATGCTGCAGACGGCCGGTGTCGTTGATGTCAGCACGACCGGAGCGGTGGAACCGCCGCCGGTGGCGATTACCGTGCCGCTCCCGTTGACCAGAACCGTCGGCGCGGTGCCGAAGCTGATGGTCTGGGCGGCTTTGCCGATGGTGATGGTCTGGGTTACTTGGGCTGCAGCGGTGTAGTTGTTGTCCGCAGCCTGGTTGGCGGCGAGGATGCAGTTGCCGGCGGTGATGCCGATTACCGTGCTGCCGCTGATGCTGCAGACGGCCGGGGTCGTTGATGTCAGCACGACCGGAGAGGTCGAGCCGCCGCCGGTGGCGCTTACCGTGCCGCTCCCGTTGACCGGAACCGTCGGCGCGGTGCCGAAGCTGATGGTCTGGGCGGCTTTGCCGATGGTGATAGTCTGGGTTACCTGGGCTGCAGCGCTGTAGTTGTTGTCCGCAGCCTGATTGGCGGCGATGATGCAGCTGCCGGCGGTGATACCGGTTACCGTGCTGCCGCTGATCGTGCAGACAGCCGGGGTCGTTGATGTCAGCACGACCGGAGCCGTGGAACCGCCGCCGGTGGCGCTGACCGTGCCGCTGCCGTTGACCGGGACCGTCGGCGCGGCGCCGAAGCTGATGGCTTGGATCGCTTGTACTACATTTATGGTGACACTGGCCGATGTACCGGTATAGTTGACCGCATCAGACGGGGTGAAGGTGGCACTCAGCGTCTGTCCGCTGCCGACATTCAACACCGTCCCTGAAAGCGGCGTATAACTAAAACTGCCGACAACGGCTGAAACGGCATTCAACTGTACCGTTCCGAGGGACGTCCCGTAGGTGATATCTGCCGGGTTATTCCAGATAATGACCGGAACAGCCCGATTAACCGTTAGAGTTCCCTCCTGATAGGTGAATGTGTAGTTGGCGGAGAAGAGATTGCCGGCCGCAACGGTAATCGGGTATGAATTGACCGGGCTCGTTGTGTCGGCTATGGTGTCAAGTTGTGGTGAACCGGCAAGTTTCGTCTGATCTTCGCCATTGACGAAACCGCTATAAGTCGGTGTCAAAGACGGGTTTGACGCACCGTAGGCACGTGTGGCACCGGCTGCCGATACCGTAATCAGCGCCGGCTTGACATTTAGAAACTGCTGAGCGGTAGCCGAGGCATAGTTGGAGTCACCAGCCTGGCTGGCGGTAATAAGCGTCTGACCGGCACCGATGATGGTGACCGTTGCTCCGTTAATAACGGCAACGGCTTCGTTACTGCTGCTATAGGTGACCGGATTGCCTGAATCGCCCCCCGTTGCCATCAGTGCAAAGGGAGTTGTTCCGTAGGTTTTTGCTGTAACCGGATCGAAGATGACTGCCTGGCTGGCAAGATCCACCGCCAATGTTGCGGGAGCAAACTGAGCCCGGTAGTTAGCCGAAGAAAGGGTTCCAGCTGACGGGACTATCGTATAACTGCCGGTCGGACTGTCAATCGATGCGGTCGTGGTTATTGCAGCCGTACCGGAGAGCACCGCCTGGGTATCGTTATTGACAAATCCGCTATAATTCACGTTGAAGGCTGGATTCTGCTCACCGTAAGAACGCCGTGCGTTAACGGCACTGACCAGCAGGATCGCCCGGTTTACCGTCAGAGTCTGCTCTGCGCTCGCGGAAGCGTAACCGTCATTGCCAGCCTGACTTGCGGTAATGACAGCTTCTCCGGCACCGACAATGGTGACTGTGGAGCCGCTGACCGTAGCTACCCTGGTATCGGAACTGCTGAATACCACCGGATTTCCTGATGCTCCGCCGCTGGCGGTCACTGTGAAAGGTGCGTCACCATACTCCGCTACTGCCAGTGGGTTGAAGACGATATTCTGGCTGGCAATTCCTACCGCCAGCGTACCGTCGCTGGTGGTGAAACTGTAGTTTGCCGCAGTAAGAGCGGTAGTGACCGGGGTGATGCGGTAGCTTCCCGGAGGGCTGTTGATGGTGGCACTGGTGGTAAAGGTGGGAGTGCCACTGACGACTTGACTGTTTTCGCCGTTAACGAAACCGGAGTAGTTGGCAGTGAACGCTGGTTCGACCACGCCGAAGGGGCGTGAAGCGTTGTTGGCTATAACCGTCAGTGGTGCCTTTTCAACCGTCAAGACCTGGGTAGCCGACGCCGAATTGTAGTTGGCGTCTCCGGCCTGGGTCGCCGTGATGGTGGCGGTTCCCGCGCCGACAATGTGAACGAGCCCCTTGCCGGCAATGGTGACGACGGCGTTGTTGTCGCTGGTATAGCTGAGTGACAACCCGGTTGGCGCGATCGCACCGGGGCCGAAGTCGGCAGCGCCGTAGGTTTTAGTAAGCGACGTACCGGCAAAGGAAATCGTCTGATCCGCTTTGGCAATTACCAGATTTCCGCTGGCCGTACCGGTGTAATTGCTGTCGTTCACCGTAGCAACTACCGCATATGTTCCAGCATTCGACGGCACTGTCACTGATCCATCGTAGGTAACATCTACCGTCAGGCCGGATGGTGTTGTGACCGGTGTTATCCGCTTCGCCGTGCCATCATAGCTCTGGCTGAGATTCAACAACGTTACCGAGGCGGTCGCCTGACCGATGGTGATGTTCTGGGTTGCCTGGGCTGCGGCGGTGTAGTTACTGTCCGCAGCCTGGTTGGCGGCGATGATGCAGCTGCCGGCGGTGATACCGGTTACCGTGCTGCCGCTGATGCTGCAGACGGTCGGTGTCGTTGATGTCAGCACGACCGGAGAGGTCGAGCCGCCGCCGGTGGCGCTTACCGTGCCGCTCCCGTTGACCGGAACCGTCGGCGCGGTGCCGAAGCTGATGGTCTGGGCAGCTTTGCCGATGGTGATGTTCTGGGTTGCCTGGGCTGCGGCGGTGTAGTTACTGTCCGCAGCCTGATTGGCGGCGATGATGCAGCTGCCGGCGGTGATGCCGGTTACCGTGCTGCCGC
>JBMOEI010000141.1:0-6655 GCA_049318985.1 Desulfuromonadaceae bacterium
AGAATATAAAAAGTGGCTCCATTTTTTCCTCGATTTCTGCGAAAAATATCAGATTAAAAGCGATAATTCCCTAAAGCTTCGCCTGTTTATCGATAAATTAAAGGAAAAGAATCAATCGTTCGACCAGAGACGCCTTGCATACCATGCGGTATCTTTGTATTTCGACATGCTCAAATTGGAGCAAGTAAGGTCGACAGATTCAACTCCTGCTCCGGTTCTACACCAAGAACCAAGAGAACAGATACGGATGGAAGTATCAAAAAACAGAACCGAACATCTCTCGAAAGGCACACTATTCCGAAGCCGGCTACCAGGAGAAATCTGATTCGCTCGAATGGGATACAGTCCTTGAGGCAATGGCGACGGAAATCAAGGTACGGCATTACTCACGCAAAACCTTACAGACGTATGCTAAATGGTCACGCAGCTTTCAACACTTCCTGAAAAACAAACCACCTGCAGCATTAACAACAGTCGATGTCAAAGAGTTTCTCGGCTTTCTGGCTGTCAAATGCAAAGTTGCGGCATCAACTCAGAACCAGGCTTTCAACTCGCTGCTGTTTTTCTTTCGTCATGGGCTGAAAAGAGAATTCGGCGAACTGCGCGATGTGCCGCGGGCGAAGAAGTCACTATACATTCCGGCGGTTCTCTCTCGTGAAGAAATCGACGCCATCGTGAAAGAGCTTTCCCCGCCTTATAATCTGGTAGTCAAAGTGCTGTTCGGCTGTGGTCTGAGGCTGTTCGAGGGTTTGCAACTGCGGGTGAAGGATTTCAATTTCGATGTCAACGTCCTTACAATTCACGGCAAAGGGAAAAAAGACCGAACCGTACCGTTGCCTGAATCAATTTTACCAGAGTTGAAAGTACAGATAACGGCGGTGGGCGAATTACACGATAAAGATCTGGCAGCAGGTTACGACGGGGTGTTTCTGGACGACGCCATTGAAACAAAATATCCGAAAGCACCAAAAGAGTTTATCCACCAATGGTTTTTCCCGATGAAAACTCTTACGGTGGCGGAGAACAGTGAACGGCGACGGTATCATCTTCATGAATCAGACTTGCAAAGGGCGCTCTATTACGCTGTCCGCAAAGCAAAGATCCCCAAAAAAGTCACCTCCCACATCTTCCGCCACTCCTTTGCAACCCACCTGCTCCAAGCCGGCTACGATATACGTGTAATCCAGAACCTGCTTGGCCATTCCAGCCTAAAGACGACCATGATCTACACCCATTGCGTGCCGGTCAGGACGATAAAAGAGCCGAAAAGCCCGCTGGATTTTTGAACTCCATGAATAGGCTCAGATTAACCTCGGATTGATTGACGTACAAATTTTAAATTATGTGGTGACTTGTATATGGCGCATCCCCTTATTCATCCAGAGGAGTGGCTCATTCTTCCAGAAGAAGAGCGATTATTGACAAACCGTACTCCTCGTGGGCGATTGGGATTTGCAGTTCTTTTGAAATTTTTTCAGGTCAAGGGAAGGTTTCCTAATCGCCAGGGGGAGGTTGGCAAAGATATTGTTGCCAGCATTGCTGAGCAAATCGGAGTTCCCGTCGAAGCATGGTATGCCCTGGGTTGGGAAGGGCGGACCATTAAACGTCACCGTGCAGATATTCGTGAATGGTGTGGATTCCGAGAAGTTACGCTTTCTGATTTGGAAAATTTCAGACGCTGGCTGATTGAGGAAATTATCCCTCAAGGGTATCGGGCGGATCGCGTGCGAGAAGCCCTAGCTCAGAGATGCCGTGAACTCCGGATAGAACTACCCGCAGCAGACCACACAAACAGATTTATTCAATCCACTTTCCAGGAACACGAGTCCGGTTTCTGCGAGACCCTTGTTAAGAGTATCAACTTAACAACGCTGGAACACCTGGATGCTCTTCTCCAACTTCAAAACTCGGTAGGAGAAGAAACGGAGTGGACAGCCTGGCAAAACCTCAAGAGTGACCCTGGTAAAGCAGGCCTAGAAAGCGTCAAGGAGGCTGTTACCCGCCTAAGAACCGTCAGAGAAATTGGGCTGCCTGACGTTCTTTTTAAATCTGTCTCACCAAAACTATTAGAGCGGTACGCCAAAAGGGCTGCCGTCGAGGAATCGTTTGAATTAAGACGCCACACAGATAATTTGCGGGTGACTTTAATGGCTGCATTCCTCCATCTTCGCTGTGAGGAACTGACTGACCACTTGGTAGACTTGCTGGTTGAGACCGTCCACAAGATGGGCAAGAAGGCTGAAAGCCGTATAGAGGAATGCTTGACCACAGCACTTCAAAAAGCGCCCAGTAAGATGACCAAACTCTATCGGATTGCCAAGGCTTCGGTAGATGCCCCCCAAGGTGTCGTTGCAGAAGTAATTTTTCCTGAAGTCCCTGAGAAATGGTTAAGGGCCCTTATTTTGGAAGTTGAGGGTGCGGCAGGATATACTGGCAAAGTCAAGAAAGCCTTGCAAAGTTCCTATCGCTTCCACTATCGCAGAATGCTTCCCGAGTTACTGAACAACCTGGAGTTCCGCTGTACCAATGCTCAATATCAACCGCTGATGCAGGCCCTTGTGCTGGTAAAATCACAGTTGGAATCGAAAAAACCATTTTTCCCGGAAGGAATGGACATCCCCCTGAAGGGAATCGTGCCCTCAAGCTGGATGCCGTTGGTCATTGAAAATGGAAAAGTCAATCGGGTGCCCTACGAGATATGCGTCCTGAAGGCCCTGCGCGAACAGCTCCGCTGCCGTGAGATATGGGTGATCGGTAGCAGGCGGTATCGCAATCCGGAAGATGATTTACCCCAGGATTTTGAAGAGCGAAAAGTCGCCTATTACGAGGATTTGGGTATTCCTGTTGATGCAAAGGCCTTCACCGCCTCACTACGGGAAGAACTAACTTTCAACCTGAAGAGCCTTGACGAGCGGATAATTGTAAACCCCAAAGTGAGCATTGTTCAAATCAAAGACGGTCACAAAATATCAATTACCCCATTTGAGCCGCAAGCAGAACCGGAAAATCTGGCTACTTTAAAGCGGGAAATATCGCAACGCTGGACCGGAACGAGCCTGCTTGACATACTGAAGGAAACAGACCTGCGAGCGGGTTTTACCCGGTTCATTCAAAGCGGTACTGAACGCAGCCATATGGACAAGGCTACCCTGCAAAGAAGAATTCTGCTCAGTCTGTTCGGTATGGGTACCAATACTGGCATCAAGAGCATGGAGTCACTGCCGGAAGATGATTACAAGGAACTACTCTACATTCGCCGACGGTTTATTTCCAACGAGGGGTTGCGCCAGGCCATTGCCCAAGTAGTGAACGCTACTTTGGCCGTTCGTATGCCGGGGATCTGGGGTGAGGCCACAACTGCCTGTGCATCGGACTCAAAGCAATTCGGAGCCTGGGACCAGAATCTCTTAACTGAATGGCATCTCCGATACGGTGGCCGTGGTGTCATGGTTTATTGGCATGTGGAGAAAAATTCCACCTGTATTTACTCACAGTTCAAGCGGGTTTCGTCATCAGAAGCCGCATCTATGATCCAGGGGGTGCTGAGGCATTGCACTGAAATGAAGGTTGACCGTCAGTATGTGGACAGCCATGGCCAAAACGCTATTGCTTTCGCTTTTTGCAGACTGCTGAGGTTTGATCTGATGCCAAGGCTGAAAGGGATTAACAGACAGAAACTTTACAAAGCGGAGATAAGTCAGATCTTTCCCAATATAAATCCGGTGATGGCACCCAAAGCAATCAACTGGGAATTGATTGAAGAGCAACTAGATACCATGGTAAAGCACGCTGCCGCACTGAAGATGGGAATGGCGGATGCGGAGAGTCTTTTGCGCCGATTCAGCCGGAATAACATCCAGCATCCTGCTTACAAGGCTTTAGCAGAACTGGGTAAGGCCATAAAGACAATATTTCTCTGCCGGTATCTTAATTCCGAAGAACTGCGGCGTGAGATCCACGTTGGCCTCAACGTGGTTGAAAGCTGGAACAGTACCAATGGATTCATCTACTACGGGAAACGGGGTGAAATTTCAACAAACCGGAAAGACAATCAGGAGATGGGTCTATTGTGCTTACATCTGCTGCAAGCGAGCATGGTCTACATCAACACTTTGATGATACAACAGGTACTTGAGGAGCCTGGATGGTCTGAACGGATGACGCCAAGGGATTTAGCGGCGCTGAGTCCGCTTATCACCCAGCATATAAACCCGTATGGACGTTTTGAGTTGGATATGGAGACGCGGTTGCCGATCGCTGCTTGAACGTAGAAGTTTGTTCTTTGTGGTTGTTTTTTACAAACGGCCCCTCATTGCATGAATGTTGGGGTTACCCCTAACAGGCATTTTTATAGGGGTTCTACGCCCAAACCGGCGGAAATTTCAGAATCCAGATATTTAGAGCACCTTTGCGAGACTTTGTCTACGCGAAGGGCAATGTGACGGAATTTGGTCAATTCTGGTCTTGTTTTTAGGGTGTCACGCGAGTGGTCGTTTGAGTGACACCAAATGCAACCTGCTGATTTTTATGACTCTGAAATTTTCGCCGGTTTGTGGTTACAACCCCAAAATCACTATCGAAACCCACAAAAAAAAAGCTGAGTTTTGAAAACAGGGCTGAAGGTCACGATCACAACGCCTTTTGAAGATTGGGTATGCCGGTATTTTATTATGCAAAAAACCAGATGAATTATTTCGGGGCGCTTTTGGGTCCCAATACCCTCGCAATAACAACTGTAACCACAAAAATCATAAATGCCGGCCACCCAGTTCTCCAGATCATCACTGTCAAAACGCCTCCGAGCGCACAAACTCCCAAAGATACTAACCTTCTCTGGCTTTCATCCGGATGCGCTCTGAAATATTCCTTACGTGCTGCGGAGATCTTGTCAAGATAGCTCTGCCGCCGGGTCATTGGATGGGTCGTTCCATGGATATATGACATGTGCCTCCTGGTTCGTTGTATCTCTATTTTGCCAATCTCAGATCGAAGCTGAATGGCAGTATGGAATTGACTTTTACTTCCTTCATTTGTGGGTGCAGCGAATTGATGAGCACATTGTTTTCGTGACCACCAAGTGCTGCAGACGGGACAATAAGTATAAGTGACGAACAGATCTCAGCCCATTTACGTCCAATTTCAGAAAGGAAGTCCGGAGCCGGCGTGCTTGCCCAGTTAGAGGGTAAATCTGTTGTTTGAATAACTTCGGATGGAGCATCATCAGGGATCCAAATATCCACCCGTTGAAAATTGGACTGGCTCACGATTCCAGAAGGAGTGTTGACGAAGCATTCGATGGAAGCCAATGCTACTGATGTGGAAGCATAGATCATCGGTATGCCGGAGGGGTTCCAACGTCCACCGTGAAGGCGCGAACCTTCGCCAGTCAAGTCACTGGCATGGCGAGCATGGGTCACTCGGTAAACGATCATCAGGAATAAACACCATATTCGATGCGGCCAAGCAGAGTCATGACCATTTCGGCACCGGCATTCGTGTCAAGGTAGTCGAGGGGTCGGACATTGCCCAGAGCGCTAACGGGGCTCTTGAGCCAAGAAACTGAATTCTCTTCCGAACCAAAAACATCCACACATTTTGAATAAACCAAGGCCACGGTAAGCAACCGGTCGGACATATTGATATCGAGGACCTTGCCTTTGTAACGTTGCAGAGTCTTGAGAGAAACGTGGAGATATCTGCTCAGCTCGCCGGGTGTAATGCCGAGTTTACAGGACATTGCCGTGACACCTTCGCTTGGCAGTCCATGACGCACAATATCGATCAGATCCACATTAGACAGTGGTTCTTCAATTCCAAGCACTTCAGCAACCGCATGGTAACTCATAGGTAACTCCTTTAAAATCCCATCCAAGACAAATGTCTCACACAGATAGACAACTGTCAATATGATTTCGACTGAAGCAAAAAAGGCGTTGGCATCGGCGTTAATGATGACACTATGTTCGTCAGTTTTCTTTACCATAAGTTTTCCACAAAATTTCTTGATAACCCTTTCGCTGAGTCCCCTTTTAATGTCCAATGGGACTGAAATATACGCTTCTGGATCGGGATGCGACCTCTTTCAATCGGAATAGATCGAGAGGAACTGTTAGGAGACATAGTATCAGCATCAGGATCTTTGCTACAGTGCAGATGGTGAAGCCCTACTAAGAAAAGGTGCTGTAAACCATAGCCGGGGACTGGGGATATTAAAGGAAGTGGGATGCCGTCCACTCCCTGTTTAAAAATCTCTACCACCCCCCCCTACCCTCGAAAATCCCTCTAAAGAAGTCAATAAATATTTTGTGGCAGATCTGACACAAATCGGCGGGACGGTCACGGTCTCGCTATAAGTGAGTGGCACCGTTCCACCGTGGATGGGTGGAACGGTGCCCTACCCCTTAAAAGCGTTTCCCTCAGTAAGCGCATGGAAAAGATCGTCGGCTACAGGGTAAATTTGGAAGCCGTTTTTTTGGCTTAATCTGGTTTGATTCTGCGGTCTTCGTTTTTGGCAGAAAAAGGAATGTGAGGATTTTGCACTTTGCTATTTTTGGCAGAGAACACTCTTGAGAATTATTATGTGACAAATAAGTACAAATAGAAATTTCTTGACATAAGAAATGAGGGTTGTAGTATTAGTAAACGAACGTTCACT
>JBMOEI010000142.1:0-6443 GCA_049318985.1 Desulfuromonadaceae bacterium
CCGTTTCGCAAGGCGTATGATTTTGACCGGGCAATCGGGATCCTGCATGATATGACGGAAACTCATTTTGATCCTGTTCTGATCGAACTTTTTCTACCGATTGCTGAAGAGGTACGCACCAATGGCTGATGCTCAGAGTATTATAACTGTCTTGCTGGTTGATGATGAAGAAAACATTCTGCGATCACTGCAGCGTCTCCTGATGGATGAGGATTTTGCCATCGAAACCGCAACGTCAGGCGAGGCAGCGCTCGAAAAACTCCGGACACTTGAAAATGTCGGCTTGATACTGTCAGACCAGCGTATGCCGGGGATGAACGGCGCAGAATTTCTCGGGCGGTCTCGAGAATACGTCCCGGACGCCGTGCGTATTCTGCTGACCGGATATACTGATATCAATGCCGCTATTGACGCTATTAACCGGGGCGGGACAAGCCGCTATCTTTCCAAACCATGGAACGATGATGAACTGGTGCAGGTCGTTCGCGATGCGGTGAGTCACTATGCGCTGATTGCCGAAAATAAACGGCTTAACGGGATCATTGCACAACAGAATGAGGAACTTCAGGAGTGGAACAGCAACTTGAAGGGGAGGGTGTTACAGCAGACAACAGCTATCCGGGTTAAGTGTGAGGAGGCCCATGCCGCTCTTGATGTGTCGCGGAGAAGTTACAACGGAATCATCGACACGTTGTCATCCATGGTCGAACTGCGCGGCAAGCGGACACATCAGCATTCGCGCAATGTTGCCCTGTTGGCGACAGGTGCCGCCAAAGACCTTGGAATCAAAGACGATGAGTTGGAAACCATCAGGATGGCCTCACTGCTGCACGATATCGGCGAAATCGGCATCTCCGAACGCATACTTCGCATGACGCCGGAGACCATGGATCAGGATGAATTCCAGGAGTACAGTATGCACCCGGTGCGAGCGCAGCTGTTACTGGATAACATTGTCGAGCTCCGCCCGGCGGCCCTCCTCATCCGTCATCATCATGAGAATTTTGACGGAACCGGTTTTCCGGACAGAATTTACGGGGACAAAATTCCGCTTGGCTCCCGTTTAATCGCCTATGCTGACCAGATTGATAAAGCAGCGATGCTGCTGCCGGAAGATGTCGCCGCCGACCAGGCGCTGGCTAGAGCCGAACTGTATCTTGGCAGGCATCTTGATCCCTCCCTGCAGCTTGTCTTCAAGAGTTGTGTGAACAAATGCTATATCTCTGATTCAAAGCAGATATATGAAGCCGAAGCCGTAATACTCGAATTGCGTCCGAATGAACTGCAGCCCGGTATGGTTCTTGCGCATAATTTACTGAGTGGTTCCGGGATATTGCTGCTGAAGAGAGGAATTACTCTGGACGCGGTACTGATAACATTAGTAAAGAGATATTACCAAATTGATCCTTCAGTTACCGGCGTGTTTGTGCTGGCGAAGAGATAGAACCGATAATGTTTAATCAATTAAAGGAGCAGCATAATGAATGACAGAATTCTGTTAGTTGATGATGAGCCCAACGTATTATCGGCCCTGAAGCGCGCCCTGTTTGACGAGCCTCTGGAAATTATCTCGGTTACCAGTGCGGAAGAAGCGCTTCTGATCATGAAACATGAGTATTTTAAGGTAGTTGTCTCTGATGAACGGATGCTTGGCATGCAAGGTTCTGAATTTCTGGTCCAGGTAAGAACAGAGCACCCGCATACGATTCGTATCATGTTGACCGGTCATGCTACCGTGGATGCCGCTATGAAAGCGGTCAACGAAGGTGAAATTTACCGTTTTTTCGCCAAACCGTGGGACGATGATCATCTGAAATATGCCATCAGGTCTGCTATTGAAAAATTTGACCTGGAAGCTGAAAATCGTCGCTTGCTGGCAACAGTGCAGCAGCAGTCGCTGGAACTGAAAGTACTGGAAAAACGGTATCCAGGTATTACCCGGGTGGAAAAGGATAGCAGGGGAGCCTTTGTTTTGCCGGATATTCCGGATTATGAGATCCAGCATATGCTGGCGGAATGTGCAAGAGAAGCCGTGTGTTCATGATGGAAGAGCTGTTTGCCAGTTGTCGCGAACTTCATAAAATATCGCCTGAAGCTGCGGAAGCGTACGCACAGGTTGCTGACCGGCTACTAAGTAATGTCGCTGATCAACTTGAAACAAATCCGAAAATTCAGGAGTTGAACGGTTGCAATTCATTTGACATGATGCGAAACAATCATCATGAGTTCCATGAAATTGGCGCCAGGATGGTCGCTGATTTCATGGAGATGGACGGGTGGGATGTTACCTACCTTGGGGCCAATACACCGGCAGCTGAGTTACTGTATACACTGAAACAGCATAAACCTTTCGTCGTTGCTTTGTCCGTTGCCACCGTATTCAATCTCGACTCTGCCCGGCAGATAATCAAAATGATCAACGAAGATCAGGAAACCAGAGATATTAAGGTCATGGTTGGTGGCCTTGCATTTTCAGGTATGCCGCATCTGTGGCAGGCCATTGGCGCAGACGGATACGCCGCTGATGCAGAAAGTGCACTGCACGTGTCAAATGACTGGTGGACTGCGGAGAATAGTACCCATGCTTAAACAGGAACTGGAGAAGTTCAGCAGTAAGGTAGAGTCCTATCTCACTGCATCTAATGGAATTGCCATAGTTCATCTGGACTCGAACCTGATCATACAGGACTGCAACCTCGGCTTCATGCGTATGTTCAATCCGAGACAGAGCCCGGCTGGCGGACAGCTCTCAGATTATCTGGATCTTAAAACCGGAGACATCACGTGTGGTGTACAGATCACTGTTCCCTGTAGTCGTAAAACCGGTTTGGATGCAGTTACCAATTGCTACCTCATTAAAACAGATGGCGGGTATCTGCTTTTTATCGAGAGACTGCTTCTGACCGAGAGCCGTGCGCTGGAACAGATGGGTTGTATGAATGATGAGCTGATCAATATGCAGCGCGATGTAGTAAAAAAAAACCGGCTGTTAGAAAAGCTGAAATCTGATTTGCACGATCGTGTTGCAGAACTTGAATTGGCTTTAGAAAGAATTAATCGTTTAGAAGGAATCATTCCTGTTTGTATGTACTGCCATAACTTCCGTACTGAAGAAGATACCTGGGACAAGTTTGAAAAATATCTGCAAGAGCATATTGATGCCGAATTCGGTCACGGGATATGCCCGGTATGTATGGAAGAAAGGCATCCTGCGAAGTAGGAAGAGTTATTTGGTTTTGTCCCATAAGATATATTATGTCAAGTACAATAAGTACATGACATAATATAGTTCGTGAATTGTAACCGGAATAAAAATGCCACCTTACATGCAGTAAGGTGGCATTTTTTGTATACTGCAAAAGAAGCCTGTTAATCTACCTTTAAAATTGCCAGAAACGCTTCCTGCGGCAACTCAACATTGCCAACGTTCTTCATCCGTTTTTTACCCTCTTTCTGTTTCTCCAGTAACTTCCGTTTCCGGGTAATATCCCCTCCATAACATTTTGCCAGTACATCCTTACGCATGGCCTTGACCGTTTCGCGGGCAATAATACGGTTGCCGATAGCAGCCTGAATGGCTACTTCGAACATCTGCCGTGAGATCAGTTCCTTCATCTTGGAGACAAGGTCACGACCACGGAAATACGCCTTATCACGGTGAAGAATCAGTGACAGAGCATCTACTATCTCCCCGTTTATCATAACATTCATACGCACCAGATCACTCTGCCGGTATTCAAGATGTTCGTAATCCAGTGATGCATACCCCTTCGTAATAGATTTAAGGCGATCATAAAAATCGAGCACTATTTCATTCAACGGCAGTTCGTAGATGATCATGACACGCGTCGGCGTCAGGTACTTGATCTCGCGCTGCACGCCGCGTTTGTCTTCACAGAGCGCAAGTACGCCACCGACAAATTCATTCGGAACATGGATGTGGGCAAGAATAAACGGTTCTTCCAAAAACTCGGTGCTTTGCAGTTCCGGCATCTGATTGGCGCTCTGAATGGAATACACTTCACCATTCATCTTATGCACCCGATACACAACTGTCGGCGCAGTAGTAATGAGCTCAAGCGAAAACTCCCGCTCCAGCCGTTCCTGAATAATTTCCATATGCAGCAGACCGAGAAAGCCGCAACGGAAGCCGAAACCAAGCGCCAGCGACGTTTCCGGCTCAAAGGAGAATGACGAATCGTTCAGTTTCAACTTGGCAAGCGCATCGCGTAACTGTTCGTACTGAACGGTGTCAATCGGGTACAACCCGGAAAACACCATCGGCTTGACCTCTTTGAAACCACCAAGAGGAACTTCGCACTGTCGATGCAACAGGGTCACCGTATCACCGACCTTAGCGTCGGCAACATCTTTTATTCCGGCGATAATGAACCCGACCTCTCCTGCTGCCAGCTCGGAAACCTCGGTCATTGTCGGCGCAAAAACGCCGACCTTAAGAGCTTCAAAAGCGCTGTTGGTTGACATCAACTGTATTTTGTCACCCTTTTTGAGCGTGCCGTCAAAAATACGCACCAGAATGATTACCCCCTGGTACTGATCATACCAGGAGTCAAACAAAAGAGCTTTCAGCGGCGCGTCGACGTCCCCGACAGGTGGAGGTATTTTTGTGACGATCTGCTCAAGGATCTCGTGTGTACCGATTCCCTCTTTGGCACTGGCCAGAACAGCGTCATGGGCATCAATGCCGATGATGTCTTCAATCTCCTGCTTGACCCGTTCCGGATCAGCCGCAGGTAGATCTATCTTATTTAAAACCGGAAAGACCTCCAGATTTATATCAAGGGCGAGATACACATTAGCCAGTGTCTGGGCTTCGACCCCCTGAGACGCATCAACTACCAGAAGACCGCCTTCACAGGCGGCCAGGGATCGCGATACCTCATAGGTGAAATCTACGTGCCCCGGGGTATCAATAAGGTTCAGGACATAGTCAATGCCGTCGTCAGAGCGATAATTAAGACGCACGGTCTGAGCCTTGATCGTGATACCACGTTCACGTTCCAGATCCATTTTATCAAGAAACTGGTTCTGTTTATCCCGGTCGGATACTGTTCCGGTATACTCAAGGAGCCGGTCAGCCAGGGTTGATTTGCCATGATCAATATGGGCGATAATGGAGAAATTGCGGATTCTGCTGATTTCCATGAATTCCTTCGTTCTCAAAATATTGTTAATTAACAAAGGGTTAGACACATTGCCTAACCCCTTGATTTTTTGGAGCGGGAAACGGGATTCGGGCCCGCGACCTTCAGCTAAGGGTATGTGCTTCTTGGCCATTACCCGGACTGCTCACATGCTGATGCAAGACTAGCATATAACGATGCGTATAAGCTATTAAAAAAAGGCATCGACCCTCGTGACCAGAAGAAAGCAATTGCCGAAGAAAATGCGACAACTGTTGAACAGCTTGCCGGAGTTTGATTTGTAGACTACTCTAAGGAGAACCACTCTAAACGTTGGCAAGAATCCGTTCTCAGTGCCATCAAAATGCACATCATTCCCAACATCGGCAAAATGGAAATTTCGTCTGTTCGTCACAAACACGCATTGACTCTCATTCAACAAATGGCCGTCACTGTCCCTGGATCTGCTCGTAATGCTATGATGGTGGACTATTCCCTCCGAAGTTGCCGGCAAGAATGAACGTGAACACAGAGTATATCTGACTGAGTCGTGAAGGTCGTCGGAAATAGAAAAATCGCTTCACCCGCAGAATTTGTGGGTGACTACTGGCTCGGGTAGCTTTCCAAGTGTATGATATAAGGCTAGTTTTATTACTTCAAAGCTTTTGAAACCGTAGGCTTTTTTCGTAGTCACTTTGGCTTTGTTGTTGAGGCCCTCCACGGCCCCCAAGGCAATCAGCTCTTTTGCTCGAAACCAGTTGAGAATCAGACTTTGGTGAGAGCGCAGCATTTTGGCAATTTTCTTCATCGGATCAATGCGGGAGCGCATTGTTCGCTTGCACCACAGATCGAGAAATTTGGCTGCCCACCCGATGCTTTTGTAGCTCCAGAATCTTTGGAAATCCTCCTTGAGGAGGTAGGCTCTAACCGTCTTCAGGTTAATAGCGACGAGTTCCTTAAGTTTGACAGCCTGTTTATCAGTACAGTTTTCAGGTCGCTTGAGCAGACACCATCGGCTACCGGTGAGTATTGCCTGCTTTCCATTTGCTTTGAGCTCCTTGTATTCAGTTGCCCGAACTTTATCAATGGCCTTGTTCATATGGCTCATGATGTGGAAACGATCCAGAATATTGACGGCTTGACTGGCTTTCTCGGCCACAACCTGAAGGTAAGGTTTCCACATGTCAGTGCAGATGAAACGCAACGCCGACGATCGATCCGGGCCAAACTCATCGAAGAAACTCACCAAGGTTTTCTTCGTACGATCTTTACCAATCCAGAGGAGTCTCTTGCAGCCGT
>JBMOEI010000143.1:0-6433 GCA_049318985.1 Desulfuromonadaceae bacterium
AGAATTTATCTGATCTTCACATGAATGTAATATTGACAATGTATAATAACAAAAATCATGATGAGATACAGGTGATCTGCTTCCGGATTATCCCAATTTTGTTCACTATATACGACTATTGTTACAGGCATGTGCCAAACAGTAAATTTTATTGTTACATTATTGCCTGTTCCTGTTTGACACTGAAATTCTGCCTATATGTCGGGTGCGGCTGTGACCAGTACCCACACAACACGCAGCGCAGACAATGAATAACGCCTGAATCAAGAATAATTTCATGCTTCATTATGCCTATTTTTGCCTTACATTTCGGACAGTTCATATCCCCTCCCATAGCTTGAAGATTTCTTGTATAAAAATAATCTATCAGAAATGTAGTTACAACGGTGTCCCAAGGTGGAAAATTGT
The DNA here is from genome assembly GCA_049318985.1 of Desulfuromonadaceae bacterium. Lineage (GTDB taxonomy): Bacteria > Desulfobacterota > Desulfuromonadia > Geobacterales > Pseudopelobacteraceae > JACRCG01. The sequence goes on from JBMOEI010000143.1 coordinate 409, forward strand.
ATGTTACGCAGTCAGATTTGGCAGTGCTACTCTCAACGCGATACTCAACAGTTCATGACATCATTCGACACTGTCCGTGCGGCATTACGCAAGCTGCTACTATTCAGACTGCTGACTTCAGACGTCGCAATCATCATAAAGAATATGCTGCCAAGATGGGTGGACTCTCTCAGCGGATAGCTCTCCTTCTTGATGACAAAAAGGCTGTCAGTAATAGAACATCTGCCGTGTAGCAACGATTGGCGCAAGAATTGACGTGCGCACTGTCGGTCAGCGCCATCAGGGCGAGCCATCGAGCTTTGACTCTACGCGCGCTGACAGCAAAAGTCTCACAACGGGCAGGAGAACGTGGAATCATTATGAATAGTTCTTCAGCGCTGATTGAGCATGCACGCCATCTCCGCTCCGAGGCCCTCAAACTGGTCAAACAGCAGGAAACCGGATACCGGTATCCGCTCCGGCTATTGATTGGCCGACGCAACAGCCTGACTGCCTATTCTTTCGGCTATCTGTATCCGGCCAGCAGGCTGTTTTTCCGGGAGAGGGAAGAGCAGCAGGTCGAACAGGGCCGCTTTGATCCGCTGTTTATGAATGTCTGGGATGTACGGCGGAACATGGGTGTGGGGGAGTCTGTTATTTCAGTGATACGCTTAAGAGGGGAATCGGCCAATCTGAAGCAGGGTATTAAACGATTAGTCGGTGTGTTGATACAACTTTATAAGCGCAGTAATTCCGACAACATCCTTTTAAAAGAGATGATTCCACTCTTTACAGAGTCACTTTTTTTGTTTTGCGCCGAACTCTTGATTTCCTGGAGCTTTAACCTTATATCATCAATCTGCATGCGCCGTATCTCCCGGTTGTCAAAGTGGTTTTCAGCAAAAGAAAACAGGGATGTAATCTCTTCAACTTCACTCATCACCCTGTCATAGCGCTTATTTTCGAGCGCCTCCTCGGCTTCCGCAATATACTTGTTGATGATGATGAATACCGGAGGAATCTTGTACTCATAGTTTCTGATCAGGGATAGCGTAAACGTGTGCAGATCGATGAAAAGCTTTTGTGTTTTTTCCTTATCATGTTTAAGTACAGACCGGTTGAGACTATCCTTGATAGTCTGAAAGGTTTTCTCCGGATTCCCTTTTATTTCTCTTTTCAGCTGCGGCAGCATCTGTATGAATTTGTCGTTAATCCTTCCGGTTGCTGCCTGTGCTTCATCCCACCTGTCGTTTTTGAAGGCAGCCTCAAACAGGGAAAAGTCCATAAATATGCCGGTGAGTTGGGGGGGGGGCGACGGCAGTCTGGCATGGGACAGGCTGGCCGTGAGCAGCGCAATAATTGTTACAATCATCACCAGAGCAGACCTGACATGCCGATTCATACGCTTCTCCATTGGGAATGTACTGTTTATGCGGGGGGAGGATAGCACCAGGGCGGAACCACCGTCAATAAGATATATCCATACTTCGGGGTCAGGCCGGATAACGGTAAAAACCTGGCAGATGAGAATACTTTACCGCGTTCACCCGCAACTTCCCATGGTTGCGAGTCCATAGATCCATTCCGGCCGATACGCCGCTTTTTTACCCGCATACATAAGCAGGTTGCTGCCGGCAATCTTCATTCTTTTCCGGTTGAACAGGCTAAATGCCTCCCGGTTCGAAGCGGGGGCATCGACAAAAACCTTTGTGCCCTGTGCGACGTTTCGCGATGCAACATCAAAGAGGCGGTGCGCACCTCCGGAATCAACTGCCGAAAACGGCCCGAACTGCACGAAATCTCCGCACGATTGCAACGAGATAAAACCGGATTCATCGTGAAACAGATGTCCACGACCGGTCGTTGCCGTCAGCAGAACATCCCTTCGATCACCCCAGGCACGGAAGTCAACGTCGGTTTCGGAGGAATCCAACACCCCCCTGACAACCGGAAAATCACCGGGCGTATGCCGCTGCCGACCTTCTCCAACCCAGCGGATAATTTCATCAATTCCGGTAAATCCGTACTTTTCATAGAGCGGGGCACCCGATTTCGAGGCGGTCAACCAGAACGTCGCGGCACCGGAAGCGTGTAATGCTGCAAGAGCTGCACTGAAGAGCTTTTCGCCGACTCCCCTCCCCCGATGCTCCACCGCAACTATTAGATTGCCGATCCAGCCGCTCCTGTCATGCCGGAGAGATGTCACAAATCCAATCGGTTCACCGTTTTCCGAGCGTGCGACAAAGCATCCCTGTGGAAATGCAAGCAGCAGGAAATCAAACTCCCACGGCTCTACCACCCAGTTTTCCTCTGCTGCCAGCGCAAGAAAAACGGCGATGTCCCCAGTGCTGAAAGGCTCAAGCGTCATGGAGGCGGGCAGGCCGCTTCAGCAATCGTCACATTCAAATCCTGCCCGATGAGCCCGATGGCGTCAGCCCGGCACTGCTTGCAGTGTGCGAACTGTCCGATAATACTCTCGTTGGTCTTCCGGATCGCCGCCACCCGCTCCTCACTGGGGGGGATGATGTGCGCCAGTTCCGCCTGGGGTATAATCGGCATGATGTTCATGACAAAAGCACCCAGCTCCTTAACCCGTCGGGCAATCAGCGGCAGCTGGTCGTCATTCACTCCCGGTATCAGAACTGAATTTACTTTGATAGTCAGTCCGAGTTCCCCGGCCCGCCTGAGTCCTTCAAACTGATTGGTAATCAGGATTTTCGCCCCTTCAACTCCGGTATAATGCCTGCCGTGATAGATAACATGACGATAAATCCGCGCACCGATTTCCGGGTCAACGGCGTTGACCGTAACGGTCAGACTGTGCAGCCCCATCTCATAGAGGCGATCAATCGACTCCGGCAGCAGCAGGCCGTTGGTGCTGAGGCAGAGCATCAGATGCGGGAATTCCTTCTTTACCATCGCAAAGGTTTCAAAGGTTTCATCATTGGCCAGCGGATCTCCCGGGCCGGCAATGCCGACGACCTTGATGATCGGCCCGGCAATCGGGCTGGCCATGACTTCCCGCACTTTTTCAATCGCTTCCTGAGGGGTCATGATCCGACTGGTAACACCGGGGCGGGATTCGTTGGCGCAATCATGCTTGCGTAAACAGTAGCCGCATTTGATATTGCACTGCGGTGCCACGGCCAGATGCATCCGCCCATTCTTTTTGTGGTTGCCGCCAAAGCAGGGATGCCCCTGAATCTTGTCTTTCATTTCACATGCAGTTGCCATGATCTGCTCCTTTCAAAATAAAAAAATGCCCGCAGGAAAAATCCCACGGGCATCGTTGCCGGTTATTATAACATCAGCATAAGACGTGCCAAAAAATATAATCTTCACCACAGAGTCACAGCCAAAAGTAGGCGCTACTAAGCGAGGACACAGAGAACGGCCAATAATATCGATACAAGTAGGCTATCCCGAATCTTACTATTTCTCCGATGTTCAATCTTTAATGCCTAATTACTAAGCACATAATCAATAAATTGCACTGGTTCACAATTTGCAGCGCATTACAATTTCTATGTATTCTCTGTGTTCTCGCTTAGTAGCGCCTACTTTTGGCTGTGACTCTGTGGTGAAAATATTTTATAGAGGAAATTCATGTTCAACCAGTACAATCTCGAAGAAATCCGCGACCGCGCCCGTGCTGCCTTCATCGGCATGGCGATCGGTGACGCCCTTGGTGCCACGGTCGAGTTCATGACCGCGTCAGAGATTGCCTCAAAATATGGCACCTTCCGGGATATCATCGGTGGCGGGTGGCTGCGCCTGAAACCGGGACAGGTAACCGACGATACTGAAATGGCGCTCTGCATCGCCCGGGCAATTATAAAAAGTCAGGGATGGTCGTTGGAAGCGGTGGCCGACAATTTTGCCGCGTGGCTCAAATCACGACCGGTTGACTGCGGTGACACCTGCCGCAAGGGGATTCGCGCATATCTTCTCCATGGCCGTCTCGAAGCTCCGCCAAATGAATGGGACGCCGGAAACGGCGCCGCCATGCGCCTCCTGCCGACGGCGCTCTTTTCGCTCCCGGACGGTGAGCTGCTTAAAAGATACGTAATCGAACAGGCGCACATTACCCACAATAATCCGGTGAGTGATGCAGCCTGCCTGTGTCTCGGACAGCTTCTGCACATGGCACTCTGCGGCGCTGAAAAAAGCCGTCTGCGCCGCCAAGTTGACACCTTTGTTGTCCGGTTCCCCACATTTCAGTTTGAGCCGTACCGCGGACTGGCAACCGGATATGTTGTTGATACGATGCAGACAGTCTTTCACTGGTTTTTCCGGGGAAAGAATTTTGAGGAGTGCCTGATCGGCACGGTCAATCAGGGGGCTGATGCTGACACGACGGGCGCTATCTGCGGGATGCTGGCCGGAGCGTATTACGGTATGGATGCCATCCCGAAGCGGTGGCTGAAAAAGATGGACAGTAAGGTAATTATGGAGATTGAGAATGTCGTTGAACGGTTGATATCAGAGAGTCCGGTGGGGAGGACGTATTGAGGTATAAAGGATGTTGAAATTATTAATATACCGTTATTAGTAGGGGCGATCCCGGCGGGTCGCCCTTGTGGCAAACGGTAATATATCTGATATAGCAACGAAATGCGGGCGAGCCGACGGCGTCGCCCCTACGATTCATAAACGATAATTTTGTAATTTTAAATCCCTAAGACTTTCTTTTTTGTGATTTCCTCTGCGTCCTCGCCTAAAAGCGCCTACTTCCGGCTGCGAGAGACAAACTTTTACCCCTCCTTCAAAATACCATTCGCCACCTGCAGCAGCGTTTTCCGTTTATCCATCGCGCTCTTCTGCATGATGCGATACGCTTCCGCTTCCGCAACGTGATTTTTCTCCATGAGAAGCCCCTTCGCTTTTTCGATAATCTTGCGGTTTTCGATAACTTCACGTAGATCATCAATCTTCTCCTTCAGGTTTTCCACCTCTTCAACATGCTGCAGCGCAATTTCTATCGCAGGAAGCAGATCCTGCTGACGGAGAGGTTTGGTTAAAAAAGCGGCAATTCCGCTTTCTGATGCCCTTTTTACAGTCGCTCTGTCGCAGGCGCTTGTCAGGAGCATAATCGGAATTTTCAGTTTCTTCTTGATCTCAACCGCTGCGGTTATGCCATCCATTCCCGGCATGGTAACATCAAGGATCGCCAGATCGGGAAATCTTGCCAACGCCAGTTCTACCGCTTTAGCACCATCTCCGCACTCCACCACATCATCGAAGCCAAGATCCGCCAGCATGTTCTTCAAGTTTATGCGAATAAGCGGTTCATCATCACAAATCAGTATCGATTTACCCATGGTTATTTCCCCCAGTACAGAGGGACTATGCAAGAGGTGTGACAACATTGAACATTACGAGTTCCGATAGCAATAATATCCGGAAATGATGTATATACTGAGTCCGCACAATTCACGCGGCAGGAGGAATCATCACCATGAGCCTTGAGTCCATCGGTAAATTGAAAATAGACAAAACCGGTTTCCAGCGCAGCACAAGAGGCAGAAAACACTGGGTGATCACAGCTACGGCACTGCTGCTCATAATTGTTGCTGCTCTCTGGGGCCTTGAACGGAGAAGCATCGTTATTGAGACAACTACCGTATCACTGGTTTATCCGACACAATCATTCACCCTGCTCAATGCAAGCGGCTACGTCGTCGCGCAGCGCAAGGCGGCGGTTGCTTCAAAGATGACCGGGAGACTGGAGTGGATCGGCGTCATGGAAGGAAGCCGCGTCAGCAGTGGTCAGATTATCGCACGGCTGGAGAACCGCGACAGCGATGCTGTCGTCAACCAGGGAATGGCCGCTGTTCAGAATGCCAGGGCAAATGTTGACCAGGCACGGGCGGAGCTTGATGATGCAAAACAATCGTATGCTCGGCTACAGGAGTTGAACGGTCAGGGAATCGTTTCCCGGGCGGAATTTGACACTTCCGAGTCACGCTACAAACGAAGTAAAGCAGCCGTTGCCGCAGCCGAAGCGGCGGTGCGGGTTGCGGAGTCGTCACTGCAGGGTGCGCGG
>JBMOEI010000144.1:0-6349 GCA_049318985.1 Desulfuromonadaceae bacterium
GCGCTGATGGTGCTGCAGATGCTACCTGTACCGGTGCTGACGGTGTTGCTCCTGCTGCTCCTGGTGCCGATGCTACTTCAGGCAATTTTTGTTCTTCTCGTTGTGGTTCTGGCCCTGACCCTGACCCTGATTTCGATGATGATTTTCCAGGAGTAGGTGATTTAGTGCTTGGTGGTAAAGAAGAATCAACTTTGTCAAAAAGACTTTGGTCTCCTCTTTCAGTATGGGTAGTTACCCCACCAGCATTATCAACAGATACACTGGTACCTCCTTTTCCTGAAGACTTTGATGCTTTACCAGAAGATTTTTTTGAGGATGATGACGGTTTTTCTGGAGTTGCTCCATCTTGACCATCGTTCCCCTCTGTAGTAATATCTTCTCCATCTTTACCTTTTTTGCCTGGCGGAGATATTAATTTTCCATCTTTACCATCTTCAGCTTTTGTACTTGAACCTCCAGTTTCATTGTCTCTGCTACTTGCAGAACTGTCTTGATTATTTGGTGAAGATGCCTTTGATTTTGACGGCTTAGAATTTTTAGATTTTTTTGCTGCTGCTGGTGCGGCTCCACCTGCAGGTGCGGTTGCCGCTGCTGCCGGTGCTGTAGCTGCCGGTGCCGCTCCACCTGCTGGTGCTGTAGCTGCCGGTGCCGTTCCGCCTTTTGGTGCCGTTGCTGCCGGTGCTGCTCCACCTGCAGGTGCTGTTGGTGCTGCCGGTGGAACTCCTGGACTTGAAGGTTGATTCGGAGGAGTTGGTGCGCCATGTGAAGGTGCCATTTGAGCAGCTAAAGCCGCTCCTGTCCCTGCTATTGCTACTGCACTTATTCCAGCAGCCGCAGAAGCTTGTGCACCTGAATTTATTGGTTTATTTATGAAATCTGCTGCTTTCCTCCACATACTTCTTGGTCCAGCTGCTCCTGCTACGCCAGCTGCTCCTCCTCCTGCACCTCCAGCAGCTCCTTTAACACCTCCCATAGCACTATTCATCCTCATTGGAGCACCCATTAAACCAACAGCCGAACCCATAAATCCTTCAGCAGCATTAACTCCTCCTGCCATTGAAAAAAGAGCTTGTGAATAAGGATTTTGTAATGCAGAACCAAAAGAAGTATCATTGTCACCAGCCAAGCCATGAAGTACATTTGTATCGTTTGTTGCTTTATCTATATTAAGCAGTTGCCTTTCCATTTTATTGACAACAGAATTACTTGATAATTGGGTTAATCTTTGACCTCCATTAGGCCCACCGCTACTAACTTTTTGTAAATGTGAAGTACCATCAGGGGATGTCACTGATTGCGTATCAACGTTTTTAGTGTCTTGTGCTGATGCAACTTCACGCATAACTCCTTTGCTATCTATTTTAAATGCTTTGTTCCCTGTTGTTATAGCAGCATTTTTTGCACCATTCCATCCATCTACCTCAGTAATTGAGGTTTGGGACACTATCCCTTCGTCGGTTTCACTGCCTTGCGTAATTTGTGTACTTCCTACTCCAGCCGTTTTGCCTGATGAATAAACTCTTGGAAGAGGCTTGCCATTCGCATCTTTTCCACCTGATTTCCACCCGCTGAAACTATGGTCGTCTTTAGCAGTTGATGACGAATTCCCTAAAGAAGCAGTGTTTGTGGCTGTTCTGCCTACGTTGACATGAGATTCCATGCTTGCAGAGCCACCACCTGTAAAAGATGCCGTTGCAAAATCTTGACCTCTTCCAACTCCACTGCTCATACTAAAAGACATACCTTCACCATTTTTTTCTAACTTTGCAGCCATTTCATTATATCTTGCTTTTTCTTGAGCCGGTGCCTTTGCTGCTAATGACCTTAACGTACCTGCCATGGCGGTTGCTTGCTCTTTGGTCATCCTTGCATTTGACTCAGAATCACCTTGTTGTGATGTTTGAGTATTAGACTCCGCTGCTTGATTGGAAATATTAGAAAATTTACCATCGGCTCCTATTGATGCTGTAACAATACCTGCCTTTGATATTACTCCTCTAATAGCAGAAGCTTCTTTGGCGTTAAGATTAAGAGACATTGAACCTGCGCTTGCTTCACCTAATCGTTGGTCTGACATTTCTGCTCTGTTTTGTGTTGTCCTCGACATTTGAGCTTTTGCTACATCCGCTGTAGTTGCTAAATGAGATTGAGACTGTGCAAAATTGGACATTGTTTCCATGTTATCAGAACTGACACCCATGGTATCCATACCATTCATAGAACCTTTTGCTTTAGCGATATTCTGTCCAAAAGCAAAGCCAGTTGTGCGCATTAAATCTTTGTTTAAACTAGAACCCTGATTTTCTGAGACAGAACCATATTGTTGTGCACCGCGAGCAGAGCCTGCTTGATTTGCAAAACTTACATTTGCATTTGTTTCTACCGTGTTTTGGATGTTATTATCCATTCCGTATGCACTTTGCGCTGCTTTTTCTCCTTTTAATTGGCCCATAGTCGAACCTATGTCGGTTTGAGCCTTAATTGAACCACTACCAGCAGCGAATGTGCCTAAAGAAGTTTCTTTGCCTTTTAATCCAGACTCAAGATTTTGGCCTTGCGCTATCGATTCTAATGAATTTCTTGCAGATAATGTAGATTGTGAATTTGCGAGCATTCTTCCTACTTCACTGCTATTCATTGCCGGGCCTGGTTTTACATCTTTCACTGATGATTGAGCTGCTGCAGCGGCTGCTCCTTCCATTGCACCACTTGTGCTAAAATTCTTTGCAGTTGAATCATCAATTGCTTTTTTTGCTGCTGAGCCTTCCTGGTGTTCTAGGTCAAATTTTTTGCCAGCTATCTCACCAGCTAACTTTCCACCATCAGTAGCTTTATCCCTTATTGCACCTTGTTCTGCATTATGGACTGCCGTGGCACGATGCTCAGCAAGTTTACTCGGCAGTGCATCTGCCATTAGAGATTTTGCATTTACGGTCTTATCAGCATGTTCTGCATCATATTTCATTCCAGCAGCTATTCCAGCTACTTTTGCTTTATCTTGAGTCGCTCCGGGTGCTGTTGCTGCTGCCTTCTCTGCGCTCGCAACAGCCTCAGCACGAGCTTCTTTACTAGCACCACCGCTAATTGTTATATCGCCTCCACTTTGAAGCGTTTTTAAATTTTCTGCCGCTTTAGCTTTTATCGCTTCTTGTTTTTCGACAGCAGCCTTAACATCAGGGGCTCCAGTCATTGTTTTAACACCATCTTTAATAGCCCCAGCGGATGAACCAAAACCTTTTACAGAAGCAGCTTGAACAGATTGAGACAAAGGACCTGTCCCTTCACCAATGGCATCCATAGTTCCTGCGCCAGCGCCAAAAGCAGCACCACCTGCAGTAATACCTGCGCCTGTTGCGGTATTTTTGAGAGAAGATTGACCTCCGTCACTTGAACGAATGCCTTCCATTTCTGTGCCTTTTTTACCAATATCTCCTGCAAGGCTGGAAATTGCAGCAGAGCGTCTCTCTGATTCGGTTTTGTCCGCCATGCCTGGCAATCCTGCCATCTCTGACATTCTTTTATCAATTGCATCACTACCTGCTTTAGTATTGGCTAATTGAGAAACTGCATTAGCCGGTGCCGCTTGCATGGATTGTGCTTCTAATGTACCTTGTCCTGTCCCTATATTTGAGACATTTTTGACAGCTGCTTCAAAACCGGCCTTATCCATACTGACATTACCTGGTTTAACTTTCATATCAAGAGCAGCTTCTGCCGCTGTCCCTGATGCAATAGAGCCAACAGCAGATTTTGCTCCTTGAAGCATACCAAAATGTTCTGGAGACCAACCTTTTTCTCCTTTTTCTGCGGCAGCCCCTTTTTCTCCGGCTATTTTACCTACCGTTTGACCTGCTTGGTTTTTCCCATCAAACTGGGCTAAATCACTGATTGAATTACCGGTGCCTGCTGCTAAAGAAGCTAACGCTCCACCTTTGGCGAGCTGAGATTCTGCTGCTATTTGAGTATTTGCGGCAGTAGCTGATGTTGCTAGTGATGCGGCATCTTTTGTAAAAGCTTTAGCTCCCATTTGTTTTAAAGAACTATCACTTTTACCCTCAAGATTTTGAGCACCGGCTGTACCAAAACCCATTTCTTGCATCGCTTGTTCTGTTCTTAATGCATCTGTATTTCCTTCACTTGACATCCCTTTTGATTTAGCATTGCTCACAAAAGCATTATAATTTCCTTTTATTTGTCCTGCTTGCATAGCACCTTGAGGCTCTGCAGTCATTCTAATCATTTTGTCCATGCTATCCATAGCGCTAGCGCCAGATGTCATAGTTCCATCTTTTATTGAAGCAGATACTTCGTCGGCAGAAGCTGAACCAAGACTTGTACTGCCCCAACCACCACTACTGCTAGATGTTGCACTTCCACCTGAAGCCTTCCCCCCGGAAAGACTCGTAAGTGATGATGATTTATTCCATAATGGAGAGTTTGAACCTTTGCCTTCCATAGATTTGTCTTGTGGGGCATCTTTATCTTTATCTCCCTTTGAATCCATCGTCTTGTCACTAGGTTCAGCTGCTCCTGAACCTGGAACATCACCTGATGCTTGTGGTGCCTGTGATGATGCCGTCGCCGCCGCAGATGGTGGTAGTGCTTTTCCTGGCAACTTCCCATCCGCTTGCGAACCACCTTTTGATGAGGAAGATTCATTTGGTAACAATCCGCTTGATTTACTTGACAAACTACTGTCAGAAGCACCCATTGAAGGGGCTTTACTACTCATTGATTGAGGTATCAAAGATTGGTTTGTATCAAAGCCTAAATTTTCCATTGTGGCTATTTGTGCTTGTTGACTAGAGCCTTCAGCATATTGCATTGTATTAATACGTTGGTTTGAAGATGTCCTCATTCTGTTTCCCCAGGAAGCGGAGGAATGTTCGAGAGATGAACTTGCGGATATCTTCCCTTCTGGCGTTAATACACTACCTGCAGAACCACCAGCTGATGCAGGAGATGAAGTCAAGCCACCTGCTAATGAAGCTAAGGCAGTCCCGCCGAATTTCATAAACATTTGAGTAATAACTGTTGCTAACATCAGACCTGACCATCGTAATGCGCCTAAAACAGCTAACGTTTTTTCGGCAGCAGTTTCAAAATTACTTATACTCGAATAGCTAATACCGCCTGCTTGGACAAAACCAAATGTTTTCTTTCCTAATGTATATGCAAAGTTATGAACAATAGCATCGCATACGCCCCATGCGGCAATCCATACAAAAAATCCGACAATAGTAGCAATGACTTTAGGAAAAACTGGAGTAGGCAAAAAGATTATTAAAAAAGGCATTAGAGCTATTGCTGTTGCTGTTACTACTCCTTTAATGATTGGTATCCATTGGTTTGCTACCATACCACTTGCAAGCATTGATGAACCAGCCGACCGGCTAGCCATAGCAGTTACAGCAGCTTCAGCACTTGTCCCTAAGATAACTGCATTCAAAGATTCTGCTAAATTTTTTTGTGCCATGACCTCAGCCATAGTTGCAGAACCACCCATTGCATCAGAAAGGACAGCGTCTCCTTTATCTGAACAACTGGGAGAATTACCAACCCAACCATTCATTCTGCAAATAGTATCCTGAGAAGTAGCAAGGAACGTTTTGGCTTTGGCAACTGTTCCAATGTCTGTGTCTATAATATCAAAAGCTTCTTTGCAAGTTTTTGTTTGACCAGCAGGAAAGCCTGGATTTGTATAAATCAGCGTAGAATCAGCAGGGTTTGAGCCTTTACTTAATTCTGACATTGCCTGCGTATAATTGCCATTTAATAATACAGACATGTCAAAGGTTTGAGCTGGATTACTCATTACTGTGGATACAATACATTTGTCCAAATAAGTATGTATATTTCTTTTTTTATTCGTTTGTGTACTAAGATTACTAACACTTGAATTAGCTGTTCTTCTTATAACTTCAAATCCTATGCCACCTGCTTGTGATTTATAATCTGTCATGGAAGGGGCACTTGACGTGCTTACTATATCAATCATACCCGATTCTATTTTGTTAAGTGTAGTTGCTACCATTACCAATATTTCTGGAAGTTCTCCTACAGAACCTGTCGCTCCTGTTACCGTATCGTAAATTACTAATGTTACTCTTGGTGCTAGCGGAGAAGTTATAAATGTGTATGTTAGTGCTGCTCCAATTAATGGAGGAAAAATCCATGTTATAAAAATACTGCCGGAATTTCCTGTCATTGCTGCTTTACCAAAAGAACCTAATCCACTAGCGGCAAAGCCTACCATTGTCATTATTCCAAGCAATTCCTTATATTCATTATCTTTAAAAACTAATGCAATTTGTTTCCACGCTTCAAAAACAACATCATAACTATTATA
>JBMOEI010000145.1:0-6268 GCA_049318985.1 Desulfuromonadaceae bacterium
GGGCAACCAAAAGACAGATACAGACAACTACAGGAATACCCATTCCTTCTTGGTTGTCTGAGTTTATGGCAGCTTGCGGAGTCTTGTTATTGGCAGGTAGTTCTGACTTATCGACGTCTTCCGTGGAATCTATTCCCATGTTCTCTCCGTGAAATATTAGTTCAACCGCAAAAAAAGGGGTCTTACTTATATATCTGTATGGGGGGGAAGGTGACGCCGTGTGAGTAAGGTTTTTTGCCCTGTGTCATGCTGTAATTATTAGTTTCATGATATTTTGTGGTATAGCTCTGTTGCGCGGAGAATTAGTATTATGCCGTTGTGTAGGTAAGAGAGATGGGATTATTATAACTCTCGCGTGGACTCGTTCTCGGCGAATACCTGCCGCACCGGTCACTTGCATACACGCTGGAAGTGAATCGAGGATTTGGTTTGAGTGGTTTTCAAATATGACAAAGATATTAAAGAAGCTCACAACGGCTCAAAAAAAAGCAAGAAAAGCTGCGAAAGCCGAGCGACATAAAAAATATATGTGGGTTTTTATGAATGGCAAACAAGTTAGGGTAAAACGCGCTCCCACCATTGATGGTTTGGATGTAGATGAATTCATTCGAAGAAATGCAGACCCCATTTGGTTACAACAGAATGAAATGTGTGAGGATATTGAATTCTCCGATAATAATAACGAAATACCATTTTAAATTAGATACTTGAGGCTGGACACATTACCAACACACACATTCAGGATGTAAGTAAAAAATGAAAGCGGAACAATAGTCGAATTTTTTAAAGGTCGGCGAAGGGAGGTAAATGCAAGTAATTATCCAAGAACGAGAAGCAGCTCTAGCAGTGCTAGAGCAACATATATATGGAATTTCCAAAATATTTCGAGAAAGCTATCTGAAGTTCGGAAGGGGCGCACTAATTGTTTATACAGATATCCCATTAACAGGACGTTTACCGAGCAGCAAAGACTATAATGGGAAGCAGCAAAGCCTCGATCTATTTGATTCTATGAATAGTAAGCGAGAGCTCGCTGAGATGATTGACGGATATGCCCCCAATTCTGAAGGAGTAATGGTGCTTATAAGCACGTCGGACACTTTGGCTACTTGGTTTGTAACGGTGAAACTCAAGTCACGCGGACGACAATAAATGAATACCCATCCGATAAGTTGAAAAACAGGATAAGGGTTTGGCTGGAGAACCGTACTGATCACTGAAATTATATCTGACTTGGAGATGTCAATGAGCCGTGACTACTCAGCTGAAATAAACGAATTTTGGCCGACAATAATGCTGGCATGGAAGGCACATGCAGACAAACGTCCAGTAATCGAATGCGATCTGGCAAACAAGACTATATCAGCGTATCCTGCAAAGGAATACATAGACGATTTGAGCGAGAGATCACGGGAAACTACCCATATTGAATTTGACCGAGTCATAAACGATGGTGGAATAATGGTCTTTATCAGAGACAACAGGAATCGTATTCTTCAATCATACTCTTTCTCATCCTCAGAACTGAAGCAAGAGGGGCTTACAATATGAAGTTCATACCCGCAGGAGAGATTATCGGCGATGCGCACCAGGTTCGCGCTGTAACGATTGCTAAGAGTCCACAAATACCTGATGGCGAATACCAGTTTGTTGACATGTACTGCAATGATCCTTTATGTGATTGCCGGAAGACAATGATACAAGTGCTGCATAATGGCACCAATGTCGCAACAATCAATTTTGGCTGGGAGCCACATTCTTTCTATGAAAAATGGATGGGGTCCGGATCCAGCGACAACAGTATGCCGAAGATGGCCGGTGCAACAATGGATATTACAAGCGTCAATCGTTTGTCTCCAGACGGGATTCTCGGCCTCTTCAACGCCTTACTTGACGACACATGGGTTACGGTATTCAAGAGACATTACAAATTAGTGAAATCAAAGCTTAGCGAAAAGCATAAAGGGAAATCCCGGAGGGGTAACAATTGAAATTGAAATAATTAACGAGATTAATTTCTGCCAGAATAATGATCCCCCCGAAAAGACGGTAGTTCAACTTTTAGCCCGTCATGTGACGAAAAGGAATGGTACAAACATGAAGGATAGCCTTTCGAGAGTCATCGGTTTCTTCGCATATGCGCCACCAAACGCCGTGGTATGTAGCAACAAGGCGTGTTTGGTTGCTGGTTCAGAGGTCGCCATGCTGGAGTACCTTAAAGAATCTATGCCGGATTCATGGAATAGCAACGTCATCAAAAAGATTCGCTTCGGAGAAATTTTGCGAGGGATGGATCGCGGTGGTTCATACGCCTTTGACAAAGAGGCCTATGGGCGCTATTACGTCCAAGCGTGCAAACAGGGCCTTTCAACCTTAGATGCGGATTTTGAGGAGGCCAATGCCAACGGGCAGAGATTTTTGTTGGTGGAAGCAGTTCTCTCATAGCAACGGCGTCAACAACGGCAGTTGGTGACATTGGGATGCTATTGGTGCCAAACCTGATTGACAAAACCAGATAAGCAAACGGCGATAGCACCAAATTTTCATCCAGAAAGTTTGACCCACCAAAAGAAGGCTGTCCATCTTCATGCTCGTTGGCCAAAGACATAAAAGGAGAAACATCAACGGCAGGCGGCGCTTCTAAAAAGGAGTTGATATGAAAATTGTTACCTGGAATTGCCGTGGAGCTTACAGAACGAAATCAGATAAGATCGCATCATATCAACCTGATATTGCTGTCATTCAGGAGTGTGAGCGACCAGATAAGTTGGTATTCAAAGATGGAGTGGACCCTCCGTCCACGAAGAAATGGTTCGGTAATTTAGTAAACACCCGCTATCCCGGTATCAGCATTATGTCATACACTGGATTAGAGTTTTCAGTTTATGAATCATATGATCCAAGTATCAAATACTGCATCCCTCTCAAAGCCAGTGGTCATATTAACCTGAACATCATTGCTGTAATGGGAAATATAGATGATGTATGCCAGGCAGTAAATGTGTATCGAAAATTCATAGCCTCAGGTGATACTTTGATAATAGGCGACTTTAACAGTTATCAAAACCGGCACAAATCAAATAAAAAACACACTGAAGTCGTTAATGCACTGAGAGAAATGAATATGGTCAGTGCCTACCATGAGTTGAATAAAGTGGAACATGGCGACGAAACAGACAATACATATTACATGCATTATCACGAAGAAAAGCCATCCCATATTGATTATTGCTTTATACCAATGAGCTGGGTTCGCAATGGGCCTAAGATCAAGATAGGAGATTATGATACCTGGATAAGGTCAAAGCTCAGTGATCATTGTCCGATTTTCATGGAGTTGGAATTATAGTGGTTGAGATTCTCATATTTCACATAAATAGTGGACCCATAAGGCGACAAAGCAAATTCCCAAACCAGAAAGTTAGTCCCGCCTGCCAAAGCAAAAACGGTGGGTCTACTTCATGCCCATCGCTTATATTTTCATCTAAACTTTCAGTAGGAAGAAGAGATTCGGACAAATACGTATCGTGGATTCCAAGGGGATCAATAAAAAAAGGCGACCTGTTATCGAGGCCGCCTCTTTCCGAAGGGTATGGGTATACCGCTTCGAAGATTTAATTTTGCCTTGCGACTGTTATTCGCCAAGAATCAGGCGAACGTAGTTGCTTGCTTTGGTTTCTGCACCACGCCGTGAATATTCAACTCCAAAGTTGTTACATGGCGCACCACGGTGCATCGGTTCTACTCTCCATCGGTATCTATCATTCAGCAATACATTGAACAGCAACAGACACCGGACTAAAACCTTTGCTCTACATCCCCGCCTTAAACGACGGGGTTTTCCGCAAAATTTGCGGTAAGCTGATTTACATGTATAAAATAAATTGCTTTTTTGTATTATTTATGCAAAATTCGTAATTATTTTTATTGAGAGGTGCAAAATGCTTATTGAATTTAGGGTTAAGAACTTTCGTTCCATCCGTTCAGAGCAGTGTCTGAGTTTAGTTGCCGGCAAAGACACCGAGCATAAAGAAACCCATCTAATCAATAGTGGTATTAAGTCTCTTCCAACTGTGCTGAAATCAGCTGTTATTTACGGTCCTAATGCCAGCGGTAAGTCCAATTTGGTTAACGCATTGGCCTTTATGCAGTCAATTGTAGCTACATCTGCTACTCAAATGCGGGAAGGCCAGACATATAATCATCAGCCATTCAAATTGGATGCTGAATCTGCAAATCAGCCGAGTGAATTTGAAATCACCTTCATCGAGGAGGGTGTTAGATATCAGTACGGATTCAGTATGCTACCGGAACGAATTGTTTCAGAATGGCTTTTGACATATAAAACCAACCAGCCTCAGATGTGGTTCAATCGTTCATTCAATTCAGAGACAAAAAAGGATGACTACAAATTTGGATCACATTTAACCGGGCAGCGTAAACTGTGGCAGGATTCAACACGTTCTAATGCCCTGTTTCTTTCCAAGACTGTCGATCTTAATAGCGATCAGCTTCGTCCAATTTTTCTTTGGATTGTTCAAAAGATTAAAATAATCGGGACAGGTCATCAACCTATTCACGATTTTTCGATCAGTTATGCCCAGAAGGATAATGGACGAGTCGAATTAATGAAATTCTTAAATGCAGCGGATCTGAGTATTGATGACTTTTCTCTTGAGAACAAGAAAATGAAACAACTGGATTTTAAACTAGAAGATGGTCAACCCCCTGTTTACATGGACAATGAATATGAGGCGCCTATGCCTATGTTTTTCCATAAGTCAGAGAACGGATCCGCAACTTTTGAACTCCATGACGAATCAACCGGAACTCAAAGGCTGTTTGCATTTGCAGGACCAATACTAGAAGTGCTTAAGTCAGGTTCTATCATCGTGGTTGATGAGTTAGATGGTAGTCTCCATGCTCTCATGGTTAGATTTTTAGTAGATATATTTCACAAATCAAATAAAAACGGCGCACAACTGATCTTTACTACCCACGATACTTCACTGTTGGACACAAAAATTTTCCGAAGAGATCAGGTGTGGTTTGTCGAGAAAGATCGTTCCCAGGCAACAAAAATATATCCATTGACCGATTTCAGCCCACGTAAAAAAGAAGCTTTGGAACAAGGCTATCTGATGGGACGTTATGATGCATTGCCATTTTTTTCTGACTTCAATTTAGGAGAATAAAATGCGCGATAGGCATCCTAAAGAACGTCAAGCGGCGAAACTGGCACGTAAGAATGCAAGCAGAAACAGTCATGATCGGATATTGATTATTTGTGAAGGCAAGAAGACTGAACCGCAGTACTTTAATGAAATCCGTCAGTATTATCGACTGAATACAGCATATGTCGGCATCCTGCAGAGTGAATATGGCACGTCGCCTCAGCAGGTAGTCGATTTTGCCAGAGACAAGTGTTTAGAGACCAGTCAGTGGGAGCAGGTATTTTGCGTCTTTGACCGTGATGACCACCCGAGCTTCAACAACGCACTACAAAGTGCCAATACCTTAGATAAGAAACATAAAAACGAATATAAACAGCCAATTAGATTTAAGGCAATTCCTTCAATTCCATGCTTTGAGTTATGGTTGCTATTACATTTTGAATGTGTAACGAGGGAAATGCACCGTGACGAAGTATACCGAAGCCTGAGCAGGCCTGGATTATTACCTGATTATACAAAGGGCAGCACCGGTCACTTCAAACGAACTATGAAACGATTGAGTGATGCCTATGAAAATGCTGCAAGAGCGAAAGAAGAGCGCCAGCGCACAGGGCGCGAAAATCCATTTACCGCTATTGATGAATTGGCTAAGCTACTTACGTCATTAAAACCAGAATAGCCGCAAACTAGGGCGTTGAGTGTGTGCAGTAAAAAGTCTGAAGTTGCGTTACCGAACGGGAAATATCCTCACGCCAGGCAGAGATCAAATGAACTACTCCGCTGCAAGCTGCGAAATGTCACATCAGTAATTCATTATTCTTTCAACGAAGCAAGCTTTGAGGAATTTACCCAGAGAGATTAAAAAAAGGCGACCTGTTATCGAGGCCGCCTCTTTCCGAAGGGTAAGGGTATACCGCTTCGAAGATCTAATTTTGCTTTGCGACTGCTATTCGCCAAGAATCAGGCGAACGTAGTTGCTTGCTTTGGTTTCTGCACCACGCCGTGAATACTCAACTCCAAAGTTGTTATATGGCGCACTACGGAGCATCGGTTCTACTCTCCATCGGTACAGATAACCAGATCTTTCAACCTCT
>JBMOEI010000146.1:0-6178 GCA_049318985.1 Desulfuromonadaceae bacterium
AAAAAGAAAGGTACCAACCCCGATATTCTTGTTATGACCGCGACACCGATTCCCCGTACTCTCGCAATGACACTTTTTGGCGATCTTGACCTTTCGGTGATTGATGAAATGCCCCCCGGCAGGATCCCCATTGAGACCAGAATTTTCTTTGAGTCACGCCGCAGTCAACTTTATGATATGATGCGGGATCAAGTCCGATTGGGGCGGCAGGTCTTCGTTATCTATCCGCTGGTGGAAGAGTCTGAAAAGATGGACCTTAAAGCGGCAACCATAATGGCAGAACATCTTCAGTCCGACATTTTTCCTGATTTGCACATTGGGCTGCTGCATGGCAGGTTGAGTCCGATGGAGAAGGAAAAGGTTATGTCTGCCTTTATTGCCCATGAATTTCAGGTTCTCGTTGCGACCACCGTTATTGAGGTTGGTATCGATGTTCCGAATGCAACAATGATGGTTATCGAGCATGCCGAGCGGTTCGGTCTTTCTCAGCTGCATCAGCTGAGAGGCAGGGTAGGGCGTGGCAAGGAGAAGTCCTTCTGTATTCTCATGTCGTCCGGTAAAATGTCTGAAGATGGTGAAAAACGTCTTCGGGTTATGGAATCCACCGGTGATGGTTTCCGCATTGCCGAGGCAGATCTGGAAATCAGAGGTGCCGGTGATTTCCTTGGCACTCGCCAGGCAGGAATGCCGGATTTTCGTGTTGCCAATATCCTGCGTGACGGCTCACTGCTTGAAAGAGCGCGTCTGGCAGCATTTACGCTGCTTGAAGGTGATCCGGATCTTGCCCTCCCGGCGAATGTAGCGCTTCATAATGAACTGCTCCGGCGCTGGGGTACACGGCTCGAACTGGGGACAATAGGTTGAATATATGATGCATATTATTTCAGGCACCAACATTTATGATAAAAATCTCGGCGCTTCCATTGTCACAATTGGTAATTTTGATGGTGTCCATCGCGGCCACGCAGAGATTTTTGCTCACTTAAAAAAGACAGGCACAAGTCGGGGCATACCTTCTGTCGTAGTGACTTTTGAGCCGCACCCGCTAAAAATACTGGCGCCTGATTCAGCACCATCCTTGATTACAACGTTTGACCAAAAAGTTGCTTTGATTGAAAAATCCGGAATTGACTACCTGGTTGTTGTCCCTTTCAGCAAAGAATTTTCCCGCTTGTCTGCGACAGATTTTGTTCTCACCGTTCTCTGCGCTCCTCTCGGTATGCAGCATGTTATCATCGGGCATGACTATGCTTTTGGCAGGGGACGCGAAGGTAACTTCAGTACATTGCAACGATTGGGTGAAATGCATGGCTTCACCATTGAAGATCTCCCGCCGATTGGAGAAAAAGGGATAGTCTTCAGCAGCAGCCTGGTGAGAGCCGCTATTTTGAGTGGCGATATGTCATCTGCGGCACGAACTCTCGGACGCTATTACCAGATTTTAGGAACAGTTGAACATGGGAGAGAAATTGGCACATCACTTGGCTTTCCCACGGCGAATATACACACAATAAACGAATTGCTCCCTGCAGATGGCGTGTATGCGGTGAAAGTTGAAGTGCATGGGCAGTATGTTAACGGAGCCTGCAGTATCGGTTGTAACCCGACTTTTGGCGGAATTATGCGAACAGTTGAAGTGTTCCTGCTTGATTTTTCAGGTCAGATTTATGGTCAGTCGATTAAAATGCACTTTGTTCAGAGGTTGCGCCCAATCCGGAAATTTTCTGATAGTAAGGCATTGAAGGCGCAAATCGATCTGGATGTTACGGATGCCCGCAGTATTCTGGATACCCCGTGTATAAACAATTAAACCATTACACTGCACCGGACTGTTATGAAAATTAAGATCGATCTTAAATTATGGTCGGGAATTGCCGTCAGCGTTTTTTTTATGCTGCTGCTGTTCAGAAAAATCGACTTTTTCCAGCTCTGGACGGCGCTTCTCGGGGTTGACTATCGCTTTATCGTTTTGGCGGTTGGTGGTACCTTTGTTAATTATCTGTTACGGGCTGTGCGCTGGCACTATCTCCTTATACCTGAAAAAAAGATTCCGCTCTCCTCATTATATCCGGCAACGATCATCGGCTACATGGCAAATAACCTTCTTCCGGCGCGACTCGGTGAATTTGTCAGGGCGTATGTCCTTGCCCGGAAGGAAGGGCTGCAAATGCCGACGGTATTTGCATCACTCGTGATAGACCGGCTTTTTGACGGCTTCACCGTCATGCTGATATTATTGTTTACGTTATTTACTCTGAAGTTGCCGCAGGGTATGGCTGATGCTGAGACAGCGCTGAAAACCGGCGGTGTTGTGACCTTTATCCTCTATGCCGGAATAATCATTTTTCTGTTGCTGTTAAAACGCCAGACCATGAGGACTCTGCACTGGACCGGAGTTCTGCTGAAACCATTCCCGCAAAAATTATCAGAGCGGATTATTCGCTTACTTGGTTCTTTCATCAGCGGCATCAGAATCTCTTCCAAAGGGGGGCATATCAGCGCGGTATTGATATCATCTCTGTTGATCTGGATATTCTGTATTATTCCGGTTTATTCTGTGCTGCTTGGATTTGGCATTAAACTTCCTGTTGCAGCATCCATGTTTATATTGGTGTTACTTGTTTTTGCCGTTATGGTACCTGCTTCACCCGGATATATCGGCACGTATCATTATGCCTGTTTCAAAGGGCTTTCTGCCTTTGGCATTCCGGAATCAACTGCCGTAACTGTCGCTCTGGTAATCCACGCAGTCGGTTTTTTTCCGGTTATTATGGCCGGCCTGTATTATGTCTGGAAAAGCAAAATGTCTTTTAACGAACTCCAAGGGACGGAAAAAACCTGATGAACATGCCCGTTTTTAAACATATCACCTTGAATATTTTTCTCATCCTTTCTTTCGTAATCCCGTTTGCCGTCTACATGGTAACATTGGCGCCATCAGTGACTTTTTTTGACAGCGGTGAATTTATTACTGCAACAGCTTCGCTCGGTTCGGCACATTCTCCCGGATACCCGCTCTTTTTAATGTTTGCAAAGCCATTTACCTGGATTCCTCTTGGTAACATCGCATTCCGGATTAATGTTGCAACCGCAGTTTCTTCTTCTCTGGCCTGTCTGGTGGTCTATATTCTGACAACTACTCTCCTGAAAAAGGAAATATTACAGTCAGATGCCCGTTTCAACAAGATTGCGGTTCAGTGTGCCGGACTTGCGGCGGCATTTTCTTTTGCCGTCACACCGCGTTTGTGGTTGCAATCAAATCACGATAAACCATATCCGCTGCTCGCATTCATTACCGCCATTATTTTTTATCTGCTGCTGAAATGGCAGGAACAGTATCAAGAAGGGAGCGAGCGGCCATCATATATCTACGTCTGTACGTTTTTGGCCGGTTTGTCCATGGGCGTCCATCAGACCATTGTGCTGTTGTTGCCGGCCTGGTTTTTGATGATAGTGCTGACTGATTGGCGCATGATAACCCGGCTTAAAGAACTGATTCTGACTACCGCTTTTGCTCTCCTCGGTTTTTCGATTCACCTCTATCTTCCGCTTCGGGCGCTGAGCAAACCGCTGCTTAACTGGGGGGATTCAAAAACAGTAGGGCAGTTTATGTGGCATTTCTTAAGAAAAGGATATCCATCTGAGCCGCCGCTACGGGATGCCGCACTTTTGTGGGCGCAAATTCGGGCGTTTAATATTCCTCGTGAGTTCACCTGGCTCGGTGCAGCATTGACTATAATCGGGCTTATCTTTCTCTGGCGGAATCACAGAACAGTTTTTTTCGCTTATTTTGTCTCGATTACTGCTTTTTTACTCGTGATTGCCGGCTATTTCAATACCCCGATGGAAACAATTTTTCTTACGGAAGAATTTTTTACGCCGCTCTATCTGCTGACCGCCGTCATTATCGGCATTGGACTTTTCTCACTTCTAGGGTATGCAGTGCGATCCTCACGGCTACCCGAACGTATTACTGCTCCGGTCTACGGAGTTGTTGCGATACTGTTCTTTTCGCTCCCTTCAGCACTCTGCGCGGTTAACTATTATGAAAATGATCAACATAACAACTATATCGCATTTGACTACGCCTCAAACTCTTTGCGGTCTTTACCACAGAATTCCGTCATGTTTACCTGGGGAGACAGTGGTGCTTTTCCACTCTGGTATTTGCAAGGTGTCGAACGCTTGCGTGAAGACGTTGACCTGCCGCATACACCCCATCTGGTCTTTGACTGGTATATTGACTCTATGCCGCGTATCTTTAAAGAGAGCAACCTGAGGAAGTACGATATAACATCTTTAGGGCCTGAGGCCGCTTTACGCATTGCGATGAATGAAAATATCGGGGTTAGACCGGTCTTCATTGATTTTTCCACGCGATATTCTGTGGAATTTAAAGAGTATCAGCCGAGTCAGAGGGGAATTGTCTATCGCATCAGAAAATTCTATGAGCCGTCAGGAATTCCTGATACCTCGATTTGGGATAATTATATTCAACGCGGCATTGTGGAAAAGCTCTCTTTTCTTGATCTGGACACCGGTAAGGCGATCATGATTTATGCAAACAGCTACCTTGAAGTTGGTGAATTTCTCGCCGGCATTAACCGATTTCAGGAGGCAATAGTGATGTTACGAATAGCGGAATTGATTTCTCCTGAGATGCGGGTCTCAGCTGACCAGGTCAGGATGCGCTATGCCTTGGGGCGGTGAGTGCCCGCTGTTACAGGGAAAACTGTATTTGTCATTCTTAACTACATCTTGACAAGATCCGGTATTCTCCCTACTATGACGCATTATAAACGCAAACGGAGTAACCATGCAGGTTAATCGGCTTGGAGAAATCCTTGTAAAAAATAATCTCATTAATCGTGAACAATTAAGTGTCGCGTTAGATGAGCAAAGGCTATCCGGTAATCAACTCCATATCGGTTCGATTCTGATAAGTCAGAAAATTATTTCAGAAGAACAACTGACGTCATTTTTGTCTAAACAGTATGGTGTGCCAAGTGTCAATCTTTCTGAATATGAAATAGATCCCATCGTCATTAAAACAATTCCACCTGAAGTAGTACAAAAATATCAGCTTATGCCGGTTAACAGAGCAGGGGCTACTTTAATTATCGCGGTAAGCGATCCATCAAACCTCTTTGCAATTGAAGATATCAAGTTCATGACCGGCTACAACATTGAAATTGTTGTCGCGTCAGAACGGGATATAAAAGCTGCCATAGACAGATATTATGACCAGTCAGCATCTCTGGCTGACGTCATGAGTGATCTTGATGTTGAGGATTTTGAAATAGTTGGCGATGAAGAGCAGGTTGATCTCAGTTCTCTTGAACGAGCTACTGAGGATGCTCCGGTTGTCAAAATGGTCAATGCCATTTTACAGGATGCCATTAGAAAAAAAGCCAGCGATATCCACGTTGAACCTTACGAAAAACTTTTCAGGGTTCGCTATCGTATTGACGGCGTACTCTACGAAGTGATGAAACCGCCGCTAAAACTCAAGAATGCGATTACTTCACGAATCAAGATCATGGCTGAACTGGATATTGCCGAGCGCCGGCTCCCGCAGGACGGCCGCATCAAGATTAAACTGGGTGGGGGTAAGGACATGGACTTTCGTGTTTCATGCCTGCCGACACTCTTTGGTGAGAAAATTGTCTTGCGCCTCCTTGACAAAGGTAATCTGCAAACCGATCTTACCAAATTGGGGTATGAACCGGATGCCTTGGCGAACTTCATGCACGAAATCCATAAACCATTCGGAATGGTGCTGGTTACCGGACCAACAGGCAGCGGTAAAACTGTTTCACTCTATTCTGCAATTGCGGAATTGAATAAAGTTTCTGAAAATATCTCCACTGCTGAGGATCCAGTCGAGTTTAACTTTGCCGGCATAAACCAGGTTCAAATGCATGAGGATATCGGCCTCAATTTTTCTGCCGCATTGCGCTCTTTCCTGAGACAGGACCCCGACATAATCATGATTGGGGAAATTCGTGATTTTGAAACTGCTGAGATCGCTATCAAAGCTGCTCTTACGGGGCACATGGTCCTTTCAACGCTCCATACGAACGATGCTCCGGCTACTATTAACCGCCTCCTTAATATGGGCATTGAACCATTTCTGGTAGCTTCTGCGGTTAATCTGATAACGGCACAACGACTGGCC
>JBMOEI010000147.1:0-6050 GCA_049318985.1 Desulfuromonadaceae bacterium
CTGTCTTGTTCTTTACCCATTTGTTCAAGCAGAGAAAACATATACATATCAAAAATCATAAGTTCTAATTGTCGCCATTGATATTAACCACAAAGACAGGTGGACCAATATCATCAGATTTACAATAGAGTGCTATGGTAATCTTATATCCATAATCAACTGAATGATAAAGAATTAGATCCCCATCATCGGTATGCCAAGCATTCCCCAATCCATCACCATACCCACCCAGAACAAATAGCCTATTTCCATAGGGATTCAACCCTGTCGGCAGTCGTAATTTGTCTATCTTTTCATCAAGTTTTTCTGCAAGTGTCCAAGAATTCGAGTCATCATCAAATTGATGGTTGCAATCATCTTGGCGCAACGGCGAGAAAATTCTCTTATAAACACTAGGATAAAACATATATCCCATATCGACCCATTCAACCCTGCATTTTTCAACTCTAAATGGTCGATAATCGTCCAAAGTGAATGATGAAACTATGCATTTTTCAAATTCTGGCGCACCTTCGTAATCGACTTTCAACCATGCAGCGTCTGGAGGGTAAAAGTCATCTAGGACATCAGAAAGATCTTGGGTTGGAATAATTCTGATGGAATGGTCGCGGAGCCCCATGCCTACGCAACCCCAGATTTGGAGCAAACCAGTTCCTAGTGGTAAGCGCAACAATTTCCCCACATTCTCTAAATTGATCTGCGCAACAGGCTGCATGTGCAAACCGTTACTTCCGACAGGCCAAGACCATTTTTGGCTCGTATACGGAAATCCGCACAAAACTTGATCTGAAAGTCGATGTTCGCGTATGTTTTTATCAAAATTCAAAAAACGCGGAACGAAAAATGGTCGAACGGTGTTTAAATAAAGATCCAAATACTTCTCGACGATTTCGTCAGAGGCTTTGTCTTTGAAATCCTGTAGTCGTTGTTTTGCGAATGCAAATAGATTATTGGGATTTACGTCATCAACCAAACTGACTGGGACAATTGGGTTAACAAGTATATTTGGCCAGTATTCTTCTTTTTTTTGTTTCGCTGCTCTAATGAGCAACTTCTCAGGGCAATTTATTTGTTGCAAAATTTCCGGAATTTTCTTGTATAGATTTGGTTCTTTTTTCAATATCTCAGCAAAGCTTGGATTTTCGAGTACCGCCTCCGGATTATCTCGACCGAATCGTATCAACTTCTCGAGCGAGATGGCGGGATTTCTTAGGGCAATTACAACCACACCGACATCGATGCCCTCATCATCTTCGCCCCAAAATTCCAGCAATTCATCTAATAAAGTGGAGTCAACATTTGGGTGAGCTGCAATCTTTTTATTGATTTCATTTGTCTTATTCGCATAGCCCCTCAAATCATCCGTTGACAGACCGGGATTTAACAGCTTCTCTAAGATGGCATTACTCATATTTACTCCAAAACTATCTTTTTAATTAAAGACGGATAATATTAAGATCTCGCCCTAAGACATGCTGCGCAAGCGGAATCAAGTGCTCATGGTGGGTCAGAAAAATCACTTGGGTTTTCTCTGACAAGTTGGCCAGAGCCTGAAGTCCTGCCTTCGCCCGTCCATCGTCGTAGTTGATAAAAAGATCATCCGCAATAAATGGCAGGGCAACGGTCTGCTCAAGGTGCAGTTCCAAAGCTGATAGGCGCAGGGCTAAGTACAGTTGGTCACGGGTGCCCTCACTCATACCGTCAATATCTACAAGACCGCCAGAAGCACGCTGACCTGACAACTTCAATGGTTCACTCTCATAGTCAACTATGAGCTTGTTGAACGCGCCTTGGGTTAGCCCTGAAAAAACATCACTGGCCCGTGACAACATAGGACCTTGCTTAGTTTCCCGGAACTTTTCAATCGACCACCGCAACAACTTGGCAGCGGTGAAGACTTTAATAAAGCGCTCCAATACGTTTGCCATCTTTGCCAGCGCTTCCTGGCGTTTTGCCTCGGCACGTGCAGCTTCGTCTTGCCCGGCAATCTTGCCAAGGGTTGCATTGGCAGATGTAAGTTCGCCTGAAAGGCGGTTTTGATGCTCAACCACCTCATCGGTTTGGCGCTTGTTCTCCGCAAGGTCAGCAGAAACTGCATCAGCTTCTGACGTAGCCAATTCCGCGGTAAGGGTGTCACGATCCAGTCCATCACCCGAATTGAGAAGTTGCTTCAATGATTGTTGCTTATCGGAAGTCAACGCACGCAGTCGGTCAGATTTCCCCACTGCGAGACGCAATTCATCATTGGATGCAGTGGCTGATAAACGGAGCAATGGTTCGAGGCTTGCATTTGCGTCGGTCATCGTGGCATGGACCGCAGCCTCCCGTTTTTCCAATTCAATCAGATCGCCGTTCAAACGTCCCAGCTCTTTAAAGGAGGCTGCATGCTGCTTCAACAAAGACTCCAACTGCAGGGAGATTTGAGCAGGAGCATCTCCCGCAAAGTCTGGCGCCACATCTGCAGACAACGCCTTTGCCGCTTTGGAAAATGCATCCAGATCGCGTTGCATCATGTCCACGCGGGTCAGGCGAGTTTCCCGAATTTTTTGAAGTTGCAGGTGCATGCGCTCGAAAAGAACCAGTGCTGCCTCAACGGTATCAACACTCGCATCCACAGGTAATGATGCTTGGGTTAGCCCCTTTTGCATCTCGACCTTCCAGGTCTCAACAGCAGCCACAGCCTGCGAAACACGATTGAGCAGTTCCGGCAAAGCCGCTTGGGCTCGAATCTTTTGTGTCGACAGAGCACTACGCCGCTCTTGCAATCTTGCAGCACTACCAACTGATTCGTCAGCCAATCGAATAAGACCTGCAAGGTTCAAGTTTTCCACATCAGGGTTGATACTCCGCAATGAAACAATCAATGCAGACTTTGCTTCAGAGACATTGGCAACAAAATTTGCCTGTTGGGAAAGTTCTTCCTCCGAGTCTGCTGCTGCAGACAGCGTCCGTTCACGTGCAACTCGCCACTCATTCATTTGCAACAGCGGCATTCCCGATAAACCCAGAGAATCCATTCGGTCTGCCCAGGCCTGATCGAAGGATTGCAGTTGTGTTTCCCCTTCTTGAGCACGATCACTTTGATCAGCCAATTGGAGATCAAGACGCTGCAAGCGGTCTATATTTGCTTGAAGTTCAGTTTCTTCTCGGGCTTTATCATGGCGTTTATCTGCAGCGCCATCTGCATTTGACACGGCCTGTTCATAGTCTGTTGCAACATCCGAAGGCTTGACATTTCCCGCCTTAATGGAATGCCAAGTTGCGTCCCTTTCACTACGTGCATCCAATACATTTTGCAGAGTGACTGGATGATGCGCCGCCTTGTATTGAGTTATCTCGAGTTGCAAGGCCTTGATTTCCGAATTTATCTCCGACTTACGCCCCAGGCTGGTTGCTACAACCTTTTCCAAGTCGGCCCTGCGCTTCAACAGAGCGGCACATTCATCCTGGCTGGGTGGCAAAACCTTGCATAGGTGATCTGTTGCCATGCTCCATTTGCCAAGGTCATTCATCGCTCCGTCAAGTTCTCGTTGATGTTTTGTAACTTGAATTAGGAATCGCTTTTCCGTGGCGGCCGTATCACCCAGAGAGCGTGCTGAATTCAAGCTCTCAACGAGCTCATTAGAGATAGCCGTTTCGGGTAGGAGTGAAATTTCCGCATCAATTGCATTGATCTCATCCTCACGCGTTTTTAGTGCATCTTGAGCTGCGACAAGTGTTTGAGTCAGAGTACCGTGCCTTCGAACAAGCCCCGCCAGGGCCGAACGGACGAGCGCTACGGGCAGGCGTTGTTCGGTTGCATCTTCGTTTTCATGCGGCCACGCCAACTGCCTGGCTGATTCTTGGACGTCCTGCCACAAAACCCGAATTTCCCCCTCACGCTTAGCCATGTCACTTTCATGGTTTCGCAACTGTTGCCGCATTGCAGAAAGTGACTCAATATCCGCTTCCCGCGCCAATATTGCGTTATCTGGATGCAATTCTGAAATTTTCTGATTTATGTCAGCAATCTGCTTTGCATACAAAGCGCCGGACTGGGCTGCAATAGCCAAGTCATGCTCAGCACGAGCCAACTGCTCAGCGGAATTGGCTGGAAGTTCCACTACGGCTCCCAACTCACCTAGGGCATGCTCCACCTCTTGAAGGGTAGCCAACATAGGTGCAATTCGACGCACTCGTTCCAGCCGAAACCGATCTTGCGCCAGCGCATCGTATTGACTGCGAGCCTCCTTCAATCGATCTTCAATGGCATCAACTGCGTTGCGTGCTTCCTGCCAATCTTTGGTGCGCACAGTGGCATTCTTTAGGGCAGCTTCGGCTTGTTCAAGCTCGGTGACAGCAATGTAATACTCGCGTTTGTCAGACTTTCGTGCGGCCCATAGTCCATCAGCTTCCGCTTCCAACTTGTCACGGATGGTTCCCAAGCTACCAACACCAGCCGCAGCTTGAAATAGGATTTGCCCCACATCGTTGGACGCACTTAGTATTTCCTGCCCACCCTGCACCAGTCGCTCGTGGTTCAAACCAAACATCTGGTCAAAAAATGTGCGGTCTATTTGCCCCATATAGGCTGTCAGCGCATTGTCGGGTAATGCATTTCCACCCACGGCTTGCAAAGTCTTGGTTCTGGCCTTGGTACGAATGAAATCAAGTGGATTTCCAGCGTGCTCAATGAGTGCCCCTACGCGCATCTCG
Organism: Desulfuromonadaceae bacterium; assembly: GCA_049318985.1. Lineage (GTDB taxonomy): Bacteria > Desulfobacterota > Desulfuromonadia > Geobacterales > Pseudopelobacteraceae > JACRCG01. The sequence goes on from JBMOEI010000147.1 coordinate 4,696, forward strand.
TTATGAGCATGCAGAAAGTTGTAACGGGAACGGGTTTCGATTCCAAACAGCAGGTCCTGTATTGCATTTCGGATGGTAGATTTACCGGCTTCATTGGGACCAACAATAAGGTGAAAATCTTGCGAAGCAAGCGGCAGTGAAATGCTTTTGTCAGTAAATTTTCCAAAGCGCAGAAGGTCAAGTCGTGTGATACGCATAGTTGATCTTTGCTTGCCTCAATGTGCTTGGGCCAGATAGGCCAATAGACCAGGGCTGACGGTTTTGACAATATCCGACACGTTGCCATTGCGTATGGCATCGAGTTCAGGTACAGCCTTGATTAGTTCAATGGGTGCCTTGTCAACCATTGGTCGTAAATCGTCCAACAACGATTTCAAAAAATCTGCATCTTCTGGTGCCCCAGACAGAAGTGCATGCAAGTCGGCAAGTGCATCGGTTCGCTCACCAACTTCGCCCGCATCAGACATTGGCTGGGTTTCAAGCCGTACCTTTTCGACCCACAGTCGGTCAATACCCTGACTTGCCGCTTGGCCTAGAATTTCTTCACGAAGTTGGGATTCAAGCCCAAACAGCTCACCATGGGCAGCGGTTTTGCCTTTGATGCATACGCGCACCGACAAGAATATCTTTTCGGGGGTTATACCTACCAAGCGTTCAAAGGCTTGTCCCACCAATCGAACCACTTCTGACATTTCATTTGCGCTACTTGCATCTACTTCCACAATGTGCCAACGCAACAAGTCCACTAACAAACGGTCGACAGATTGGATACCACCATCGTCTGCAGTAACAATCACTGCCCCACGCGAACCCGTTTCACGAATATGGCGCCCCTGCAGATTTCCAGGGAATACGATCCATGGAGACTCCTGGACAATGGCATGTTCATGCACATGCCCTAGCGCCCAATAATCGTAGCCTTTGGCATTCAACTCCGCTACCGAACAAGGGGCATAGTTGGCGTGTGCAGCATTTCCCCCCAATGCAGTGTGAAGCACACCGATGTTCAACCACCCTACTATTGGGTCTGGATATCCAGTCGCAAGATTCTCCAGGGTTGCTGCATCTTTGTAGCTTCTGCCATGCAAAGCGACTTTAAGTGCTTCAATCTGAAACGTACTGGGTTTTCGAGATTCGAACTGATGCACATTTGCCGGAAGAGCTAGCTTCTTCGTCATCTCACTATCAGCATCATGATTGCCAAATAGCAAGTAGACCGGTATTCCGACCTTGTTGAGGCGACCCATTTCGCGACAAAAGAAATGGCCCGTGTTGTAGTCCTTCCATGTGCCGTCGTACAGATCACCTGCAATCACCATGAAATCTACGGACTCATCAATCGCAACGTCCACCAG
>JBMOEI010000148.1:0-6012 GCA_049318985.1 Desulfuromonadaceae bacterium
AGGTGGGTCAACTAAACGGCGCTGGGTGGGTCAACACATTACCGGTGGTGGCAAATGTATCAAGCGCAAGAGGATTATTTACTATAATCATTGTTGTCCCGTACTTGACGTAAGATGCATTATGAGACGCAAATATTTGATATTGTTAGTGTATTTTTAAGCGCGTGACGAGTCTGAAAACGTTATATCACCCCTGCTACGTATTTCTCTTACCACTACGACACGAATAGAATATCAGGCGTTAGTTCGTTACTAAAAACTACCTGTTGTTAAGAATGTCAATAGCCTCATGCGCAATAAACACCCGGTTACGCTGCTGTTCCTTTGGGTTGTTAAGGATTCCTATCTCCTCCAGCTTGGCCAGGGCATTATTGGCTGCGGGAAACGAAATTCCCAACTCCGCTTCAACCTGGCGGGCAGTGATAACTGGTCTACCAATAAGTAATTGCGGCAACTTGTTGACCGCCGAATCAGACCTGACACGCAGCTCTACTATCCGCTCCTCCCAACGTTGCAACAGGTTGCCCAACGCTGAAGCCGTATTGATTGATTCCTTTACTGACTCTTCAACTGCTGTGGCAAAGAATTGAATCCACAACAGCCACTCTTCTCGCAACTGTACGCCTGCTAGTCGGTCGTAGTACTCCTGCTGATAATTTTTCAAATATCCGGCAATATACACCGGAAGATATCCTTCCGCAGCCAGCATGATCGGCAACAAAAGCCGACCGACACGGCCATTACCATCAACAAAGGGATGAATCGTCTCAAGCTGGGCATGGGCAATTGCCATACGAACGACGATAGGTACTTCAAACATATCCTCGTCTGCAGGTATATCGTGCAAGAACTCGATCAGTTCTTTCATGCAGTTCGGGACGTGCTCATGCGTTGGTGGCACGAAACGGGCTTGATATATTTTACTGCCGCCAATCCAGTTCTGTACCTCCCGATACTCACCTATTTTCCCGCGATAATCAGTCCCTTTCATCAAGTTTCGATGCAGTTCTTTTATCAAGGCTTCATCAACCGCAAGCGGGCCGTGATCTCTGACCATGCTCAGGCCAACTTCAAGGGCCTTTACGTAGTTCAGAGTGACAAGCACATCAGCCGGTAAGCCTTCATCACTGCCGGTAGCTTCATAGGTGAACAGCTGATTCATGTCAGAACTGGTACCTTCGATTTGACTGCTCCGAACGGCCTCACGTCGATCAAAGGTCCTGGTAACGAGGTTGGGATTGGGCAGACGTGCCGTGGAGACTCGAAGTTCACCCAACGCCTCGTGGGCATGGATAACTTCCTTGATGATGCCTTTTGAGGGTATGAACCGTGGAGGAGCCGGTGGGACAACGGCAAACGCTCCTGAATGCGACGGTACACGAACGAGTTGCTTTTGCCGAGATGGACTGAGATCGTTCGTCTTCATGGGAATACCCTTTAATTACCGAACATGCTATTAACGTTTATCACTTCAACCGTTAACAATCAAGCGTATTGTTAAGGAGTAATGTTGAGTCGAAAATAGTTTTTCGGCCCTGTTCAATAGTTATTGACCCGATCCGGCCAGCATAATATCTTCGTTGTATTTCGCGCAAAGAGCCATGAAGCAGCCCCCATACCCTACCCTATCCCACTAGCTTGTCTAAAAAAAATGGGAATACCGGCCAATACAAAACGTGAGTAAAGACGTTGCCTATACATACACGACCACTTTTCCCGCTGGTTCATGTTTGTGGCTGCGATGAGGAAGCACAGGTTTGTGTGCGGCGTTGTCATCGCGGAAGATCAATGAGCCATTTGCATCTTGGCAGTGGTAGGAATAATTCAGTTTTTCAAGACGATAACGGCAGTCAACATATTCGGTGAAGAAAAGCTGAGTGCCATCGATAAATTCAATAGTTCCCTTGATAACGCCAATCTTTGGAGAACGGGCATCAAGTATAATCTCTGAAGCGGTAATCAGATTCGTCCTTGCATAGTGGTCGATTACCGAGTAATTTGGGTTTGGTATTCGCTAAACAGCATACTGAATGCCTTTAAGGGCTTTCAGCTGGGCAGCGATCCTATTCCCGCAAATTCAATTCACCAGCCCAGACAACATACTCTCGATCACCATCTACCAAGTCTTCAGCAAAATAATCCCTCAAAAAAACATCAGAGGTGACGTGATAACGATCTTCAAAATCACGAATATGTCGTTCGGTTGTGCGAATTCCTAACTCAAGTCGGTTTACCTCGGCGGAAATTGCCGAACGTACCAGATCAAGAACATTATCCTCTGTGTCTGCCTGTATTTGAATATTAATCATTGGATGACCTCCTTTGCGGCTTACACGGTTAGCCTCGAGGTGTAGTCCAGAAATCGGCGCAATTCAACTGCAAAACCAGTAGGTACAAAAAATCAACCATTCAGCCGCTTTACCACAAAATCAAAACAAAAGGGCTGTGCCATTCCGAGGCGTCGCCCTTTTTGTTTTTGCCCGATCTCAACTCGTTCCAAAACAACACATACCACCGGGCATGAAGTTGATCCCCCGGTTTTGGGTGAGTCAACTTTCTGGTTGGAAATTTGGTACTTTCTCGGTGTTGGTTTTGTTTCGGATGCGAGATTCTAAGCGGCACACTTCTTTTTAGTGCGTCCGGCTGAACTTGTTGTTTGAACAGCTACTTTTCCGGATACCATTTCATTGACTAATCGCAATTCCAAACGGCAACCGAGAGCGTGAGCGTATTTTTCTAATGTAGCGATTGATGGAGAATGCTTCCCCCGTCCTGATTCAAGACGGGCTACAGCAGACTGTGTTGTGCCGATTCGCTCTGCTACTTCAGCCTGTGTGACACCTGCAGCAGCACGGGCTTTGAGAAACTCGTCAAGGAATCGGAACTCTTCATCCAGTCGATCATATTCTGCTTTTACATCTGCCCTTTCAAGAGCACGGGCTTTAAGTTCTTTGTGAGTGAGCATTTTTGTACTCCTTCATTCTTCGTTGTGCCGTTTCAAGCTCTCTCGGCGGTGTTTTATCAGATTTTTTGGTGAATTGATGCAACATAACTATTTTTCTGCCAACCATTGTGCAATAGAAAACCCGCGCTATTCCCTCTGCAGCTTTCAGCCGCAATTCAAAAAGTCCATCTCCCATTGCGCGGGTATGAGGCATACCGAGATCCGGACCGTAGACCTCCATTCTGTCGGAATACCGGAGATAGCGACCGAGAAAACCAGGCTGCATTGCGAGGATTTCTTCTTGTACTGAATCGTTGTAGTACGTGATTGTCCAAGTCATGGCAACACCATAGCGTATTTGCTATTTTTGGTCTATCAGATTTTTGAACATATGTGCCCACTTTTCTCCTTATCCTTTGATTATGCGGCAAAGTCATTCAAAGGGTGAAATATTAGGAAATGTAAAAATATACATTGACAGAATGATTTGAATTGTTTAAGAAGATACTCCGTTTGTTTAAGTGACAATTGACAATTACACATCATAAAAAAATGCGGTCGTCCACTTGACAATCTTTTGATGGGTGGTACAAAGAAGTATCATAAAATCTAACATGCTTCTATTTCTCAAAAAGGGGCTGGCCAGATGTTTTGTCTGCTTGAAAAAAAATGGTGTGACTCGCTTATAATGCTTGACCTCAGCCTGCCAGCCGGGCACGTTTCACACGTCACACGTCACACGTCACACGTCACACGTCACACGTCACACGTCACATAACCCACAACACGCCGCTCTACTCACCGGTACTACCAACCGGCTTTCCGCCGAACAGTCAATTTCATCCGTAGAGGCTCATGATATGAGCCCTCATTTCACCATGACAGAAACCATGAATCTGATCCCCCTCCCGTTCGTCCTGGGAATTACGTGCGTGGGGGGAGAAGTCGCTGTTTTTAGACGTTGTTTTTCCGTATCCACCTCGGAGAAGCGGCGTTTTTGCGTTCGGGGCCTGGAAAACATGACAAACAGAAGACCTGTTATCAACAAAGCTTGAGAGGAGGTAGTTATGGCTGAAGAGTTACAAACAACCCAGTATCTGACCTTTACGCTGGCTGACGAAGTGTTCGCCGTTGACGTCGCCAGGGTGAGAGAAATACTGGAGATGCCGAGCATCACCAAGGTGCCGCAAGTGCCGGATTTCATGCTGGGGGTCATCAATCTTCGCGGCTGCGTGGTACCGGTGATCGACCTGCGCCAGAAGTTCGGCATGCAGGAAACGGCCCAGACGGTCAACACCTGCATCATCGTGGTCGAAGTGGCGATGGACGGCGAGAACATCGTCCTCGGTTCACTGGCTGACAGTGTGCAGGAGGTCATCGAGATGGAACCGGCCCAGATTGAGGCGGCGCCTCATATCGGAACCAATCTCAAAACCGATTTCATCAAGGGGATGGGGAAGCATGACGGGCGCTTCGTCATGATCCTCGATATTGACAAGGTTTTTTCATCGGATGAACTGTCTGCGGTTCAGGGAGTGTAATAGCAGCCCCCCTCCCTAATCCTCACCCGCCGGGTGAGGGGATTAAAAAGCCTCCACCCAGCGGGGGGTGGGAAGGTTGGAGGGTGGAGCTAATTCTGGAGCAATTACAAAACACAACTCACCACAATTAAAGGAGGTAGCAAAAATGAGTAACATGAGTCTGAAAATGAAGCTAATGACCGGATTTATCCTGGTAGCAGTTGTCGCGGTGATTATTGGAGTTGTCGGCATCAAGGAGATCAAGACCATTGATGCTGGCGATACCAAGCTGTATGAAAAAATGACGATTCCGCTGGGACAGGTTGGTGAGATGGCAAATGCATTTCAAAGGATGCGCTGCAACCTGCTGGAGATGTATACAGCCGACACGACAGAGCGGCTTAACGACATGATAAAGCGTGCTGATGACCGGGAGAAGCAAATAACAGAACTTGAAGGGAAGTACGAGAAGACAATTCTTACCGATGAGGGCAGAAAAACTTTCAAGGAGGCTGAGGATTCCTTCAAAACGTTTGCAGCAGGTGGTAAAAAATTCCAGGCGTTGGTCTTATCTGGTAAAAAAGCCGATGCATTTGCACTCTGGAACGGGGAGCTGGAAAAGGAGCGTAAGGCTTATCAGGATTTATTAGAAAAAATAAGTGACCAAAAGGAAAAAATGGCAAAGCAGACATCGGATGAAAACACAGCCATTGCCAATACCGCGACTAAGACCATGATCGTTCTCGCTATTATAGGCGGCATCCTCGCTATCGGCCTCGGCCTGTTCATCTCTCGTATTGTTCTTCGTCAGCTTGGTGGTGATCCGAAGGTGGTTGGTGACGTTGCTAATCTTGTTGGCGTAGGTGACTTAAGCCGCGAGATTATGCTTGCAACAGGTGACACAACCAGCGTAATGGCTTCGATGAAGAAGATGGTGGACGCTATTAAAGCTATGACCAGCGATGCCAATATGCTCTCCAATGCAGCTATCGAAGGTAAACTCGCCACCCGCGCCGATGCCAGTAAACATCAAGGTGACTATCAGAAGATCGTTTCCGGCGTCAACGAATGCCTTGATGCTGTCATCGGCCCCTTGAACGTAGCCGCCGAATATGTCGATCGTATCTCTAAAGGGGACGTGCCGCCTAAAATCACCGACACCTACAACGGTGACTTCAACGAAATCAAAAACAACCTGAACGTATGTATTGATGCCGTATCCGCCCTTGTCGCCGACGCTAAAATGCTCTCCAAAGCCGCTGTTGAAGGTAAGCTGGCTACCCGCGCTGATGCCTCCAAGCATCAAGGTGACTTCAAGAATATTGTCCAGGGTGTCAACGATTGCCTCGACTCCGTAATCGGTCCTTTGAACGTAGCCGCCGAATATGTAGACCGTATTTCCAAAGGCGACATTCCGCCGAAAATCACCGACAGCTATAACGGCGACTTCAACGAAATCAAAAACAACCTGAACGTGGCAATAGACTCGGTCAACGCCCTTGTCGCCGACGCTAAAATGCTTTCCAAAGCCGCCGTTGAAGGTAAGCT
>JBMOEI010000149.1:0-5969 GCA_049318985.1 Desulfuromonadaceae bacterium
GAGACGAGCAGCGGTGCGCCGGTGTCGGTAGCCATCTTGACCCTGACTTCACTGATTTTGCTACCAAGTTTTTCTTCGGCGATGATACGGCCGCCACCGGCACTGCAGCAGAAACTGTCGTAGCCGTTTTTGTCCATTTCCCTGATTGATCCGCCTGCCTGGTTGAGAACAGCTCGTGGCGGGTCGATGATGTCCATGTAGCGGCCAAGATAGCAGGAATCATGGTAGGTAAAGTTGAATGAAGACGGAGTCAACTTGAGCCGGTTGCTTTCCAGGAGCGTGTTGATGTAGGTGCTGTAGTGCTCGACCGGCACGTCCAGTCCAAGGTCCTTGTAGTCGCGGGCCAGGGTGTTGAAGCAGTGCGGACAGGTGGTGACTATTTTTTTGACGTTGTATGCTTTGATCATCTCAATATTTTCGGCGGCAGTCATCTGGTAAAGGTATTCGTTGCCCAGCTTTCTGACCGGTTCGCCGCAGCACTTCTCTTCTTTGCCGAGGATGCCGACTTTGATGCCGGCGGCATTGCAGATGGTGATGAAGTTCCTGGCAACCGACTGGTTGCGACGATCGAACGAGGCGTAGCAGCCGACAAAGTAGAGGATGTCGACATCACTGTCCTGTTCCATGGTTTTAAGGTCAAGTCCTTCGGCCCAGTCACCCCGGGCAGCATAGGCGAGGCCGAACGGATTGCCGTTAACTTCAATGTTGTTGACGGCGGTTTTTACTTCATCACCGGGGAAGGCCCCTTCCATGAGGGTAAGGTTGCGGCGCATCTCTATGATTTTGTTGACATGTTCGATGTTGGCCGGACAGACATCCTGACAGGCACGACAGGTGGTACAGGACCAGAGGGCATCCTGACTGACCGTTTCAATGAGGTTGCCGGTCGGGTTGCCTTCAGCCAGTTCACCGATCTGCTTGACAATTTTCATCGGTGATAGCGGCTTGTCGGTAGCATACGCCGGGCAGCGCTCCTGGCAGCGTTTACAGGAGGTGCAGGCGTCGGCATCGAAGAGGTCTTTCCAGGTCAGGTCGGTTATCGCTGCGGCGCCGAACTGTTCAACTGTATCGTCCTCCATATTGATGGTGGCGATGGCACCTTTCGGCTCGAATGGTGCGAGAAAAGCATTGGCACTGGTGGTGAGGATATGGCGAAGCTTGGTATAGGGGATGGCGCAAAAAAAGCCAAGAACCAGAGCGAAGTGGAGCCACCAGAGGATTTTGTGGGTGACCAGCAGAGCACCTGCCGTCATCGTCAGAAAGAGCTGCCCTGCGAGCAGACCGCCTGGTGAAAAAGCTGCCAGAGTTGGGTTCTGCTGCATCTCAGTGGCGGCCATGCGGGCTCCTTCTATAAGGAAGCCGGTGATCAGGATAGCAAAGAGCAGCTGCAGAACGATGTAGTCATCCTTGACAATTTCCAGCCCTTTCGGCTTGATGACGAAGCGACGGATGAAAAGTCCCGCCAGCATGACAAGCGCGAGAATACCGGCAATGTCGAGCACCAGCGAGAAACCTTTGTAGAATTCACCGGAAAGGAGGTTGACCTGCAGCACCGGGGTGAAAAAATCGGCCTGAACCATGACAAGCATGGTACCGGCAAAGAGAACGAGGAAGCTCCAGAAGAAGATGGAGTGGAAAATGCCCCCCTCGGTTACCCGGAATATTTTGGACTGGCTGAAAACTTCCGACAGCATTCGCTTAACCCGTTCATCGTAGCGGTCAAAACGGTTTAGTGCTTTACCCTGACGCCAGATCGGCAGACGCTGCCGGAATCCCCATCCCATAACACCGAAGGCGGCAAAAGCCAGAATGTACATCGGTATGACAACGCCATGGCCGATATTCCAGTAAATTTGACGAGTAACTTCCACAGCAACACCTCTCCGAAATTGATACCTGCTGCACTGCTTATAATTTTACTTAACGCTCATGTCAAGTATTAAGAATATGTTGTATTACGACAGCAGCAGCTTGGAAATAACCACGCGCTGCACTTCATTGGTGCCTTCGTAGATCTCGGTGATCTTGGCATCACGGTACATCCGCTCGACTTCATAGTCGGCGATATAACCATAACCGCCATGGATCTGCATCGCTTCCTTGGTGACGAAGGTGGCGGTTTCAGACGCGTGCATTTTGCACATGGCCGATTCCATGGTGTAGCTCTTCTTGGCATCTTTAAGACAGGCAGCGCGGTAGGTGAGGAGCTTGCTCGTTTCGATGCTGGTCCACATATCGGCCAGCTTGAACTGGATGGCCTGAAATTCACAGATAGCCTGATCAAACTGCTTGCGTTCCTTGGAGTAGGCAAGTGCCCGTTCAAAAGCACCTTCAGCGATGCCGAGTGCTTGAGAGGCGATGCCGATACGGCCGCCGTTAAGGGTGTCCATGGCAACGTTGAAGCCTTTACCTTCCTGACCAAGGAGATTTTCCACCGGCACGCGCAGGTTGTCAAAAGCGAAGGCGGTTGTATAGCTGCCGCGAATACCCATCTTGTTTTCATTTTTGAGGATAGTGACACCGGGGGATTGCAGGTCAACAATGAAGGCGCTGATCCCCTTGTGTTTCTTACTGCGGTCAAAAGAGGCAAGCAATACGCCGGTGCCGAGGTAACCGCCGTTGGTGATGAAGGTTTTGCTGCCGTTAATAACAAAGTGGTCGCCATCACGGGTGTAGGTGGTGGCAGTGCCACCGGCATCACTACCGGCATTCGGCTCGGTCAGAAGGAAACAGCCGATTTTTTCGCCGGTGTTGAGCGCCGGCAGCCATTTCTTTTTCTGCTCTTCCGTGCCAAAAGTATAGATAGGGCCGCTGCAGAGCGAAGTATGCGCCGAGATCAGGACACCGCTGGAGCCGCAGGCTTTGGAAACCTCTTCGACAACAATGGCATAAGACAGCATATCAAGACCTGCTCCGCCATATTCCTCCGGAAGGTAACTGCCGAGAAAGCCCATTTCGCCCATCTTGGTAACAAGTGCGTCGGGAATAGCGTGATCCTCGTCGATCTTCATGGCAATCGGCTTGATTTCCTTCTCGACGAAGTCGCGTACCGCCGATTGCAATACTTTGTGATCCTGGCTCAGTTCAAAATTCATTGTTCTTACCTCCCACAGAATGATCTATCTACTATTCATTTCCCTTTGAAGTCTGCAGGGCGTTTTTCGATAAAAGCCCCCATCCCCTCGCGCTGATCAGCAGTGGCAAACAGGACACCAAAGAGAGACGCCTCATAGCGGAAACCATCTTCCTTCGTCATATTCATGCCGTTTACAATGGCATCTTTGGCGTACGCCACACCCAGAGGGCTTTTGCCGATAATTTCCCGTGCGGTGGCAAGCGCCTTTGGCAGCAGCTCTTCAGGAGCGAAAACCTCATTGACAATGCCCCATTCATGCGCTTTTGCAGCGGTAATGATCCGTCCGGAAAAAATCAGCTCTTTCGCCCTGCCGGGACCGATCAAGCGAGGCAGGTTCTGAGTGCCGCCAAATCCGGGGATAATACCGAGACCAACTTCAGGGAAACCGAATTTGGCTTTCTCGGAAGCATAGATAAAATCACAGGCCAGTGCCAATTCCAAACCGCCGCCGAGGGCAAAACCATTAACAGCGGCGATGACCGGTTTGCGCATCCTGCCCATCAGCAGCATCAGGCGTTGCCCCTTACCGGCAAAGTCATGCGCGTCAAACGCTGATATCTGGGACATCTCCTTGATATCAGCCCCCGCAACAAAAGCCTTTTCTCCCGCACCGGTCAGAACAACCGCTTTGACTGAAGCATCAAGATCAAGCTCATACAGCGCGCATTCCAGCTCTTGCACGACCTCACTGGCAAGTGAGTTCAGTACGTGAGCGCGATTAATCGTCAGCGTTGCTATGCCGTCATTTGTTTCAACAAGCAGATGTTTGAATTCCATATCGTCTCCCTTAATATGTGTAAAAACCACGACCCGATTTGCGTCCCATATATCCGGCATTCACCATCTTGACAAGTAACGGGCAGGGACGATATTTTGGGTCCTTAAAGCCATCATAAAGAACGTTGGCTATCGCCAGTACCGTATCAAGGCCAATAAAGTCTGCCAGCGTCAGCGGCCCCATCGGTTGATTGGTGCCGAGCTTCATACCTTTGTCGATATCTTCGGCGCTTGCGATTCCTTCGTAGAGGGCGAACGCCGCCTCGTTGATCATCGGAATCAGGATGCGGTTTACGATAAAGCCGGGGTAATCCTGCGATACCGCCATCTCTTTTTCAAGATTAGCGACCAATTCGGAGGTCAGCGCGAAGGTTTCATCACTGGTTGCATGACCACGGATGATCTCGACCAGCTTCATAACCGGTACCGGATTCATAAAATGCATGCCGATGACCTTGTCGGGGCGACCGGTAACAGAGGCAATTTTGGTAATTGGAATAGATGATGTGTTTGAAGCAAGGATTGATCCCTCTTTGACGATTCCGTCAAGCTTCCGGAAAATTTCCAGCTTCAGCGGTTCATGTTCGGTTACCGCTTCCACCGCAAAATCAACATTTGCGAGGCCGTTCATATCCTGGGTAATCGTTATCCGCCCAAGCGTTTCACCAACCAGCGATTCCGGCACTGCACCTTTTTTCGCCTGCCGTTCGAGGTTCTGCTGTATTGTCGCAAGCGCCTTCTCCAATTGTACCCGGGCAATATCAAACATCACCACCTGATAGCCGTGTTGAGCAAACACATGGGCGATGCCGTTGCCCATCTGTCCCGCGCCGAGAACTCCGATTGACTTGATCATTTTTTCCCTCCCGTAGCCCTGATTAACAGGAAAATTGCGTTACACTCTTTCAAAGATTACCGCTACTGCTTCGCCACCGCCGATACAGAGCGTCGCCAGACCGTAGCGCAGTTGACGCCGATGCAACTCACGTATGATTGTCGCTGCCAGACGGCCTCCACTGGCACCGAGCGGGTGACCGAGAGAGCATGCTCCACCATTGACGTTTACCTTATCAATCGGGATATTCAGGCTTTTAATGGCCAGCAGCGGTACCGAGGCAAAAGCCTCATTTATTTCAAAAAGATCTATGTCATCAAGTGAAAGCCCCGCTCTGGCACAGACATTCTCGATAGCGGTTACCGGAGCATCAGGAAAATAATCCGGATGGCGACTGGCCGTGGCAGAAGCAACAATGCGGGCTTTCGCTTTGAGCCCGTACTTTTTGAGACCCGCTTCATTTGTCAGCAAACCAAGGGCCGCTCCATCGTTGATCGTCGATGCATTTCCGGCCGTGATCGTGCCATCCTTTCTAAACGCGGTCCTCAGCTGCCCGAACTTGGTGATATCACCCTTGAATGGTTCTTCATCCCGATCAAGAATTTCATCACCTTTTTTCCCTTTTTTTACTACGGGAACTATCTCATCGACAAAAACACCACCGTTAACTGCAGCCTGAGAACGCTCATATGATCGCACCGCAAAATCATCCTGTTCAGCACGGGTCAGACCGGAACGCTCAACACTGTCTTCACCGATTTCTCCCATATGGCGTCCGGTGTAGGGATCCTGCAAGCCATCATAAATCAGAAGATCAAGCAGCGAACCGTGCCCCATGCGATAGCCGTTACGACCTTTCGTGAGCATATAGGGAGCCAGACTCATATTCTCCATACCCCCGGCAATGACCACCTCTGACTCACCAAGCCGGATACTGTCGCTGGCAAGCATGAACGCCTTCAACCCGCTCCCGCAGACTTTATTGATGGTCATGGCATGGGTGGAGTCAGGAAGACCTGCAGCGCGCATTGCCTGCCGGGCCGGTGCCTGCCCGCAACCGCTGGATAGTACCTGGCCGACAATAACTTCACTGACCGCCTCAACGGGCAGACCGGTTTTTTCCAACAGGCTCTTCATAACAGTAGCCGCGAGTTGTGGTGCTTCAATATCGGATAACATACCGCCAAATGAGCCAAATGGCGTTCGCAATGCTTCTACTAC
>JBMOEI010000150.1:0-5856 GCA_049318985.1 Desulfuromonadaceae bacterium
ACTCCTCCACCAGTTATTACGCCAGACCGGCGGCAAGCTCTCTCCAGTAAACTATATCAAGGCGTCTGCAGGCACGGGTGACGCAAACATAGAGCAGATTCCGGTCCAATGCGGACTTTCTGAAATCCTTCGAATTGGGGTCATAAAGGATTACGTTTGCGAATTCTACCCCCTTAACCTGATGAGCAATCGTGACCAGAGCTCCCGGTTCAAAAGTCAACTCACCCTGCTGATGCAGGCCGCTAATGCCGGTTAACGCCTTGTGGAGTATCTTCTCGTCCGCTTTTTTCTTGCAGATGACAGCAGTCAGGCTGTTCGGATCCTCGGCCACCAGTTTTTCGACAAGACGGCGTAGAAGGCCTAATGCACTCTCCTCGTCCGCTGCCTTGTGGTACTCAAGAGCGCCGGAATGTCTGCCGATCTGTTCGCTCTCTCTGTTACTGATCCTTGAAGCCAGCGCCATAATCTCTTTGGGGCAGCGGTAGGAAACGGACAGGGTCTCGTTGCTCACCCCGACCTCCTTCAGATTCTTGTGAAAAATATCGAAGTCGGCAGCATCAACCCACGAGAGTATCTTTTGTTTGCTGTCTGCGCTGAGAGTAATACTGTTCCGTTTGTCCGTTGCCGCAAGAATCGCCTCAAGCTCAAGGAGCGAGAGATCCTGCCCTTCATCGACAATGATATGGGCGTACCAGCCAAGAGCCTCGCGAATCGGCCCGTCCTTCTCGCGTAGTTGGCACAGCCGCAGCAGAACGCTCAGGTCAGCAAATGACACGGTCTGGCTTTTAGTCGAGTACCGTCGACGCAAGTCGGTCAGAAATGTTTCTCTGCTCTTTCCTTCGGCAAAAAGGGCATCGAGCACGTACGGCTGTCCGTAAAATCGCCACAGGTCCTGAAGAGGGTCTGCTTCACGTACTTCCGTGACATAACGGACCAACAGGCCGGACAGCTGCGATGATTTCTTCTGTGCCGTCAGTTCGTCGTTGACAACCGGTTTAATGACCTTGCCGGTCAGAGCGGTAATGGCATTCAATGTCCAGGCACTGAAAGTATCAACTCTGGTGCTTCCGAGAAGGTCGGAGGAGGTCTGCCTGACGTAGTTACGGAGCACCTTGTTGAACATGAGGACAAGACAGCGATCAGGAGTGAATCTGTCGGGGTCGTTAAACTGAAGGCACGATAGTCGATGGAGGCTCACAACTGTTTTGCCGCTGCCGGCGCCGCCAGTGATAAGAGTGCAGCCATCGGTTGCTTCAGAAGTAATCATGTGAAATTGATCAGGGGAGATGAGCGAGACAATATCCACCATACGATGGTCCTGGTTCGCCACCTTGGTGTCAGTAGTCGTATGATACTGTTTTTCATTTTTTACCCATGAGTTGCCGGCCAACTCATACAAATCTCCGCCGCATTCCATGCGCCGGAGGGAACGCTTTGCGATCTCTACCGTGTCACGCCGGGTTATCACTCCCTCCCGCTCTTTGCCCTGAATGGTTTCGAAGTATTCATCACCGGGGTCAAAGTCATAGAAAAAGTGCGAGATCGGGGCTTTTCGCCAGTCTACGACCAGTGCCCGGTTGTCATGGGATACGAACCCCTGCTTCCCGATAAGATACTCTTTCGAGCCGATTTTCTTGTCGGTATCGTTAATCCCGACAATCCCGAAGTACGGACTGTCAGTCATCTGGAAGGATGAAAGATATTTTCTGGGATCAAATTTGTCGTTCTCGATGAGCTTCTCTGTTATTGCCCTGGCCACCAGAGGGTGGTTATCGGGAGATTACAAATTTGATGCTACCACTGGATTCCCCCAAAAATCCTGTTACGGTGCGGGTAGAAGTTGTGGCACGGGAAGAGTCTGGCCTGCACATTCTTATGAGTGAGTTATGGGACATCCCGGCACCGGTAAAGGCCGGTGAACGGATCCGATTGGAATACCGATATGACGAAAACCAAGTGCTGGATGTACGTGCCTTTCATGCTGATCGAGACGATGTGAAGCCGCTTAAAGAGCGTCGAGAGCATCCCCTCACCAATATATCCAATCCACAGGTGATCAAACTGCGCATAGAGGAAACCGAGGAAAAGCTTCGTACCGGGGTAATCCAACCAAGTGAACGTAGAAATATTGTCATGAATCTAGCCGAGGATTGTGCTGAAATCCGACAGTATGAAAAAGCTATATCCCGCCTTTCAGAATTGTTGCGTCAGCGTAATGAACCGGATGCATGTATCATTAATCGCATGGCCCTCTACTGCGGTTATATGGGAGATACCACCAGAGAAGAACGACTCTATGCCGAAGCCAGTGTAGCCGATCCGACCATAAGCACTCCTTGGTTTAATCTTGCTCTCTTGATGCATAAACAAAAACGCTTTAACGAGGCGAAACATGCAATCGACATGGCTATAGGGCTGAAAGGAGAATCGGCACCATATTACGTTCTTATGGCTCAAATTGCCCGTGATATGGGTAAAGACCTTGCTGTTATGGAGTTTTTGGAAATTGCCGAAAAACGTTTCTCTAAGCTTTCCGGACAAGACGAATGGGAACTCGGTTGGTACATTACCGCATCAGATATGCGCGATAATAAAGATGCAGCCAGTGAAGCTCGGCAGGAGCGGAGCCGAAGGAAAGCTGGAATAATAATAAGCAGGAATGAATCGCTAGGATTACTGCCGATGATGGCGGCGTAAAAGAGAAGCCGTACGGGAGTGTTTGTATGTAAATAATAATTCATAGTGGGCAGAAATTGGGTGGGCTTGCATTCTGCTCTCAACAAAAAATACGGCTACTGATTAAGTTGAAACCGGTATATAACCTGAAAGCAGCAAGAAAATGAAAATAGACAAGGAGATTATATGACTCCAGCATATGCTTTAGAAGTCGCCACCAAAGCCCATCTGGGCCAGGTCGACAAGCTAGGTAACGACTACATCACTCACCCGGTGCGTGTCGCTGCTAATTTCACCCATGATCAGGAACTTCAGTCAGTAGCATTGCTTCATGATGTTCTTGAGGATTCAGATGCCACCGAGGAAGAGCTTCGCAAACAGTTTTCTTCCCAAGTTGTCGATGCAGTGGTTGTCATCACAAAGAAGCAAGGGCAAAACTACGAAGAGTACCTGGGACTGGTCAAGGCAAACAAACTGGCATTGGCAGTCAAGCTGGCGGATATAGCGGACAACTTTGGACGCCTGGATCAGTTGACTGATTTGGTTACAAAAGACAGACTCACCAAAAAATATCAGCAGGCTATGAATATCCTCGGGCAGCACTGAAAAAATATATTCCCGAGAGAAAGAGGTTACGATGTCCCTGATTATTCAACTGCCTACAACTGACAGAATACAAGCAAACGATCTGGCAGAACATTCATTGGGTGGTCTTGTGTATGCCTGTGATTTCTATGTCGACGATGCCGAGAAAGGCACATCTGTTCCTGGTGGTTACCAGACCGACTGGCTCGTCAATATTGATCATCATGCTGCTACGGTCCGCATGCGAGAGAAAATATCTAGTACAAGCCTTGCTATTGACCATGTAAAAATGTTCGGTCCGGTATCCATGCCAGATACCATTTTGATCAATCACACAGATTGTGATAGCATTTTGAGCAGCAGAATAATGAGTGGAGACCTTGAACCTCTCAAAATTTATCACGAAGCAGCAATTGCAGCGGATCATACAGGTGAGGAAAATGAAATAGCAGATCTTCTTCAAGCACTTGATTCCGATGAATTCAAGGATCATGAACTATCATTCAAAAATTTACAGTTATACCTTACTGGTGGAAAGCAAAGTCTCGGTCAAGACGTGCAGATGGCGCTGGATAAAAGGCTCAACAAGCGCCGCAGTGCTTATGAACTGGTTGCTGGAAATGGTTTTTCGGATATTGGCCATTTGGCATACGCAGTGCTGACAGAAAAGACCGATGGCGAGTTATTCCTGCCGTTCTTGAAAAAGGCCTATGTGATTATGACTGCCAGCCCTCATACAGATAAAAAGGATACTTGGATCATCAAGGTTCGCCTCGGGAGCTGCGCTCCTAAAGGGCTTTCACTTAAAGATATCGACTTTAGCATGATCGATCAGAAATATTCAGGTCGATGGAATGCCGGTTCTAATAATAGAGGCGGTGGAACTCCTGTTTTACCGGATGAATATGCACAAAAACTCTCAGTTGCGATCAATGCACAATTGTCACTCCTCGAACTAAAGTAGAGCGGGATATCGAGTATGAGCCTGATAATAAGCGACCTTCATGGTAATTACGCCAAATGCAAGGCGTTCATTGAATACTGCCCAGAAGAAGAGCACATTATCCTTGGCGATTTCATGGATTCGTTCTCCGCCTCCGACGCAGATATCATAGCCACCTTTAAGCTTGCCGTTGCCAACGAATGTGTTCTTTTATGCGGAAACCACGAACTTCCATATCTAAGCAACGCCCATGGTTATTTCAGGTGTTCAGGAAACAGGTATAGTCCAGAGCTATTTCATGTCGTAAATATGTATAAGGGGCTTCTCCACGGCTCTCTCGTACGAAATGACTACCTTCTCACCCACGGCGGCCTTTCTAAAAAACACGGAAAACCATTTAAGACGATGGAAGATGCGAGTGCCTGGATCAATTCTGAGTTTAGCTGGTATATAAATCAACCCGTAGCACCCGAATCTCTTGCCTCTATTTTTGACATAGGTTCACTTCGCGGCGGTTATCAAGATGTTTCGGGAATATTCTGGTGTTCAATAGGCCATGAAAAGATGGATATTCGCTTTAACCAAGTTGTTGGCCATACGGCCCGTCCTGATCCGCTTGAGTTGTTTGAGGGGAAGGGAAAGAACAAAAAGAAACACGTCGGAATAGACTCACCGAAGTTCATTTGCTACAACACTGCGACTCATGAACTGGAAGATTTTATGCTGGAAGAATATAGGCACGACGAACAGCTTAGAAGTAAGCTGGAGAGGCAGTTCTGATCCTTTTTGACAGTCGGGCGTGAAAAGAAAACTGTACGTCAATGAATCAATAAAGGTCGGTGGTTGAACTTTTTTGCAATGCAGTGGTGACCTAAATAATCAACAGATTTGAGAGAACGGTTATAAATATGAGGGCAACTGCTGGATAAAAATGTTTTTACTAATTTATAAGTGTATGCAATACTATCCGCACCATGACAGAGTCCATTAATCAGGCCATAGAAAAAATCAGGAGCTTTGGTGGAGCGTTTCGCACAGGCGCTGCGCTACGGCAGGGAATACACACACGAACTCTTTACGCTATGCGCGATAGTGGTATTCTTGAGCAGCTATCTCGTGGTTCTTACCGACTAGCGGGACAAGGGCCGCTCTCAAACCCTGACCTGGTGACCGTGGCATCACGGGTTCCTCAAGGCGTACTCTGTCTTATCTCAGCTCTATCATTCCATAATCTGACGACACAAATTCCTCACCACGTTTCTATTGCGCTTGGCCGATCTATGAGGAATCCAACAATTGGGTTCCCACCGCTAAAGGTGTATCGCTACGATGAGCAATGTTACCAGTCTGGCATAGAGGAACACCTTATCGACGGGATTGCCGTCAATGTATATTGTCCAGAGAAAACACTTGCCGACTGTTTCAAGTTTCGCAACAAGATCGGTATGGACATAGTACTTGAAGCTCTCAAGAGCTATCGTGAAAGTTCGATTTTTAAAATCAAAGAGCTTCTTCAATACGCCAGAATCTGCCGAGTCGAGAAGATTATGAAACCTTATTTGGAGGCTCTTTTGTGAGTAGAAGTACAGTAACAAATGTAGCGGCATCTATTCGGCAAAAACTATTGAACATCGCCAGAAGTGATCTTCGAC
>JBMOEI010000151.1:0-5756 GCA_049318985.1 Desulfuromonadaceae bacterium
TTCCGCTCCATACCGTTTTGCCATCAATACCGGCCGCTCCGGAAACGCCAGCCGCACCAGTCATTCCCTGCGGACCAGCAGAGCCAGTCGCGCCTTGTAAACCGGCGGGACCGGCAGGGCCTGTGTCACCAGTTGCACCCTGCAAACCCACAGGCCCCTGCACGGTTGCCGTAGTTTGCTTCGTGCCATCACCAAATACCAGAGTGTCCTTCACCACGACGTTTGCCGATGCAAAAGTGGACGATGATAAAAAAATTGCCACTACTGATAAAATAGTTTTCCGCATACTCTTTTCTCCTTTTTGCTGGTTTAAGGGATATGGTGCTTTAAAAAGCATTTTTTATGCCAATTTAAATTTCAAAATTAACACAATGATAATAGCATGTTACCAAACAGCTGTGAAACACCCCTCATTAATAACTAAGCGACATAAGTTGCCATCAGCCGCCAAACAGTATTATTGTAAATTAAAACGACAACTTACATAATGGACATTCATTGCAGGAGCGACGTTAGTTGCACATTGCCTCTGTCCTCCGCATACAGGAAGATGTGAGATGGGAACCAAAGAGGGACGTTGTTTGTTATTTTAGGAGCGCGGTGTCAGGAGCGCGGTGTCAGGCTTGCTTAAATGCTTTAATTCCAGTGAACCCCAAGAGAGACGTTGTTTGTTATGTTGCTAACTTCGTATTTCAGCGGAACCGCTGGTATCAGGACAACCTATCTGTCACTCACCAACCCACTGCCTTTCTTCTTCCCGTCCAAAACCGATTGCCCGCTTTTTCTCTGGTTCTGGTGGAGCCATCAACTGCCGTATAGCGTTGAATACATCCATAAAATCACCTGAACGACACTGTCGCTGTTCAACACGCTGACGTTTTCTGGTGACAGCATATAAAACTCCACCGTGGCTCTCTTACCCACCGCATTTGAAACGCAAAAACGCCGCCCCTCCGGTATCAAACCGGAATAACAGTGCTAAAAGACGAACCCCATCTCTCCCGAACCCTCCCACCTTTAACTTCATTCTGACAACACTCAATGCAGGTAATCCGGACAGGCTTGAAAGAGAAATGATCGAGAACAGGTGCGATGCACTATCTAACAGAGGGCGCATGCCATGCGCCGCTACGGGTGAAATTCTCGATAATTTAACTGGCTTGCTGAGGAATGCGGCTGGTGTTACGGGGGGTGGCGTGAAAATGTGGAGTGGTTTCAGCAGAAAATCATCTGTGTTGAAGAGGAACTTTGTATTTTCTCCGCAGTTCTGCTCCACTTCGGCAACCCCTCTATCCCATTGGGATGGTAGCTTTGCGGCACACAGTTGCCTGTGCTGTGCTTTTTCAGTAGAAAAATCTAAACGCACAGTGGCGGTAAAATAATTTCACGTCAAGGATATTAATGTGAGCCGAAAACGAGGGAAACTTATATTCCCAGTCTGCATTCAAGCCTAATCCGGACGAGCCGGAACCAGACAGGAAGAATCAAAGGCCATTTCACGCGGATAAAATCTGGTAAATTCGGATAAAGGCGGATTAAGCCATTTTTTGGATTAAACCTAAAAAAGCAGTTAACCGCCGATGAACGCCGATACACGCCGCCAGAAGTAGGCGCTTCTAAGCGAAAAATCACAGTCTTAGATCAATTCTTTGTTTAACCAAAAAGGTTTGCTTGTTTTTTTTACGTAAAGCCTGATTTTATCGGCGTTCATCGGCGTGTTCGGCGGTTCAAATGCCGTTTATTGGTTAAAGTCTTTTGGCTCATAATTTTACCTTCATTATCATTGGTTTATGTCTAAATCAGATTTTTATCAGATTGTATCCGAAGTTATCTGCGTGAAACAGTTTATATTTTGATCAATTTATTTGGTAGATCCAGAATTCATAAATTGGTTTTTTATACCAACCAGAATCTTGACGTCATGAATCAATTGGCCTAATATGCCAACTATGAAAGCAGAGCTACTTGCACATCGAAAAGAGCGGAATGAAGTCGGCCACATCACGGAGCTGAAAGCTTGGGTCGTGCCCGTAACCGAACACGCACCGCACGGGCTTAAATACTCAGCCGTTTACATTGTCAACGGTGTCAGAGTTATAGGATATGACAACGAACGCGGCAAAGGCGACCATCGGCATTTCGCAGGCATTGAAAAACCATATGCATTTATCAACATGGCGCAGCTTGTAGTGGACTTCAACGCTGATGTCACCCGTTACCTCGAAGGAGACGACAATGAAAGCGACCTTTAAAACCATAACAATCAAATCACATGAACAAACAATGGACGAGTTTGCTGCAATTTGTGACGCAGCAATCAAAGGGGAAAAAGTCAAGCCGGAAGAGCCACAATACACCTTAACCAGCTTTGAGGCATTCCGCAAGGCCATGACCCCACAGCGATTTGCCCTGCTTAGAGTCATTCGTGAAAATCAGCCTGAATCTATAAAAGAGCTGGCTGCTATCACGCACCGCGATATGAAAAACATATCTGAAGATGTAAGAATTCTTCTGGATATGGATCTGATTGAAATGGAAAAACACGGCAAAAACAAAGCGCCCAGATTGCATTACGACGGTTTTAGGCTTGAGGTTGCAGTTTAATCGCCAAGGAAAATGAAAAATCTCGATACACAGGAGCGCGTATCAACTTTGAAGGCGGCCAAGTTAAAATATTTGGTGGTTTATGCGGGATGTCCGGCGGGACGTTGTTATCTATTTATCTATTGAGGCCATGACGATTTCTGATGACAGTATACAAAACTCCCCCGTGATTCTCTTATCCACAGCATTGGAAACGCAAAAACGCCGCCCCTCCGGTATCAAACCGAAAAAACGGCGCTAAAAAACGACCCCCATCTCTCCCGAACCCTCCCACCTTCAACTCCATTCCTACCGCACTCAAGGCAGGTACGCCGGACAGGTTCGAAAGAGGTAATTGAGAACAGGTGTGATACAATACCGAACTGCGGGCGCATGCCATGCGCCCCTACGGTTGAAATCATCGATAATTTAAATGGCTTTCTGAGGCATGCGGGTGGTGTTAAGTGGTGTGGCGTGAAAATGTGTAGCGGTTTCAGCCAAAAATCATCTGCGTTGAGGAGGGGCCTTGTATTTTCTCTGCAGTTCTGCTCCACTTAGGCAACCCATCTATCCCTTTGGGATGGTAGCTTTGCGGCACACAGTTGCCTGTGTTGTGCTTTTTCGGTAGAAAAATCTGAACACACAGTGGCGGAAAAATCAAGCGGTACGTGGCGAAAATCATACCTGTTTTTGACTGTAACGCATTTAATTTTAGCGATTATAGTTTTCCTGTCATTTACCGCGCCACTGAACTCCGCCACTCATTCACCAGAGAATCATAGTTAAGATTGTAGTCTTTGAGCGCCGCTGTAAGCGCATCATCAAAAGAGAGTCCCTTCCCGAGACCCTCCAGAATCTGTTTGACCCGGTGCCACCCGTACGTAGTAACCATATAGTTAACAAGTGAATAGCTCTGCTCATATGCCAGGGAAGCCGCAGAAGTGGATAACTCACTGAAACCGGATTCAAGCTTTCTAAAATCAGCCGGTTTACCGGTACGGACAGCACGACCTGACTCCGGCCGTGAACGGGTATACTGCCTCCGTCCGAATATCTCTGCGATCCCCTCATTCAGCCAGAGTGGGCAGTTGCCACGTGTCATATCGAATACGACGACATGGGCGTATTCATGATACAAAACGCTGCGGATTTGAGGAGAGATCTCGTTCAGGGTGCCAAACGGAAGTCTTATTTTACCATCATAAAAACCGCCTGACCAATCGGGGGAGTCGGTGACCGTTTTATAATCAGCTCTTTTATAGATACCAACGGGAACCCGGGCTTCCGGGAACAGGCCAAGCTCCGCTCCGATCTGATTTGCCGCTGATTCCAGTACGTCAAGGATTGCAAGCGCAAACGCCGTATCGACTCCGGGATCGTACGTGAGATCAAACCGGGAACTATGCCCCCGATCCATTTTTGCTTCAACACTGTTTTCCTTACGGGA
The DNA here is from genome assembly GCA_049318985.1 of Desulfuromonadaceae bacterium. Taxonomy (GTDB): domain Bacteria; phylum Desulfobacterota; class Desulfuromonadia; order Geobacterales; family Pseudopelobacteraceae; genus JACRCG01. Next base: position 4,031 of record JBMOEI010000151.1, read on the forward strand.
CTTTTTCAAGAGTTCAATGATTTCGCTCCGACCGGGAGAGAGTTTGAGTGCCTGTTCCCATAGCTCTATTGCTTCCAGGCGATGATCGGAATCAAATTGTACGAGGCCCAGATAATAAAGAACCTCAGTGGAATCTTCTTTGAGGCTTTTTGCCTTTTCGAGCTCATAACGTGCCACATCATATCTTTTCAGCTGGTAGTTACTAATGCCCCGTAATAGCAAATACTTGACCTCTTCGGGGTATAGTTCCTCAGCTTTAATGAAATTTTCATCCGCCTGTTCGTAACGTTTCTGCTTGAAATGCTGATGACCATAGGCAGCGTAAGCCTCTGCCAGGTTCCGTTTGAAGGTGAGATCGAGTGGAAAAAGCAGGTAGGACTTCTGTAACTGTTCAATCCCTTTTTCGTATTCTCCCCGCTTCACGAGTTCGCGACCATCACCACCCTGTGTGACCGGTTCACTGCCAGGTGGTTGTGCCGATGCGGTGGACAGTAAGAAGAACCAGACTGCGAAGGCGCCACCAGATATGCACTGTTTTGTTCGTACGGAAATTTTCATAATTTTGTGAGATACGTACGAATGGAGCGTGTAATTCCGGAACTGTCCAGGCCGAGCATGGCACGCAGCTCATGTTGTTCGCCCTGCGGAATGTAGGCGTCCGGATAGCCAAGGCGCAGAACCTGAATTCCATAAACCCCGCGCTGCTCAAGCAGTTCCAGAACTGCAGTGCCAAAACCGCCTTGTAATGAATTTTCCTCTATTGTGATCAGAATCCGATGTTTCTCTGCCAGAGCTATAATCAACGTTTCGTCAAGTGGTTTTACAAAACGGGCGTTTATAACCGCCAGGGAGAGACCTTCTTCATCCAGAGCGGCAGCCGCTTCCAGGACCGGGTACACCATCGTACCAAGGGCAAGAACTGCAGCTGCGGTACCTTCACGCAGTTGTTCCGCCCTGCCGACCGGAAGCGTCCCAAGCACCTGGTCCAGTGCCACTCCATACCCGTTGCCACGGGGGTAACGGAGCGCCGCCGGACTTCCCAGGCTGAGTGCGGTAGCCAGCATGTGCTGTAACTCGTTTTCATCTTTGGGAGCCATGAGTGTCATGTTCGGCAGATGCCGCAGATAGGAAATATCGAAGGCACCGTGATGGGTCGGGCCATCACTTCCGACAACTCCGCCGCGATTGATGGCAAAGGTGACCGGAAGATTTTGCAGGCATACGTCATGACAAACCTGGTCATAGGCGCGCTGCAGAAAGCTGGAGTATACGGCAAAAACCGGGCGGTACCCACCGACCGCTAATCCTGCGGCGAAGGTTACACCATGTTGTTCGGCAATGCCGACATCAAAAAAACGGTCGGGAAACTCTTGAGAAAACCGGGTGAGGCCGGTACCGTCCGGCATAGCTGCAGTGATGGCAATGACTCGATCATCTTCTGAAGCAAGCTTGCAGAGCGCTGCTCCAAAAACAGCGGTATACGAGGCTGTTCCGCCTTTGCCTTTCAGTACCTTGCCGGTCTCAGGTTCAAACGGTCCAACACCATGAAACAGAGAGGGTTTCTCTTCAGCCGGTTTATATCCCATTCCTTTTTTTGTCAGGACATGGACAAGAACTGAAGTATCGAATTTTTTTACTTTTTCAAGTGTTTCAATCAGTACCGGCAGATCATGGCCATCTATCGGCCCGAAATATTCAAAGCCAAAGGCCTCGAAAAGCATTCCCG
>JBMOEI010000152.1:0-5680 GCA_049318985.1 Desulfuromonadaceae bacterium
GATTTTTATCATGCGACACAGACAAAGTCCATGCCTTCCTGCCACTCATATGTTTTTGCGACAGCCCGAAACTGTTCACGCGCACCGCGCACACCGATGGCGACTATCATTTTTCTGCCATTCAACTGAAGCTCAGAGGGGGAAATTACCGCTGCACGGTGCAACATTCGTCCGATCTTTTTGGGATCGACATCCAGCCAGGTTGAAACAGTTACTCCTGCTGCGGCGAGTAGACGCTGCCAGGCCCGTGCTTCCAGTCCCGCACCGGCTATGACAACGTCAGCAACGCCGCTTAAAAAGCCACTGTGCAGCAGGTGGTGACATTTACAGGCGCGGAAAGCGTGTGCTGCATATTCATTCATTGTGCGGGTGGCCCGTTCCGGGTGGTCACGCCAGAACAGGAGAGGCTGTGGCAGTCGGGCAAAGCGCACTCCAGCGGCTGCCATACGGAGCCAGAGATCGTAGTCCTCGGGCCAGCCGTTATCCTGATAGCCGCCAAGATCTGCCATGATGCTTCGACGTGTCATAATGGAGGGATGGACAAAGGGGGATTCTACCAGTAGATCACGAATAATGAGAGCATGATCGGACAGGCTGTTCTGCCATGACTCATAGTCAATCATCCCCTGCTTGAGCCCGGTTCTGGGGAAATGGCGGAAGGCAGTGGCTAGCAGCCCGATTTCCGGTTGAGCTTCCAGAAAAGCGGCTTGCAGCTCCAGTCGACGGGGATGGCAGATATCATCTCCGTCCAGACGGGCCAACAGAGGCGCCTGGCATGCTGACAATCCGATATTGAGTGCAGCGACCAGGCCGCCTCCATCGCGCCTGATTATCTGCACCCTCTTGTCCGCGTACGCTGCTACTGCGAGGATTGCCGCTGTGCCATCACTTGAACCATCGTCAACAGCAATCAACTCCCAATCGGTGCATGATTGTCGATAAAGAGAGTCAAGCGTTGCCCGGAGGTAGCGCTCTTCATTGCGAATCGGCATGAGGATTGAGATTGCGGGCATCTTTATGAGTGAACTTTCTTATGGTAGAATGAGATATCCCGAAATTATACACACGCAGAGTATACATGTGTTACAGAGAGGTGCAACGTCAAATTACCAGTAAGAAATCGCGCTTGCAAGACAAAGTAACTGAAAACACTATGGTCACAGGGGTGTACCGTAATTTATACTGTAATTTATACTTGACGGTGGCTGTTGATAAAGGGAGGATAGCGAGAGTATGTTTGAGAGGAAAAGATTGATATGGATGGAATAACTGACCAAAAGAACCGGTCATTTGAGCAGATAGCGGAAAAATTAGCGCATCGGAGGAGTGAAGGGAATTCGCACCCGGATAGTCGGACTCCGGCTTCAGTCGCCATGATATTGCATCAGAATGCGCATGATATTGAAATACTCTTTATCCAGCGGGCCTCTCACGACCTGGATCCGTGGTCGGGGCATATTGCTTTCCCCGGTGGTAAACTGGAAGCGGGAGAAATGCCCTGCCAGGCGGCGTGCCGCGAAACACTCGAAGAAACCGGCATAGATCTCATAGAATCGACGTATCTGGGGCGACTGTCCGACATCATCGGTGCCAACCTGCCGGTGCGGGTTTCCTGCTGCCTCTTTGCCGTTGATAAAAACCGCATACGACCGGCGTTGAATGAAGAGGTTCGGAATCTGTTCTGGGTGACTCTTTCTGATTTGCGTGATCCTGGACGACACGCCACGAGCCCTGTTGCCTTTGATGATAAATTGTTTGACGTACCGGCAATTCGGCTTCCTGTTGACAACTTGCCGGTGCTGTGGGGAATCACCTATCGACTGGTGATGCAATTGTTACATATTCTGGATGATGATCGTACAGATTTTGAAGAGTGCAGCAGACTACCCGAAACGGTAGAACTTAACGAGGAGGATTGATCATGAGTGAAAAAACAGGAATAATTACGTTTAAAGGGAATCCGATGACTTTGCTGGGCCCCGCGCTTACGGTGGGTGACGCTGCTCCCGAATTTAGTGTTGTTGATAATGGTTTGGCCGCCGTGTCGCTTTCAAGCTATGCCGGAAAAATTAAAATCATCAGCGCCGTACCTTCCCTTGATACGCCGGTCTGTGATACAGAGACCCGCCGTTTCAATCAGGAAGCAGCGTCGTTGCCGGGTGATGTTGTGGTGCTGACAATCAGTCTCGACCTTCCTTTTGCCCAGAAGCGCTGGTGCGGAGCTGCAGGAATTGACAAGGTGATCACACTTTCCGACTATCGCGATTGCTCTTTTGGACGTAGCTACGGGGTGCTGATAAAAGAATTGCTGCTGCTGACGCGAGCGGTATTTGTTGTTGACGCTGCCAACGTCATCCGCTACATCCAGATTGTTCCCGAGGTAACCGGGGAGCCTGATTACGCTGCTGCAATTGCAGCAGCGAAGGCACTTGTGTAGTTTTTTCATCCGGACGCTTCGCACGGAGCGTCCGGAACAAATGTAAGGGAGATTCTATGTCAATCAATGAACGTTTTTTTCTGGACCGTGATAAAGCAGTCCTGGTGGTAATTGACGTGCAGGAAAAATTATGCGTTGCGATGGATGAAGCAGTGCTGAAGAGCCGGGTAAAAAATATCGGTATACTTCTGGAGAGTGCTGCCGAATTGAAAATTCCGGTTCTGGTGACCGAACAGTATGTAAAAGGGCTGGGGGCAACAGTCCCGGAACTGAAGGAAAAGGCGGCGCTCGCTCCCTGTTACGAAAAAATGGCTTTCAGCTGTTGCGGCAGCGAAGAATTTGTTACCGCGCTCAAGACAACCGGCAGGAGTCAGGTGATAATCACCGGTATGGAAACACATGTCTGTGTGCTGCAGACGGTGATCGAACTTTGTGACGCCGGTCTGAACGTCCATGTCGTTAAGGATGCCGTTATGAGTCGCAGCAAACAGAATTGGGAAACCGCAATTCAGTCAATGACCCTTGCCGGAGCAATCCCGACCTCTACAGAATCTACCCTGTTTCAGCTGTTGAAGGTCGCCGGGACAGATGAATTCAAAAAACTTTCGAAGCTGGTACGGTAACGGTCCCTGCTACACCGGTGAGAACACGTGGCGGATTATCTCTGAATGATGCTCAATCCGGGCCAATCCGGGCAGTTTTGATTTGTAGGAGATGAACGGAACGCCGGCTCCCTGTGCAGCCTGCATGTCGACTTCACCATCACCGATAAAAAGGGCCTCGTCCGGCTCCACTCCGAAGTACGCCAACACCTTCAGGAGTGGTTCCGGATGGGGTTTCGGGTTAGTTACCTGTGAAGCTGTCATGACATATTCGAAGTACCCCTCCAACCCGAAATCTTCAATTATCATGTCCATTGATGTCGCCCGATTCGTGCAGATTGCCAAAGAGGTGTGCCCTTTTAACCGGTCAAGGGCGTTGACAAATCCGTCTTCCATCTTCATATACGGCATCAGATCACGATAATGTATGGTTTTGGCAAATTTGAAGGCGTCTTCACGCCGCAGGTCACCGGCAAAGAAATACTCCATCACATTGTTGAACGAATAGGTATGAAGAACCCTTTTCGCCTCCCGGTCATCCCTGTCAATCTCACCCCTTCCCAGAAATTCCATGACGCGATTGTAAAAAATATAGTTGGATTCCATCGAATCAAGGATTACGCCATCACAGTCGTAGATGACAACTTTATAGCGACTTTTCAATTCACTCACTTGCAGTCTCCGTTGGCTGATTCTCTTGCCTGATTAAATATTCTTCCCACTCAATCGGGAGTAAATATTTTTTACGGCTGTTACACTCCTTGCAAGCGGGCACAACGTTGTTACGGGACGCTTTCCCGCCTCGTGATACCGGGACGAGGTGATCCATCGTCAGTTCTTCCGGTGTGAATATCCCGCCGCAATAGTGGCATCGTCCAAGGGCAAGGCGGTTTTGCCACCAGCGACTTTTACGAAGCTCGCGTGATTTTTCCCGCTCCCGCTTGACTGCAGATTCGTCGACGTCCAGAATAAAGTGCTCCATCAGACTGCCCTTCATGAAAAAAACAGTTAAACTGAGCGGACAACAATATATGAAAACGACAGAATTTGGTAGCGATAATACGGATAGAAAATTCATGAAAACGTGACATAGTCAAAAAACAGTTGAAATATTCCGTCCAGTGAGATATACAGTCTACCCTTAATGCGCTTGTAGCTCAGCTGGATAGAGCAACGGACTACGAATCCGTAGGTCGGGCGTTCGAATCGCTCCAGGCGCACCAACAAATTCAGGTACTTACAACGATAAATTGTAGGTGCCTTTTTTGTTGCCCTTTGATCGTGGTACTTTCGTGGTACTTTCTCCCATTGCTACCCCCGCAGAAATCTTTCTGAATTCCCTTTATTTTGTAACCGCGCAACATGATTCTTTGTAACCACGCAACATAAAAAACTAAATACTCAATGATATTAAGCTATTATGCAAAAAAGCGCAACTCTAGCGAGTAAGCGCCTTGTAGCCCCTTCAATGGTCTTTATCCCCTATTCCCCGCCGTCATAAATGCCGGTTCAATACCTCATAATATCCTTATAAAACGTCTTTGAATTTGACAGACTCAATCCGTCTACGGTTATCTATCCTGTGAGACAAGGGCGGTCGGTAGCCCCTGATTCGCTTCTTTACCCGCTCGCAGGTGGTTTATTCCCTTCCGGCTTCCAGTTATCAATTTTTTGTGGCATCCAGTATTGATTTTGTGCCGGGCGCTCTGGTTTGGTATTCAGCCCGGCAATGTAGCCAATTAGGAAACTTGCAGCGGCGATGATAATATATAGTATGTGGTTCATATCCTTTTTCCATGGTGGCAAGCTCATCAGTCCCCGGTTGCCGATCCGGGGAAACAGGGGCGGTGTTATGTCCCTGTTTCGCCTTGTAATGCTTTTATAAAGGCCGGTTATGCAGTCTGCAACCGGCTTTTATGGTATACTTACAGTTCCACCCCATAAGACTTGATCCGCTCTTTTTCGGCGGCCACAAACGGGTTAATATCCTGATATGTCCCACACGCAACAAGGGCAGCAAACCGGCCCTTTTCAGCCGGATGTACGGCATCAAGGCAAGCTTTCAGGTTAAAGACCGGTGCCGTCAGCTCCTGCCCGGTGTAGTTGTTGGAAATATTACCGCCATAGTTTTTTATCAGTTGTGAAAGTGCCCGCAACTGCGTTGCTTTAGCAGCCATATCAGAAACCGACTGAACGTATGCAACGGCGATTTGTTCAGCATCTTCTTTCAAAACATCCAAAATATGCGCTGTACTCAAACCTTTTAACGTTGCAAGCTCTGATTCGATACTTGCCAGTTTGCGCCGTAATCCGGCAAGCGCTGGCGTTGCAGTAGCCGTTGCCTGACTGAGTGCTGCTGTATGGTCGCTCTGTCTTTTGGTCTCAGCGGTAATTTCTGCGTTTACCTGGTCAAGTTCCGGTTGCCGATTGACCCCGAGAAGCATGTCAGCAAGGATGTTTTCACGGCGCTCGGCAAGCTCTGGTAACGTTGACGAAAAAGAGGTCATGCCGCTGATTTCGGTTTCTTTATCGGCTATGATTTTACGTAAATTATTCCGTTTGAGCTTTGTATCTGCAACGGTGGTCTGATAAGTCAGAACCTTATCGAGTGTACTGATTACTACAGGTGCTTTTGCCATGG
>JBMOEI010000153.1:0-5548 GCA_049318985.1 Desulfuromonadaceae bacterium
TTCTGTGTCTTTCAGTGTCGGGAATTATAGTTATGAAACTGTTTGACAAGGACAGCTATCACTAACAGAAAATGAACTAAGAGTCGGCTTTGTCTTGTCTTTTGCAAGAGCAAAAGAGGGCGATACCAACAACACAGCAAGCATCATGGCAAAAAGTTTCAAGCAATCCCTCCTGAATTTCCACATGTTATTCTCCTTTTATACAGCAGTTATTATATTGCTTCCGTTATATTCATTTGACGGACACTTCCAGTATTTCGGCAGAATATATTTTTTCCGACTGAAAATATCCTATTTTTTATCTCCCCTTCCCCTCAAAAAACACCATACTTTTCACGCTCCCATCCTGCACATCTACTGCAATATTCCGATAGACATGCGTGCTGCCGACGGTTGTCGTCACAATCCGCAGCGGTTCTCCATACTCACGCTTGAACTCTGCAAAGCTAAGAGGGCTATCTAATACCGTTTCTACGACCTCAATACTGCCGTTGATGGCCAGCGACCGCATTCCCTTTCCATCATAAATGTCAATATCAGTCCGACCGATAGAGAAGGAATGCTTGGCAACCGTTTTCAGAAACAAGGCAGTCTCCCCGTTAATTTCACCCAACTTTATGGGTGGCTTCAGATTGTCATTAAGTAACAACGGCTGTGCCGTTTCAACGGTACGACCGAGGCGCTTCATGGCGGATCTGGCAAAGGCACCTTCCGGCTCTTTGGCAAGAAATGCCTTCCATGCATCCTTTGCCGCTGCATCCCTCTCCCTCTCTGCCGCTATGGCTGCCTGATTATAGAGAGAATCCGTGATTTCCGGGTTCCGGGTTGCAGCCTCCCTGAGCATCGCCAAGGCTGCATCGGCACTGTCCAGACCCCCGGAACGGCCAAACAGGAAGAGAGCGACCGCCTTACCGTTAATGGCCAGCGGGTTATCAGGTGACAGTTTCAGCGCAGTATCAGCAACTGCCATCGCCCGTGCATACTCCCCGGCAAATATATAGGCTGAGGCAAGGTTCACCAGTGTCGGGAAATGTTGCTGATCCTTGGCTGCGGCCATTTCGAGATGTTTTATGGCATTGGCCAGGCTACGACGGTGATTCTCGGCATCCCGGCAAACATTTGATGTGCCGCGAGTTGTTGACTTGGGGGCAAGGGTCTTGACATCAACAATGGTAGACAGTTTGAAACGGAATGGCGCCAACTGATCACAAACGGCAAGCTCTTTCATCGCAAGTTGAAAATGGGCGAGTCCTATATTCCCGAACACCTCGCGGCTGGGAAATTTCTCTCGGAATTTGTCAAGCAGAAGCAGAGCATCTTCATAATTACCGATTTGAAAAAGCCGGACACCGAAAGAGAACAGATCTACCTCACCCGCAACAGTGGCAAGTTGAGTGCGAAAGAATTCGGCTCTCTCCTGCGAATCAGGGTGACTTGGACCTTCAAACGAAGGACTGCCGGTTATCTGTGTTATCCATTCCCGAAAAAAATTGGTGCCGTCTTGATCGATAATAACTTTAGGGTCGTACCCGGCCATAGCCATGAAGAGCAGGCCATAAGAATCAGCCTGAAGCTCTCTGATTTTGGTGACTTCTTTCCCCTTTTCGCCATCTCCCTGACCAGCGCTGTTCTGAAGATATTTGAGAAGCGATTTGCGCTCGTTAACTCCGCTCCCTTTATACTCCTTCACAGCGGCAAAGGCTGCCGCGTGCCAGTAGTCATCCTTGGCGCTATGCGCCAGTTCATGCCCCAAAACAAAAGCGAGCCGGGCATCTCCTCTCGCTTGGCTCACACCTCGGTAACAAAGCTTCAGGCCGCCAAGCGTCAGGATAATACTGCCGTCCTGGATGGAGACGGCGTATGGCTCATATGCGTAGTTGATAACCACCAGTCGCGGGAATCGTTTGGTGTTCTTGTCTGCCGCTGCGGCAACCTTGTCAAAGACCTCTTCGGCCCTTCCAACGAGCGGCTCATCTTTTGCCAACAATCCGCCGTACGTTTTAACCCACCAGACAGCGCTATCCCGGCCATCACTTGCCCTGACTGAAGTGATAACGGTCATGAAAAGAGCGATTGATATCATAACAATGCGTATCATGTCAGAATATCGCGGTAACATCTTCAAAGGCCCTCTTCATCACGAAAAAGTCATTTTCCGAAAATTCACTTCTTTTCACTATTTCATCAACTTCCTGTATCGCTTTCAATAATCCGGGAGGTAATTGCATACCTTTGACACCTTCCTTGATGTAACGAATAGACGATACCGATACAGATCCCTTGTTTCCAACGGTGGCGGCCAATCGCCCCCCTTCAGCCCAGACTCCGAAGCGATACAGAAACTGTTCATTTTTAGTGGTAAGTATTTTATTAATTGAATCCGTACAGTTTTCATTGGCTTTTAGAGGAGATCCGCTTTCAAGCGAACGAATAATTTGCTCAAATTGAGCAGCATCTGTCGGTGCTTTGCTTGTGGACGATAAAAGGTCCACCATAAGTTTCAGATGCTTGACAGCACCATTGCGATCATTGGCTTGAATAAGCAGTTCAATAACAGCCGCCTGAACTCCCAGACGGAATGCCCTGTTTTCGCGTGGGACCACACCACTGAAACCAAATATCTGTGTTTTGTCGGATGATATTGCTATCTGCAAGGCTTCTACGTCACTTTTATTAATGAGCAAACGAGCCGTTTCTGCTGCTGATGGCGGTGAATAGGCGGTTGCAACACTTACGTCAGGTAAAGCCGGGATAGCAGCCGGTGCAGGCATGGCAATCTGCTTTTGAGCATTAGTGACTGTCGGCTTATTTTCTGCGACCGTGATTGGCTTGTCAGGGGAGTTATCTTGGAATGAAATTCTGAGAACGATAGCAATAAGGGCCGCAATGGCAAGTCCTGCCGATGGAAGGACGAACCTGTTTCTCAGTGAAGGAACGGCTTCCTTCACCAAAAGCCCCTGAGAAATGGAAAAAGCCTTGAAGCATGTTTCGCAACTACTCAGGTGTTGCATACACAAATCTCTTTCCGAAGCTGGGAGGCTGCCATCGATTATGGCCGCCATATCCTCATCGGTGAGACAGGAACCAGGAGCTTCCTGCTCAGCAATAGCAGCCGCCAGAGCTCTGCCTATGGTCTCATCCCGGTTATTTCTTGATATGTCGTTATCTGTATTTTTCATGGTCATGATATCTTTGACGGACAGTCCCATTTTTTTCACAATAAATCGTCAAGACGGTGGCCTTTTTTCAACAATTCTTCACGGCAAGACATCAAGATACGGCGCAGTTTACGGTCTGCCTGCTGGGACGTCTGGCCGGTCATAACGGCAATCTGCTCCATATCGAGAGGGGGCGTCTCATCATCTAACGGAAAGCGAAGTCTAACCAACAGGCGGTCTTCACCTTTCAGATCTTCTATCAGCGAGGCAAGCAGGTTGCGTCTCCTGACATTCTGGGTGTGTCCCACCAGTTCCATCTCGGGATTTTGACGCTGAACGACGACAAACTCCCCATCTGCCCCCCAGGCGGTCTCGGTCTCAGCACAGGATTGATGGCGTACATCCCTACCCATCATGCTTCTGTGCAGTTCCATCAGTTCACCTGCTGAAGCCTGAATAGAGAAATTGGTCAGCAGAATGTCTGCAGCCTCATCGGCAGAATGGCCACGCTTTACCATGAGATCGTAGACGTGACGTCCCAACTCACCTTGGCTCTCAGACCGTTCCTTTGCCCGATTTCGCCCGGTGCGTTGCCGGACAAGATCAACAACCAATCGACCGATAATTGCCGTGATGTAGGTGGTTATTGACGAGCGCCCCTGGAATTCGCGGATGCGACGATAGCTGTCTTCTTTGAGATGGTCAACGACATGAACAAATAGCTCCTCGGCATCAAGAGTAGCATGCCGGTGGATGTAATAACTGGCTCCACCATCTCCCGCAACGGATAGTTTGTTCCCAGCTGAGTACGTGCCTGAGACGGCAATATCACATGTCTTAACGATATAACTTAATTGTTCACTCACTATCTGTCGGCATCTATCTTCATCTGGTTTGCAGACCGGTGACGGAGTATTTTGGCGTTTTCCTGTTAAAAGTCGAAACATAACAATATGCCTGAATCTCAAAAGCCGCCCGTCAGCATATGTGCTGAAAGAGGCGGCTTTTGTATCAGATTAAATTCTTCGATGTTTTCAATTAACATTGAATTATCTCATATATTTTATTAGAATTTATGGATATAGCAATTTTATTGTAAAGTCAATTCGAAACTCCTGTCCAATTTTATGTCTTTTTGAAAAGTAATCAGCTATTGATTAATGGGTTAGCATGTAGCACCCACCCTAACTTGGCACTAATAGAGCAGAACTCTATTAGTGGAGAGTGGAACAAACCGGGGGCTGGAGTACTTGGCAACCCTCCGGCAGCCTACCCTTGAAATTATCCATTTGCTTTCAGTAAAGACAAGTGGATTTATATCAGCGCTCTGTTAAATGATGAACGTCAACTACATTTATCGGCCGGCCGGTCGGTCGTGAGTTCTAATTGTCGCTCATCAGTTACCCCTACCCTATTTGTCTAGGTTTACCGTGATCTTTTATTTTGGCTGGTATCACTCCAACAACCGCTTATCTTTTTTTAAGGATTGTGCCTTTGCAGAGTACCAATAGACCATGCCCCTGTGATAGCAACGAAATGTGCCCTATTCATCTATCAATAAGATCGCTTATTGATTTTTGATAGCATACTATCGCAGCATATTTGGTTCTATTGATCGAATATTTTCCCTACAACTCCATGCTATATTTGTGTCCCCGTTGTTCCTAAAACAACGGAAACCTCAGGTAGGCGTTCTATTCCGACCACCCAGGCGATAAGATGTCCTCTACTGTGTCCTCTACTGTTGGCGATACCGTCGAAAAGTGGTAATGTCTCCGGCATGACACACATTCAAGCAATACCGGGTCAAAAGACTTGGAGAGAATATGGCCTCGGTGATCTGCGAGATATAGGTCCGTCGTTAAGACTGGAAGCCCCGCAGGTATATGAACAAGCCCTTTCCATAGAATCCGCTTTGACAATGCTGCAAGTTTCGCTCGGAATTGACAAGACCCTAGGGAAGATAGATATCAAGACCCCGCTGGAAACGGTGACGATAACAAACGGCAGTCTTTTCCACCTGGTCGAAAAACGCGACAATGCAAGGGAGCGGTACGCGGATTATATTTTTCCTACGTTGCACAACCCTTTTGAGATCTGGGGGACTGAATACAGCGACGGCAAGATGAGAAAGCGGTACATAGGTCTTTTCTCAGGCAAGACAGATATCGCTGTGATCGTCAAAGTAGAGTCAGACGGAAGTATTATGTGGAATATGATGAACGCTGACAGGGGGAGGATGAACAGATTCAGAGAAGGTAAACTGCTGTGGCACAAATAAAAAAAGAAGAGGGATCCCAACCTGTGCGCCGTCGATCTGCACCAGATTAGCTCTGCCGTCTATTGGAATCGACTCCAGCCGGTTTCGCGCCCTCTTCTCGTTAACTCTG
>JBMOEI010000154.1:0-5531 GCA_049318985.1 Desulfuromonadaceae bacterium
TCTGGCTAGTTATGCGGGAGGAATTCTATGCGATCTGAAACATGGCGATTACAGGACGCCAAGAACCAGTTCAGTAAATTGGTTGAAGCCGCGCTTCATGGTGAACCGCAACATGTGACCCGGCATGGACGTGAAGTGGTAGTAGTCGTGGCTGCTGATGAATATCTCCGCATGGAGCAATCAAAAGCAGCCGCAATGCCTCGCTTTGTTGAACATCTGCTTGGGATGCCAAAGGATGACGTGGAGCTTGAACGCATGCCGTTTCAGTCCCGCGAGATCGAACTCTGATGTGGCTTCTCGATACAATGGTTATTTCGGAACTTCGCAAGCGGGTTCCAGACCAAAATGTGGTTTCCTGGCTCTCGTCAACAGCGGAAAAAGATCTTTATATCAGCGTGGTAACCATCAGCGAAATACAGCGCGGTATAGCTTTGCAGCGGAGTATTGATGCACCGTTTGCCGAACGTTTGCAACGGTGGCTTGATGCGCTGATGAAAAATTATAGCGATCGACTGCTCCCGATAACCTCGGCAATAGCCTGTCGCCGGGGAGAACTTTCTGCCCGTGTTGGCCACGATGGTGCAGATGTTATGATAGCAGCTACTGCACTCCAACATGGTTTATCCGTGGCCACTCGGAATGAACGACATTTCAGTTTTTTTTCAGTCCCTATACTTAATCCTTACCTTAACCGCAGACGAACGCAGAGTTAGATGGTTGTTGGGCAATCAGACCGAATATCAAGAACAAGGAAAATCAATGCGGATCCAGTCGGAAGAACAGGCAGCAATTATTGCTGCAATTACCAGTTTTGACAAGGAATCAGAAATATACCTCTTTGGTTCCCGCCTTGATGACGCAAAACGTGGAGGAGACATAGATATTCTGATAAAGTCAGATTTTATCAGACGAAGTATGCTGGCTCATATCGAGGATACACTCTTCAGAAACATTGACGAACAGAAAATTGATTTTGTACTGACCAACAAAAAAACACCGAGCTCCTTTTCAAAAATGATTCTTGCCAAGGGGGCGATTCAACTATGGTAGCGGCAGAGATTGAATATCTTGAAGAGCTTCTGGGGCGCTTGCAGAAAGCCGTTGATACGCTCAACTATTCCTACATCATCTGTAAGGGGATCGGGATCAAGGAACAGTACGTTGCGGAAGAACAGGACAGATTTGAATCGTTGACTGCCAAATTTGCGAGGCTATCAGATCTGATTATAAAACAGTCCATCAAGTTGATTGATATACTTGATCTCGATGAGCCGCCAGAAACTGTCCGCGATTCAATCAACCGTGCAGAAAAGAAAGGTCTCATTGAATCCGGAATACGTTTTGTCGAAATCAGAAAGTTGCGCAACCGCATTGCACATGAATACGCCGAGTCAGAGGAAGATATTTCAGAAATTTATAAGGAAGTACTACAGAGTACGCCGCTCCTGTTTGATAGCGTTAGTCGGATTGTCAATTATTGTCGGAAACATATAAGACAATCAGTGTAACCGAACGTAGGGATTGCCTTTGAAGTTAAAATCCCAGTAATTTCGAGGCTAAAAAAGTTTTCAATGCACAATCCAAAATTACCATTTAGCGCTCCTTTTCCAGCGGTTTTGAGTTGTGAAGAGATAGAGAATGACTAAAGTGGGAAGTTTACAAGTCAACAAATCGGGTGTGAAAGTGAGGAAGATTTTCAGATGCTAAACGCCACATCTGCACCGACAATCTCATATATAATCCTGACATGGAATTCGGAAGGATATCTCAGGCGTTGTTTTGATTCGATTATCCAGAAGTGCTCTGAAGAGGCTGTTTCGTTCGAAATAATTGTCATCGATAACGGTTCGCATGATGGTTCTTGCGGCATCGTTGAAAACTACAAAAAGGATTCACCTGATGCCTTCCATCTCATCACGCTTGACTGTAACCGGGGGACAACCTATACACGAAACCTTGGGTTGAAAAAAGCACGGGGTAATTATTTGTGCATCCTCGATTCAGATACGGAACAGGGTGAAGGGAGTCTGACTGCGGTCATTGATCGCTTGAGTTCAGACAAGAGAGTAGGGCTGATTGTGCCACGCCTGTTGCTGCCGGATGGTACTGTACAGAATTCAGTCAAGCGCTTTCCGACCATGCTCAATAAACTGATGAAAATTCCCCGGATTGTTTTTGGGATCAGTACAAAAAACAGCGATTTTTATGAAAACTTTCCTTTTCTGGAAGAGTGTGAGGTTGATACCGCCATTTCAGCCTGCTGGTTTTTCAGAAGAGATGTTATGGAGAAGGTGGGTTATCTGGACGAAATGATTTTCTACGCTCCGGAAGATATTGATTATTCACTGCGGGTCTGGCTGGCTGGCTTCAGAATTCTTTATGATCCTGCATTTACCGTGCTGCATCACACTCAACAAATAACGCACAAAAAGCCTCTTTCCAAAACGTCACTCAGTCACTTCTGGGGGCTTTTGTATTATTACCGGAAACATGGCGGCTGGTTGGTACGGCCACGTATTTGAGACGTGCAACAAGAATCGAATTGGATTGATCTGCGTATGCTCAACAAGATAGCTGCAACAGCACAATGGCTCCCTCACTACTTTTCCCGCGAAATCGGCAGAACTCTCCGAGGTGAACGAGTCCCTCCCAAACATGTCTATTTCTGTATCTGCGATCATTTTGAACCGTACTGGAACGGCGCCGATAAAGCGACCGCCCGGAAGCGGATTCAGCGCTGGTTGAATGAATATCCGAAGGTTGCAGATAAGTATCGCGACTCCGATGGTAATCGGTTGAAGTACAGCTTTTTCTACCCTGAGGAAGAGTATCAGATTGATGATCTGAATGCCGTGGCGGAGTTGTGCCATGCCGGTTATGGCGAAGTGGAAATTCACCTGCATCATGATAATGATACTTCGGAAAACCTGCGCCGGACCCTGCTTGACTTCAAGCATCGCCTGCATGAGCAGCATGGACTGCTGTCGGTTGATACGGTGACCGGCGAGATTGTCTATGGTTTTATTCATGGTAACTGGTCGCTCTGTAATTCGCGCAAGGATGGGCGCTGGTGCGGGGTGAATGATGAAATAAAAATACTTCTTGAAACCGGCTGTTATGCCGATTTTACCCTGCCGTCTGCTCCCAGTGATACTCAGACCCGCAAGGTGAACAGTATCTATTACGCCGTTGATAAGCCGGGAATGCCGAAGTCGCATGACTGGGGTGTGGATGCGGAGGTTGGCAAACGAGGCGAAGGCTTGTTAATGGTGCAGGGGCCATTGTTGCTCGATTGGGGGCGGCGGAAGTTCGGTCTGGTTCCCCGTCTTGAATATAGCGGCTTACTGGGCAATTTCCCCCCTTCGGCAGAGCGGGTCAAGCTGTGGATTGATGCCGGGGTGTCGGTCAAAGGTGCGCCTGAGCATGTGTTTGTGAAATTGTATACCCATGGCACACAGGAAGCCGTGATGAAGATGCTGTTTGATGATGGTGGCTGGAAAATTTTCTTTGAGGGAATTGAGAAATATAAGAATGAGGACAATGTTACCGTTCACTTTGTGAGTGCCAAAGAAATGGTGAATAAGATTGAAAATATTCGTGATCAGGTTTTTTGATTACCACCCTGCTTATCTCTGAGTACAGTAAAACCGGGCGTTGCTTGGTGATTCGAATAAAGGGAGGTCACCATTTCTTCAGCATTTGGATGCCCCGCTGAACACTAATTATTCAGAAATGAGTTTTTAATTTTCCCATTGGAGTACATCATGCCTGTTCGATACTATGCAATTTTACTGAAGGATGGTATTGAGATACACGTTTTTTTTGAAACTAACCAGGGCATTTTGGTGAGATATGTCGTAAAGTTGGTACGTAACGGTTATCAAGAAGTTATTCGTTTCGACAGTGCACATGATTGTCCTCATAAAGATATACTTGGTGTAGATGGCAAAGTTAAACGCAAGGTCTGGTTTGAGCTTTTGGATAACAAGCAAGGATTGGATTTAGCAATCAAGGATTTGAAAGATAATTACGAACTTTACGTCGAGAGGTACCTAAAATGGCTAAAAAAATCAGATTAACACAGGAAGAGGAAATTATACGTCTCTTGAGTCGAGAGGGGTTTAAAGAAATTACTCCTGAGCAATTGCTGCAGGAACCTTATAAAACCTTATCAAAAATGCCGGATTGTTTCTGTACGCCTAACGAAAAAAAACGTTCTGTAATCCCGAGGCTAAAATAAAAGGTATCAGCTTCAGGAATTCTCAGGATTAGCCAAGTCGCACCAAAAGTAGGCGCTTCTAAGCGAAGGCGCTCAGAACGAAAACAAATAATTATGGTTTCACCTCAAAGGCTTTAGTCCATCTTTTCCGGTTTTCCTTGCGACTTTGTGCCTTTGCGACCCTGCGTTAATGCTTTTGACTTAGAATTTCATGGTTGTTGATCTTGTTATTGAAGTGTGAGGAATCGATCTATGACCCAACAAACCAAACCTGTCTCAAAGCGAATTCCCTGCCTGGATGGTATCCGAGCCATATCAATCTCACTTGTTCTGCTTGCTCATTTTATAGGTACCGTCGGTCAGGATGTACCAAAATGGATTCTGCCGTTTACCAAAATGGGTAACCTGGGGGTACGGATATTTTTCGTAATCTCCGGATTTTTGATTACCACCTTGCTTATCTCTGAGTATAAAAAAACAGGCACCATTTCTCTGTTAAAGTTCTATTTCAACCGAACATTTCGTATTTTTCCGGCCTTCTATGCGTTTATTTTTGCCATTCTGATTGCGAGTGCACTGGGTTTTATTTCTCTAAAGGAAGGAGATCTCCTGCATGCGGTAACGTACACCACTAATTATCATCATGATCGAGCCTGGGAACTGGGGCATCTCTGGTCACTGGCTGTGGAGGAACAATTTTATCTTCTCTGGCCTGCTATGTTCCTTCTGTTCGGTATGCGCGGGGCGCTCTTCTGCTCAACTGCGTATCTTGTTATCGGGCCGGTTGTCAGGGTATTAACGTGGAAGTATTTTCCGGATGATCGGATCGGGATTGGGGAGAGTTTTGAGACGATTGCAGATGCGATTGCAACCGGGTGTGTGTTTGGGTTTATAAAAACGAAACTCGGCGAGAATGATTTGTTTACGCGAATACAGAGTAGTGGAATAACTGTTGTCGGGCTTATATGTTTGATAGTTACGCTTGATCACTTTGGTGGCTCCATCTCGATTATGTATCCGATAGGTCAAACAATACTTAATCTTTCAATCGTGCTGTTTATTGATTGGTGTTTGAGGAATTCAACTAGCTATTTAGGGAAGTTTTTGGAAGCCCGCCCGCTCGTATTTGTTGGAGTGTTAAGCTATTCCCTCTATCTGTGGCAGCAGCCGTTTTTAATCAAGCATAGTAGTGCATTTGTGACAAGCGCGCCGATTAATATAGTTATCGTGTTTTTTTGTGCTCTTCTTTCATACTACCTAGTACCTTGTAACATTTATAATTTCGGATAGAGTCGCTTCAACTTGATCCGTG
>JBMOEI010000155.1:0-5511 GCA_049318985.1 Desulfuromonadaceae bacterium
TTCAGGCTTTTGATCTTGGTTTACCCCAAAGGCTTCAGGCTTTTGATCTTGGTTTTCTCCGTGTCTCCGTGTCTCCGTGGTGAAAAGTTGTTTTTAGATTAAAAAAGCCAGGGAAGAAGTCATACTCCCCGCCCTGGCTTTTGCTTCTTCATCAGTAACTTATACGTTCTTACAGAACCGCTTTCAGATACTCTGTCGTCCGCTCGCGTTTTTCTTTTTCAACCGCTTTCGGATCGACTTCGACGAACTTCTCGTCCGGGGTGATCTTGAAGAGCGGTTGACCTTTCTGGACGATCGAACCGTCACCGCTCTGGATGACAATCTTGTCGATGGTACCGGAGTAGGTTGCCCGGACGGTGTTGAACATCTTCATGACTTCGATGATGTAAAGCGCCTGCCCTTTGTCAAAATGCATCCCTTCATGAACAAAGGTAGGCAGGCCGGGGGCTTCCTGACCGTAATACATGCCGCCGCAGATCGCGACAACTTCGTCGGCTTTCGTAGCCGGTGGAGGCACCAGAATCTTTTTCATCCTGACCTGCAGTTCGGCGTCAAACAGGTAATCCGGAATGGTTACTTCAAGATCCTCTTCGACTTTGAAATCCCAGAAGTTGGTTTTATCGGCGACCAGGAACAGCATCCCGAGCAGCTCAACTCCGGCTTCAAAACCGAAGTGAGAGGCGCGAATCTCCGCCCACAACTCTGCAGAAAAACCACCCTGCGGCTTTTCCTTGTCAAGAATGGTGACCAGTTTAGCGTGGTCATCGGCACCCAGCTTGAATTTTTCGTTGAGCGTTGCGTAAAAACTGAGCGCTCTCTGCAGGACATCGTTATCATGACTCCAGATAACTTCGGCGGCCGGGACGTGGCGCCGGTAGTGCATATTGAGATATTTGTAGGTTTCATCGAGAATGATCACCGGGTTTTTGAGCCAGATGACGTTGCCCTTTTCCATCTTGAAGTTCTTCCGGTTGAGGCTTAGCCAGCCGGCCAGCAGATGCGGATCTTCGATGAATTTCTCGATCGGGCGGGTCACCAGTGTCCCTTTGCGATCCAGCGTCTGTGACATGGCCTTGGCGGCATCAGGCTGATTCGGAAACTGTTCGGCTATCATTTTGGCATACTGCTTCTTCATCTGGATAAAGGCAAAGACCGGATCAAGCTTGCTGGCCTCTTCCTTCAGCAGGCCGACCAGTGTCAGATACGGCACAACAAAGCGGGTGGTCGGCTTGGCCATAACGTTATAGCCGAGGAACCAGTTCACCAGACCGTAATGGAACTCGAGGTTGGTGCCGACATCGTTGCCGCGCAATGTTGTGTGACAGAGGACTTTTGCCATCTCCTGGTAGCTCTCAAGACGGTCGCCACCCTTGGTAAGAAGCAGTGCGATGTTAGAGTCATACGCACCGGCGACCCGATAGCGCATGAACATGCCGGTATCGGGATTAACGAGGCAGATACCCTGATCATCGCGGATCTCTCCGGCAATCGGCTTTGACCAGTAGCGGATTACGCCGCCGGCGTGCGGAGATAGCGATGCATCAGTCGCATTGAGGCGGGCTTCGGCGGAAGCGTTGAAGCGGACAAAACGCTCCGGTTTCGGCAGCCGCTCTTTGTGACGGGCGATAAGCGCCATCGCTTCAACGAGTGACTCTACAACGAAGAAGTCTTTCTCGTCCTGGGGGTTGGTGAATTTGAGGCTGTAGCAAAGCTCGGTAACACGATGCTCCACCTGAATACGGGTGTTAACCTCCATGAAGTAGTGACGGTCGCGGTCTACAATGCACTCAAAGGTTGATGCGGAATCGAGGCCGACCGCCAGACCGAAGCGGGCTGACTCTTCTTCCATACGCTTCAGCACTTTCAAATCGCTCTCAAGCGCCTTTACTTCGGCTTTACGCCCCGCTTTTTTGGCGTTTTCAATAGCGGTGGTCAACCCTTCCTGGGTAACGGAAATTTCCAGCAGTTTCTGCTCATGCATCTGCAGCGAGCAGTCACGTCCGCCGAGAGACACACACCAGACACCGTTACCGAGCAACTGGATTTCATTGTGACGGGTCTGTTCAATATTCAGCTCAACCAGCACATTTTTATTGTCGCCGACGCCGTTGGTTTTGACTTCATTCAGGATTTCACGGACCAGTGTCGGCGCTTCCCTGGCGGCTTCGGCAATCTGTTTGTCGGTTGCTTTTTTGAGCGTCAGCAGGGAGGCGCCAAGAATGCGCTGTCCCTTGCCGCCACCGCCACCGATCGCTTTAATACGGAAGCGGCTCTGCGGATGTTTTTTGAACAGCTCGACGACTTCAGTCTGCACCTGGGCACAGAGCTCTTCAATCGAGAACAGGTCGACGCCTTTGCGATACGAAGCCATGAGAATGTGATCAGCCAGGGTCGCAATATCAATTTTCTTATCGCCGAGAACAGTGCTGTCGCAATCGAGCCCTTCGGCATCGGCAAGCTTGAGCAGCTTTTCGCGGGTCGGGAACTTTTTCAGCAGCGTCAGCGCCGTGATATTGTTGATTCCGGGGGTAACACTGACGTCAACCGCGAGAGCGGTGCGCTTGGCTTCGTCTTTTTTGCCGGCTTTGGCCTGTGTTCCGGCGCATGGTCCGATAAATTTGAGCCCGGCGTTTTCTATGGTCGCCACAAACTCTTCATCTTCCGCCATGAAGCCGTAGCCGGCAAAAACCGAGTCATAGCCGTTATCTTTGGCAATAGTAATAATCTGATTCATGCGCTCGACACGCTCTTCCTTGCTCGCACCGCTGTAGTCCGGAACCCGGTGTACCCGGGTTGAATCGGTCAATTGGCGCAGTTCAGGGGCCAGAGCGTTCGGATAGACAATGGAATCCTTCTCGGAGAGCAGAATGCCGTAATGGGAAATCCCCATCTCCGTGTAGACATCCATTGCCTCTTTCCGGATCGGACCACGGCAGACGATCAGCGGCTTCAGGTCTTCACAGGCAAAAGAACGTACCCATTCGGATTGTGACAGGCTCAGGCGGCGGTCGCGGTGGATCAACGGGTTGTGCTTGTAATAATCAGTCATCGCAATGTATCTCCAATCATGTAGTCGGATAAAAACAGTATCAAAAATCTACCACGGAGGCACGGAGGCACGGAGAAAGTCAAAAATAAAAATCTTTTTTGTTAAAACAAAGGCTTCTGCCTTTTAATCTATGGTTTACCCCAAAGAATTTAAACTTCGTTCTTGGTTTTCTCCGTGTCTCCGTGGTGAAAGCCCTTGTCTTTTAGTGGAACTCTCTCTGGATGCCGCCCATTGGTGATGGCTTGTAATGGCGCAGGAAGAAGTTCATGTTCTCGCCCAGCACTTTTCGCAGGTCAGTCGGCATGACGATCGATGAGATCGAACCGAGTGCCAGACCTTCTTTCGGGTTCATGAGCTCTTTCTCGTAACGGGTGTTAAGCGCGCCTTCCTGCAGTTTGAGCCACTCTCCGGCCTCTTTTTCAGCATCTTTTTTGGCATCATCGCCGTTCATTCCGGCTGTGATGCGCTCTTTGGTGCCGTTTTTAACCATATCAGCAGCGGAGCCGCGAATTTTGCGCATTTCATCCTTGTAAACGAACTCTTTACCGGCCGGTCCCATAACCGCAAGACGGGTAGTCGGGAGTGCCAGAACCAGATCGGCACCGGTCGGGTAGTTGTTGTAGGAAGCATACGCGCCGCCGTAGGCGTTGCGAAGGATCAGTAGAATGCGCGGGGTACGGACATCAACGATGGAGTCGAGCATTGAGCGACCGGCCTGGACGATGCCGCGTGATTCCTGCTCACGACCGGGGAGGAATCCGGTGGTGTCCTCCATGAAAATGATCGGAATATTATAAATATTGCAGAAGCGGACAAAACGGGCGATTTTAACGGCGGAGTCGCAATCGATCTGTCCTGATGACACGGCGCTGTTGTTGGCGCAGAAGCCGACAACGTTGCCATCAAGGCGGCCAAAGGCGGTGACGACTTCACGGGCTCGCTCCGGCTGCAGTTCAAAATAATCGCCATGGTCACAGATCTGCTGAATGACAATTGAGACGTCGAACGGAGTGTTGAAGCCGGTCGGCGAGTTGAAGGCTTTTTTCAGCAGCGTATTGATCTCCCAGGTTTTCCGGTCAAGCGGGTCGCTGGTCGGCTGGTAGGGGGACATGACACTGTTGTTATCAGGAATATAGGAGAGCAGCCGCAACGCCTGCCGCAGTGCCGCAACTTCATCGTTAACCGTCAGATCGGCAACGCCGGACCTGCCGTGGACTTTCGGTCCACCCAGCTCTTCCGGGGTGATATCTTCTCCGAGTACCGACTTGACAACACCCGGACCGGTGAGGCCGAAGAAGGTGTCATTCGGTTGAATGACAAAGCTCCCCTGGCGTGGCAGATAGCTGCCGCCACCGGCGTTAAAGCCGAACATGCACATGATGGAGGGCACGACACCGCTGATTTTACGCAGCGCCGTAAATGCCTCGGCATAGCCGTCAAGACCGCCGACACCGGCCGGTACAAAGGCACCGGCGCTGTCATTCATGCCGATAACCGGAATACCCTTTTCCCCCGCCATGTTGAACAGCTTGGCAAGTTTGCTGCCGTTGGTGGCATCGATGGAACCGGCCCGCACGGTGAAGTCGTGCCCGTAAATAGCAACGTCACGGCCATCAACGTTGATAATTCCGGTTACCAGCGAAGCGCCGTCCAGGTTTTTGCCCCAGTTCTGGAAGAGAATATTCGGCTGGCTGGCTGTCAGGGTGCGAATACGCTCCCAAACGGTCATACGCTTCTTGAAGTGCTGCTTCTCGATCTGATCAATACTGACCGAATGAATCGGTCGCTGAATAAGATCGTGTCCCGCCTGCATGGCCTCTTCATAGCCACCTTTTTTTCCCGGTATTTCACCGGGAATAGTAAATTCCTGAGTTTCTGCCGGTGCGAACGGGTTTTTCAGTGATGGTTTAATTGCGGTTTTTGACATCTTCGCCATCCTTCCTGTTTGATTGTATATCAGCTACCTCTGTTGGATCTAACGTGTAACGACTGCCAGCACTTTGACTTCAGTGCCATCTTTTGAGAGCAGTCGATGCTTTAATGATGAATCAAAATAGACACAGTCACCCTGTTCGAGAATAATCCGTTTTTCATCAAGGACAAGTTCAGCAATTCCGCTCATAACGAAGAGAAACTCTTCGCCGTCGTGACTGTAGGTGTTTTCTTCAAGTGCCTTTTCGGTAATGGAAAGCAGAAACGGTTCCATTTTCTTGTTCTGTTTATGAAATGACAGCGATTCGTATGAATACCCCTGACTGGTGCCGGCCTTCGAGATAACGCGGGGAATCGATTTGCGCTCGTGGGAGCGGACTACTTCGTAGCGGCACTCCTCTTCATCTTCGGTAAAAAACAGGCCGATTTTTACATCAAAGAATTTGGCAATTCTGGACAGGGTCGCTATCGGTGGTGAAACATTATTATTTTCAATCTGGGAAATAAGGGCAGGTGAAAAACCGGTCTCC
>JBMOEI010000156.1:0-5360 GCA_049318985.1 Desulfuromonadaceae bacterium
ATTTCGCTGATCCAGCGACGATAGGTCATCTCCGGTCGGTCATTTTCAGGGATATAGGTGAAGAGCGGTTCGCCGCAGTACGCGCATTTGGGTTTGTCCCCTTTGCGGATCTTCTCGGCCAGAGGCGAACGGCAGGAGGGACAGACTTCCGCATATTCAACGGAGCTGTGCCCATCCTTCTTGACGATTGTTTTGCGACTTTTGATACAGAGCCGGTATTTTGGGTGCATCCTGAGCCGCGTATAGGCAATCAGGTAGAGACCATATGGCCTGCTTACGGAGAGTTTTTTTAAAGCGTCCCAGGAGTCAATGACATGTACGGCGAATCCCTCGCTGGCGTATTCTCGCACCAACTGGGGAATAAGCTGCGGTTCTGATACCATCACCGTGCGTTTTGCCCTGGTGAGGTACTTAACCGCTTTCGCGATCCATGTTTTGCCGGTGCCGGTATTGGCACGAATGCCAACGCCCCGGCGTCCGGAACGGTAGGCTTTGATGACAGCCTTGACCGCTTCCCGCTGTGGTGGGAGCAGACCGATCCCCTGTAGTTCATCGACCAGGTATGTTTCGTCCTGACCGATTTCATGGAGGGGTTGGTACAATCGAGAAAGCTTTTGCAAAAGTACCGATGAAAGACGGCTGTTGAGTTCGTAATAATCAAACCCATGTTCGCGGGCTGGCTGTACGTTCCCGTGGCGATCCATCAGAAATGCTTCTACTGTTGGCTTGCAGACGGTTGTCTCGCTATTGCTCTCCGGGTCTTTGAAGGTTTCGGTTTTGGTGATGACCATGAATTTGGCCAGGAAAAATTCGCCATTGATGGTGACGGATTCGATTTGGCTGTTCATGGCAGCAAGTTGAACGGCATGCGCCGTTCGTAGTGTTGAGATTGGTTGAATGCTGGTGTCATAGGACGACGGATACTGTCGGTCCAGCATCATGTCCGCTGCCTTGTCTATACGGATTTCGCACTCCCGGTAAAATTCCGTGAGGTCTCGTGCGGTCATAAGCGGGCGGTTGCTGCCGCTACTGCCGCCAAGGGAAAGTGTCTGGCGTTTGTTGCCCGGCACGGTGTATTTCACCCGTGTCGCACCTTCCCCCAGGTTGGCAGCTGGCCAACTTTGATAACGGACATATTGATGGTAGATCTCACTGCTGTTGTCCTGATCCTTTGCCAGAAACACAACCACCTGCTTAAAGCGGGCATATTCCTCGCTCTGGAAGGCGTAGGCGAACGGAAATGTTCCCTGAATGATCTCAAGCAGTCTCCCTTTCAACTCATATTCGGGAATGATGAGAACCATCACGCCTTCATATGCAAGTAGAGGAGCTGTCTTTTCCATCCAGGTAACAAGTTCGTTGCCGGCTGCCTTGTTGTAGGGCGGATTTAACAGGATCAGGTTGAACTTCCCGGAAATCTCCACGTCAAAGAACGACGTGTTGAGTTTCTGGGTTGTCCCGTGGATTTTGTCGAATCGGTTGGTGTCCAGTTCAACGGCATAGGAGAGGATTTCGTGTGGTGAGCCGTTGGCAGCGACATAGCGCCGTTTGAGCCAACGGGTTACCGTGGCAAGGAATTCGCCCTCACCCGCGCAGGGGTCGAGAACAGAAATAGTTTTAAGGGCATTGTAGCGCCGGTTTTTCCAGCCGAATGATGGCTCCACAATGTGAAGAACCGTCTGGATATCAGTTGGAAAGGTCGGGTAGAAACCCTTATTCAGTTCGTTCCCCCGAGTTCGGGAAAACGAGCTGTTAATGGTGTTTGTAAGTTCCATGCCTGTCTCCTTAAGTAGTAAGGGGGCAGACAGAGATGACACCCCTACCTTTGAGGGAGGAGGTCAAAACCGCCTACCCCCGAGCGGGATAGATAAATGTCACTTTTTAGTTTCAGTGGTCCCAGTAACGCCGATCATACCAGCGCCCATTGATTTTGATCCGGTTGTCCGGATTGATGGGGACGTTACGATCATAGCTGCCGTCCTCCTTGCGGACTGAACAGCGTCCCATCTTTCCTTCAACTGTACCGTCGAAACCGGACACGTAAAACTGCCACGCTCCGCGACGGCCATTCGAGTATATTTCACGATTCTGGACGTAACCGTTTCTGATGATCCGGCGTTCCCAGTTGTCTGCTACCCGTTCAATGGGATAGTTCATGGCGTTCCTCCTTCTCAATAGTAAAATGAGCTGTTGCGGGAGGCATCTTGAGTCCGCCATACTTGAGCCGATTAACTATCTCCGACTTCAGTTCGCGGGCACGAAACTTCCAGCAGCGCTTGATTCCAACCATCGGCTCAATCTCCATAGACACTTCATTGAACAGTGCCTCGTACCAGTCGCGATGAACGAACTCCCTCTGGTCAAGTATCCTGCTGAAGACCTCGTAACAGTCCTCCTTCGAGTTGCCGATCAGAAACGACGAGTCTATCGATGGCGTGATATACGCCCCCGAATACCCTTCGCCCATCTTCGGAATGACCCGCAGGGGATGGCTACTCCATACGTTGATAGGTCCAATTGCATTATCATGACATTCAAGGGCACCTTTCATAGCTAGAATCTGGGCAAAAGCCCTGATCTCCTGAGTTGGCCCGTAGACGTTGAGATAGAAAATATTGCGGGCACCAGGAACTGAGTCATCCAGGATTAGATCCTGGCAGACGACAGTTGCTGACGCTTTGTCGTTGGCAATGGTTATTTTTTTCATTTTCAGCTCCTTTTCAGCCAAAATAAGGTCACCCCATCAAACCATCTTCGACAAATGATATGAAACCATCTGCCCCGATAATAATGTGATCCAGAACGTGAATACCGATCAGCTGCCCGCATTCTATTAAACGGCGAGTGATCAAACGGTCTTCATTACTGGGATTGGGGTCTCCTGATGGATGATTATGCAGGAGTAAAATGGCAGCCGCATTTGATAACAATGCGGTTTTGAATACTTCTCTGGGATGAACGATACTTTGATTAAGAGAGCCAATTGAAACAGTTTCCTTACAAACGATCCGGTTTTTTCCATCAAGATGTAATGTTATGAAATGCTCTTTGGTCTCATTATTGAGGTCACGGAACATTTCAAACACCTGGGCGGGACGTGTAAAGCGAGTATTTACCCACAAAGGAGCATCTTCTCGTATGACAACTGTTTTCATTACCGGGTGGATCTCTTTGATAGTTATCTTGTGTGTAATCGGAGTTGATTCAACTCCAAAAAGATTGTGCTGTGTCATGGTTCTCTCCTTTTTAGATGGCAGAGTGAACGCACGTATCCCGGCAGGGACGTGTGTTTCCGCCCTGCTGGGTAGGTTATTTGTTTGTTAATCCCTTTCTTTGAAAATTGCCGTTGTAGGGTTGACCAGGAGCCAATAATCACCGTTGGCGCATCCTGGATACTCTGATGAGAACCAGGCTCGATAAATAGTATCATCGCAGAGTTTGCACTCTACTTTGAGATCGCGTCCGGTCTTTTTGGTACTGTTCCACCCTCCACCTGCATCGTACGAGTAATTAGACTTCTCCGCGAATGCAGTTTTGATGTTGGCAATAACGTAATCAGGGAATTTTCCGGTTATGCTTGTCACCGTATATCCGTAGTTTTGGAGATACTCATTGGGTGTCGCCAGCAGCTTTGCCTTCAGGTCTTCCCAGACTCCGGGATAAAACCTGTTGGCTAAGTTTCTGACTTTCTCCACCATATCCTTATCCGGAACGGGCTCAATTGAGACCAGATGATAAAGATCCTCTGCATCAAATGGAAAACCAGTTCGGGCAGTATTGGTATGGCAGAGCATCCCGCTTTTTGTGACAAAAAGCCGGAATTCGTGGACCGGTTTTTCTGCTGTTTTATGCCTTCTGTTGAGCTGTAGCGATATTTGCTTATCAAAACAGAGGCGCATTTTTCCATGTCTGATTTCAGAAGGAATTGACTCCCAGGCGGCTACTACGGATGAATGGCTTTTTGGGCCATTTGGTAGCGTTACCAGATTGGGATTTGCAGGCAAAGCCGGTGTAGGTGGTTGGTACGTGTTTTCCAAGTCGAAATCATACAAGATAGGATTCAGATCGATCGATCCCATTCCTTGGAAACTGATAGTGAGTTGTTCCACAGTGTCCTCCTTTGCTCTTGTCGAGAAGGCAGAACATTCCCGCTGCCGGGGAATGATCTGCTCCCCCGGTGGGTTGTGAATTTAGCGTTTAGTCAGCAACTCCTCCATAACCCCAAACATTGCTGCCGGAAGTTCCTCGATGGTGTTGATGATTTGGTTGTTTTTCCAGTAATTTTTCACCCCGCTGTGCATGATGCCGATGGCGGCGATCTCAATACCTTCCTTCATGGTTCTCTGTGTAGCGGCATGTGTTTCAGATCCGTTACATGGACAGCCGTCAGTCAGGATAAGCATGATCTTTCTAGGTTCCGAGCGCTGCAAAAGCATTGCTCGTGCAACCCAAATAGCCGTATGCGTGGGAGTCCCATCAAAGGGATAATGGTTGAAACATTCGGACAAGGGCTTCTTGCCGAAGTCAACGAGGATGTTGACTTCAGGCTGATTGGATTTCCCGCTGAACTCAAGAGAACAGACGGATACTCCTTTCAGTCCAAATAAGGTGTTGTGTAAGGCAAACGCCGCTGCATTAGCGACATCGTACTTGTCATCCATGCTGCCCGATAAATCGAGCATTACGGTAACAGCGGTGTTTATTTCAACCGTTTCGATCTTCTTTTTGAATATTTTGGGATCACCGGTTGCCATCTTGACCAGTTTACTGGTTGCCAATGTGCGCCCGGAGGAGCCAAAAGATGCCGGTTGACGTTTGATTGATTGAAGTTGCCCCATTATGCGTGCCCGCATTCTGGATGACGCGGAAATAGCTTCAACCTCGTCCAGTTTTCCGAACCTGCTTTTCATTCTTCCGATTTCAGGAAACGAGGGGACACTTCGCATATCGATGGAGCTGGTTTGAGCGGCCATATTGTTAAGCTCCGACTGAATTAGTTCGGAGAGATCACCATAGCCCGTGGAGTTATTGAGCATCGCTTCGATCTCTTCCGGAGTGGGGCGTTCTCCGCCTCCGGAGCCAGCACCGTGTCCGCCAGAGGATAAATCACTACTCTGGTTAGACTGGTTTTGTTCCTGCTGGTTGTCTGACTTTGGCGAGGTCTTGTTTTCTTCAGCCTCGCTTCCGGCATCCTGATCGAACTCCTGCTCCGATTCGTTCCCACCTTGTTGTGAAGATCCGCCACTACTTGCCTGACCACCTTCTTGCTGGCCTTGCTGCGGCTCCTCCTGCTGTTGCTGATGTTGTGCAGATGATGGAGGAGGTGGGGGATTCTTCTGCTGGATGAGAAGGTCAATAAT
>JBMOEI010000157.1:0-5333 GCA_049318985.1 Desulfuromonadaceae bacterium
CAAAATCGTGTTATAATTTTAATGCCGGATTGAGGGGCAGAAATATCCTGTATATTTCCGGGAACAATTGAACCCAAAAATGGATTTGAATGAAATCAGCCGGTTGGTATTGTGCTGCAGGGGGAGTTGACAGCAGCTTTTCAGCCTGCGGAAGGGTTTGCAACAATTCAGGGGTCGTTACGGATAAGCAACGGGGGAAAGTAAGCGTCAGCAGGGTGGCAGTGCGATGAGCGGGTTTTTTTGAGTCGGGCTAACTTCAAGAACTCCCACGATATTTTCTATTACGTCGCTGTTAAGATGTTATTGCCGGACGATGCCCAGCTTTTTTATCCGGGCGCGCAGGGTGCTGGGGTTGATCCCGAGGATCACCGCCGCCCCTTTGTCACCGTTAATCCGCCAGCCGGTCAGCTGGAGCACCTGGAAGATGTGGTCCCGTTCCAGGTCGTCAATGGCTTTGATGGGTTTATTGTCCCTGACCGCCGGCTCTTCCGCTTTCCGGGTTACGTCCAGCCTGTCCAGTATCTGCAGTTCGCTACCCTGACTGATAATGACCGCCCGCTCGATAATGCTTTCCAGTTCGCGCACATTGCCGGGCCAGTTATACTCCTGGAGTCTATACAGGGAATCCTTTGAAATGTTTGTAATCTTCCTGTTGTTTTTCTTGTTGAACATGTCAACAAAATGGTTGACGAGTGTCGGGATATCCTCTTTGCGCTCACGAAGCGGCGGGATTGTCAGCGGAAAAACATTGAGCCGGTAATACAGGTCTTCCCGGAAATTACCCTTGCGGATCTCCTCTCTCAGATTCCGGTTGGTGGCGGCAATGATCCGAACATCGACCCTGGTGGTGCGGGGACTGCCCAGCAGCTCGAATTCGCCATCCTGAATGACCCGCAACAGCTTACTCTGCAGTTCCAGCGGCATCTCGCCGATTTCGTCAATGAAGATGGTGCCGCCGTTGGCAAGCTCGAAGCGTCCCATCTGCCGGACATGCGCTCCGGTAAAGGCCCCTTTTTCCCGCCCGAAGAGTTCACTTTCGATAAGGTTCTCCGGCAGCGCCGTGCAATTGACCGTTATCATCGGCCGTTCCTTGCGGCTGCTGTTACTGTGGATGGCGCGGGCCACGACCCCCTTGCCGGTGCCGGTTTCGCCGAGCACCAGCACGGTCGCATTCATGGGCGCCACCTGGTTGATCCGCTCGAACAATACCGAAAGGCACGGGTTTTTGCCGATAAATTCACCGAAGTTGTGCTTCTTGGCGACCTCCTTCTCCAGATACACATTTTCTGCCTGTAAACGGTCCTTGAAGGCGGAGATTTCATCATAGGCGACCTGCAGGGAACTCTCCAGCTTCTCGCGCTCTTCGATCTCGCGGAGCAGCATTTCATTTCCCCGGGTCAGGTCCTGTGTGCGCTCCTGGACCCTCTCTTCAAGTTCATTGAAAAGATTCTGCAGTTCCAGTTCCGCCAGTTTGCGGGCGGTTATTTCGGTATGGGAAATGGCGATCCCCCCCCGGGAACCTGTCATCCGTGTGGCGATCATCAGGAACCAGCGCTTCTCGTCCAGAGAGTGGCAGGGATAACCGAGTCGCTTGAGGGCCATCGGATTAGCCGCCAGAATCCGCGCGTGCGTATCTGCAATTATGATCGGGTCGTTGGCATTATCAAACACGATCCGGTATTTGTCATTGACCTCTCGCAGTAACTCCTCAGCACGTTTGCGTTCAGAAATGTTTTCATGTGAAATTACGGCATATTGAACCCCGGAAACGGCGAACGGGTTTACCCTGCAGCTGAACCAGCGTTGATCGTTTTGAGAATGACAGGGGTATTCCCGGATGTATTCCGGCAGCGTTCCGGCGATAACGGCTCTGATGGCGGATGCCGTTTCCTCGATGGCAGCCTGCTCATTTTCGCAGGTGGTTTTGCATGTATCCAGGTAATTGAAGCCGATGCCGTAAAGTTCGCCAGCGGGGTTATTTTCAGCACCAAACGTATTCCAGGCGCGATTGGTTATAACTATCTCCCCCTTGGCATCGATCACACAAATATGTGCGCTCAGCCCGTCTAATGTTGAGCGGAGGAACTGCTTCTGATCGAGGAAAGCCTCCTCAGCCAGTTTTCGCTCAGTGATGTCTGAGATGAAACCGTGCCAGAGAACGGAGCCGCCTGCCTCCAATTCCGGGAGCGCACTACCGAACAGCCAATGCTCCGCGCCATCGTCAAACTGCACCCGATATTCATGGTTCCACGGGGTCAGGTCCTGTGCCGACACCCGAATCGATTCGATGACGGCGTCGAGGTCGTCCGGATGAATATTGGCAAATACTTTGGAGGCATCCTCGCGAACCTCCTCCGGGCTGACCCGGTATATGTCACTGATAGATTCGCTGGCAAAAGGAAAACAGGAACTGCCATCGGGAAACAATCTGTATTGATACACAACTCCGGGTACCCGATTGGCAATCTTCTGGAGGCGGAGTAATGCCTCGTCCCGAGCAGACTCCAATTCCATGCGCCCGGTGATATCAGTAAAAGTGACCAGATATTTTCCACTGTGCACCGGAATAGCTTGTAATTGTGCCCAGAAAGTGGTTCCGTTTGACCTCAACATGCGCAATTTCCACGACTGTAACTCGCCGGTTTCAATGAGCTGTCTACGGTACAAAAGAAAGATGTGCAGGTCTTCGGGGAAGATCAATTCAGATATCACATTCTGGAGCAGTACGGATTTTGTCACGCCAAACATAGTGGCGGCGGCACGGTTGGCTTCCTCAATCAGCCCATTTGCGCTGAAGGTCAGATAGCCGATCGGGGCCAGGTCAAACAGGTCAAAATAGTAGGCTTTCGATTGTTGCGATTGGAGTAGCTGACTGTTCTGCGTTTCCAGCTCTCTGTGCGTATGGCGCAACTCATCATTCTGCATCTCCAACTCGATCTGATGCACCTGCAACTCGTGGACCAGTTTCTGCGCTTCGGTAAGTGACAATGGCTTGGAGCCCATCACACCATCAAGGCGGGCTTTTTCTTCGGCACGCTGGCGGAGTTCCCGGGTGGATTCTGCTGATGTAGTTGTCATGGCTGTGATCCTCGTTCAACAAACAAAAAAACCGGCGCACGATGAATTCAGTAGCGCCGGTCAGCAGGTATCAGTCTGATTCACTGATAAAAGAAAAGTCTGTTATGAGTCAAACTCCTCCCAGTGTGGCTTCAAGCGACGAGGGTGCCGCCTTCGGCGCAGGGGCCATAGCAATTCCGGTCGAAATTTCCGGTACGACCACCGCAGGGTCCAGCCACATGACGACATACCCCCCGACAGCGCCGGCGCCGAAACCCGGAGCAAAGATCAGGGATCGTTTAGTGATTGCCCCTTCGTAAACGGCATCCGCCATGGCGATTGGAATGCTCGCCGAGGAGGCGTTGCCGACATCAGCGATATTGAAATAAATGTCATCGGCCTTAATACCCTGCGGCACGGCGATCTCGATGATCATAGTCTTGTTTGCCTGATGAGGTACGATAACGTCAATGTCATCGATAAGCGCTTTGCCACCTTTCACACTCTTGAGTCCGGAAAGTTCACTCATCATCTGGTTAAGGTACCGTTTAACCAGCTTTTTGACCTCGGGGCCATATACGGTGATGTCGTTGTCAAAGTCATAGTTAGGCCAGATGATTGAGTTCACCTGGCTGAAAGGTCCGCTCGCATATGTCTGAACCACCTCGACATCGCGCTCACCATCAGTCGGCGCTATAACCATGGCGGCGGCTCCGTCGCCAAAGATCATCCGGGACGGTCGCGCATTCCCGATCTTGTCCGAGAACTTCTCACCCATTACCAGCAGAATAGGACGATTAACCTCGCGCATCAGGCGGACCGCCTCGGCCATACCGTAGGGGAAACCGGCGCAGGCGGCAATGATGTCGGCCGAGCAGTGGGTCTGCAGAATGCCGAGCTGCCCGGAGAGCCAGGTAGCGGTAGAGGGAATCAGCCTGTTCGAGGTGCAGGTACAGAACAGCACCGCACCGATTTCCCCGGGCGTCCGGCCGGAATGCTTCAATGCCGCCCGCGCAGCCTCAAGGGCAATGTTCTCCAGCGGCTCGACCGTGTAGCGGCGTCGCTCGATGCCGGTTTTCTCCGTGATTTCATCTGCGCTCATCGGAGACCAGGATGGCGGAGAGTTCCGAACGACATCATCATTGTTACAAATAACCTCACCCTTGCGGATCGCAAGCGCTTCGATCTTCGGCCGGACCGGAGTGTCTGTGGCGAGCACCAGCGGCAGGAGCGGTGTCACCGGCTTGCACTCAGGATCTGCCTTCGGCGACAGCGGCGTGCTGATTGTTCCGCATTTCACGCGATTGATAAAATCAAGTACGTCACGATTTTTGGGATAAAAGAGCACGACGACGTCGTCATCCTCCATATCGTCAAAGGTTTTCAGCTTGGCCCGGCTTCGATCCCACGGGTGCTGATTGTGAAGCACCATGGCCCAGCGCCGGAGCGCCTCAAGCTCAGGTTGTTCTTCTGAAGCGTCTAGAATTTCAACATCGCTATAATGCTGGAAATCAGGATTGAATTTCCGGAGGATAGTCGTCATGGCATCAGGTGTGGCGAGCGCCTCGGCAATTGTGGCCTTGATCGGGGGAAGTTCCTGAGCGCGATAGAGCTTATTTGAAAAAATGTCGAAGAGCATGTCGAACAGTTCGTCCTCAGCCGTTCGGTTCCATTTCGCCTCCAACTGTTCGTAGGCAGTGCGCACGCTTGCGGCCTTTGCTTTGCCATCGGTCCATGGCTGCAGGAGAGCGACAAAGACATCTTCGCGATTTCGCGGAACATCCCGCCATCGCGTCGGTCGTTTGTCGTACATTGTCAAGGCAAAACGATTTGCCCAGAAAAGGTTGAGGCTGATGTCCCGCAACAGGTCATAGCGAGATGCATAGGAACCGGCGGCTGCCCGTTTAGCTATTTCCGTGCCGGTCGGGGCCTTTCCTTCAAAATCCCGGCGAACGATGGCCTGCAAGTGGTCGAGGCTGGAAATGATCGTGAAGTCAAGATCTATGAAGATGCTGCAGGGGAACACCAGCTTTCCATGTTTATTCAGTCTGAACGGTTTCATAAGATCTCCTTTATGCAGGTTAGTAGTTCATTAAATGTACTGTGATCTGATTCCAGTCGGGTGGCAGCAGCACCTATTCCGTAATAACCAATTAATTCAGTGAATTATAGCACCTCCTTAATAACAAAGAGCAGATCCCCTTTGTTGACCGCCTGCCCGGGTGAGGGAATTATCCGCACGATTTCATACTGCCTGTCGGCATCATAGAAGACGC
>JBMOEI010000158.1:0-5269 GCA_049318985.1 Desulfuromonadaceae bacterium
TAACAGGATGTTACGCTGTTTACTTTTGATAACGCATTACTTTTGATAAGGGGGCTTATCAAAAGCTTTTGATAACGCTCCTTGTGGGGATAATATGCTTTCGGGGCCGAAATACTCCAAGGTTGATAAAATTCCCGATACCGCCGGATTGGTCTATTTTTACCAGCGATATCAGCAAGACCCGACAATCAAGTCTTTCATAATTAAGACTGATAATAAAATCATAGCACGCCTCTATAGCGGAGGATATTACCCCCACTTCTCAACACCAGGCAAAAGAGAGTTCAGTGCATCGTACAACGCTGGTAATACATACCCCCAATGGGAAGGTTCCCCCGTTACGCTTGATATCAAAGCAGGTCAGGCATACTACATAAAAGCTGAATACCTCCCAGGTCCCAACGAGACTCACCTTGTAATTGTGGCTCCTGAGGTTGCTGAAAAAGAAATTGCTGACTGCGAACGGAAAATGAAATTGCTGACTGCAAAATGATGTTAACATACGTCGAACTTTGACCCAATATCGGAGCCATGCTTGACCCACCTCATTATGTAATATCAAAAGGTTACAACTTTTAGATGGGTCAACCTCGGTGCCTATGTGGGTCAATACGGCAAGCCGATTCACAAACATTCATACATTAACTATCAATATGTCAGGGTAAGACGATTATGTTGACAACAAAACTCTTGATAACGGCCTTCATGGCAGCTCTTTTGACGATTTGGGGGTGTTCCGTCAACCGGGCCCTAAACAGCCCACAGGAACTCGACATCGAACGTGTGAAGGTGGGCGAGAGCCGGCAGACCATCATCTCTGTACTTGGTGAACCCAAGTCCAGCGAAGTGAAGCAGGACGGCAGGGTCGAGCGGTATGAGTTTGTCACAGGGTATTCGAAAAGGAGGAAGGTAGAAAAATCGTTTCTCTATATTGGCGCTGATGTTTACAGTCTTGGAGTGACTGAGTATTTCTTTAATAAACATGAAAAGAACACTGGCAGCGGAACAACTGGCCGGGCGATCGTTGATTACGGCATGAATGATCTGGCTAAATCAGTCCTGCTGACCAATACGGATGGGGAGCCGTGGGAAAATGATTCAAATACTCTCGATGAGCAGCCACCTGGTCAAATGCTTGATAAATTACCGCCGCCGAAGCTCGAACCACCCCGGGTCATGCCTTCTGATGGCAGAATTGCTTTGGTTGTCCAAGGTGATGTCAAGCCCGAGTTTGAGATACCGGAATCATCGGTATTCTCTGCTGCAGGGAAAGGTGCTTCAACCGGGGCAATTATAGGCGCGGGTGCCGGTGTTTATTGTTATTGGGGTGCTTTCTTATGCATTCCTGCTTTTGGCACAGCGGGCGGGATTATAGGTTCTTTCGTTGGGCCTACTGTTTCAGAACCCTCATCTACCTGGGCTTCTGCGAAAGAGGCCTACGTCTCAAGCATTACAGGAAGTGATGCCAAAGGGAAGTTTGCGAGAGACATGGTGCGGTTCGCCGGGCAACATGGTTACAACGTGTTTTTGCCGGCGGATGAAACTCGCTATGAAAAAATGGAAGCAAGCCGGTACAGGGAACTTGCCAAGGCAGGTGTGTCCGGCATACTTGAAATAGACAGCGTTTCTGTAATCCTTGAACCAGTTAATCGTAATCCGCTAGAGATAAAAACTCTTCGTCGGATAACTCCCAGGGCTCATGTCCGGTTGGTCGGGACCACCAACTACAACGTCCTGTATGAGTCAGACATCCTGGATAATTCCGGGACAGCCCGGACTATCGAGGAGTGGCTGGCGGATGATGCGAGTCTGTTGCGCAGAGAAATCACTGTGGCTCTGCCGCGATTGGCTAGATTTGTGGTCGCGGAGATTTTTGAACTGCAGCCAATAGAGACCAGAAAATTATCCATTAAGATAGGGGTTTATGATCTTGTTATTAACGGTTTAAAGCCAATATATCCTAAATTTAAACCGGATTTTTCACGAAATTTGCCTGAGGCATCGCCTGTTCCTACCCT
Organism: Desulfuromonadaceae bacterium; assembly: GCA_049318985.1. Taxonomy (GTDB): domain Bacteria; phylum Desulfobacterota; class Desulfuromonadia; order Geobacterales; family Pseudopelobacteraceae; genus JACRCG01. Next base: position 2,019 of record JBMOEI010000158.1, read on the forward strand.
ACGCTGGGAGGCGTTTCCCGGCAAGAATGTCACCTATGACCTTCGCATTTGGCATGCGGCGCCCTACGAATCTCCTTTGAATATTTCTAGCGGCGAACTGGTCTGCGAAAAGGAAGATTTGCTGGAATCCTTTTACACTGTGGAAGTGCCATTAGAAGGATTTAGACCCTATTTATGGTCTGTGAGGGCGCACTTTGATGTTGATGGCATTCGAAGGGTCACACAGTGGAGTAGAATGTCGTTAAAGTTTTCCATGGCATTAAAAATTATGAGTTATGGAACCTTGGCTCTCACTCCCGACCCGATGTCAGACAAATATTATATGTTCAAAACCGGATTCGGCAATTAATCGTCAGCAATCCGATCCCGCCGTCACGGCTGCCAAAAACAGTGTATTTCAAGAGAGGGGTGTCAATCCATAGTGGACCAAGCCAAAAAACGTTTTCCCAGACCGCCCCATACCCCTTTTTAGGCGACCGAGGGGACTATTGCTTTCCCCTTCTCTTGGCCACGCGCTATTTTTTGGAGAAGTTAACCGGTTAGTGCATATTCACTGAGAGTGCCCCGAGTTTTATGAGTAGTGCGCCTGCGATGATTATGAGGATGAGCCTGATCATGGCGATTTCTCCTTTCGTTTTGAGTTGGGTTTTGGGCAAAAAAAGTCCCCAAGGCTGGATGCCAAGGGGACTTTCTGATGATAGGGAAATATAAGGATGCTATACTTATGATTTAGTTGTAGAGTTAGCTACTAGATTCTGTTTTTGGAGGGGTCTCGAGTGGCAACAATATTGCACCGACAGACCACCTAACAACTTTTCTTTTATCAGGAAAGCAGACTGATACCTACTGGCCGACTCTTCGAATTTAAGGAGTATGAAGCTATGACTTTAAGATCACTAACTTCATCGAGACTCCAGTTGCTGTCCCAGTTGACCTTCTTTACGCTGCTTGGCGCGACTTTGCCCGGGTGTTTGATCGAAGGTGGGGGATGGATCAAACAGACCGCAGTAGGTGAACCTAAGAAGCCTGCGTACTTTGCCCTGTCCGCTAATAGCAACTCCTACGAAATTACTCGATGGTGGGACTTGACCTCTGGTACCTTATTCGATGGCAAGAAAACTATAAGTATCCTGAGGCGCGATTTGCCAGAGGGGTGTAAGGAAGTGCGCTTCTTCCTCAATGACTCAACTCATGAATTTCGAATCGCACAACCGATAAAGTCAAGTGAGTGGGTAACGATGGTACAGCCCCCGTTGCCAAATGACAATTATCCCGCTTGTGCACTCCTCGTGTCATATGGTTCCTTCTCAGGGCCTCCCACAATGGAGGGAGTGGCTGTTACCAGTTCCACTGGACTCATCGCGACAAGTGAACGCCAACAGCCTCATCCGACCGTATGGGCCTTGGCACCTGCGGGACTTGTTGCGGACAGTATTGCTATTTTGGCTGCCCCGTTTGTAATGCCCTTTTTGTTAGCTCCTGGAGCCATATCAGAAAGTGCCGACAAGTCCAAACAGAATAAAGAGAAGTCGTCACTACCTCTGCCCGTAGCCGCATGCTGGACAGGTATCGCACATAAACTAGCCACGATCTACCATCCGGCCCCATCCATTTCCAGGTTTGATTGGACTCCTAACAGAGAAAACTCCTATGTTTTCACGACGGCTAACGAGGCATTCAGCGACGAAGAACCTATTCCCATTGATTCACGGGTGTTATTACGTCAAGGCAGTGCTCTTTTTCTTGCAATGATCGAGGAGAAGCATGTCAACTTATTTTCAGAAGCGGATGCCGAATGTGGCCTAAGGGAAGGCAGAGTTGTCGCTGTACGAGTGAAACTCCGTAAATGAAAACTCTCTGGTAAACTTGGTGGCAGTCTGGCTCCAGCGGAGCATCTGTATTTCACTGCCTTTGACAGTACTGCGCATTGTTGGGGGTCAGGTTTTGAATTGTTAGACATACCTGGCTCCCATTTTCTTTTCATGGACTGTCCAGCGTCCCCTCCAGCACACTCACCACCATCCGGCCCGCCTCCCCGGTCTCGCCCCCGTCTTTCCCCTTGACAGAAACCCCCTGCCGGTGCTAGAAAAAGCACTCTTCGGGATGTAGCGCAGCCGGTCCGCTGCAACGCCTAGTTAGGCCGACCGACGTGTTCCCAGGCGATTCGAGCAGGCTCTCACGAGCGGCGGTGTCATGCCTGCCCTGCAACTGTAACGATGAACGTGCTTTGAATAGGCAATTTCAAATTATCCTACTGGGAGATCATAATCCTTTGATATTTTTTATTCCCTACTGAAAGCACGTTAAATAGACTAAAAAGTTATTGTATTTCAGCTACTTAGCCCATATTTCTACGAATCCGTAGGTCGGGCGTTCGAATCGCTCTAGGCGCACCAACAAATTCAGGCACTTACAACGATAAATTGTAGGTGCCTTTTTTGTTGCCCTTTGATCGTGGTACTTTCGTGGTACTTTCTCCCATTACTACCCCCGCAGAAATCTTTCTGAATTCCATTTATTTCCTCGTAACAGCTTACCGCAAAAATCATAATGTGTGCTGACCCCACATTTAAAATATGGCACCGTGACATATTAACCGAATCACCGCAACCGGGAATTAACCGTTATGCTTCACAGTATGCGGTATTAGTCTGGCTCCCGACAGATCGTTGCCGTAGCACTGCTATAGCAATGCTAGCACGATGCTATTAAACTGCTATCAGCATCCCCGAAAGCCTCTATTGCCTCAACACCCATGTTCCGCACCCATCCGCCATAATACGACCACAGGCAGATAAAATCGTGCGTAATTTAAAATTATTTTTCAGGGGATGCATTTTTTCGTAATAAAAACCCGTAGGGCTATCACCAGACGGTTTATTGTTACAGATGCTAATTCAAATCCTTCTTACAATGTTTGCAATATACAGCTTCAGCTTTAATTATTTCAGCACAAAATGGACATTTTTTATTTTCTTCGGGTTCAATTTTTTCTTTTGTAGATGGCAGGTTACTTAACGATGTGCTTAATTCTTTCTCGGCTTTTTTCGCAGCTCTGTGACGAATCCAAGCTCTTACAGTCAATAAAAGCATGCAAAGAATCACAAGGTCAGCTACACCAGAGACTACTGAATTAGGCGATTTTTGAAACGGTCTGGCGAGAGAAACAACAAAGAAAAACCCTAAAACCCACTTCCAAGGTGCCACCACCAGTAATGTGTTGACCCGTTTTTCTGAATTCAGGTTTACCC
>JBMOEI010000159.1:0-5239 GCA_049318985.1 Desulfuromonadaceae bacterium
CTGGCAGCTGACAGTGCGACCGACATAACGACAGCGAACCTGCTCTTGAGCGCCGGCACGGCAATTGGCGAGGCAGTCAACCACCTGGATACACAGGTCATCAACCTGAGTACAAAATCGACCACCGGCTCTACCTACATCAACGAAACAGACGGCGCCATCGTCACAACCGTCACTCTCACGGCAAAACGGATTCAGACGACCGGCGCAGCCACTGACCTCACCGCCGACAGCCAGTCCGGCCTTACCAGCGGCGGCACCACACTCCTTGAGACCGGCGGTGCCCTGATCCTGGACGGCAACGTCACCTCAACTGGCAACATCCGTTTGACCACCGCCGCCAGTCTGACCGGCAGCGGCAACATCACCAGCACGAGTGGTCACATCACCCTGCTGGCCACGACCGTCATTAGCCTCACCGGTGGTGACGTAATCACCGGCGGCAGCGGTACGATCGACCTTGAAGCTGGTACATTCATCATTCTTGGTAATTCAAGCGACGTACTGAGCGGCAGCGGCGACATCCGTATGGTTTCCAGCGCCAGCAGCGCCATTACCCTCGGCGGCATTATCAGCACCACCGGCAACGTCAGCATTACCGCTGCCGGTGCTATCATCGACGGCGACGGCGACGGTACGACCGTTGATATATCCGCTTCCGGTCTGCGCTTGACGGCCGGAACCGCCATCGGTACCGGTACTAACGCTGTTGAAACCAGCGTAATCACGCTTTCCGCAAAAACCTCCGGCGGCGGTATCTTCCTGCTTGAGAGTACAGGCGTCACGGTCGGCAGTACCAGTGCCACGATTCAGAAAGTAGGAACCGGCAACAACCTGACCGCTACCAGCGACGGCAGCCAGGAAGACCTGAGCGCCACGGGCGGTGCAATCGTCCTGCAGACAACCGACGGCTTCATCACGGTCGGTGGCGGCACAGACACCGGCGGCATCAGCGCCACCGGCAACATCCTGCTGAAGAGCCGCGAGTTAATTGAAGGTACGCTATCCGACATCACCCTGAACGCCCTGGTAACGAGTGTCGGCAGCATCAGTATCATCTCGAAAGACAGCATTATCCAGAGCGCGGTACATGGCGACATTACCGCAGCTACCAGCAAAACCATCGATCTGCAGGCTGACGCCGCCATCACCATGGGAGACGGTGCCCTGACGCAGGCCAGCGGCGGCGTCATCCGGTACCTCGCCACCACCGGCGATATCACGGTTGGCGAAATCACTACCGGTGCAACCGGCACGGTAGTCATCACCGCCACCGCCGGCAGCATCCTTGACTTGAGCGGCGACACTACTGCTGTGGACATCACCACGTCTGCCCTGCAGTTGACCGCCGGCGACAGCATCGGTACTATCGGTTCCGGCAGCGCCAATCCGCTGGAGACCTTGGTTGCCAGTATCTCTGCCAAAGCCGGCAGCAGCATGAACATCAGTGAGACGGACGGCCTGACCGTTGGCACGGTACCGGCAGCCAACCACGACATCGTCGGCAGCGACGGGGCCGCTACCTCAACCGCCACTACCAGCCAGAGCGGCCTTACCACCACCAGCGGCGCCACCATCCTGACCACCGGCGGCAGCCTGCTTCTGAGCGGGGACGTCACCTCCGGCAGCAACATCCTGCTTGCCGTCACCGGCAGCCTGACTGGAGCCGGTAACATAACCAGCAGCGGCAGCGGTCACATCACTGCCACCACAACCGCTGCCATCGATATTACCGGAGATATCACCACCCACGGCGCCGGCAGTATCGACCTTGAAGCGGGCAGTTTCATCACCCTTGCCAGTGCCACCAGTGACGCAACGAGCGGCAGCGGTGATATCCGCATGGTAACAGCGACCGGCGATATCACGATCGGCAAGACCATCGGCACGACCGGCGACGTCAGTTTGACCGCCACCGCCGGCAGCATCGTAGACGGGGACGCAGACGGCATCAGCGGTACAGTAGACATTCTTGCCACCGGTCTGCGTCTGAGCGCCGGAACCGGCATCGGCGGCGGCACCAACCACATCGAAACCACAGTAACCATCCTCTCTGGCCATGCCGGCAGCGGTGGTCTGTATCTCTACGAAAGCGACGGCCTGATCGTCGGCGATACCGTTGTCAATGTTGAAAAAGTCACCTCTGACAACAGTCTGACCGCCACCAGCGACGGTCTGCAGAGCGACATCATCGCCAGCGGCAGCGGCAACATTGTTATCCGCACCGCAACCGGCAACATAACCCTGAACGACGGCACCGTAACTGCGCTTGGTGCCCCCGGCCTGGACGGCACTGCTGTTACCAGCGCCTCCGGCACCATCCTGCTGCAGTCCGGCGTAACCGGTGTCGGCAGCATCCTCGGCAACGCAGACATAGTCAGCGGCAGTGGCGCACTCAGCCTCGTGGCAAAAACAGACATAATCTTCAGCGCCGGCGCCGACATAACCAGCACGAGCGGCACCATCGACCTGCAGACGACAACCGGTGTAATTACCCTCAGCCGCACCAGCAACATCGCAACAACCACGAGTGGCGACATCAGTCTTATTGCCAAAACCGACCTGACTCTTGGTGGTCTGATCAGCACCAGCGGCAGCATCAACCTTAACGCCATTACCGGCAGCATAATTGACGGGGACGGCGCCGGAGACAGCAGCGTAGACCTGCACTCCACCGGTCTGATCCTGACCGCCGGCAGCATCATCGGCAGCAGCACCAACGCCATCGAAACCACCGTCGGCACCGTTAGTGTCTCAGCCGGTGGCAGCGTCTTTATTCTTGAGAGCAACGGGCTTACTCTGGGCACCGCCAGCACCACAATCACCAGAGTAAAAGACGGCAGCACAGCCGATGCTACAGTCGGAACCAGCCAGAGCAACATCACCACAACAGCAGCCAGCAACGGCAGCATCATCATTCGCACCGACAGCGGCAACCTTGCTCTTGCCGCCAGCCACACCATCACCGCTGACGGCTCAGGCAACATTCTCCTTGAAGCCGGGGGAGTCGGGAGTTTCAACGCCGGTGCCACCACCGTAATTACAAGCGGCAGCGGCCACATCACCATCCTCGGCGCCGACACAATCAACTTCTCTGACAACGCTGATATCAGCACGAGTGGCAGTATTGACCTCGAAGCCGGCCTTGGCACGACCCTTGGCATTACCGGTACGATCACACTTTCGAGTACTGGCAGCGATATTACCAGCAACGCTTCTGACATTCGCCTGCTTGCCAAGTCAGATATCACTCTGGGCGGCGTCATCACCGCCACCCTTGGCAGTGTCAGCATCACCAGCACCAACGGCGCCATCAAAGACGGCGACGCTGACGGTATCGACGGCACGGTAGACATCGTTGCTAACAGTGCTCTCCACGGTCTGCGTATGAGTGCCGCAACCGGCATCGGCACCGCTGCACAGCACATCGAAACAACCATCACCAATCTGACCGCCACGACCGCCACCGGCGGCATCTTCGTCATCGAACGGACAGACGGTCTCACCATTGGCGACGTCAGCGTCACAATCAGCCGCGTCGGCTTTGATAATGCTCTCACCACCGCCATCGAGGTTAAGCAGAGCGACGTCACAACCGGTGCCGGAGCCGGCAGCATCATCCTGCGCACCACAAGCGGCAGTATTTACCTCACCGATGGCACCGCCCAAACCAATGGCAGCGCAGTCAGCGCCAGCGGCACCGGCAATATACTGATTGTTGCAGGCGGTGACGGCAGTGACATCATTGCTGACGCAGATGTAACCAGCGGCAGCGGTAATATCACGCTGACCGCAGCCGATAGCATCACCCTGAACAGTGGAGTTGATGTTGTCACCGGCACCCCCGGCACGATCAGCCTTGACGCCCAGGGTGGCCTTCTGACTATGGACGGCACCGCCAGCGTAACGGCCAGCGACAGTTTACTGCGCTTGAACGCCTTCGGCGACATCACGGTTGGTAATCTGACCGCCGCTAACGTCAGTCTGGTGTCCGATAGCGGCGCAATTATCAACGCCGCCGGCAGCAGCACAAACGTCACCGCCACCAACCTGCGCCTCTGGGCCGACGATGCTATCGGTACGGCCGGTCGACATCTGACGACCAGCACAGCCACGGTCAGCGCCTACAGCACGGGCACCAGTAGCACCGGCATCTACCTGAACGAAGATACCGCCATCACGGTGGGCACCGTAGCCGTCAGCGTCACCGAATATAGCAAAGACGGCGGTACGTCAGCCGTTAACGATGCCGCCCAGAGCAACCTGGTAACCGGCACCAGCGGCAACATCGTCCTCGTTACCACTGCCGGCAGCATTACGCTGAACGACAGCGATGCCACAGCAGCTATCGGCACAGCCGTATCGGCCAACGGCAGCGCCAGTATCCTGCTCTCCGCCGGCGGTGTCGGCAGTGACATCCTCGCCAGCGGTTCCATTGAGAGCAGCACCGGTCATATCACGCTGACCGCAGCTGACGACATCAACCTTGGTACCAGCGTTGTCGTCTCCACCGGCACCCCCGGTACGATCAGCCTTGACGCTCAGGGTGGTGCCCTTGCCATGGCCGGTACGGCGACTGTCACCGCCACCGGCAGCACCCTGCGCCTGAACGCCTTCACCGACCTGACGGTTGGTAATCTTTCTGCCATTACCGTCAGCCTGATTTCCGACAGCGGCGCCATTATCAACGCCGCCGGTAGCCTTAAAAACGTAACCGCCACCAACCTGCGCCTGCAGGCTGACGACACTATCGGCACGGCCGGGCGTCACCTGACTACCGATGTCAGCAACGTCACTGCAGCAAGCAGCGGCACTGACAGCGGCGGCATCTATCTGAGTGAAGACAGTGCGATCACGGTAACCGGTGTTGCCGCCAGCGTAACTGAATTTACGGCAACTGCCGGCATAAGCACCGTAGCAGACGCCACCCAGAGTGACCTGACCGCTGGCGGCAGCGGTGCCATCATCCTTGTCACCACCGCCGGCAGCATAACGCTGACTGACGGCAGTGACAGCGACGGCTCAACCGTAGTGGCAGCGGGCAGTGGCAGTATCCTCATTCTTGCTCAGGGGAGCGGTTCGGACATCAGTTCTGCCGCTGACATCACCAGCGGCAGCGGCCATATCACCATGACTGCAGCCGACAGCATTGACCTCGGCGTTGGCGTCGACGTAACCACGGCCGCCACCGGCACGATCAGCCTCGACGCGCAGGGCTTAAACTCCCAGTCCGGCGCCC
>JBMOEI010000160.1:0-5236 GCA_049318985.1 Desulfuromonadaceae bacterium
TGCTCATAATGAGATTGTGCAATGAGCCAAAGAGTTTGTGTGACATCGATCTGACTTTGTGAGGATGGCTCTTAAAGAAAGTCGTACACAATCTACCTCTTATCAGCGAATTACCAATCCGTGGGGCTCACGGGTCGATCGGAAGGCAGCTATCAGCAGCCTCAGGAAACAGCCGAAACACTCGGATATACCCATGGAAATACTTAATCATCACGCCATTCGCAGTTTTCATGCGCATTTCCTTGATTATCAGTCCCAGCAGTTGCTTTTGATCTTGTCGTGCTGAAGTTTATCCGCTGCCACTTGCTGTTTCTTTTCGGCTGGATGCCCGATACCAATAAATTCGGCGCTACGGGCACTAACGATTTTACGATTCCATTATAACTACATGAACCAGAAATATGATACTCAGTATGGTACGAATGAAGTTGGCTGGTTTCGGGAATAACCTTTGTGTTGATTTTATTTCGATAACGTCAAGTGTAACCTAAAATACTCCGCAGGACTCAAAGGGCAACCATGGAATTTACTCTCACAAAAGATACTGAAAAGAAACTGATTATGTCAATGCAGCGCTATGTCTCCGAAAATTTTGAAACAGAAATCGGTAATTTGCAAGCGACACTATTTCTACAGTTCTGCATGACGGAAATTGGCCCAGCTATCTACAATCGTGCCATTTCAGATGCCCAGACATTTATTCAGGAACGAGCGCAGGATCTTGAAAACAGCTGCTTTGCCACTGAATCTGATTATTGGTCCAAACAAGACAAGCAAAAAGGCTCGCTTCGATCAGGCCGTATCAGAAATTGAGTAATCCAGGAAAAGAACTGGATCGTTCGTCACGGAATAGACTTACCGAACGTCTCCTCCCGCAGTTTTCGGGTGATACTCTCTTCGATCGTTTGGCTCGGTGCGTTTGCCGTGCTGGTTGCCTGCCGCGCAAGGAGTTGTATGAAGCGTGGGAAGTCGCGAGACGGGTTAGGCGGCGCTTCCGAGGTGGCAGGGTTGTAGATCTGGCCTGTGGACATGGCTTGCTGGCGTATATTCTGCTACTGTTGGATGATAGTTCATCAATTGCTCTGGCTGTTGATCGGTACATCCCGGATCAAGCAGCTAAGTTGAAAGCCTGCCTTGAAGAGAGTTGGCCCCGCTTGGCCGGTCGGGTGAAGTTGGTAGAGAATGATATTGCGCTTATTGAGCTGTCCAGTAACGATTTAGTCGTTTCGGTTCATGCGTGTGGCGGACTGACCGATCTGGTTTTGGATCGAGCCATAGCGGCCAGGGCGCGGATAGCTGTGCTTCCCTGTTGCCATGATCTGGATGTAGGTGATTCAGGTGGACTGCATGGCTGGCTACCAGGGCCATTGGCCCAAGACGTGGTCAGAGCCACTCGACTGCGTGAGCAGGGTTATCAGGTTTTTACGCAACAGATCCCATGCGACATTACACCGAAAAATCGCTTGTTGCTTGGTGACCCACCCCGTATCTGACATAAATTTATTCAAGGAGCGTAGTAATGCAATTCAGCTACAATACAGCAGGGTCATGTGCAACACGCATTGATATTGAAATTAAAGATGGTTTTATCGTAAGTGCCGATTTCATAGAAGGTTGCGCTGGCAACACACAAGCGGTATCAGCTCTGGTCAAGGGAATGCCGGTAGCGGAAGCGGTGCGGCGACTAAAAGGCATTGCCTGTCAGGGTGATACTTCCTGTCCGGATCAATTAGCTCGGGCATTGGAAAAAGCTGTGGGTGGGATATAAAGTATAGCTATCACACTCGTCTTAATTTTTTTATTTCATCAATTACAGTGCTGTACTCATGGGACTTAACTCCAATTGCGGTATTTAAAGCTTTGTTGGACTTTTTACATTAGCCTTTTGGTGGTTGCTTTCTTGGGAAGTGGCGCAGGTGTTTCAGTTGTCGTTATTTGTATGAGGTCTGTTATCCATTCGCTGTCATCAAGTTTATCGTCTATCAGGAAGTACGGTTTTGCACCTTTATACGGGGGAGCTTCAACAGGAGTGCCGATCATTGAACGGCCTCCTTGTGTCGGTTTTACGAACAGTTGATTATCGCACACAAGGGCAACCACTTTGACATTGCAGTAGATCGCATACTCTCCGAACATTTTTCTGTAAGAAACTTTCCCCGCACCGCTCATCTGATCACAAACGTATTCGACAAATTCGAGGTCTGAGGCCATCTGTTTTCCTTTTTGAAGCGAATTACGTTGCTGTCGCCTTCAGGCCCGCTTGGATGATGTCCATAGCCTCCTGCGGTTTAAGCTTTTCAATAACTTCCTGGCTGTAGCCAAGCTTGAGCAGATCTTTTTCATCCTGTCTGGTAATCATGAACTTTACTCTGGCAGTTGTTGCCAGTACCGGTTGCTCGCTGTTGAAGAAGATTGTCTGCAGGATTGATACTGTTGATGCATCGAAAACGAATTCCTGCTCAGAATCATAATCATCTTTCAAGTGACCATCCTCCGAAGTTCTCAACTATCCCAATTAAACTTAGGCTCATGGTACTACTTCAGAACGGAATACAGTAGAATCTTCACCTCAGCCAGAATCTCCACCGGTATCTCGCTGAGGTTGGAGATGCGGTTCAGTATTTCAGCTTGCATGAAAGCAGGGAGTAGCTTCATGACTTCTTGTGCATGCTCGTCCGGAAGTTGCGCAATAGCTATCGCCATAGTTTGAGGATGTTCCTCTAGCAAACGTTTGGTAATCAGGCGATAGTTCATCAAAATCTCCTGTGTTTTTCTGAGTACACTCCTGTTGCCAAGCCTTGAGTATTCGCCTGGAATGCAATCAATACCAGCACACTCATGCTCATGACGTCAGCCTCTTAATAATATGAGCATGCATTGGAAACTGATTCAATAAGGATTCTCTGTCTCCCATCTCAATATCGGAAAAGTCGAAGCCAGGGGCAACGGTGCAGCTGACTAAAGCAAATGCCGCGTCACCTGAAACCAAACTTAACTACCTATCCGAGAAACCGCAAGCATTATAGTTTTCGCTGATCCTACAGCAAAATTCTTTGCAAAGATTAACGATTCAAGGTTTTCCAGTAAAACAGTTGCCAGGTGGTTTTGCCGGCATTGAAATGGTGATAATTCAGATGAATTGTTTCAATTGTCTGCGTATTTTTAAATAATCCGGTACATAACGACCAACCATCTTCCAAAAAATGGCACCATGATGTCGTACTTTGATATGACAAAGTTCATGGATTATGACGTAGTTAAGGCATGTTAGCGGTGCCTTAATCAAGTTTTGGTTGAGGCTGATCCGCTTCGTCTTATAGGAATAACTCCCCCAACGAGTTTTCATGGAGCGTATGGTAATAGGTGGTAACGGAATCCCTTCTGCTTGCATAAGGTGGTGGCATTCAATTGAGTGTTTGTTTACAGTAGCCTCTGCCTGTTTCCGATACCAATGAGTAATCATCTTAAGTACAGTCTCTTCAGACGGTATCTCAGGCGAGGTCAGTATCAGTAGATCATCGTGCAGTTGCAGTGAACGCCGTGGTCCCTTTGTAAACTCCAGACGAAATGCCTCTCCCTGATACATGAAAACTGCTCCACGCACATAGCCCTGCTGTTGTGGAGTTTGCCGCTTATCCAACTTTTTCCAGACCTTTCGTACCCATTCTACCCGACTGGTAACAAAGTCCCTGACCTCTTTAGTTGCGGTCCGAAGTGGTACCCTGACTGCAACTGACTTATCTTTTCGAACCGTGATTCCAAGAGTTCTGCGGCGTGAGCGGCACCAACTGTAAGCGATAGTTATGCCTTCCAGTTCGACTGAGTCATATTTGATCTCTTCGACCTTTGATACCATGAACCCCTCACTTAATCCAATTCACCCCGACTCCAATCGCATCCATATCAGACAAAAAGCGGAACGCTGCTCCCCAAACCGTGGACGACACTCGTAAAAGCATCGCGCTGTTCCAGTTTGTCCCGACCGAAACGCTCGGTAAACAGTGCCTGGATACGGGGAATCCGCGAGGTTCCACCGGTGAGAAAGACCGTATCAATCTGTGCCGGCTGCAGCCCTGACTTTGTCACCACCTCATCAATGCAGTCAGCAATCTGCTGAAAGTTACCCCCATTGAGCGTTTCAAACTCTTCCCTGCCGATCTCTTCGGTAATATTCAGATCGCGGTCCTTGAAATCTATTCGGGCCAGCTCCTGCCCTGAAAGTTCACATTTGGCCTTTTCAATCGCCTGAAACAGGAAAAAACCGTAATTGTCAGAGATAATATTCTCCAGGTGCTCGATTGCCCGGCGATCATCGGCGGTGCCTTTGATTACCCTGATAAGCTCCCTCGTTTTGCGTGCCCGCAGCAGCGGGATACGGTGCCACTGACAGAGTGTGTAGATGATACTTTTTGGTATGGAGTTCCAGTCATCCTTTCCCATGGTCTTATAACGGGCATAGCGGCCGAAATGGTGCGCAACCTTGTCCCACATGATCTGGGAATCGAACTTGTCGCCGGCCACATAGACTCCACCAAGTGAAAGCACGTCGCTGCGCCGGTCGGAGCGGTCAAAGGCACCACCTTTGACGCGGATTACCGAGAAATCAGATGTACCGCCGCCGAAATCGCCGATGAACACAATCCGTTCCTGTCCTGGCTGCAGAGACTCTTCGAAGGTTAGCGCTGCTGCCACCGGTTCATACTGGAACCAGATGTTTTTGAACCCGGCCTTACGAGCGGCCTTTTCAAGGCGCTGCTCGGCCACGGCGTCCTTGGCGGCTTCCTTCGAAAACACCACCGGTCGCCCCAGAACAACACTCTCTACAGTGCAGCCGACATGCGCCTCTCCCCGTGCCTTGATCTTCCGGAGAATAATCGCCACCAGATCATCAATGGTATATCGCTTACCGAATATTTCGGTGCTTACGAAGCTGGTGTTCGGGAGAAAGGTCTTGATCGACTGCATAAAACGTCCGGTTGCGCCGTCACTCACATACTGATGAATAGCCTCATGGCCGGCGAAGATCTCATGTTCTTCGTTAAAATAGAGCACTGAACGCAGCAGTTCTCCACCATGATCAATTCCATCTACGGCAACAACCTCAACTGTACCGTTTCGGTATACCGAAAGCGCCGAATTGGTTGTACCAAAGTCAATGCCAAATACAATCTGCACTTACACACTCCTCCACCAGTTATTACGCCAGACCGGCGGCAAGCTCTCTCCAGTAAACTAT
>JBMOEI010000161.1:0-5203 GCA_049318985.1 Desulfuromonadaceae bacterium
ACCGCACGGATTGAAAAAATCAGACGGCTGGTGCCGAGCGAGATAAAGTTTATCAGCAGCACCAGAACAAGAAGTTGATCGGCTAACGTAAACATGGCATCACCTGAGGACCAGCAGAGTAGAAAACGCCGCGAGAATGGTGGCGGCAACCAGCAGTTGCGGAATACGAATCAGGCGCAGTCGCGCCATGACCGATTCTACAATCCCGATAACAACGGCCAGCTCCAGCATGGAAATGATGAAAAGCCCCCAGTCAAGCAGCGGATTGCCGGTCGCATACGGCAGCGCCAGATGGACAAAAAAGGCACCGAGGACAAACAGCTTGAGTGCGGCGGCATACTGAATAATGCCGAAAGCCGGACCACTGTGGTCGAGCACCATAACTTCGTGAATCATGGTCAGTTCGAGATGCGTATTCGGATCATCAAACGGGATACGGCAGTTTTCGACCAGCAGTACGATGAACATACCACCGACCAGGAGCAGCAGTGCTGCACCGGTATCCAGCCAGACGCCGAGGCTGATGTTTACCAGCATCGGGGAGAGAGAAAACGTACCGGAGAGACGCGACAGGGTGATCAGCGCAAAGAAAAGGGTCGGCTCGGCAAGGCAGGAGTAGGTCGCCTCACGGGCAGAGCCCATCCCTTCGAAGCTTGAACCGGTATCAAGTGCCGCTGACATGGTAAAAAACCGCCCCAGTGCAAACAGATAGGCATAGAGAATCATATCACCATCAAAAGAGACCGGCGACGGATGGGCACCAAACGGGACCAACAGTGCGGCAACAGCAGTAGTTGCGAGCGCGACAATCGGGCCGGCGCGGAACACCCAGGTTGTAGTACTGCTGAAGACTGTCCCTTTCTGTAGCAGACGGATTATATCGTAATACGGCTGCAAAAACGGCGCACCGACCCTCCCGGCAAACGCGGCTTTTGTCTTGCCGATGACCCCTAACAGGAGCGGCGGCATGGTGAGTGCCAGAAAAATGTGAATGATGCTGTCAGTCATGATAGCTCCCAGGAAAACATCAGTGTGCCCAAAGCATCAGGATAAAAAGTGTTGCAAAGATATAGAGCATATAAATATGCATCAGGCCATGCTGCAGGCGATGCAGAAAGCCGAAGAGAACCCCGGCACCGGTAAAGAGCGGCGCAATCATTCGATCCAGAAAAGTTTCTGTTGGATTGTCGCTGCAGCAAGAGCCATCGGGGAAAAGGCCGGTCAAGCCAGGTCGCTCAACCTGTTGGCGCATAATACCATTGAAGACAGAAACGGCAAGCTCGGAAAATGACGACCCGTTGTACTGCATGCGCGCCGTTCCCCGCTGATAGCCACATCCCCAGGTTGAAGCGGAAGAGACCGCATGTTTCCCCAGTCGCCACCTCCAGAGCAGCGCACCGACAACAGCCGCCGACAACAGGAGCAGAGCAGCCAGAGAGAGCCGGCCCAATATGGCATTATATTCTGCGGCCACAGAAATTGATGAAATTTGCGGACAAAAGGCTGCGATTACAGGAGATACAAGCTGCAGAGCCAACTGCGGGGCAACTCCGATCAGCAGGCAGAGCAGTGCAAAAATGGCCATCGGCACCAGCATCGTCATCCCCGCTTCGTGAGGATGAGCCGCAGCGGGACTGCGGGAAGTGCCGAGGAACACCGAGCTGTACAGTTTGGTATAGGCCACAACAGCCAGGCCGCCAACCAGTGCGAGCATCGGGGCCAGGAGCACCAGATAGGTCAGACTGCCCGCTTTTAATTGTTTGAAAAACCCGAGATAGAGCAGAAATTCGCTGACGAAACCGTTCAGAGGCGGGATGCCGCAGATAGCCACCGTTCCGGCAAGAAAAAGTGCTGCCACCCGTGGCATACCTTTACCAAGCCCCCCCATCAGATTCATATCACGTGTGCCGCTGGCGTGAATAATGACACCGGAGCCGAGAAACAGTAACGGCTTGAAGAAACTATGATTGAGTATATGGAGCAGAGCGCCCGCCATACCGAGATACAACAGTGTCGTATTGTGACTGGAAACACCCAGCAGGGCAACTCCGAGGCCGGTTGTGATAATGCCGATGTTCTCAATACTGCTGCAGGCCAGTAGACGTTTCATATCCCGCTGAGCTACCGCAAAGGTTATCCCCAGTAAAGCCGAAGCGATACCGCACGCTGTCAGAATTGCCCCCCAGAGGAGTGGCGGATCGTGAAAAAAGGTCAGCGTACGGAAGATCCCGTACAGCCCCATCTTCAGCATGACGCCCGACATAACTGCAGACACGTGACTCGGGGCATTGGCATGGGCCGACGGGAGCCAGACATGGAACGGCATGATGCCGGCTTTCGCGCCAAAGCCGATAAAAGCCGCCAGCGCCATTATCGTGGTAAACGGTGAAAGAACCGATAAAGAGCCGGCCACCGGAAGCATAAATGAGCCGGTCCGGGCAGCCAGAAGCGAAAAATAGACGAACAGAGCCGCTGTACCGACGTGAGTCGCGACCAGATAGACAATCCCGGCACGCCTGACCTCCTCCCGCTCATGCTCCGTAACCAGCAGGAAGTAGGCGGAAAGCGCCATAATTTCCCACATCATGATAAAAAAGACCCCGTTGCGGGCGGTGAGCAGAATAGCCATCGAGGAGGAAAGCAGACCATAGAAAAAGGTCAGGCCACGTTCGGTGGAATGATGTTCAGCAGCGGGCCAATAGCCGAGCGCAAAGAGAGAGCCGGCGGCGGACACGAGAAAGACAGGGAGGAGGAAAAATGCTGACAGCGGGTCAATAACAAGTTCGCACGGGCCGAATGGCAGGTTCCACTGGAGCTGAAAGGTCGATGTCGTATGACTGAAGAGCAGCTGCAGTGCAGCGGTGACACCGGCCAGAGCGGCAAGGATGGTTGCCGTTGCAGCAACAATCTGGCCGGTGCCCGGTTTTCGCAGGAACAGGCCGGGAATGCCGGCACAACCGGGCACAAGCGCGGCGATCAGCGCCACGAGCGCAGGGTCATATATGCCCTGCAGTGCGGAATACATGCGAAAGACTCCTTGAAATTGATCCAGGCAGGTCAACGATGAGACGGGCTGCCGCACTTCCAACGGGGATGAATAGTGAACTTAGATGCGTATATGTGTCAATTAAAAACTGTCACAATAACAGCGGTCTCATTCTTTCGGTTCTTTGGGTAGACGCTGAAGGTTTCTTATATATCTCGCCTGATCTGAAGACTGTTTATGCTTCAGGACGTTGAAAACCTCATAGCAGACAGCCTGAGCGATATAGATTGTTTTCAGAATGATATGCGTGTATCAAATCAGACTCGTACGTTCAAGACATTTATGCTACGGGAGAACACCAGACGTGGTTAAGCAGATGGACAGTGAAATCGTAAAACTTATATTTGCACGAGCCAACGAATTCAAGGAGGGTGATCTTCCGGTCGGCGGCACTGGTGACGACGTCATCAGGAAGGATGCAAAAATTGAAATAGCCGCCATGAAAATCGGCGATATTGCGAAGCTGGTTTTTGTTGAAGACGCCGTCTCAGAGGCGCTCTCTCGCTCGACCAACAGACGGCTGCTCAATGAGATATCCTCCCTTGCAATCGGGGATGTAAAAGCGATCCTGATCGGTACAACCTGCTCTGCATGGGTCGGCAGATATTCTGACGGTCTGCCGAGTGAAGTCATCGCGGCGCTCGTCAAGACCATGAGTAACGACGAATTGGCTCAGGTATCCCGTTCAATTTTCAACATCCTGCCGGACAAAACCTCGCATGGTCCGGTCGCTATCGGATCCGCTCAGCATTTCGGCAGCCGCATTCAACCGAACAGCCCCGGTGACAGTGAAGATGAAATCCTCCTTTCAGTCCTTGAAGGTCTGACCTACGGTTGCGGTGACGTCATAATCGGTCTCAATCCGGCCAGTGACGATATCGAAACCATTGTCCGGACGGAACAACTGCTGCAGAGTATTGTCGAACGACTGCAGCTTCCCACCCGTTATTGCGTACTTTCCGACATGGTAAAACAGACCGCTGCCCGTGCCGTGACAAAGGTTGATGTCGGTTTTCAGAGTCTTGCCGGTACCTCAAAAGCTCTGGTCGGCATGCTGGGCCTTGATGTCGAAGAACTGGTGGAGCTATCAAAGGGGTTTGACGGGCTCTATTTTGAAACGGGACAGGGCTCCGAGGTTACCAACCGGTCGGCAGAAGGTGTTGATATGGTGACGCTGGAGTCGCGATGTTACGGTCTTGCCCGCTCTGTACGGCAGCAGTGCCACGGAAAATGGATGATCGTCAATGACGTTGCCGGATTCATCGGCCCGGAGGTGTTCAGGACCGGCCGACAGCTTATGCGAGCCTGCCTGGAAGATGCGGTCATGGCAAAGCTGCACGGCATTACCATGGGCCTTGACGTCTGCTCGACATTCCATATGGGCATCGCCCCCTCTGAACTGCAGAGCCTTGCCGGGAGCATCGTCAGCGCGGCGGCTCCCTCATATTTGATGGCTGTCGCCGGGAATGCCGATCCCATGCTCGGCTATCTGACAACATCGTACCGGGATCATCCGCGTCTCAGGGGGGCGGTGAATAGAAACATTTCAACTGCCATGCAGGTTCAACTTACCGCCATCGGAGCCCTTGACGCCGAAGGCAGTGCCACCGGTACCGCAGAAAGAACGGCCACTCTTTACGCCCGCTATATGAAAGAGGGTGGCGACTCCAGGTACATTGATGATCTCACCGCAGAAGGTCTCAAGAAAATTGCCGCTCTACAGGAAAAAGGCTGCGATCTTGGCTATGGCTTCGGTACGGATTATTCTGAACCACTCTCTGTCTCCACCCGGCTCGAATCCTTGTACCGGCACGCGCGACGCGCCCTCTACAGCACGCTTGACGCCGCTGTCATTCGAGACTGTTGCCCACAGTTTATCAATGTACAAACGAACCCGGCAGACCGGGAGGATTACCTTGCCCATCCGGCTTCAGGGGAGCTGGTTAATGAAACCAGCACCACCGCACTGATACGACTCTCCTCGGGGCGGACGGCAACTCCGCAGATTCAGTTTATCATATCAGACGGCCTCAATGCCGACGCGGTCAACGAAAACCTGCGCAGCATGTTGCCACGTTTGAGACGGTCGCTCCTGGAAGCAGGCTTCTACGCAGCCAACATTGATGTTGTCATAAAAAACGGACGTGTCCGGGCGGG
>JBMOEI010000162.1:0-4989 GCA_049318985.1 Desulfuromonadaceae bacterium
AACAGCATCAGGTTGTAAAAGGCGATCGCCAGCACAATGCCAAAGTACAGCGCCTGCAAGGCATAGTCGCCAGCTTGATGAGAATGAAAAGCCTCCATCGACCATAAGCGCGCCGGAATGTTCAGCGAGTTGGGCGTCTGGACGCGCAGATACAGCAGCTGATCGGCACCGGCCGGCACGACCAAGGGCAGCGCGATAAAGCGGCTGGTGTGCGCATGCGATGAAACCGGTCGCAAGTAGCCGGCTTCAGTCAACTCGTAACCCTTATCGCCAGGTCGGTAGAAATCAACGCTGGCCAGCAGTGCATAAGTGATTTCCAGCACCCGCTCTACCGGCTGATCGCTGGTATTCTTCAAATGCAGGCGCAGCCATATGGCTGACTGCGTATAGGAAAACCCCAGTGCCTCGGTGGCTGACTGCCCGGTCTTGAAGCGATCAGCATATTCTGGCCTGGTGACGTCCTGCAAGGTCAAGGCGGCACTGCTGTCTTCCAGAACGGCGAAGTACTCGGTCAGCGAAATCGCACTCCGGTCCCCCTGCGCAAGGTCAAGCACCTTCTCGCCAGCCAAAGCCTGGCTTGCAAGAAGCAATCCGCAAAGCCAAAGCCACAGCCCCAGCCAGCGGCTGTATCGATTCTCGTAATTCATGAATTTTTCATGGCCCAACCACCTCTGCGCGCGGCCAGCGCCTCAAACTCCTGCACTGGCAACGGTCGCGCAAACAGATAGCCCTGGTAGGTCAAACAGCCCATCTCGGCCAGGCAGTCGCGTTGCGCCCTGGTTTCCACTCCCTCGGCAATGACACCTAAACCCAGATTGTTGGCCAGCGAAATCACTATCCTGGCAATCACCTCGTCATTCGGATCTGTAAGAATGTCGCGTACGAAACTCTGGTCAATTTTGAGTTGGTCCAGCGGCAGCCGCTTGAGCACCGACAGCGACGAGTAACCGGTGCCAAAATCATCCAGCGAGAAGCGCACGCCAGCGGCCTTGAGTGTGTTCATCTTGCTTGCCACATCATCGACGTTGGCGACCAGCACGCTCTCGGTCAGCTCCAGCTTGAGCAAATGCGCCTTGGCACCGGTACGCTCCAGCGTAGCCAGCACCCGATCCACAAAGTCACTGTCAAGGAACTGGCGCGCGCTGACGTTGACCGCGATGCTGAGTTGCGCAGTCTCGGCTCGCAAAGCCCAGAGCGCCAGCTGCTTGCACGCTGTCTCCAGCACCCACAGACCCAGGGGAAGAATCAGTCCGGTCTTCTCTGCTTTGGGGATGAACTCGGCCGGTGACACCCAGCCGCGCAGCGGGTGCTGCCAGCGCAACAAGGCTTCAACGCCAACCACCTGCGTCTCACCGCTAACCTGGGCCTGGTAAAACACACTGAATTGTTTAGCCTGCATCGCCTGCCGCAAATCTTCTTCAAGGGCCGCGGAACTTGCCATCTCGGTCTGCATCTGACTGTCAAAAAAGCACAAGGTATTGCGCCCTGCCTCCTTGGCCTTGTGCATCGCCAGATCGGCCCGCATCATGGGGCCATCCGTGTTCTCTGATTGATCGCCAAACAGCGTGATGCCCAGGCTCGCTGTGCTGCTGTGTGCCCGGTCGCCGATATCGTACGGCTCCCCCAGTCTGCGCAGAACCTTTTCCGCCACCACCGCAGCCTGGGTCGCCACGTGCAGCGCGTTCTCGCCCAGATCTTCCAGCATCACAATGAATTCATCACTGCCGATCCGGGCCACGGTATCGCTGTCGCGCACGCACTCCTTGATGCGGGCGCCAACCTGCTGCAGCAACAGGTCCCCCTGTTGGTGACCCAGTATGTCGTTGAGCGTCTTGAAGCTGTCCAGATCAACCAGCAATATTGCACCAAGGTGCTTTTGCCGAACGCTGCTGAGCAATGCGTGCTGCAATCTGTCCTGCAGCAGCCGTCGATTCGGCAACGCCGTCAAGGTATCAAAGTAGGCGAGGTTCTCGATACGCTGCTCTGCCAGTTTGCGCTGTGTGATGTCCAGCACAGTGCCCAATATGTGAGTCGGCCGACCCTGCTCATCGCACAAGACCTGCCCTTGCGCGAAGATCCAGTGGCGACTCTGGTCCGGCCAGATGATCTGGCATTCAAATTTCAGTTGCCGCGTGCGCAGGGCGACTTCGAAGTTTTGCAGGACCAGCTTGCGATCTTCAGGCGCAATATGGTCGAAGAATATCTTCCGATTCCAGTGTCGTGTTGGCGTCGCGTAGCCAAAGATCTGGTCATGACGCGAGGAGCGCCATGAACTGTCGTCGACGAGATTCAGATCCCAGGCACCCATCTGGCCGGCGTCCAGGGCCAGTTCAAGCCTTTGCCGGTTCTTGTCCAGAATTTCCTGTACCCGCTTGCGTTCCGTGATGTCCTGAATCGTACCTTTGAGAAAGGTCGGCCGTCCATTGGCATCGTAGACAAACCGGCCCAAAGCGTGGACCCAGCATCGCCCGCCATCACTGGGCCGGATGATCTCGTAGTCCATGTCGAACCTGCCATCACCCTCAACCACGCTCTGGTAGTAGTCGAGCATCTTCTGCTCATAACCGGGTGCCATCAACTTGCCCCAGTTTTCAATGTCGGTAACGAAAGAGGAATCGATGCCAAAAATCTCCAGCAGCGTCGGCGAAGCCTGCCAGATGCCGCTCGCGAGGTCGGTGACATAGGAGCCGATTCGAGCGAGCGACTGCGCTTCATTCAACGCACTTTCGCTCTCGCGCAGTTCGACTTCAGCCTGTTTGCGCTGGGTAATGTCGCGCTGGATCGAAATCCAGTGCGTAAACCAGCCGGCGGCATTGGCAATCGGAACAATTTCCAGATCGCTCCAGAATTCCTGGCCGCTCTTGGTGTAATTCAACACCTCCTCGCGAACCGGTTGCCAGTGGCTCAGCGCCTGTCGAATCCGGTCCAGGGCTGCCCGATCGGTTTTGGGGCCTTGCAGCATGCGCGGCGTGTTACCCAGCGCCTCTTCGCGGCTGTAGCCTGTGGTGCGTTCATAGGCGTCATTGACAAAAACGATACGGTTGCCTGGCAGATCGATGGGCTCTGCCTCGGTAATCACGATGACATCGTTCGCACGGGCAATGCACTGCTCGAAAAGCTGGAGCCTCTCCAGCGTCTGCTTGCGCTCGGTAATGTCCTCCACAATGGACCAGATGTAGCGTTGGTCATCGCTTCCGGTAATCAGCACACCCGTCAGCGAGACGGCAACCAGACTGCCGTCCTTGCGGATGTATTCCTTCTCGTAAGGACCATAGCGCCCGGTGCTGATCAAGGTCTCCATTTGCGCCGGTTCCGACGCCAGGTACTTCTCCGGAGTCAGCTTCCAGTAATCAAGCGCCTTCAATTCCTCCGCGCTGTAGCCGCACATCCTGCGAAAAGCCTCGTTGAAATCAATGAAGCGGCCGCTCAGGTCGGCCATGGCAATACCCCGCGACGAGAGTTCGTAGAGTCCGTGCAACTGGTCCTGCTTTTCGCGCAGGCTGGCCTCCGTCCTCTTCTTGGCTGTGATGTCTGAAACCAGGGCGTAAAAGCCCTGTACCTCACCGTTGAAGATGTCCGGAACGTACTGCGCCAGCGCGATGCGAGGCGTCTGGCTGCCGGACACGGGAATGATGCGCTCGAACTGTTGCTCTTCTCCGCGCAGCGCGGCTTCGATATATGGCAGATTGGCGCGGTATCGCTCCTCGCCGATCACGTCACGGATGTGCATTCCCGGCATTGTTGCCGGATCGACGCCGAACCACTGGGCATAGGCCTGGTTGCCAAAGCGGTTGAGCAGGGCACGGTCCCAGTACCCGATCATGGACGGTATCTGCTCGTCCGCTGACCCAAGCTCGTGCTCATGGCGGACCCCGTCGCTTGGTGCCGGCCCTAGTTGGTTGGAGTTGTCGTTCTCAGGTGTCATCCTACGTCGAGCGAAAAATCCCCTTTGTCAAAAAAATTCGAGGCGCCCGCTGGAAATGATAGCTGCAAAATAACAATATTCATCAATATATGACAAATATCGGGAGCAATATTGTCGCTTCCGCCACAGCGGGGTCACGGGCCGGCTCAGATGCCTTCCAGGCTGAAAACCGTCCGGTCGGCGGACTGCTTGCTGATGGCAAGGACTTTCTGGTATTCCTCGGAATGGTAAAAAGCCTCGATGTGATCACTGGATGGAAACATCACCAGCACCATTCGGGTTGGCGTCCACAAGCTGTTTTCTTTCACGCTCATCTTGCCACCCCGTGCCAGGTACTGGCCACCGAATTTCTCGACCAGCGGCTTGGCCAGCAATTTGTACTGCTCGTAGAGTTCAGGGTCTTTCAAGAGCGTATCAACCACCATGAACGCGGTCATAAGTATTCCTCTCACAAAAAATTGGGGTGCGGCACCTTAACACGATAGCCAGGCCCCAGGCACACGACGACCTTGCTAGACTTCGACCGATGAGCGAAACAGCCAACCAGCACTCCCCCGGTATCAGCCAGTATCTTGCGATCAAGGCCGGGTACCCCGATACGCTGCTGCTGTACCGCATGGGTGACTTCTACGAACTGTTCTTTGCCGATGCAGAAAAGGCGTCACGGCTGCTCAACATCACGCTGACGCAGCGCGGCCAGTCGGCCGGCGCGCCGGTGGTCATGGCGGGCGTGCCCTTTCACGCCCTGGACACCTATCTGGCGCGCCTGATCAAGCTGGGTGAATCGGTGGCCATCTGCGAGCAGGTGGGTGAGGTCACGGGCAAAGGGCCGGTCGAGCGCAAAGTGATGCGCGTGGTCACGCCAGGTACGCTGACTGACCTGGAACTGCTGGGCGACAAGACCGAATCGCTCTTGATGGCTGTGCACCAGGGAACACGCAACCAGTGCGGACTGGCGTGGCTGAGCATCACGCAGGGCGAGATGTGCCTGGCCGAATGTGCCAGCGATGAACTGACCGACTGGGTGGCGCGCGTCAACCCCGGTGAACTGCTGTTCGGTGCCG
>JBMOEI010000163.1:0-4961 GCA_049318985.1 Desulfuromonadaceae bacterium
TTGACATGCCGGTTGTTGATCATCATTATCCCTAATTCGGATTGCGGCAGATTCAGACTGTCAGCCACATCGGCAACGGTGGTGCCCTCCGGATAATCCCTCGTTTCAATATCAAAACGACCGGCTCGAAATGAAGCGAACAGTTTGACGGTTATGTTCATTATGTTATCCCTCAAAAGTAGCGGAAAGAAGAACTCTACAGGTATCATGCTGAGAATGTTGAATGTGGGGGGGGAAAGCGGGGAGCAGTTCATTGAAATCATCCCGCTCCAGAATGATCCCGCGAGCTAGGATAGTCGGGCCGAGTTCACCAAGCAGAAGATTGAACAGTTTCAGGCGGACGGTTCCGGATGCGTCTACCGTTTTTCCACTATCAGCTGCATGGCTGATCCCCTCGCGCAGCGCAGCATAGAAGCCGCCACGTCTCATGGTGGCACCGACAAGGCCAGGCATGGCAGCTGACAGGGTTACCCGTGAGCCATCCTGTATGATGGTACGATCAAGGTCATCGACGGGACTGTTATTGAAAAAAATGGTTGTTATCCGGTCGGTTACATAATCGGCTGGGATGGCGAACTGGTCGACAAGAAGGCTTTTGAGGGTACATCCGACAATGGCGGGAATCGTAACGCCCTTCTGGAGGAGCGGGAAAAAGACATTCAGCACATCACTATCCAGATTTAATTTCAGAGTTTCCAGCTTCACAATTGTCTCCCCGAATGACAGCTGCGAGGGGGAACTCCCCCTCGCAGCGCGTTTCAATTACCAGTTAAACAATTCGTCAAGTTCCTCATCCTTCATCATGAAGGTCTGGTTGTGAGGCGCGATCGGCTCATCGTAGAAAAAGCGCGGCAGCCTGTCGTGATGTTTGGTGAAACCTGCCCGGGCGTTAAAATCACGCTCGGCGGAAAGGACCCGTTTTCCGAGAGCTACCACATCGTCACCGGTCATGGTGATGCCATGGAAAGAGCCGAGCATGTCGAGCAGTGCCTGGAAGGTTTCCGGCTGATCAAGAATAGCGAAGGCAATGAACAGGCACATGCCGGTGGAGTCAATCGCTGCGGTGGCAATCTGCAGATTGCGGGACAACTCAATCTGCCCTTCGGTTTTGAGCGGGTCAACATCGCCGCCGACCTTGAGAATGTTGGTGGCAATGGCATAACCCATCGTGTGGTCAGCCCCCTGGGTGGACGTTGCATACGTGACGCCGATCCCCTGAATGGCGCGCGGGTCGTAGGCAGGCAGCGCCTGATCCTTAACGACCGGTACACGCTCGACACCGAATGCTTTGCCGGTAATGGCGGCACCGCTGCCCAGAATACGGCCAAGTGGTGTACCCTTGCCGACCTCTTCCAACAGCCTGATAGCGCCTTCACGATCGCCGAACTCGATAACGCCGCCATCCATGGCAACACCGATGGCAACACCCATTTCAATGGTATCGACGCCGATATTGTCATCCATATAGTCGAGACGGGCGATGGTATCAAGATCGTCGATACCGCAATGGCCGCCATGAGACCAGACGGTTTCATATTCGGGCTGTTTGGTGACGTAGTTGCCGTCTTTATCGTTGTAAATACCGGAACACTGGATGACGCAGCCGCGATGACACCCATGGGTGGCGGAACCGCCACGCTTGATTTCCAGTTCAGCCTGTGCTTCGCCGCTGATCTTGGAGCTCCCTGCAAAAATACCTGATTTGAAGTTGAGAGCCGGGTAGCCACCCGCTTCGTTCAGTACATTCGTCAAAACGTTGGTGCCGTATGCGGGCAGGCCTTCACCGGTTACCGGGTGTTTGCGCAGACCTTCAACAAATTTGCGGTTGGCATCGCGATACGCTTCAGGATTTTTGGCCGGACGCATCGTTACACCGGCATCGTCGATGATGATCGCCTTGACGCGTTTGGCACCCATGACCGCTCCGACGCCGCCGCGCCCGCAGTGACGGGTCGGACGCAATTCAGGGTCGGTACAGGCGATAGAGGCTGACAACATTTTGCGTTCACCGGCAGAGCCGATGGTCATGTAGGCAACTTTGTCGCCGTATTCCGTACGCAGTTTTGCAACGAGGGGATAGTTGTCGAGCAGCTTGAGGCTGTTATCGACGATGACGTTGATACCGTCCTTGGTAATAACAATTTTGTAGAGGTCGTCACCTTCCGGCTTACCTTCAAGTATAACTGCTGCATAACCGAGTCTGGCCAATACCTGAGCCGCCTGGCCACCTGCATTCGATTCCTTGATTGTGCCGGTCAGCGGGCTTTTACAGCCGACAGACAGACGCCCGGTCATGGAACCGACCGTGCCGCTGAGCATACCGGGGGAGATAACCAGTTTGTTTTCCGCTCCCAATGCATGGGCAAGAGGCGGAACTTCGGCAGCGACAACGAGTGAAGTCATTGCCCTGCCGCCCAGGCCTGCGTAGTCGCCGAGTCCGGCAACTGTTACTTTCGGGCCGCCTGCGGCCCCCATGTCAATCCGTGCAATTTTGTCCATACGTGTTTCTCCTTTCCCTTTTTCCTGTGCTTTACACAGGTGAAATTCTCCTTTTCAAAGGAAGGCTGCACCGTTTCCCGCGCAACCCAATGGCCTGTCGCCGTGGGAGTGATCCGGTAGGCGGTGAGGCTCGGAGTAAAAATAATATGGTTTTATGCAGTCTGCTCTATTTGTCGGAAAATTTCAATACGATAACTGCTGAAACACCTGCGGCTCAAACATCCCCAAAAGACACCCGCTCCATAGGCTAACTGCTCCAGTAGATAGATGCCGACAAACGTGATAAACGCCAGTTTCGGCTTCTTGACGGCATAGTCAACTCCGGCAGCAGCCACGAGAACAGCCCCGAACAGCAACCAGAGAACCGGCACAATCAAGGCAGTTACGATCAGCGCGATGGAGTAGTAGCGCACCAGATGATAACTCAGATAATATACCAGACTTCCGAGGGCACGGAGACGCCCCGCAAGGATCGCAGTCATACCAAGAGGAAGCCCCTGCCTGCCGGTCCGCAGCCGTACAGCAGCAGCATCAGACAGCAGGATGCCGGACACCGGCAGCAGCGCCCACAGGCCGATAAAAAATGTCATCAGAAGGAGTATGAGTATGGCCGCCAACAGCGGTGGAATAACCATGCGCTTGTGACGGGTTGGGTGAAGGATCTGTAATATCCCTTCTGATGTCCCATAGTCAAAGCGCCGCGACATGAAGGAGCGGATCGAGCTGCGGTGTTCGTGGAGGATATTTCCAAGCGGAAGATAGCAGATGCTCCAGCTCCTGTCCCGCAGACGCCAGGTCAGATCGACATCTTCACCGACATGCATGCTGTCGTCAAAGCCGCCGACGCTGGTAAAAGCGCTGCGCCGTACCAGCAGATTGCAGCCGGGAAGATAGAAGGTATCACTGCCACTGTTCCCGACCCGTTCCCTGGAGCTTATCGAAAGACTTGACATGACCGCCTCATAGCGATCAACGGCTGATTCGCTGCACATCCCGTCAACCTGTCCACCAACCGCCGCCATGGCTGAGTCGTTGAAAGCGGGGATCAACTGGCAGAGCCAATCGGGAGAGGCGCTGCAGTCGGAATCGATAAATGCCAGTATTTCACCTTCGGCTATGGAGGCGCCCACATTACGGGCCGCCGCAGGCCCCCGCCCTACCCCGCCTGACGGCACCAGCAGTGCGCCGAACTCGCGGGCTACATCAGGAGAAGCGTCAACGCTGCCGTCGTCGACAACGATGATCTGCAGTTTTTTACGAGGATAGGTGAGTCGGCTGAGCGAAGTCAGGCAGCGCCGCAGCTCGTCAGCCCGGTTCATTACCGGGATGACAATACTGACTTCAGGGAATGAATCTGACTGTTCCGGAGCAGAGCGAACCCGTTCGGCGAAACCTTTTGTCACCAACTGTTCCATGATGCCATGTTCTGCCTCGGCAGCGGCTATAACCCTTCCATCAGATCCCCGACCGACCAGATCAGCCAAAGAACGGTTGAGGCGCAGAGTATAAAGCGGTTTTTTTGACACGAGGAAATATTCCCCGTCCCGTTTCACCATCTCTACATCGTGCCTCAAACGATATACCATTTCTAAAACCTCGAAACTTTTGATTTATACCAAAAGCCCTTCTTCACGGAAAATGTTCATAAGTGCGTTTGTAGTTTCATCGGCAGAAAGAGCATTCACTTTTCCGCTGCGGGCTTTGATCCCGCCGGAGAGGAGTGAAAGAATCCGCTCAAAGGCGGGCAGTGACGGGTCGGGAGTTACCACCCGGGTCGGATCGGGCCTCGGCACACCGAAATCAGCCGCAGTGAGGTAGGCACCGGCGGCGCCGATTTCCCAGAAGGGAAGCCCCAGATGCGACAGGTCCCATTTTTCAATGTTCGCAGACAATGAGGCGGTAATAGAGTCAAGCGAGGGGTAGCGTGGCGTGCGCACTTCTTCGAAGAGTACCGCACAGGGGAGCGTGGCACCAACAACCTGCCGGGCGCCCCGGTCAGATTTGCGCTGAACCTCAACTGTCTTATTGCCGGGAACAAGTGACACAGCGGCGCTGATGCACGGCATCGCAGTTGCGGCAGCAGCGAGCGCCGGCACCGGATCGTCTCCACAGTCCACAAGGCGATTGCCGGTGAGCAGGAACGATGGCGCGAGAATGGCTATGATACGGGCCAGCACCCTGGCGTCAGCCACGGCATCGCCACCGTCGAGGCCGTGATCCCAAAAGCGGATTGCCCGGTCGGCCCCCATGGAGAACGCCAGTCGCAGGGTATCGTCGAGACGCTCACGACCAACCGCAAGCACCGTCACTTCGGCACCAAGCGAATCTTTCAGACAGAGCGCCTCTTCCAGAGCGGCCAGGTCAGACGGGTTCGGTATGCGCCGGAGACCACGCTCACTGATGGCGGCACCACGGCTGGTGACACGGGCCGGTGGTCGTGGATCATTGGTCTCGCGGAGGAG
>JBMOEI010000164.1:0-4954 GCA_049318985.1 Desulfuromonadaceae bacterium
GCTTTCTTCAATCGCCTCTCTGGCCCACGGTTCTTTACACTGTGCCAAAACTCTGGCCGCGCCTTCCGCTACCGATGCGATATTGCTCCACAGAGCGTTGCGGATCGAACGCGGTTCATTTGGAGTTGCTTTTCTGCCGTCAGCCCAACTCCTGCATTGTTGGCACAGGAGCGCAAGAGTTTCCATGTTGGGGAGCATATCTGGTTTATAATCCCATACTCGCAGGTCATCCTTGCTCTCACACCATTCGCATTTAAAGCCCGCCCACTTTCCGATGGCCTTGCCGAAGGAGCTGATCTCGTCAAGGCGCTCTTTGTTGCCCTGATACCCTTTTGCCATGATTTCCTCGTATGTTTCTATTACAGGATCACTGTGAGTGGGATTTTATGGTTATTATTGCAGCTACAATATAAGCACGCAAATCAGCGTTTTTTCAAGTATGCAAGCCGTTTCTCCTGCGCGTACTTCTCTATTGCGTAGCGTAACATTGTTCGCGGCATCTGCCTGTAATGAGTATTCAAGAATGAATCTTCACACTGAATATCTCTTTTTCCTACCTCTCGCAGCATCCATCCGACGGCTTTGTGAATTAGGTCTTCTTTGTCCGCAAGTAATATCTCCGCTATTTTGAGCGCCTCTTCAAAACTGTCCCGTTTAATGAAGTGAAACGTTGCAAGGATAGCAATTCTCCTCTCCCACATACTTCGTGAGTTGGCCAGTTGGTAGAGCGGTTCCCTGCTTTTGTCGCTCACATAAGCCCCGACAACATGCTCTGCAGAAGCGTCAACTAAATCCCAGTTGTTAATAAAGGCGGTGTTACCCATGTACAGCGAGTAAATAATATCCCTCATGCCCTCATTGTCCTTGGCGTACTTCAGTACCAGAATAAAAAGTGCAAGCAGTCTGTCTTCGTGATAGGCGCTCTGCAGCAGAGAGACTACGTGTTCCAGAGGAATTAGCTGGTATTCCTTGGAAAGCCTACGAAGCACGGGTACACGAATACCTCTGAAAAGGTCGCCTTCGCCGTACTGCCCAGGGCCTGTTTTGAAGAACCTTTGGAGAAACATGGCATCTTCATGGTTTGTGAGGGCTATTAATTTGTGTCGAAGTTCAGCGAGCATAAGTTCGTTGTCATTCACCTTTGGCATCAAAAAGGAGGATCCTGTAACTCAAATGAGGTGCGGACTGGATCATTCCCGCTCTGACGACAATTACAAAATTCTGACATGACGGGTATCTACCTGTTGTTACTTGAAATTATTTACATCGGGCGGTTGGCATACCTGATGCTTTTATGCTTACCAGGAATTCAATTCATCCGGAGGAAAGCTACAATGAAAAAAGGTATCTCCACCCTCATCGCATTAGGCTTTATTTCTACCCTGCTCGTTAACACCAGCTATGCCGGTGATCGTCATGAATCCGGCATCAGCCCCCTATGGATTCCGGTGGCAATTTTTTCCACCCTCGCAGCAGTGGCCATCTCCCATCCGCAACCGGTTGTTTACGAGCAGAGAGTCCACTACGAGCCCCGTCATGTTGTCATACGTGAGGAGCCACGACATTACCGGTACGCCCGCTATTATGAATCTGATCGTCCGTATGAAGCACCACGGCATCGCGAGTACCGTTGATTCTGTTGGTCGGTTGTTTATGCGATCTTGGTCATTTTATGAATTGTGATCTCTTCGACCAGGCTCCCTACGACGCTGACAAAGCTTTTAAAATGATCCGTGTTCATGTGCTTCTCAAGACAGGCCGGGTTCTCCCACGTTTCGTAGAAAACGAATACTGCTGGAGCTTCGTTGTCCTGATGTAGCATGTACTCGATACAACCTTCCTCTTTGCGGGTCGGTTCAATGAGTTTCAACAACTCGCTTTTGACGATTTCAACGGATTCATTTTTCGCAACGACCTTTGCTACGACGGTTAACTTTGGCACGGAGCACCTCTTTCTGAATATGTATTTTGTATCCACCGGGCATTCCCGGTTATCTTGAACGGTTCAGTTTCTTGCCTCATGGGCCTTTTTACCATGCACCTTCTCGTAGGCACGGCAGAAGGGACAGATGTCGACTTCTATGGTCTTTACAAAGGTATATGCGAGTCCCTGTTGACGACTGCTGGCGTGGCGACAGACCGGACATAGTTCGCACATACGGGCCAAAGATCGATCCAGAGAAGTGATATCGCTCCGGATCATGATAGCAGTTCTTTTCCAACGCTATGCGCTTTCCCTAAGAGTGGGCCGACGCCATGATAGCCCTTGTGGGATGTGTCATAAATGAGTGGTTTGATCTTCATAATATCAAGTTGGCCGTCTTCACCAAAAACCTCAACATCAGCCTTAACATCTATAATCTCCCCGATGAACTGGGTATGAACCCCTAATTCAAAGGTGTGCAACAGTCGGCACTCCAATACCACCGGAAACTCCTCCGCATACGGTGCATCTACCAGTTCACTTTTAACCGGGGTCAGTCCACAGACGGAAAACTTGTCAACATCGCGCCCGGAAACAATTCCAACATAATCGGCTTCCGCCATCTTGCGTTCGCAGGCTATTCCTACGGTAAAGGCTTTGCGCTTTTCAATGTTGGTATACGAATATCTCGCCTTGCGTATAGACACGGTAACACAGGGAGGATCGGAGCAGCAGATGCCTCCCCAGGCGGCGTTCATCAGGTTGGGGTTGCCGACCTGATCATAGGTTCCGACCATCAGAACTGGTGTCGGGAAGAGTAAGGGTTTTGCTCCTACTGATTTTTTCATACTACCATCCTTGAAATTCAATTTAGGCCGTATTCTACGTACTATTATG
The DNA here is from genome assembly GCA_049318985.1 of Desulfuromonadaceae bacterium. Taxonomy (GTDB): domain Bacteria; phylum Desulfobacterota; class Desulfuromonadia; order Geobacterales; family Pseudopelobacteraceae; genus JACRCG01. Next base: position 2,822 of record JBMOEI010000164.1, read on the forward strand.
CTTAATATACGCGTTTATCTGACATTACGTAACTACTACACAAACTCGAAAGATAGAAGGATGGCATCTACTGTACCAATCATTCAATGTATGGTCAAATGGCTCCTTACTGGTGTATATAATCTGTAAAAGCGATTCACTGAAGGAAAATTCCATGAGTAGCAGATTTACCCTGATTGTATAGGGGTTTCGATGAAGATACTTGTAATAGAGGATGAAAAGAAAGTAGCCAGCTTCATTAAGAAGGGTCTTGAAGATGGATCTTGCCAAATTACTCTTAGCTACGATGGCGTAGATGGGCTTAATAAAGCGACTAGCGGTGAATTCGACTTGATCATTCTTGATAATATGCTACCGAAGATGGATGGCTTGACTGTTTTAAGCCAATTGCGTGGAACAGGTATTCAGATTCCTATTTTGATGTTGTCCGCAAAAACGGAAACGATAGATATTGTTACCGGATTTGATGCGGGTGCAGACGATTATATGGTGAAACCATTTATTTTTGCCGAGCTACAGGCAAGGGTGAAGGCACTAATCCGGCGAAGTGCACAGAGTAGAGGCGCTGACATTCGATATGCCAACCTACGAATTGATCCAGTCAATCACAGGATATGGAGAGATAAAACGGAGATCACTCTTTCGGGCAAAGAATATCAAGTACTTGCTTATTTAATCAGAAACGCAGAAGTCACTGTTTCTCGGGAAACAATTGCCGACAATTGTTGGGATGAACCGTTCAACAAGTTTTCAAATATTGTAGATGTTTACATCAACTATCTCAGAAAAAAAGTTGACGATCCATTTTCACCGAAGCTGATTCACACGGTTAGAGGCTGTGGTTATATTTTGAGAGACAAGTAGCACTAATGGCTAAAGCGCCTATGTAATGGCATACTTTTTTTGTGGAGTCAGAATGATTCGGCTTATTTCAATAGCAATTCTGTTATTTTACTGCACAATATTTCAGGGCTGTACGTACAGAGCTTGGTACACCGGTTTTCAGGATGAACAGAGAAGTAAATGCTATGACAATCTGAACCAGTCACAAATACAGCAATGCCTGGACAGAGCAAATATGAGCTATGATGATTATGAAAAGTACAGAAAGGATTCTACGAAACAAACTCCATAATTTTGGGAACCGTCAGAGGGGCGAATGTCAATTGGTACAGCATACTCTCCTAAAAAAATTAATAACAGACTGTATTTTTGGCTTCGGAATGTTACATTGAGACTAGATCGAAGGAATCATAGAACGGCAGGAGAAGGAACACACCATGCTAGACGATATTCCACCTGGCTATTGGCAGAAATAAGAGGCAAATGAAACCGATTCGTCACATGAATCGGATATAGAATTGAAAAAGTATCCGAATAAAACCAGAGCCCTGCCAGAAAATCGGTGGGGTTTTTTGTTGCGAGAAAAACGTATCGTAACTCATTGAACTGATTCATTCACAATGTGTGCTTAACAGGAATTGAGGTAAATTCTATGGGTAGCCGACAGAATTTGAGAGTGGACTGTTATTCGTCTTGTGTTCTGAATTTTGCAAGCAACGATTATCATGCAAAATTAGTGAACATCTCCCTTGGGGGTGCATTGATAAGCGTTGAGGATGATATTTTATGTAAAATGCACGTTGGTGACAGCTGTGACCTAATGTTAGGTGACAAACCGGATTTGTGTTCCGCGAAATACTCTTGTAAGGTAATCAGTCAGAACTCCTCTAATATCGGCATCAATTTTCAAGGAACAACTTAACCCTCCAAAAATACACGTTGAATACCAAATAAATAAGCCCACCAAGTTCATCCCGGTGGGCTTAATTTTTCTCTTAAAAAGAAATTATCTCAGGCAAACAGAAAAAAAATCAGCATTTCTGATGCGGATATTTTACGTCTTCAATAGCAACATCTTTGGTTGCGGGAGTATTCACCGCATCCTTTAACAGATTACTCGGCTTGAAAGTCAATATCCGTCTGGCTTCAATGGTGAGTGACTCGCCTGTCTGCGGATTACGACCACGTCGATTAGCCTTCTGTTTGACCACGAAATTGCCGAAGCCGGAGATTTTAAGCTCATCTTCTACAGCACATTTTTGTTAGCTGTTTAATATCGGCATGTTACAC
>JBMOEI010000165.1:0-4874 GCA_049318985.1 Desulfuromonadaceae bacterium
GTTTTTCCGGTTGATGCGGGATAACTTCTTGCCGGTCCCGTCGGACTCGACGACTTGTCGCCAACTGATGCCGGTTGAAAAAACCGTCGCAGGGCAAGGGGCTGGCGTCGGGGCGACAGGTGCGTCGGGTGTTTTTGGAATTTCTTCTTTCTGTAAAGGTGCCGTAGGCATCGCTGCAGCCATCCATGAATCTGGACGCCGACATTATCGAGTTGGAGCGCGCAACCTGTGAGAATGGCGATTAGAGGACGGACCGTGGTGCGATACTGGGGCTAAGGCACTTGTATCGCGTGCCGGGCAATAACCATACTCAGAGAGGCGCTGTCAAGATGTCTTCCGTGTCGTCCGCTGAACAGAAATTTGAGAGGACCTTGGCAAACCTGCTGCGGGCCCGTTTTCCCTACCTCTATATATCCACCTCGGAAGAAAGCCGCGTCGTAGCTTTGATTGGCTCTGTTGCAACCAATGTTGCGTTGATCAGAACTGCGCGAAAGGTCTTTGAATGGAGTCTGACTGATGGGCTCACCGACAGTGGAAAGGCCTCCGGTGACGATGCCAAATCGGCGCTAAAGGCGTTGGAGTTCATTGAACGATACGAAGAACCAGCGATCTTTGTCTTGAAGGACTTCCACGTATTTTTTGGGGCCAACAATCGCCAAGCCGATATTCAGGTCATCCGCAAAATACGCGATCTGTTACCCAACCTCAAGCAAAGCCAGAGTCCCAAGAACGTCATATTCGTGACCCCAATGCTTCTGTTGCCTGGAGACTTGGAAAAAGACATAACCATCGTCGAGTTCGCTCTGCCTTCGTTTGAGGAGATCAGCAGAGTTTTGAAGCAGATGATCGAAACCAATCGGCACACAGGGCGTATCGAGATAAACCTCAGCGAGGAGGAAGAGGAGCGGCTCGCCAAGGCGGCATTGGGCTTGACCCTTTACGAAGCTGAAAACGCCTTTGCGCGTGCGATGGTCGAGGACGGCAAGCTTGATATATCGGATGTAGAGGTGATTCTGGAGGAGAAGCGCCAAACCATACGCAAGTCCGGCATCCTCGAATTCATCAAGAGCGACCTGAATATTGAGGATGTCGGTGGCCTACAAAACCTCAAACGCTGGTTGATCAAGCGCAATAAGTCATGGCTCGATTCTGCCGCCCGTTACAACCTGCCTGCTCCAAAAGGCGTGTTGATTACCGGAGTGCCAGGTTGTGGCAAGAGCCTGATTGCGAAGGCAATCTCGGCCATGTGGCAGGTTCCGCTATTGCGCCTTGATATTGGCAAGATTTTTTCTGGAATCGTTGGCTCTTCTGAAGAAAACATGCGGCGTGCCATCCAGACTGCGGAAGCCATCGCACCCTGTGTGCTGTGGATCGACGAAGTTGAAAAGGGCTTTGGCGGTGCTTCCGGACCAAGTGGGGACAGTGGCACTTCATCCCGCGTTTTTGGCACCTTCCTGACCTGGATGCAAGAAAAAACCAAGGCGGTTTTCGTCGTCGCAACGGCCAACAATATTTCTGCCTTGCCGCCTGAAATGATGCGAAAGGGCCGCTTTGACGAAATCTTCTTCGTTGACTTGCCGACGCTCAACGAACGCAGCGAGATTTTGAAGTTGCATTTGGCAAGGCGTCTGCAGCATCCTGATGTCATTGGTGATTTTGTGGCCGACGATGCCACCTTGAGGCAAATGGCACATGCCACAGAGGGTTTTGTGGGAGCCGAATTGGAGCAGGTTGTCATCAGTGGCCTTTTCGAAGCCTTTTACGAAGATCGGTGTATTCACCTCAAAGATTTTGAACGAGCCATCGGTCAGACAGTGCCACTTTCGGTCACACAGGCTGAACAGATTCACCAACTTCGCGAGTGGGCCAATGTTCGAGCGGTGGCAGCAACACAGACTGAGGACCGAACCAGTTATGCGCTAGCGGGTCAAACCACTAACACGACAGATGCTACTGCACCGGTTCCCCCAGGCAACATTGCGGGGAGTCGGGGCGGTCGACCGATCGATTTCTAATGGAGAGCGGTGATGAGTCAGAAACAAATCAAACTTAAAATCTTTCCTGATGGTCAAGTGCAGGCTGAAGTGCTTGGGTTCCAGGGAAAGAAGTGTGTCGATTTCATATCCGTTCTAGAACAAATGCTGGATGCCGAGGCAATCGACTCCGAGCGAACCCCCGAATACTATCTTGAGGAAAGCGTGCTGACCACAGAGACGGTTCCGACTCAGCTTCCGCAAAGTGCAAGGAGTAGCTAATCATGTCTGTTTGCATAGCACTGATTCCGGTGGCCTTGGCTATGCGAATCGTCATGGGCAAGGAAAATTTCGAGAATTGGATTAGGGCTCAGCAGATTAGAGTACAGACCAACTTTACGACTGAATCGGAACTAACTCGAACCTTAAAGAAGGCTGGTTACGACGCAATCAAATTCGGAGCATCCATCAAGACCCACATCGATGGTGAAAAGTCATTCTTCTTTTGGGAGTTGGTGGAAGGCAAGTGGGTTGCCGTCTTTTCCAAGGCCCAGGATCAAACCGTACTCGACCTTTTCAAATCAAGGGTGCAATCTGTCGCGGGTCGGCAAGTATTTGATGATCTTCCGATCGTGGCAGTCACTGTGTCGGCCCAGTTCCCGACCAACTTTCGTGATGGTGATCTGCTGATGAAGGCGTTGGCAGAATTTGGAGCACACCCAGTAAAACGCGGCAACGGATCGATTCTCTGCAGGATTGAAAATACGGCACTGACATTTACCCAAATGGGAAATTCACCCTATATGGTGGACGTCAAAGATGGCCCGAACCTTGAGCAGGTCTACCAATATATGGCAGATATTGATGATGACTACAAACGTTGCGTTCAGACCGTGGTGTATGAAAAAGTGAAAGCGCGCGCTGCCGAACGTGACATGATCATCGAGAGTGAGGAAGTATTGCCGGACAAGACAATACTATTGACATTGAGGGTTTCTTAGGGAAATTGGAATGGACCGCTTAGTTCGATACATAGTCTTCGCCATAGCCCTAGTCGGAGCCCTCAAGGAAGGTGGTTGGTATTGGCTTTTGTTTGTTATCGCGATGGTGTGGATTTGGGGGAACAAGCTGATGGAGGAAGAGAAGGCGAAGGCCACGGCCAAGGGTCTACCTACGACTAAACCGACAGACGCCCCATCGCCTACTGAAACATCACCGATCAAAAGTGACTGGGGCGCACGGCTGACTGAGATTTGTGTTCAGTACAGCGCGGCTGACTATTACGTGGGAGGGGGCATCCCAACGGCTAAGCTTTATGCGGCTCTAAAGGCCTACCCATTACCAAACGGTGGATTTCCCGTTGCCTTGATCGATACGACGATCTTTGTGTCGCCGGATTGCGGCATGTTGATCGGAAGAGGAGGGGTCAGCTGGCATAACTGGCAAGTCCCCACCAAAATTTCGGCTTTGGAATGGACGGATCTTTCTAAGCTTGCCATTTCCATTGATGGATCAAAGATCAAAATCGGCAATGATGGCGTCTTTGAGACTAGCGGGTCGCAACTTGGCACGGACGTCATCAAGGCAATGCTCGAACGCCTTCAGGCGATGTGGGATAGGAACGATCAAATTGAGGATGTCACGTCTGACGAGGTGCCTGATCGCAACATACTGCCGACTCCCTCACTTGACGATGGTGAAACTGCATTTCCCACTGACCTGGAATCGCTGCCCCCAGAGCCACCAACGCAACCGGTGCTCGATAACCTTGATATCAACACCGCCGACTTTGATTCCCTCTTAGCCATACCGGGCATCGGAGCAGCGGAAGCGAAGTTGCTAATCCAGCATCGCGATTCCTATGGGCCGTTGACATCGATCGATGAGATGGCAACGGTATTGAGTTTGAAACCTCACATAGTCGAACGCCTTCGGCATCACGTGACATTTTCTATGGTCAAGCCCCAGCCTCCAGAGCCGCCCAAATCCCCACCACCCATTCCTCCAGCATCCGAGCCAACTCCAGCACCTCCTAAACCGACCGGGCCAGTCAGAGCACCAATAGACTTTTAAAGTGGATCTGCGAGTCTTTCAATTTACGCCTGCAACCAGGGCAGAGGGGCCAGGACTTCGCGCCTGCATTCAGGTGCAAGGCTGCCCCATTCAGTGCCCTGGATGCGCTGTGCCGCAGACCTGGTCCAAGCACGGTGGTCAAACTTTGGACACACAAGACCTGTTCGCACAAATTGTTAATGGCCCGCCTCTGGAAGGGGTTACTTTTCTTGGTGGCGAGCCGTTTGCGCAGGCTGCTGCATTGGCCGAAATTGCCAGACAGGTCAAGGCACACGGCATGACAGTTTTGACCCTTACCGGATATTTGCTTGAAGACCTCAAAATGGCGAATCGAGTCGATTTTGACGAACTGCTCGCCGCCACCGATTTGCTGATTGATGGACCGTTTCAGCGGGAACACGTGCAGTTTACGCGCCCATGGGTTGGCTCCAGCAACCAGAGGTTTCATTTTCTGAGCGACCGATATGTGCGCCTTGCGCCCATGCTTAGTTCGATACCCAATCGTGTTGAGGTTCGTCTCAATCCCGATGGGCGTATCCTTGTGAGTGGACTTGCACCCATCAGCGATATGAAGTGGCTGGCCGGCGATGTGGATTGAGTCGACGTGACTGCGAATTTGTCTCCTGCGCCCACTCCATTTTGGAGGACGGTAGTCATCTGAAGTGCTTGGCACTCCCGCACTCGACGATTCGACGCCATACCTGTGCCAAGTTCGGGCCAGTTTCGGAGCGTTCGGCGGAATCGAAAACGGCTATGTGCAAGCCATTGATCGGTATAGAGATTTCGCCAGGAAATTCAGATGCCGGCCGAAAAGTTCGGAACTAAGTT
>JBMOEI010000166.1:0-4857 GCA_049318985.1 Desulfuromonadaceae bacterium
GACCAGCATGATCATGATGGCGATCACCCAGGCAAAAATCGGGCGATTGATGAAATATTTGGGCATAAACTGGATGCTCCTTATGAATGAACGCTTGAAACCTGAAATCGAACAATGTCGAATCAAGTTGACAGAACAAAGGCAATGGAACACGAAAAAGGCGGAAACGACAGATAAATGCGGATTTAATTCATAGCTTAAAAAATCCGTTTTTTCCAGCCTTTCCAGATTTGATCCGTGTTCTATTGTTTTTCAATGTTTATTTTTTCTCTGTTTTTGCTGCTGGTTGTGGTGCACCGGCGGGTACGGACGCTGCCGGCGCACTGCCGAACGGCACCGCCTTTACCGCTGTCCCCGGTCGGGCCTTCTGCAGTCCTTCGAGAATGACACGATCCCCCGTTTTCAGCCCGCTACTGACCAGCCAGCTGTCCCCTACCGTACGCACAACCTTGATTGGACGCGGCTCCACCTTCTCTTCGGCGCCAACGGTCATAACCAGGGCATCCCCTGATGGAGTACGGGTCACGCCACGCTGCGGAATAAGAATGGCATTCTCATTCACCGCCTCCACCAGAATGGCGCGCACAAACATCCCGGGAAGAAGTTCCTGTTTGGGATTTGGAAATACGGCACGCACGGTCACAGAACCGGTGCTCTGATCCACGGTGACCTCTGAAAACTTGAGCGTTCCTGCCAACGGGTATGAGGAGCCGTCTTCCAGAAGCAGCTTAACCGGTGCTGAACTACTCTTTTTCAGGACGCCGTTGGCCAGACTCTGCTTCAATCTGAGCATTTCCGCGTTTGACTGGGTTACATCAACATACATCGGATCCAGCTGCTGGATAGTTGCCAGCGCCGTCGCCTGACTTGCTGTCACCAGTGCTCCGTTTGTAACCGCAGACCGGCCGATTCGCCCTGAAATCGGCGCTTTCACGCCGGTGTAGGCCAGATTGATCCGAACCGTTTCTACCGCTGCTTTTGCAACGGCAAACTCCGCTTCAGCCTGCCGCAATGCAGCAGAAGCGCTATCATAATCCTGCTGGCTGACCACCTTGGCCTTTACCAGATCCCGATAGCGCTCCTCGGTGAGTCGCAGCGACACAAGAGAAGCCTCCACCCGCGCCTGGGAAGCTTTGGCACTGGCACATGCCGCCTCAAAGGTGGCGGGATCAATCTGGTACAGTACCTGCCCCGCCTTCACATCACTCCCCTCGGTAAATAGCCGTTTCAGGATAATGCCACTCACCTGTGGGCGTACTTCCGCAATCTGTTGGGGAACCGTGCGGCCGGAAAGCTCGGTAGTCAGGGAAACCTTTTCCTGCTTGACCACGATAATCCCTACTTCCGGAGGGCCGCCTGGTGGCGGGGCGGCGGGCTTTGACTTACTGCAGCCGGTGAATGACAGGCTGACGACGAGAGCCGCTGCCGTGAGAAGAGTACTTCTGCTGAACGTCTGATGCATGTAATACCTCGACAAGTAAAAGTGATAATAACGGGTTACTAATTTAAAGTGGTATAACTACCGAATGACTTATTCTGTCGTGCCATGGTGCTATGCTCCTTTCATTCTTTCACAAAGGGGTGTTTATGGAAGCAATAATGATAGCAGGTTGTGCGGTTGTAGCAGTAAGCGGCTGGTATTCAACGGTCGATCTCCTCGCAGACATGGGAATCCGGGTCGGGAAGCAGAAACGGGCTGATATGAAGAGCCGGGAGTTTTCACACTCCTGCCGTATCCCGGCGCAGCGAAGGATCAAGCAGATGGCGGGGATGAACATTTGACAAAGCTTTCAGCATGCTGTTCTTGATGTGCGGAATGTCAGCCTGTAACTCCGTAAGCAATCGTTTCATCCGCTTCCGTTGCAGGTCCGCAGTCCCGCAGACCGGGCAGCAGCAGCAGACGACCGGAAGTTCCGCCAGGCGGGAAAAAGCGATGATATCTTCTTCCGCGAGATACACCAGGGGTCTGATTACGGTAATAATGCCATTGTCAGCCAGCATTGACGCAGACATCGACTTGAGAGAACCGACAAAAAACTGGTTCAGCAACAGTGTCTCAATAAAATCATCCTGATGATGACCGAGCGCCAATTTGTTGCACCCGAGCGCCTGCGCAGCTCCGTAGAGCGCCCCCCGCTTCAGGCGAGAACAGATCGAGCAGTATGAGGAACCGGGACGCCGTTTTTCTGTAATTATGGCGTAATGCTCGCTCGGCACCATCTGGTAGGCAAAGCTGTTTGTCCGGAAAAAATCTTCGATGACATCGGTGCGATAACCGGGGTACCCGGAATCTATATTGACCGCAACCAGTTCAAATGGCACCGGAGCCCTTCTGCGCAGCTCTTCCAGTACGAGAAGCAGAGTATATGAATCCTTGCCGCCGGAGACGGCAACCGCAATACGGTCACCTTTTTCGATCAACCCGAAGTCGCCAATGGCTTTGCCTACCCCGTGCCGCAACTTTTTGAACAGTTTATGTGCTGTAAACCCGGTCGAAGCTTTGTTCATTCCACAGACACTCATGCGTTACAGACGCTCAAGAAAATCGGACACTAACGGGGCAAAGGTCTCATGTTCAAGCAGAAACGCATCATGTCCGTATGCCGAAGTGATCAGGTGATATTCAGCTGGTTTCCCGAGTTCTTTGAGGCAGGTGACCATCTCCTCCGTCTGATACGCCGGATAGAGCCAGTCAGAACTGAATGCGTAGAACTGAATCGGAACCCGCACCTGGCTGAAAGCCTCCGCCATTGATTCATATCCCCAGGCGACGTCATACAGGTCGAGTGACTTGGCCAGATACAAAAAGGAATTTGCGTCAAAGCGGTCAACAAAATTGTAGCCGTTGTAATTCAGATAGCGTTCAACCTCAAACTGGCCAAAAAAATCGAACTGACCGTCCCGTGCCGAAAAGCGCCGCCCGAATTTGGCATTCATCGATTCGTCTGAAAGAAAGGTAATATGACCAATGCCGCGGGCAAGGGCCAGGCCGTCTTTGGGATTCTGTTTGTACTCTCCCTTACGCCAGGTGGGATCATTAAAGATCGCCCAGCGGGCAACGGCATTAAGGGAAATAGCCTGCGGAGAAGGACGCGGGGTCGTGGCGAGAACAATCGCGGAGGCGATGCTGTCAGGATACTGCGTAGCCCATTCCAGCGCCTGCATGCCGCCCATACTCCCCCCCATGACCGTTAACAGGCGCTCGATGCCGAGGGAGCCAATCAACAGCTTCTGGGCACGAACCATATCGCGAATGGTGACTACGGGAAAGGTGAGATTATAACGCTTGCCGGTTTTGGGGTTGATTGAGGCTGGACCGGTAGAGCCGAAACAGGAACCGATAACATTCGAGCAGATAACAAAATAACGCTCCGTATCGAGCAGGCGACCCGGGCCGACGATGGCATCCCACCAGCCGGTTTTTGTTTCAGAGGCGTTCCGCTTACCAGCAAGATGCGCATCGCCTGTCCAGGCATGCTCAACCAGAATGGCGTTGGTCCTCTCCTTGTTAAGAGTGCCGTACGTCTCATACGCCAGTGTGATCGGCGCAAGAATACGCCCACTGTCAAGACGCAGACCCGCTTCAAAGATTTTTGATTGTTCCCTGATGTACTCTTCAGACATAAAAAAACCCTTCGCAGCTATATGAGAAGGGGCCGGTTAATACACAGCACACCTCTCATCTTTGCCTTTCGGCAGGATTTAGCACCTGGCGTCACGGAGACCGGTTGCTGTGGCTTCGCAGGGCCTTTTCCCTCCACCACTCTCGATAAGCAGGTTTTGTTGCCTGACGATACGAAATATCGCCATATTTTGTCAATATAATTGAGTACTCCACCGAAGCAGAGATTGACATACCGACGACCCGGATGTAATACTTCCGAATAAACATACATTTCAGGAGTTACTCTATGACCATTCAAGAGCAGATCCGGCAGTTCCTCGCCTCACCCGCTTTCGGGGTTGTCGGCGCCTCCACAAACCGGGATAAATACGGCAACAAGGTATTGCGCTGCTATCTGCAACATGGCAGAAAAGTCATTCCGGTCAATCCCAACGTAACCGATATCGAAGGGATCGTCTGTGCCGCAACGATCAGTGATCTGCCCCCTGAAGCCACCAGTATATCAATGATTACACCACCTGCTGTCACCGCGCAACTGGTGCCACTGGCAATTAAAAAAGGGATAACAAACATCTGGATGCAACCGGGCGCCGAACATCCGGAAGCGGTGGCTCTCTGCCGGGAGAAAGGGGTCAACGTCATCGCTGACGGCAGTTGCCTGTTGGTTGTCCTTGGCTACCATGATCATTAGACCAATAAATAAACCCGATTTTTTCTTGACTATCGCATAAACGCTTGTCAAATCTATAATAATCTGACATAGTGGCTAACTTTCGACGGGCAGCAATGCCCGTCGTTTTATTTTGTTTGAATTGAGGAGCTTTACCCATGCAGGAAAGAATCAGAAACATCGCTATTATTGCCCACGTTGACCACGGTAAAACCACTCTGGTTGATGCCATGCTTAAACACGCCGGAGTGTACCGCGCCAATGAAACCATCACCGAGCGGGTCATGGACTCAAATGACCTTGAAAAAGAACGTGGCATCACCATTCTTGCCAAAAACCTTTCCATTCACCACGGTCATTACAAAATCAACATCGTTGACACCCCCGGCCACGCCGATTTTGGCGGCGAGGTAGAGCGCGTCCTTAAAATGGTCGACTCCGTACTGTTGCTGGTGGATGCCCTTGACGGCCCCATGCCGCAGACCCGCTTCGTCCTGAAAAAGTCACTCGATCTGAATTTGAAGCCGATCGTCGTTATCAACAAGATCGACCGTCCCGGCAG
>JBMOEI010000167.1:0-4833 GCA_049318985.1 Desulfuromonadaceae bacterium
GCAGCATAGGTGCAACTACCTATACACCGACCTGCGGCGGCATGGGAGCCGGTGGCGGCTGCAGTCGCAGCAGCATGGGCGGCTACACTCCGGGCGGTGTCTATTAAAAACCATGAAATAGAATTGTAGTACCTGAGCCCCGCTTGCAAAAGCGGGGCTCAGTAGTATTTGCTTTGTCTGGATGCTCAATAAAAAGAAAACTAAGGGGTCAGGTCTTGAAAAATAACATTTAGTTGTGATATAATCATATTATGGCTCGCCCTCTGCGCATAGAATTTCCCGGTGCGGTCTACCACGTCACTACTCGTGGTAACGCCCGTGCTGATATTTTTGAAGACAATAACGACCGCATTCTTTTTTGCACGGTATTGAGTCAGGTTGTAAAACGCTTCAATTGGCACTGTCATGCTTATTGCCTGATGAACAACCACTATCATCTTCTTATAGAGACACCTGATGGTAATCTTTCCGCAGGTATGCGGCAACTCAATGGCATCTATACACAATCATACAACAGAAGAAGCAGTAAAGACGGGCATCTTTTTAAGGGTAGGTTCAAAGCTGTGCTGGTTGAAAAGGAAAGTCACCTTCTGGAACTATGCCGCTATGTTGTTCTGAACCCTGTTCGTGCGCGTATGGTGAAGGCGCCTGATGACTTTGAATGGAGTAGCTACCTTCCTACGCTTGGAAAATGTAAAAAACCGGACTTTTTGACAACAGATTGGATTCTGGCAAATTTTTCATCAACATTACGGAAGGCAAGGATCGAGTATCAAAAATTTGTGATGGATGGCATTCAAGGCAAGGGATCACCGTGGGAACAATTGTCAGGCCAGATTATTCTTGGATCGGAAACATTTCTGAATAAACTGAAGGATATGCTTGGCGAGAAGGAACAAATAGCTGAATTTCCGAGAATACAGCGATTTGCAGGGCGTCCGTTACTTGGAGATTTGTTTCCAGGCGGTGCTGTTTCAGATAAAGATAAAAGAAACCGGCAAATTCACGAAGCACACATCAAATATGGCTACACTTTGAAAGAGATATCCAGCATTGTGAATGTTCACTACACAACAATTAGCAAAGTGATTAATCATAAAAAGTAACTGTTCAAGACTTGACCCCATATTCTTCAAGACTTGACCCCATATTCGACCCCATATTCGCTGACCCCATATTCGCAGGAGTTTGTCAACTGATGAGGTTGAATTGACGAACCTTTTGCATCCTGGAATTTGTTGTGATAGACTTACTCAATCTTACTCTGTGAGGATTTATTATGGAAACGACTCTTTCAAGTAAAGGACAGATTGTTATACCGCTGCATATACGGCAAAGTCACGGTTGGAAGCCTGGGGTACACTTTAGTATAGTTGATGATGGCGGCGAGATTGTTCTAAAGCCGATTATGGCCAGAAACACAACCCGGCTCGATGATGTTATTGGCTGTGCTGGCTATACAGGACCAAAAAAGAGTCTTGCGGAGATGAATGACGGGGTGCTTGAAGAAGCCCGCAAACAGGCGGCTTCATGGTCTCGATAGACACAAATGTTGCGGTACGTTTGCTTGTAAATGATGACCCTGAACAGACAAGAAGAGCTGCTGAACTTTTCAGTGGACATAAAATATTTATCTCTAAAACAGTTGCGCTGGAAACGGAATGGATCCTTCGCGGTGTCTACAAGCTTGATGTAAAGAAGGTTAACTTTGCGTTAACGGCTTTGTTGTCACTTGAAAATGTGCTGGTAGAGGATGTTTCATCACTTTTTACGGCATTGGACGCTCATGCCAAAGGAATGGATTTTGCCGATGCACTCCACTTGGCTTCCAGCAGTAGTGCTGAGTCCTTTGCAACGTTTGATACGGCGTTCAGAGCGCGTGCAAAGAAGTTATCGCTCCTTCCGCCCGTTATTTCTCCATAATTTTTTTTCGTTGTAGTCAAAATAAAGAGAAATTCAAATGAAAATAGTAAAAAGTATTATGGATGCGATTTATGAAAATAAGAAAATCAAGCTCTAGCGATTATTTCATGGCCAGTGCTGGTAGGTGGATAATAAGAAGTGAGCACTTTAAATTTCTTGTTTAAATCAGTGGTGTGATACGTTACACACCGACTTTTCGCTCTGAGATCATTGCAATTGAGAAGAGGCCGCTATGCGCCAGTTTAATACCGCAGGACCATCGATTATGCAGGATCATTACAGTATCGATCCCCTGAAACGTATAAATCTTCCAGAAATACTCAAATTGATTGCCGACAAAAGATATTTTGTCCTTCATGCTCCACGTCAGACTGGCAAGACAACGTGTCTCTATTCTCTTATGCGCTATCTGAATGCAGAAGGGCTTTATCGGGCGATGTATGTGAATATTGAAAACGCCCAGACAGCGCGAAATGATGTATCAAATGGAATACGCACAGTTTGTGGTAACATATCTTCATCGCTAAAAATACATTTAAAAGACAATGCAACGGCTGATCAATGGCTTACTATTTTTAATAACTATGGACATAATGCCGCTTTGACTGAATTATTAAAAGTCTGGACAGAAGCCGACCCGACTCGACCAGCAGTGCTCATGCTCGATGAAATAGACGCCCTGGTTGGTGATACTCTCATATCGGTGCTGCGTCAGATACGCGCAGGGTATGCCGATCGCCCCGAACATTTCCCCATTTCAGTTATTCTCTGTGGCGTGCGTGATGTGCGCGATTACCGCATCCATAGCGGTGGCGGTGAGATCATCACCGGAGGAAGTGCTTTTAATATAAAAGCCGAATCAATTCAAGTTGGCAACTTCAGCCACATTGACATTCGCAATTTGTTTGCACAGCATACCGCTGAAACGGGTCAGCAATTTGAAGAACCGATATTCGACAAGCTGTGGGATGATACTAACGGCCAACCCTGGTTAGTTAACGCATTGGGACAATGGCTCTGCTTCAAGCTTCCAGAAGGAACAGAGCGCAGTTGCCCGTTATCGCTGGAGCTCTATCAACAGGCACGGGAAGAGTTGATCCGGAGCCGCGCTACCCACCTGGATCAATTGACCGACAAACTGCAGGAGGAACGGGTTCATCGGGTTATATCCAAAATAATGACAGGCGATACTGACATGGAAGGAGTTAAAACTGACGATCTGTACTATGTACAGGATTTGGGGCTGGTTTCAACTGATAAACCGTTACGCATCAGTAATGCCATCTATCGTGAGTTATCCCCAGAGAACTTACCTGGACCACACAGGAAATTAACATTTATCAAGAGACACAGTGGTATCTGATGCCTGACGGGCGTATTGACGTGCCACAGCTACTGCGGGCATTTCAGCAGTTTTTCCGTGAAAACTCTGAAGCGTGGATTCAGCAGCTTCAATACAAAGAGGCTGGGCCACAACTGCTTTTGCAGGCTTTTTTACAGCGAATAGTAAATGGTGGTGGCCGTATAACCCGCGAATATGGGCTCGATATGAAGCGAACAGACCTCTATCTGGAATGGCCGCTGAATAAAAAGTTCGCATTTATGGGGCCACTGCAACGGGTCGTCTTTGAACTGAAGTTACTGCACAAAGGATTGGTTGTCGCCATGAGGGAAGGATTGCCGCAAACCTTCGGTTATGCTGAGACGTGTGGCGCTGATGAAGCACATTTTATCGTATTTGACCGCAGTGGTGAGAAAAAGTGGGAAGAACGCATCTGGGAGCAGGTGGAGATAGTTAATGGCCGTTCAATCCAGGTCTGGGGGATGTAATAGCGTTTGGTACTGGAACTTTGAAACAACCGGATAATCATCCGGTCATTTCTGTCCTCGGAAGAAACAGGATCGCTTGATGGCGGCGAAGTGCGTCAATATGTTCCTGATCATGCCCCTGCAGTGACTTGAACATGTTTTTTATCTGAACATCATTAAATTTTGTCGCACTGTCTATGTGAAGATCGGCAAGTGCGACCTCCATATCAATAGACTTTGTAATTGCCAGGAAGATATCCGGCGGTGTTTGCCGGACATGAGATAAAAGAGCTTTCAGTTTTTCGTAGACCCGAAGAGCCTTATTATAATCGGTAACTATTTCAATTTCGCATTCATTTCTCAATCTTATAGCTAATTCAAATAGTTTTTGGTGGTTCTCCTCCTCCAGCGCAGTCTTTTCCCAGAGCCGGGAACTCTCTTCGTCTTCATGGAACAGTTCACTGTAGTAATGATAAAGCTCCGCAGAAAGCCCCTCAATTTTAGAGCAGACATTCAGAAATAAAAGCACATCATCTTCTTTGCAATTATTGGTCATTTCGCCCCGCCTGGACAACGCTAATGCACTGACAAGTGGGGCGAATGGTACCATATGTCAGCGGTTCCGTGAAAATGTAGCAAACATGGCACTTTAAAATTGTTGTGACAACAGTCCGCCGACTCCAGTTTTAGCTGAGGCCGGCGGCTTTGTTTTCTTCAGGCTTCTATCAGATCTTTCATGCGATAGCTTTTCCCCTCGATAACCTGTGTTTCAGCGTGATGCAGCAGTCGGTCGAGAAGGGCCGAGGTAAGTGTACTGTCATTATTGAAGATTTCCGGCCAGTTTTTGAAGGCTTTGTTTGAGGTTATGATGGTTGAACCTCGTTCGTAGCGCTGACTGATGACCTGGAAGAGTAGATCGGCGCCGTGCTTGTCAATGGGTAGATAGCCGAGTTCGTCGAGAATAAGTACTTGTGGCGAGAGATACTTTTTGAGTTCGATTTTGAGTTTACTGGCCGCCTGTGCCGCCGCAAGGGTGTTGATAGTATCTATCGCCGTTGCGAAGAGTACCGATTTACCGGCAAGACAGGCGGTATAGCCAAG
>JBMOEI010000168.1:0-4806 GCA_049318985.1 Desulfuromonadaceae bacterium
GATGAAAATGATTCGTAGGGGTGCTGGAGCAGAATGGAACCGGCATCACGGATTATGTGGAAAATATTGCGCTGCGAATCCAGGTGAGGATTTACGACAGGATAATGCGGCGGATCATGAAGATGAGGGTAATCAAGCCGGGAAATCTCAAAAAGGTCACGCATGGCCAAGAGTTCAGGGACTTCAAACACATCATCGTGTTCGTCAATGTTCAGTTCCGCTGCCAGTCTGCCTCGCTGCAGAGGTGGTATCCCGTCGGCTACCTCCAGGCGTACTATCGGTGCAAAGCGGCGTTCTTTCAATTCAGTTTCAATCATCTCCATCAGATCATCGGCTTCTTCCTCGTCTGATTCCGTATTGGCGTTGCGGGTAACGCGGAACAGATCACAGCGCACAACCATCATACCTGGAAAAAGCATGTCCAGATTGCTCATGAGGAGATCTTCGAGACGCACAAAGTGGCCATTTTTGCCAGGTACGGGGATAAAACGGGCGATATTTGAGCCAACCGGCACCTTCACGCGCGCCAGTTGCATATCGAGACCGGAAGGGCTGTTCAGGGTCAGCAGGAGGTTCAGCGACAGATTGGAAATGAAGGGAAACGGGTGGGCCGGATCTATCGACTGTGGTGTCAGCAGCGGGTAAATATTTTCCGAAAAATGAGTTCTCAATTTTTTGCGTTCGCCTGCAGTCAGGTCCTTAATGGCTGAAATGACGATGCCATGCTCTTTCAACCGATCCAATATCTGCTGTAATAGGCCGAATTTCTTTTTCTGAAGAATCCGATAGGAGTTGTGGCAGTCCCGTATTTGCTGGAGAGGCGTTAAGCCATCCAGACTTACTTCACGCAAGCCGGCGCCGACCTGCTGTTTGAGGCCGCCGATGCGTTTCATAAAAAATTCATCAAGGTTGGCACTGACAATGGCAATGAATTTGAGGCGTTCCAGCAGCGGCGTGCGCTCGTCTTCGGCTTCATGCAGCACGCGCTGGTTGAATTCCAGCCAGGTCAGCTCCCGGTTGAGATACCAGCAGGAATCGGAGAGGTTTATTTCTGCGGCGGATTTATTCGCTTTTCGAATGTGAGTTCTTGCGATTGCTGACATTGACTATACTCCGTATGATGAACATTCAGCATCGACTTCTGTGCCTGTCTGTTGCTGGTCAAGATGTAAAATAGTGCTGTAGGTCAGGCTGCTGTCAGGTGCATTAGTTAATGTAAAGCGCCGGGCATTGTCTCCCATTCGAGATATGTGATCCGGGTCGGATGTCAGGAAGCTGATAGCGGAGGCAAGACCGCTTTTATTGCCGGCACGGAATACCACCCCGGTTTCGCCATCAATCATCAGTTCACGCGGCCCACCCTCATCGGATACAATCACCGGTAAACCTGAAGCCTGTGCTTCAAGAACCACGTTGCCGAAGGTATCTGTGGCGCTTGGAAACACAAACAGGTCAGCCGAGGCGTAACCATGCTGCAGTAATTCTCCTGCAAGGTACCCGGTAAAGAGCGCTGGATACCCGGCAAGTGAAGTTTCCATCTCCCCCCGATAGGGACCATCGCCAATAACTGCAAGAGCAATAGACGCCCCGCTATCCACCAGTTCCCTGAAAACCTCTACCAGCATCTCCAACCCTTTTTCCAGGGATACTCGTCCCACGTAGAGCAGGACTATGCGGCCCATACCGATACCACGGCTTTTCCAGAAGCTTGGGTTACGCATGTCCGGGGAGTACGTCTCGGTATCCACCCAGCGTGGTAGCGGCTTCATGCGTTCATGCGGCAAACCGCGGGCAGCCAATTGTTTCCGGGTGCCGACGGAAGGCACCATGACCTCCTCCATCTGGCTGTAAAACCAGATCATATAGCTCCATGCGGCCTTTTCAAGAAACTCATCATTAGTCAGACTGCGGACGTATTGGGGAATGTCGGTATGATACGTGCCGGCTACCGGGATATTCATTATGCGCGCAATCAAAAGGCCGAGAAGCCCCACAGTTCCTGGAGTACTGACATGAATCCGGGAAAATCCTTCACGCTCGATGTAGTCCATTACATCCAGAATCGGCGGGAAATTGAGTTTCAGTTCCGGGTATTCCGGCAGTACAAAATCCCCCACTGACAAAAACTTTTTCACCCCTTCAACAGCGTTCGTACCATCATCACCCGTTGTGATGACGGTCAACTCTACCCCTCGGTTACGGGCGGTACTTATCAGGCGTTTGATAGTTATGGCAACGCCATTGATCTCATCCAGGGTGTCGGTAAAAAGGGCAATTTTTTCCGGGATTTCCTTGAAATGCATTTCCGGCAGAGCTTTTGTGATATCCCGTATGAGTTCCTTCCCCTTATGCTGATGGTGAAATGCCAGGTAATAGGGCGAAATGAGGGTATGGACCAGTCCGATAGTGCCGGCCGTGTTAAGGTAGTCGAAGAACCCGGCGTTTATCGGTAAAGTCATGAGGCGGTGCGTGTAGTGGAAAATAAGGCGATTTGCCAGGCGGCTTGTTACCGCAAATATTTTACGATTACTGTCAGCATTGCTGATACCGGCCATAAACTGGTTGTCACTCAGCAGCAATCGGGCTTCTGAGTCGAGAATCTCTTCAAAACTTTTTCCTGTATGGCTGCGCGAAGCCGGCAGGTTTTTGAGAATGAAGAGACGGATCTTGTCGATGAAAGAGCCCTTGTCTTCACCAATATTGAAAAAACGGTCAAGGAGAGCACTGACAAAGGGAGTGGCTCCGCGCCGACGTAGTCCCAGCCGCTCCCGATAGAAGCTGTGGGCAATACCGTACAGGCTGTGTGCCATAGTCAGAGGGCCGCCATCTTCTCCATCTGCCCAGCTGTTGCCGTTCCTGATAGCATCGATGAAGCTGTTTATAGTCGGAGTGTCATAGACAGTGGTGTGAGCCCGTGCGATGAACAGGCCGCCATGGTCATCAGAGCCGCCAACAATTCCCTTGGTCCAGGGGGGCGAGCCGTACGGCTGTAGATCGTATTTGTTGGCAAGGCGTTCGATGACTGATTCGCTTAAGGATGAGACCAGGCGCTTGGTGAAGCCATTGAAACGGTGTGCCCGGCAACCATTCTTGATTTCAAAAGTAGTAAAAAGCAGCAGAGACCGTTCGATTATCTCAAAATTCAGTTTTTCATTCTGAGCGTAGAGTGGATGGGCGAGAAAATGAACTATTTTTTCGCTATGAAGGTATGCCACCAATTCATAAACATTTTTACGCAGGATCATGATCGATTGAAACTGGATTTCGGAGATATGCAGTACTACAACGTGAACTTTACAGCCATTTTCCGGAAAATGGGCGGTAATCTCGGAGCTGACGAAGGCATTCTCAAGATGGGCAATTTCTAAAGCCCCGCTGATGGCGTTGTGGTCGGTGATAGTGACGAAATTCATGCCCCGTTCACGTGCAACCCGGTAGAGGTGTTTTGGCGATGTATAACTCTCCGGGACACTGAATTTACGCATGGCCCAGTAAGTGGGTTTGTTGGAATGGCTGGAGTGGACATGCAGATCTGCTTTGAATGGGTTCATGGGGCATATTCTAACATGGCAATGTTACAGTCTTGTTAAGGACGTGCAAATATTGTGTAGAATCTTTTCCGGCTGTTGAGCGGGCAGTACGTTATAACTGCTTAGTGGGCGGACTCTTTGAGCGGTTTCGGCCGCCATTCTCGTGAAAGTTTCTGTCCTTCGGCTATTTGCGCCGGAGTCATACGGAGTGAGAGAGTGTCCCGCGCCGTCCTGGCACCTTCAAGACCTCCTGCCGCAGCAAGATTATACCAGAGATACCCCAGCACAAAATCCTGATGCACTCCAAGCCCCTTTTCGTAAAGTCGGCCGAGGCGGTAGCAGGCTTCAGAATGTTCCTGTTCAGCTGCCAGCCGGTACCAGTGACCGGCAGCAACCGGATCACTGTTTACCCATTCACCCTTTTCGTACAGTTCAGCAAGGCTGTACTGAGCATCGGCATCGCCCGCTTTCGCAGCCTGTTCATAAAGTCTCCTGCTCTCCTCGACCGATTTAACGACCCCTTCTCCCCGCCGGTACATGACGCTCAGATTGTACAGTGCAGCTGCGTAGCCGCGTTTTCCGGCCTGGCGGTAGCGGCGGAGTGCTTGCTGGTAATCCTGGGGCACGCCTTCGCCGCGATGATACATAACGCCCAGACTGTATTGAGCCTCGACAATACCCTGATCTGCGGCCTTTTGAAACCACCGGGCAGCCTCTGCAGAATCCGGATCTCCGAGTTCACCATGCTGATAGAGTATGCCGAGATTAAACTGGGCTGCCGCTTGTCCCCGCTCTGCCGCCTTCCGGTACCATGTGACCGCTTCACTGGCATTCCTGATGACACCAAGGCCTTTGTCGTACATCACACCCAGGTTGTACAGCGCATCAACATTTCCGGCTTCGGCCAATGGCTTGATTTCTTTCAATGCCGCTTGATAATCCTTCTTTTCAAAATATCGGGTTGCAGCGGTCATGGAGGCATCTGCAAAAACCGGGAAGGCGGCCAGGCAAAAACTGAGGGTAATACTTATGAAAGCAAACATACTGGCTCTCCGGTTCATGTTACATCTGCTCAGCAGGTTTTGGACTCTTTATCACCGCTTTACTACAGTCTTGTTACGGCAATGTTAAATGTTTGTTAATTAGTAAATTGGTCTTGACTCGATCGGTTGGGTACCTACTAATACGACTACAATCTTGTGGATTCTGAAGAGTTCCGGTCGCTTCTATGCAACGGGAAATTACCACAGGATACACAAGAAAACATGCAGAAAAA
>JBMOEI010000169.1:0-4795 GCA_049318985.1 Desulfuromonadaceae bacterium
CTTGACCTGAACAATCTCAAAGCGGGCGGTTTCATCAAGGAGCGGGGCAAGGATCTTTTTACCGTGCGACTACGTGTTCCCGGCGGCCGAATGAGTGTGCCACGCCTGAAAAAGATTGCCGAAGTGGCTGAGAAATTCGGTGGTGAGTTTGTCCATCTGTCGGTGCGTCAATCCATTGAACTGATCAACATCAACTTCAAGGATTTTGATGCAGTGGTCGAGGAGTTGGGAGAAAAAAACCAGAAGGTCGCTTCATGCGGAGCGCGTGTGCGCGTACCGGTTGCCTGCGGTGGCTGTGAATATAATCCCAACGGTCTGGTTGATACGCAAAAATCGGCCCTCGAAGTTGACGAAAAGCTCTTTGGTACCCCGACCGGTCACCACAAATTTAAAGTTGCTTTTGCCGGTTGCCCCTTTGACTGCCCCAAGTCTTCTACCAACGATGTCGGTTTTTCCGGAGCAATTGAGCCGGTGCTAGATACGGCCACCTGCATCAGTTGCGGCCTCTGTGTTAAGAGCTGTGTTCCAAAAGCTCTGGTTATGGGAGAAGACAACAAACCGGTACTGACAGCAGAAAAGTGCATCTGGTGCGGCGATTGCGTCAAGGTCTGCCCGACCGAGGCATGGAGCGTCAAGAAGAAAGGCTACACCGTGCGTATCGGCGGCAAGTGGGGGCGCAATCCGTTGGTTGGTACGTTATTCGCGACCTTCCTCCCGGAGGATAAAGCAGTCGATTTCATTGCTGCCGTCCTTGAGTGGTACAAACTGAAAGCTGAAGGACTTGGCCGTATCAGGCTGGGAGACACGATCATAAAGGAAGGACCTCAGTCGCTTCTTGATCATCTGCAGAAAGGATTTCCGGAGCATGTCATAACAGCAACGATCGCACCGCAGATTATCAAGACCCAGATTGGAATCCAATAACATGAAAGGAGAAACTTCATGCAGGAAATTGATCTGCGTGGCATCAGTTGTCCTACTAATTTTGTAAAGGCCAAGCTGGCTCTGGAAGATTTTGAGGTCGGTGCGACTGCCCGAATACTGCTTGATGATGGCGAACCGGTAAAAAATGTGCCGCGAAGCCTTAAGGCGGATGGTCACAAGCTGCTTGGCCTTACGCAGACGGATGAAGGCCACTACATTCTGGAACTGAAAAAGGGAGAAGATTAACCGTCGCATATTTTTTTGGCAGCAAAATCTACAAATACTATATACAGTAAAAGGAGAAAAAAATGAAATTGAACAAATTCACAACATCCCTCACTGCTCTGGCATTGGCATTATCCACCGCAACTGTCGCCCTTGCCGCCGACGTCACCCTGCTCAACGTCTCTTACGATCCAACCCGCGAACTGTACACTGACTTCAACAAGTCGTTTGCAGCCTACTGGAAAGGTAAAACCGGTGACACTGTCACCATTAAGCAGTCGCATGGTGGTGCTGCAAAACAGGCTCGTGCGGTTATCGACGGGCTGGAGGCCGATGTCGTTACCCTGGCACTGGCGTACGATATTGATGCCATTGCGGAGAAAGGACTGATTAAACAGGGGTGGCAGAAGGAGTTGCCGCACAACAGCTCTCCCTATACGTCGACCATCGTTTTTCTGGTGCGCAAGGGTAATCCAAAGAAAATCAAAAACTGGGATGATTTGATTAAACCGGGTGTTTCTGTTATTACTCCGAACCCCAAAACCTCCGGTGGTGCCCGCTGGAATTATCTGGCCGCCTGGGCCTTTGCCAAGAATCAGCCTGGCGGAAATGACACCAAAGCGAAAGAATTTGTCACAAAACTTCTAAAAAATGTTCCCGTTCTTGACTCTGGAGCCCGCGGTTCAACCAATACATTTGTACAGCGCGGTCTGGGTGATGTGTTGCTGGCATGGGAAAACGAAGCATTTCTGGCCATCAATGAACTCGGTCCGGACAAGTTTGATATAGTAACTCCGCCGGAGAGTATTCTGGCTGAGCCGCCGGTTACTGTTATTGACAAGGTTGTCGACAGACGCGGTACCCGCAAGGTGGCTGAAGAGTACCTCAAGTATCTATACACTGACGAAGGTCAAAGTTTAGCTGCCAAACATTACTATCGCCCGATTAATGCCAAAATCCCGATAAAACTGGCAAAAATTAAAAAATTGTATACCATTGACAAGGAGTTCGGCGGCTGGCAACTGGCGCAGAAAACACACTTTAATGATGGTGGCACGTTTGATCAGATCTACGCCCCTGCAAAATAACATGCTCTGAAAATCAGGATCTGCGCAGCAATGAAGTCGTTTCTTATTTTAACGCAAAAATGTCTTCTGGCTTACTCGAGCGGGGCAGTTTATACTGCCCTGTTACTCACTGCAGTTTCTGCATGAGTACGGGTCAGATGACGTTTGTGAACATGACATCCCCATTCCGCGTGGAACGTCACCTTCTCCTTACCATCGACACAACCTGCACGACAGGAAGCATTTATGAAACTATTCAAGCGTCACAACAACGTCCTACCCGGCTTCGGGATAACCCTCGGCTTCACGATCTTCTACCTGAGTGTGATCGTGCTGATCCCGCTGTCGGCACTGGTTTTCAGAACAATGGGACTCACCTGGGGTGAGTTTATCAGCACCGTTACCGACCCCCGGGTAATGGCCTCCTACAAGGTAACCTTTGGTGCGGCACTGATTGCTGCGTTGATCAATGCGGTATTCGGCGTACTGGTGGCATGGGTGCTGGTCCGCTATAAATTCCCCGGTCGTAAAATTGTAGATGCCCTGGTGGATCTCCCCTTTGCGCTGCCGACCGCCGTGGCCGGTATTACCCTGGCAACAATCTACTCTTCAAACGGGTGGGTCGGGCGTTTTACCGAGCCGCTCGGCATCAAGATCGCCTTTACACCACTCGGCATTACACTGGCAATGACCTTCATCGGTCTCCCCTTCGTGGTGCGTACGGTTCAACCGGTTATCGAAGAAATTGAAGTGGAGCTTGAAGAGGCTGCCGTCTGCCTCGGCGCCAACCGCTGGCAGACTCTGACCCGGGTGATCTTTCCGATGCTGTTTCCGTCAATACTGACCGGATTTGCCCTTTCATTTGCCCGGGGTGTGGGTGAGTACGGTTCGATTATCTTTATTGCCGGCAACATGCCGATGATTTCCGAGATTACGCCGCTGCTGATTATCACCAAACTTGAGCAGTTTGACTATCGCGGTGCTACGGCGATAGCCTGTGTGATGCTGCTGATATCATTTTTAATGCTTCTGGTCGTAAACCTTCTGCAAAAATGGAGCAGAAGATACGCAGATTAACGGAGAATTACCATGTCGGCTCAGATCTCAACCATTACCAAAGCAGTGAATTCGACTGACAGGGCCCAGAATGAACCTGCTGCGGTTCGCTGGCTGCTGATCGCCATTGCATTGACCTTTCTGGCCCTGTTTCTGGCACTTCCCCTGGCCGCGGTATTCAGTCAGGCCTTTGAAAAGGGCCTTTCAGTCTATCTTGACGCGCTGCGGGAAGCTGATACCCTGTCATCCATCAAGTTGACCCTGATCACCGCCGCTTTCTGCGTGCCGCTCAACCTGTTTTTCGGCGTGACTGCGGCATGGGCGATTGCCAAGTTCACCTTTCCTGGCAAAAACCTGCTCATCACCCTGATCGATCTGCCGTTCTCGGTCTCACCGGTCATCTCCGGTCTGATCTATGTCCTGATCTTCGGCCTCCAGGGGTGGATAGGTCCCTGGCTTCAGGATCACGACATCAAGATCGTTTTTGCCGTACCGGGGATTATTCTGGCTACGATCTTTGTCACCTTTCCCTTTGTGGCCCGTGAACTGATTCCGCTGATGGAGGCCCAGGGGAGGGAAGAAGAGGAAGCGGCCCTCGTGCTCGGTGCAACCGGCCTGCAGACCTTCCTCCGGGTGACTCTGCCCAATGTCAAATGGGGCATCATCTATGGCGTGATTCTCTGTAATGCCCGTGCCATGGGGGAATTCGGCGCTGTTTCAGTCGTCTCCGGCCATATCCGTGGCATGACCAACACTGTGCCGCTTCATGTGGAGATTCTTTACAACGAATATAATTACACTGCCGCCTTTGCCGTCGCCTCGCTGCTGGCTTTCCTGGCATTGATCACCCTGGTTGTCAAGACAATCGCCGAATGGAAGGTCAGACAGCAGTTGGAAAACCATTAAACGACAGGAATCAACTACCATGAGTATAGAAATCGAAAACGTTAATAAACAATTCGGCACGTTCAAAGCATTGAGCAATGTCAGTCTGGCAATACCTTCCGGAGAACTGGTGGCCCTTCTGGGCCCGTCCGGATGTGGCAAAACCACTCTGTTGAGGATCATTGCCGGATTGGAATATGCCGACTCGGGACGGATACTATTTAATGGCGAAGACACCACGTTGAGCCATGTTCGTGAACGACGCGTCGGCTTTGTGTTCCAGCACTACGCCCTGTTCAGGCATATGACCGTGTTCGATAATGTTGCTTTCGGCCTGAGTGTCCGCCCTAAAACGACGCGACCATCGAAACAGGAAATCAGGGAAAAAGTGGTGAAATTGCTGCAACTGGTTCAGTTGGAGAACATGGCAACGCGCTATCCCGCCCAGCTCTCCGGCGGGCAGCGGCAGCGCATTGCTCTGGCTCGTGCTCTGGCGGTTGAACCGCAGGTGCTGCTTCTGGACGAACCATTTGGCGCCCTTGACGCCCAGGTGCGGGCCGAGCTGCGCCGCTGGCTGCGCAGGCTGCATGATGAGATCCATGTTACCAGTGTCTTTGTTACCCATGATCAGGAGGAGG
>JBMOEI010000170.1:0-4784 GCA_049318985.1 Desulfuromonadaceae bacterium
AGATGCATGACATGACCCGTCAGCAGTTTGAGCATGTCGTCGAAGCGCTGGAACGACTTCTGGCTGTTTTACCCGACGCTGATGTCACAGCGACAGATGAAAACCGGGGTCAGGCATTGATCGTCGAAGCGGGCGACGTCTGCGAACTGCAGGAGGCACAGCTCCGTTTTTCTGCTACAGAGCTGTACAACGCCGTACACACCGTCGTGGACAACCTTCGTGATGTTGCCTGCAAACAGTCACTGATCGCAGATGAGACCCGCACTGTTGCCGGAGTGGCAGACTCCTCCGGTACCTCGTTTGTAGATGTCATGAGCAACGGGATGAACGCCATAACCGCTATGCTGACGTCATGCGCCTCGGCCGACCGGGAAATGGCCTGCACCTTGAAAAAAGTTGCTCAATCGATTGGAGAGATCACCACCTTTGTCACCGACATTGAAGATATCGGCTCCGAAATCGCCCTGATCGCCCTGAATGCCCAGATCAAGGCAGCCCATACCGGCCCCGAAGGTGCTGCGCTCGGTGTTCTGGCCGAAGCAATCAAGCGGCTCTCGGACGAAGCGGTTCATCAGACCGACTCCGTGGCGGCCATCCTGAAAAAAATATATACCGCCATGGAACATTTATCTGTCGGCACTGGTGAAGAACAGCTCGGCTGCCGGATTTCGTCCATGCAGGAAGAGGTGGTCGAAATACTGGGGTCACTTTCCAGCATGAATGCGGATCTTTTCTCAATAATTGCCGATCTGAGTGGTCGCGTCACCTCGCTCAGCTACGATGTGGAATGTTCGGTATCCGGCATAGACGTGCATGAGCGGATTAAAGCCATGTCTGACGGCGTTCTGGTAAACCTTGAGCAGATTGTAGAAGAGTCGCGCCGGATTGTCCCTGCCAGTACGGAGTTCAAACAGAACCTGCGCTACATGGAAGAGCGCTACACCATGGAGAGTGAGCGGCACATTCATGAGGCGCTTGCCCGAAAGCGGAGCGGAGAGGCGGCTGTTGTTGAAGAGTATGTTGCAAAAGCCGGTTCCGACGATGATTCGGAATTCGGAGATAATGTAGATTTGTTTTAAGGGAGTTCACCATGCCACTCAACAGTTCCGTCCGCGAAAATGGCGATGTCGTCATCAGCAGCGGCAATAGCCTGACAATTGAAAACGCAGCCGAATTTTCACGGCTCCTGCGCGAGGCTCTCGAAGCCGCACATCTTGTCACCCTTGAATTTGAACCTGACGTTGCTGTCGATATTACCGGGGTTCAGGTTCTCTGCTCGGCCTGCAAGAGCGCTGCTCAAGGCGGCAAAGAATTCACCTGTCGCGGCCCGCAACCGCAGGCCATGACTGACATCATCTTCAGCAGCGGAGCCGGGCGCCACGCTGCCTGCAAACATAACAACGATTCAACCTGTATCTGGTTCGGAGGAGCAAAGTAATGGCTAAACTGATCATGTCGGCTGATGATTCGGCCAGTGTCCGGCAGATGGTGACATTCACTCTCAAACAGAATGGCTATGACGTAATCGAAGCGGTTGACGGCAAGGATGCCCTGAACAAGCTGGGCACCCAGAAGGTCGATATGCTGCTGACCGACCTCAATATGCCCAACCTGGACGGCATCGGCCTTATCAAAGGGGTTCGTGCCGGGACACTGAACAAGTTCATCCCGATTGTCATGCTGACAACAGAATCAAACGACACCAGGAAGGCCGAAGGCAAAGCTGCCGGGGCAACCGGCTGGATAGTCAAACCTTTCAAGCCGGAACAACTGATTGCGGTCATAAAAAAAGTGCTGGGGTAGACAACCATGATGGAACAAGCCATTGCAACCTATCGCGAGGAGGCCGGTGAACTTCTGGCCGAACTTGAGACCTCCCTGCTTGATCTGGAAGAGACTCCGGATGACAACGACCTGATCAACCGGGTCTTTCGTGCCATGCACACGATCAAGGGATCGGGCGCAATGTTCGGTTTTGAAGAGATTGCCACCTTTACCCACGAAGTCGAAACCGTCTTCGACATGGTGCGCAACGGCAGGATGACCGTCACCAAACGTTTGCTCGACCTGACGCTCCAGTCGCGCGACCATATCACCTACCTGCTCAGCTGTGCCATCGGCGCAGAGGTTGACCGCACCGCCGGGGATGAAATTATCGCCGGTCTGCGCCAACTGGTACCAAAGCCTGAAGCGCCGCAAAAAAGCTCATCCGAGGCGTCCGCCCTCACTCTTCCGGCAGTATCAGAGGAAGAGCTGACCAATGAAAGCACCTGGCGCATCCGTTTCCGGCCCGCACCCAACATCCTGATGTGCGGAACCAACCCGATATCGCTGATTAATGAACTGCGCGATCTCGGCACGGCTCATGTTGTTGCCCAGTTTGATGAAATCCCGCTACTTGACGACATGACACCTGAAAATCTCTACATCTACTGGGATATCATCCTGACCACCACAATGGGTGAAGATGCCATCAAGGATGTTTTTATCTTTGTCGAGGACGATTGCGATATCAAGATCGAACTGATCGACAAAAGCGGGCAGATCGACAGGGAAGAGGGGTACAAGAAACTGGGCGACATTCTCGTTGAACGTGGCGACCTCTCTCCGGTTGAAATGCAGAAAGTCCTGATGCTGCAGAAGCGCTTCGGTGAACTGCTGGTGGAGCAGGGCATCGTCTCTCCGGAGAAGGTTCAGTCGGCGCTGATAGAACAGCAGCATGTCAAGAGCGTTCGCAAGGAACGGAGCGAAACGCCTCCGGCAGAGGCTGCCGCGAGTATCCGCGTTCCGGCTGAACGCCTTGATCAGCTGATCAACCTGGTGGGTGAAATGGTGACGGTACAGGCGCACCTGTCGCAGGTTTCACTGGCGGGCGGAGATTCTACCTTCATCGCCATTTCTGAAGAGGTTGAACGCCTGACGAACGAGCTGCGGGATACCGCCCTCAATATCCGCATGCTGCCGATCGGCAGCACGTTCAGCAAATTCAAACGTCTGGTGCGTGACCTCTCAAGCGAACTCGGCAAAGAGATTGAGATGGAAACGTTCGGTGCCGAGACCGAGCTGGACAAGACCGTTATCGAAAAGCTGAATGATCCGCTGGTACATATTATTCGCAACAGCATCGATCATGGCATTGAAATGCCGGAAGCACGAAAAGCCGCCGGCAAGCCGTCACGCGGTACGGTCTACCTGGGCGCTGAACATTCCGGTGATTCGGTGCTGGTGACGATACGCGATGACGGCGCCGGTCTTGACCGGGATCGCATTCGCGCCAAAGCTGTTGAACGCGGCCTTATTTCTGCCACAGCTGATGTTTCCGACCGTGAAATCTATGCACAAATATTCGCCCCCGGCTTCTCCACGGCTGAAAAGGTTACCAGCGTTTCCGGGCGCGGGGTCGGAATGGACGTCGTCAAGCGCGGCATCGACGGTCTGCGTGGTTCAATCGGAGTTGACAGTGTGCGCGGCAGCGGTACCACCATCACTCTGAAGATTCCGCTGACCCTTGCCATCATCGACAGTCTGCTGGTCAGGATCGGGAAGGATCACTTTGTGCTTCCTCTGGCCGCAATCGAGGAATGTATTGAACTGACCCGTGCTGATGTAAAAAACTCCCACGGCCGGAACCTGGCAAATGTGCGCGGCGTCATTATCCCTTATATCCCGCTCCGTCAGCATTTTCAGATCAACAGCGACCGTCCCGAAATTGAGCAGATCGTGATTGTAGATCTCCACGGGACCAAGGTCGGGTTCGTCGTAGACAGCGTGGTGGGTGAGCACCAGACGGTCATAAAATCCCTTGGCAAGGTGTACCGTGATGTGAAAGGGATCTCCGGAGCGACAATTCTGGGTGACGGAACAGTCGCGCTTATTCTGGATATGAACGTTCTTCTGCAGAACACAGAACTGTTGGAGAACAGCTAAGCCATGGCCGGTCACCGGGATAGCACAAAAGCCCACCTCCCGGCTACGCTCCGGGACCGGGAGTTTATGCGCTTCAGCGGTCTGATCTACGAGAGTGTCGGCATCAAGATGCCGCCTGCCAAAAAAACCATGCTTGAGGCCCGCCTGCAGAAACGGCTTAAGGTTGTCGGTCTCAGTTCGTTTGAGGAATACGCTGATTTTGTTTTCAGTCCGGAAGGACGGTTCAGCGAACTTGTGCATCTGATTGATGTCGTGACCACCAACAAAACCGATTTTTTCCGGGAACCGGGCCACTTCGACTACATGGTTAAAACGGCGCTGCCGAATATTCTTGATGCCCGTGGCGGGGCGTCGCGCGACCCGGTCAGAATCTGGAGCGCCGGATGTTCGACCGGCGAAGAGCCCTATACACTCGCGATCGTGCTTTCCGAGTATGCGTGCAATCGTCCCGATTTCAAGGCTGCAATTACCGCCTCCGACATCTGCACCCAGGTGCTGCAGGCCGCCAAGATTGCCATCTATCCCGAAGAGAGAGCCGATCCTATCCCGCTCAACCTCAAAAAGAAATACCTGATGCGCAGCCGTGAAAAAGCCAGGTCACTCGTGCGGATTTCTCCAAAGCTGCGCTCAATGGTAACCTTCAAGAGGATCAACTTCATGGATAACGACTTCGGTATCTCCGAGAAAATGGACATTATTTTCTGCCGTAATGTGGTCATTTATTTTGATAAACCGACCCAGGAGACCCTGATGCGAAAGTTTTATAAACAGCTTAAGCCCGGAGGGTATCTTTTCATCGGACATTCGGAAACTCTGAGCGGCCTGGATGTAAATTTCAAGGCGGTGGCATCGACGGT
>JBMOEI010000171.1:0-4780 GCA_049318985.1 Desulfuromonadaceae bacterium
GATCATGTCAGGATTGCTCCATCCGTTTCTGATGAAGAATTATAGACTGTGACAGCTAATATTATACTCAGCCGAGAGTTGATTGCTGCAGATTATGGTGTAGCTGGTTTTGCCATGATCTGTGTAGCCTTTATGAAAAATTTTTCAGGCTTTGGAATTAACAGAGCCGCCGTACATGCTGCGGAATTTGATGAAAAGGCAATGGCTACAGCTTTTACATTGCGGCAGATAATTGGTGTTATTGCTTTCGGCATTACAATAGCGTTTTCCGGACTGGCAGAACATTTTATTGATCACAAGGCAATTACATCAGTCATTAGAGTGCTGGCGTTTGCTATCTTGATCGACAATTTTAGCCTGGTTTCTACGATACACCTTGAACGGAATTTGAAGTTCTCAGTGATTTCACTTGCAGAGACCGGTCTGACGGCGGCAAGTTCAATAATTGCTATTCTTCTTGCGCTAAATGGCTTTAAATATTGGAGCATTGTCTATGCTTTTTTAGCGGCCAATACGGTTTTTGTCGCTATTACATTCTGGTATATGCCGTACCGGTTTAAATTTTCCATAGATACTGAAATAGCCAAACAATATCTTCGCTATGGTTCAACTGTTTTTCTTACCGGCCTACTCTCCTTTGCAGTATTTAACATGGATAATTTTATCGTCGGCTCCGTAGCTGGAGTGTCGCAACTAGGTTATTATGCAATAGCGTTTAACTGGGGTTCGATGGTCTGTTCGATAATGGGAACGGTTGTTTTCGGCGTCCTCTTTCCGACATTTTCGCGGATGCAGGGTGACCTAGAGCGGATGAAGCAGGCGTATTTAAAGATTGTTCAGTACACTGCCCTGTTAAGCGTGTTGTGCAATGTTGGTCTGTTTTGTGTGGCGGATAATTTTTTGATCACTGTCCTCGGCAAAGGTACTGATAAGTGGCTCCCATCGCTCATGACATTGAGGATTCTTTGCCTGTATGGAATAATTCGTTCACTCATTGAACCGGCTACATCACTTCTAATGGCACAAGGTAAAGCTCATATAGCGCTTAAGGCAAGTCTGTTAGTCGCTCTCGTTGAGTTAGCATTAGTGTATCCGGCTATTAAATATGGCGGGATCGAAGTTGTGGGTATAGCAGTACTGTTTGCGTACATGTGTCAGTTGGCTATATATCTGCCAGCATTGCATAAGACAAACAATATTAGACTGATAGAAATTGTGAAGATAACGTGGCCTGCCTTGGTGGCTGGCGGCATAACGCTGCTTGGTTATCTGTTGTTGAATGGTCTTTTTACTCACGGACTCCTGAAGTTGGTGGTGAGTGTGTTTCTGCTTACATCAGTGTACCTTTTGTTTTATGGTGTGCTGACTCGATGGCGTATTTTCCATCAATTAAGGGATTTATTACCAGCAAGAAATTAAAACTAAAGCGGAGTTTTTACTAGGGTGCTATCTTTTTTTCTGTTTATATATTTGACTGTTTACTACATTCGCCCTGCCGAATGGGTTCCCAGTATTTTAGGGTTTCCTCTTCTGATGGTTGTTGGTGTTATATCACTGCTATATCTTTTTTTTGGGGTGTTGTCGAATAAGTACCCTAATGTACGTACTGGCCATGCAGAACAGATGATGTTCGGCTACCTGATTGCGATTGAGATATCTCACATCAGTCATGTTTATGTTGGCGGTGCAATTAATTCATTTAATATAATTTTGCCTACAATTACTGGTTTTTTTCTTGTTATATGCTTTATCGACAGTCGACATCATTTGCGATTATTAATATTTTTGCTTGTCGCGTTGTCGACCTTTTTAGCGTACGAAGGTTGTTTACAGCATAACACTGGTTTTTCTCATGGTGGTCTTGAGCCTTATTATGAAAATAAATATTTAACCGATGGTGAAAATATCAAGGTTCCGCGTATACGTTGGTATGGGGTTTTTAACGATCCAAATGACCTTGGTTTAGCGTTGGTACTTGTTGTTCCTTTCTTATTGAATATGCTACTTCAGCGACATTTAGTTGTTCCGCTCATGACGCTACCTTTTATTGGTTTATCAATATTTTATACAAATTCTCGCGGTACTGCCTTGGCGGGACTTGTTGCCATTGGTACTTATTTTATCGTGAGGTACCGGAGTTTATATGGTGTCGTGGCAGGTGGTTTGCTTGCAGTAGTTCTACTATTCTTTGGTCCCAGTCGAATGTCGTCAGTCTCAGCATCTGAAGAGTCCGCTTATGGTCGAATAGAGGCATGGTACGAGGCATATCAGATGTTTAAAGCAAGTCCACTTTTTGGTGTTGGACAAGGTCGATTCACAGAATTCCATACTCTGACGGCACACAACTCTTTTGTATTAGTGATGGCGGAGTTGGGTATATTTGGTTTGTTTTTTTTTACTGGACTTTTTTATTTCCCATATTATTGGCTTTGGGACAATTTCGTGAAAAAAGGTGGCAGCAATATAGATCGAGAAGACACTGGCCTGGTGAGTGCTAGTTTTGCTAGTTTGACCGGTATGCTCGCATCAATGTTTTTTATTAGCCGTTCGTATATCCTGTTGCCATTTATACTGGTTGCTTTAGTGACAGGTATAACAAGAGTTATCGACTCAGAAAAACAAAGTGTAGCTAATGATGAAGATGTAAAACCAAAACACTTTAGAAATATTTTTATATTGACGGTACTTCAAATAATCGGAATAAACATTTTTGTAAAACTAGTCATTTGAATTAAATCAATGATCAAAAAAATAAATCTGGAATAATAAAATGCATTTAGACCCTAAAAAATCAATTTTACATCTTGTTATCAGTTTAGACACTGGTGGACTTGAGCGGTTTGTTTTAGATTTAATTGCCGTCAACAATAACATGTTTAACCAAATCGTTGTTTGTCTTGAGCGAACTGGGGAATTGGCTCACAATAGCAGTGTAAAAGTTATATCGCTAAATATGCAACCGGGACTTCATTTGGGTATTACAAAGGAAATAATAAAAATTATTCGTAATTATAATATTGATATATTGCATACTCACAATGAAAAAGCACAATTTTATGGCGGCATAGCCGGTTTTCTGGCTAGTGTCCCAGTCGTGCACACTAAGCATGGTAGAAATAGCCATGATATTAGAACGTTACTGCGGAATAATTTGACTGCTCGTTTTTGTCGTAAGGTGGTTGCAGTCTCCCGGGATGCGGCTTTAGAGTGTATTCAGGTTGAAAAGATACCATCATCAAAAGTACAAACCATTTTAAACGGGGTTGATACGGTACACTTTTCACCTGGGAAAAGCCAAAAGGAATTCAAAACCCGTCTGGGACTTAGTGAAAAATGCCTTGTTATAGGTATCGTGGCGAGACTTGCACCGGTTAAAGACCACACAACTCTTTTTAATGCTTGTAAAATTTTGAAGGTCTCCGTGCCTGACTTCAAGCTTCTCGTTGTCGGGGATGGTCAATTAAGGGATCAACTGGAATCCCTCGCTCAAAAATTGAATCTGAACGATCAAATTATTTTTACCGGGATGAGAGAAGATATACCGAGCTTAATGCGAGCAATGGACATTTTTGTTCTATCGTCGATAAGCGAAGGAATCTCTTTAACGCTGCTGGAGGCAATGGCTTGTTGTCTTCCTATTGTTGCAACTGCTGTTGGCGGTAATCCCGAGGTTATTGTGGCAGGAAAAACGGGATACCTAGTGGATGTTAGATCTCCTGAACTGCTAGCCGAAAAGCTTGAGGTGCTAATATTAAATAAGCAACTTAGAAATATTATGGGTGAAGCGGGGCGATCCAGAGTCGTGGAGTCCTTTAGCCTTAAAGCGTGTGCTGCGGAATATCAGAGACTTTATTCCTCAATAATGAGTCGTTTATGAAAAAGAATCTTTTAGTTATAACAACTGTTTTCCCTAATCCAAACAATATGATGCTTGGCGCTTACAATCGTGAGATAATTTCGGAACTTTCAGAATATTATAATATCGATGTTATTGTTCCCATTCCGTGGACAAAATGCTTTATGTCTGGCAAACCTAAGAATTGGATGCTTAATAAAGCCAAGATACATCATCCAATATTTTACTACCCATCAGGTATTCTACATCGCGTGCATGATGATTTCTACTACCTATCAATTAGTCGACTCATAAAAAAACTGACTTCACATATAACCTATACCGCAGTGTTTGGTATGTGGTTGTACCCTGATTGTAGAGTAGTAAAAAAAATAGCCCATAATTTTTCAATACCATATTTTGTAAAGGTGCTTGGTACAGATGTAAATAGGTTGGACGTAAGGCACCCACTTTTTTCACAATCAATGAGCGTGCTGAAAGATGCTGCACGAATAATCTGTGTTTCTGAGGGGTTGAAAAACAGACTTGAGTCGCTTGGGGTTTCGTCTGAAAAACTTATCGTGCTACGTAATGGTATCAATAAGTCAATTTTTTTCCCATGCAGTCCGGAAGCAGCTCGTCAAAAATTGGCACTGCCCATTAAACAGGAAATCATACTTTTTGTCGGAAATCTGAAACGTGAAAAAGGATTGCATGAACTAATATGTGCATTCGATAAAATCAGAAACAATCAAAAACATTCTGAGGCAATTCTCTGCTTGGTCGGAGAAGGTCCATTTGAAAAAGAACTACTACAATATATAACTTTAAATGGGATGTACGATTCAGTGCGTTTTGTAGGAAGGCAATCATCATCAGAAGTTGCCTTGTGTGCCACCACCAGTAATGTGTTGACCCGTTTTTCTGAATTCAGGTTTACCCACC
>JBMOEI010000172.1:0-4700 GCA_049318985.1 Desulfuromonadaceae bacterium
CAGGATATCACATTTGAGTTAAATACGAAATTTTAAATGATACATGGTACTAGTGGAAAATGGCATTGCCCGTTTCCCCGACGCGGCAACGACGCGGGGGCAGAAACATTTGCGCGAGTTGATGGCCATGGTGGCTGACGGTGCCCGTGCAGTCAACTTTTTTGTGGTTCAGCACGCAAATGCCACTGCCGTGACCCCGGCAGATGCCATTGATCCAGCTTACGGTAAACTGCTGCGTCAGGCAGCCAAGGCCGGAGTTGAACTGCTCGCCTATCAGGCCAGCGTCACCCCTGAAGAGATAATCCTCTGTCGTCCCATTCCTGTTTTCCTGTAGCGGACAGATCCAACAGTGTTCCCTACTCCGACTACCACCTGTCTCGAAACTGCGTCAGATGTAAACTACTTTACTTCAGCTTTTTCTTGAGTGGGTGTGGGTGTCGGTGTCTCAGCAGCAATGTTCCTCATTTTCAATTGAGTTGGAGCGGATGCTTGATCTACAGGCGATGCTGTTGACTCTACAGGGGCAATGTCTGTTGGCGCTCCTTCCGTTGTAACCCCTGCTTCTGCAGTTGCAGCCTCGTTAAAAAATAATTTATTTCTCTCCAATAAACGACATCACCTGTCATGCGCCTAGTGGATACTGGTTACAAAGATAAAATAATTTGTGTTATCCAAGGAGGCAGGTTATGAAGATTTACTCTTTACTACTGATAGTTGCAATGCTCTCAGGTTGTGGAAGTGGCAATTCCTGTGAAGGTGTTGATACGAGTCAGGCCCCTACAAGCATTTCTCACACTAGTTCAAGCACGATATATTATTGGGGTGTGGCATAAAAACAAGCCAAGATCGCAGCGATCTGGAGAGCGGGTTTTGTCAATTTCGGAATTATGCAGTCGGGGTATAATAGTGGGCGGTAGTGTGGCTTTTGGTAGGAGGTGCTGCTTGACAATCTTTTCCCAGTCACAGCCTCTGATGCCGGTGTGTACCCTGACTGGTCCCGATGTGGTCAATTTGTCCGATTCAATACCGAAAAACATCGGCCAACGGGTATGATCGTAGTGCTCATAGCCAAATATCTGGCCATCAACAACTCCGAGTATCTTGGCAATCTGCTGCTCTTTTCCGACTAGGCCAGCATCAATATAGATGCAAAGATGCTTGAAACCGGACACAGCATCGTCACGGTCGTGCATCATTCCCGACCCACGCCGTGATTGTCCGTATCCCGGCACCTGAAAAGTTCTCTTTCGCTTGCAAACCTGAACTTGTAGCTGCCGTATCCATGTATTATCCATGACGCTCTCCTTTGCATGATTCACTAATATCAGGCAAGGATGTCATTTCTGGACGCTACAGGTCTTTTTCTTTCCCTGATATCTCTTCAAGCTGCGCTTCATCTCCTCAACAATTTCATCACGCATCCATTGAGGCTCCAACAGTTCGGCATCGCCTCCGTATGACTGTACCCATTTTCTGATGTCGTAACTGCCGGAGGTCGTCATAGTCAGGATCATACTTATCAAACTCTCTGCAAAAAGATTCTGCCAGTCATATTAAATAGCCTCTCATAATAATTAGTTCACATTTTTATTTATTTATTGACAAATAAAAGCACCGTAGTATCCTCGCTCGATAATGGAGGATCTTATGACTTGGATAGAACGTTTTGAAGAAACCATGAAAACACCTGCGATTGCAACACCCGGCTGGTTTGAGTGTATACCCTTAGCTCAACGCGAAGAAGCGCATCGTCTTGTCGCAATGGGATCGCCTGTCTGTGTGAAGCCCCATGTCGGCGGTGGTAGTACGGTATTGTTTGACGACACAGAATTTGTTGCCGGTGTGTTCCAGGAAGCTACTGTTGCGGAACAATTCGCAGCAGCTTGGAATCAGCGCTAGGGTCGCATGTCAGAGCAACCAGAAAAGAAACCTCGTGGACGTCAGGTTGGTTGGCGTAAGGCTAATACTATGCCGAGTAGAATCCCGGCAATGCGGATACCCGTGCATCTTGAGGAGTGGCTATTGGCTGAAGCGGAAAAACGCGGGTTAAAGGTTGTGGATATGGCTCGTATGATTCTGTTGGAAGCGATGAGGAGTAAGGAGGGATGAAGATGGGACAGCAGGCCGTCAGAGTTGAAGAAAATAGTGACTTTCAGCAAATCGCATTGCCACTTGATCTTTGTATTGGTGAGCATGTGCTACAAAGAATCCGTCTCGAAGCGGAAAGCACTTATGGAGCCTGGTACGAATTATATCTGGTAGTTACTCCGAACGGATACCTGATTGAAAAACATTCTGGTTCTTATCATGGATTGAGCAGGCAAAAGGAAACCTGGTTTAGGCGCAATCAGACTGATGCGGAACGGAAGTACGCGCAGATACTCAGCAGTAAACTGAATCAGAAACGGCGGAGCCCGAGAAAATATAAGGTCGTGGAAAAATAGATGAAGACCAAAGCAAATAGTAGAAACTACCAACAAGACCCATTAAACGCATTGGAAGCTGAGATTGCCATCACTGCTCTTCAGGCCACTGGTGAATTTACGGTTATTCGCAAGTTGAATCTGGAACGGGATTCCCGATTCACCCAGAGACGAATGGCCCAAGGTTCAAAAATCGGATTATGCCTTGATACTGAGACCACTGGGCTAAACCATACAGAAGACAAGATCATCGAATTGGGAATTGTTGCCTTTGAGTATGATCCGATGACAGCTGAGATTATACGGATCACAGACCAGTATAATGGATTTGAAGATCCAGGGCGCAGCATCTCAAAAGAGATCACCGAGATTACTGGCATTACCGACGACATGGTGGCAGGACAAGCTTTTGATGATGCTCAGGTGAAGGCACTCGTGGACAAGGTGACTCTGGTAATTGCTCACAATTCTGCTTTTGACAGGAAGTTTGTTGAAGCGCGTTATCCAATCTTCGCCACACTACCGTGGGCATGTACCTTGTCACAACTTGAATGGAGCAAAGAGCAGCGGATCAGCTCGCGCACCCTGGAATATCTCCTGTATAAATGCGGCGGTTATTTCATTAACGCTCATCGTGCGCTGGATGATGCCGAAGGGGTGCTGGGCTTGCTCCTGGGAAATTACCCTGTAACAAACACGCCGATCTTCAAGGCACTGCTGGAAAAGTCCGATGAGATGACCTCCAGAATTTGTGCCGTAGGTGCGCCATTTGATAAAAAAGATACACTAAAGCTGAGGGGATATAGATGGAACGACGGCTCGGCCAGTGGTTGTAAAGGCTGGTGGACAGATGTTCCGCAACACTTGGAGCAAGAAGAATTGAGTTTTCTGGGTGCGGAGATTTACCCGAATGGTAATACTGGCAGCGTATACATCAACAGAATCGACGCGTATGCACGTTTTTCGGCAAGGGAAGCATAGATAGCGCGCGTTCTACAGTGGAGGGCCCGATGAAGTTTTATCATTTTGAAATCAAACCAGACTGGAATAAACGCAACAAATTACTGCTGCGTTTATCAGGTGATACTACTTTTGATACAATGGTGGGTATCATAATAAATGACTTAGGACTTGATTGTGGCCACCTTTACGAATTTACCGTTGTAAAAGACGGTACCACCAGGAAACAGCAACTGGAAAGAGGAAGTAAAGTAATAGACGATAGCGCTGACATTCCACTGCCAAAGCTGTGGGAGTATCCTGATCCTTATGAATACGACAGAGCGGCCAGGAGAATAGAGCAGGAAACGCACTTCACCTATGAACCTTTGGCTGTAATTAAATGGAAGAAGGGTATGAAGATGTGGTTGCTGTACGATTTTGGCGACAGAAACTATTTCATCATTACCTGCACCAACGTAACATCAGGAGAATCTCCGCAGGATGACGTGGTGATTGAAAAACATTTTAGTAAAATCAGTTTTAACGAGTAATCGGAATAAGGTTAAGAATATGGATAAGATTCAGCATTATAGGCCGACTTGTCATCCCTTATCATAACTATAAATGAAATACACCTCGCCTTATAATATCAATTGGTTACAACAGTATGCAAAACCATAATAATGGTGACTCATATTATTGATGAGAAATTAAAGCAGATGCAGTTTAATGCTGCAATGGCATTGTACACATCACGCGGCGTGTATAAAGGGTTTGGATACCTTGCCGCTCTTGCAATCATCACCTTGCAGGCAGTTCTTGTGTATATGGTTGTACCGCATTCAATCGGATTATTTGCACAGTTGCTGGTTTTTATTTGCGCATATCTAAGTACAGATTTTATTAATGGTCTTACGCATATGTACATGGATCACAACGACCACTACGATTCTTTGGCTGGTCCGTTGATTGCTAATTTCCACCTTCACCACAAAATACCAAAGTACAAAATCAATCCGATATTAATCGTCTATTTCGTGGAAACAGGATCAAAGGTGTGGCTAGTCGTCTACCTAGCAATGGTGATGGCCGTTTTATGTATGTTTCCGGTTAATCCGATGCTGGCATATTTTCTCGTTTACGTCGGAATTCTATCCTCTATTGCTGAAGTTTCCCATTATCTTTGCCATACATCGAATTCTCGGCTAACGCTCATATTCTCAAAATACGGCCTACTGCTCTCAAAAAAGCATCATGCACGACATCATCTGGAAGACAACGTGGGGATTCCGATGAAGTCGGCCGCCTATTCCGACGGAAGTCGGTCGGGCATTC
>JBMOEI010000173.1:0-4647 GCA_049318985.1 Desulfuromonadaceae bacterium
TGATTTCAAAGGAAAGTACAGCAATAAATGTCTCGTGTCAAGGGCTGACCCCTTCAGACGTCACCTTCAGACGTCACAAGGCGACAGTAACAGGGAAAATGGTCAATTGCCACCGGTATGGTGCAACATGGGCCGGTTTAACCAGGCCTTTTTAAATATTCTGGTGAATGCCGCCCATGCCATCGAAGGGCAGTGGGAGATTCGGATTGCGACCCGGGCGGAGGCGGAATCAGTTAAAATTACTATCAGCGACAGCGGCGGCGGTATTGCACCTGAACATGTCAGGCGCATCTTCGAGACCCGTTCTTCACTACCAAGAAATAGAGACAATAGTTGCTTTCAGCAACTATTGTCCATTCGCTAAATATACCGGAACTTCAGGTTGTTACGGCAAATCATCTAATATCTGTCAACTAACGTCAATTCCCGCTCTGGTTGCACTTCCGACGAGTCAAGTAAAAGTCCCTTTTATATCAGTGTATTACAGAAGAACCGGTAACTGGCACATTTAATGCTCATACATATTATGCTCAAATGTTGTGCTACTGACCGATTCAAGTGCTCCAGGCAAATGGGAGCACGGCATCGACAACGTAAAGCAAGCATCGATTCTGCTTATGCAAGGCAACTCAGGAGGATATAAACCGGCTCTACGGATATGTCGCGCACCGGCCTTATTGTTTCACCACATGCACCTGAATAATCACGCAACCCGAAAGGAGAAAAAACATGACCATCACCACCTCAAATCGTATCGCCGATATCGTCACCCGTCACGAGCAGCCCATCCTGGAGGAGTGGCTGCGCGAGCAGTTGGCCGCCCTTTCGGCGCGACAGGACTTGATTTCCGAAGCCGACCTGCTCCAGCAATCGGCCGAGTTCCTGGCGCTCTTCACTTCCGCCTGCC
The DNA here is from genome assembly GCA_049318985.1 of Desulfuromonadaceae bacterium. Taxonomy (GTDB): domain Bacteria; phylum Desulfobacterota; class Desulfuromonadia; order Geobacterales; family Pseudopelobacteraceae; genus JACRCG01. The sequence continues at coordinate 908 of JBMOEI010000173.1, forward strand.
GCTCCGGCAATCTCACTAACATCACCGCGCCGGAGTGGAAGCCGAGCTGCAGTTTTCTGGGTAGCGTTTCCCGCAGCCGCGCCACCCAGGGCTTTTCCCCCTCGGAAACCGCCACCTTCGTCTTCTCGCTCAAACAACCGTTTTTTTCCCGCCTGCGGCAAGAGTTAGGCGCGGATGCCGCAGGGTTGGCCGAGGAGATGTGGAGCGCCACCGTGCTGCTGGACAAACTCGGTCTCTACACCACCGAAGTCTACCAGAAAGCCCGCGAAGAGGTTATCAAGCTCCAGCAAGCGGAAATGCTTGAGTTGTCCACGCCGGTAGTAAAGCTCTGGGACGGGATCATTGCCTTGCCGCTCATCGGCACTCTGGACAGCAACCGCACCAACATGATGATGGAGAACCTCCTGCAAAGCATTGTCGACACCGGCAGCGGCATTGCCATCGTGGATATCACCGGTGTGCCCACCGTGGATACGCTGGTTGCCCAATATCTGCTCAAGACGGTTGCCGCCGCGCGACTTATGGGCGCAGAGTGCATCATCAGCGGCATCCGTCCGCAGATCGCCCAGACGATGGTGCAGTTGGGCGTGGAGTTCCGTGATGTGGTGACCAAGGCTTCCCTCGCCGACGCCCTGGCCTACGCCTTCCGGCAAATCGGCTGCGCCGTCACCAGGCAAGCGCCGCGTACTTAATCAGAGGGAGTCCTATGGAATGCATTCCAATTCTTAAAGTAGGCGAGTTCCTTCTGGTGAGTATCCAGGTGGACATGCATGATCGTCTGGCGATGAGCCTGCAGGACGATCTCACCACGAAGCTGGTGGCGACCCGGGCCAAAGGCGTGCTTATTGATATCTCCTCACTGGACATGGTGGACTCGTTCATCGGCCGGATGCTGAGCCACATAGCCGCCATGGCCGGCGTACTGGGTGCGAAAGCCGTCATCGTCGGCATGCAGCCAGCCGTGGCCATCACCATTGTTGAGCTGGGCCTTGCGCTGACAGGCATCTGCACCGCGCTCAACGTGGACAAAGGGGTGGAGCTGCTGCAAACCCTGGTAGATGAAAAGAGCGCGATCGGCAGGCGTGATTGGCAGCCATATGACTTCCACGAAAAGTAAGACTCTGCCGCTGCACTCCTGCGAGGACATCGTGCAGGTGCGCCAGACCACGCGGAACTGGATGATGGAGCAACGGTTCTCTCTGGTGGAGCAGACCAAGATGATGACGGCCGCCAGCGAGCTGGCGCGCAACGCCGTGGTCTATGGAGGGGGCGGCGACGCCCGTCTGGAGCTGTTGGAGGAGAGCGGCCGCGTGGGAATTCGCGTACTGATCGAGGATCACGGGCCGGGCATTGCCGACATCCGGCAAGCCATGATAGACGGATTCACCAGCGGCCAGGGAATGGGCCTGGGTTTGGGCGGGGCGAAACGGCTGGTGGACGAATTCGAAATCTGTTCAGAACCGGGCAAGGGAACCAGAGTGAGTATTACAAGGTGGAAATGAACGAAAGCAAACCCCTTTTTTTTTCGCGTCACCTGCGCGTGCATGAGTCCGGTAACGTCGGCGAAGCGCGGCGGCTCGTTACCGCGATCTGCCGACGCCTTGGTTTTACCGAAACCCGCACCGCTGAAGCCGCAATAGTTGTTACCGAACTCGCCACCAATCTCGTCAAACACACCGGCAACACCGGCGGTGATCTGGTTCTTAGCCCGATGACAGTGGCCGGCGAAGTCGGCCTGGAAATCCTCTGCTGGGACAAAGGGCCCGGCTTCGTCAACATTGCCGAGAGTCTGCGTGACGGCTGCTCCTCTACCGGCACCCTCGGTGTCGGATTGGGCGCCATTCGCCGGCTTTCGTCGGAGTTCGACCTGTACGCTGCGCCTGGTCAGGGTGCCGTAGTGTTGAGCCGCCTCTGGAACAACGCGTCGCCGGTATCTCTGCCCGTGCTGACCGTCGGAGCAGTCTGCCTGCCGGTTCGCGGCGAACATGAGTGCGGCGACGCTTGGGCGATGAAGCAGAGCCGGAATACTACACTGCTGATGCTGGCCGACGGCCTGGGGCACGGACCTGACGCTGCCATCGCCGCCAATCGTGCGGTTACAATTTTCCAAAAACAGGAGGGGCGCAGCCCGTCGGAACTGCTTGAGCTCATCCATGCCGCCTTGCGCGGCAGTCGCGGCGCGGCGCTGGCAGTGGCCGAAGTGGCGCCGGGGCAACGCACTGTGCGCTTCGCGGGGGTGGGTAATATTTCCGGGCTGATTATCACCGGGGAAACCGGCCGCAACATGCTTTCCCACGACGGCACCGCCGGGGTCTATATCCGGAAGATTCAGGAGTACACCTATGATTGGCCGGACGGTGGGCTACTCGTGCTGCATTCGGACGGTGTGGCCACGAAATGGTCGCTGCCGGATTATCCGGGGCTGACGCGCAAGGATTCGGCGCTCATAGCCGCAGTGCTGTTCCGCGACTACGAGCGTCAGCGCGACGACAGCACCCTGCTGGTCGCCAAGGTCGCCGCGCAAAGGGAAGGACCATGATGACCTCGCTGGCTCGAGTTGGAATTCGTTACGAACAGGACGTCGTCCATGTCCGGCAGCAGGCGCGGCTGATCGCCGAGCAACTGGGCTTTGACCGCCAGGATCAGACCCGCATCAGCACTGCCGTTTCTGAAATCGCCCGCAACGCCCACCAATACGGCCAGGGGGGCGAGGTGGAGTTCATGCTTGAGGCGACAGCCCATCCGCCCCGTTTCACCATTGCCGTGCGCGACCACGGACCGGGCATTGCCGAGCTCGACACCATTCTGGAAGGGCGCTACACCTCACGCACCGGCATGGGGATGGGCATCGTCGGCAGCCGACGGCTGCTGGAATATTTTCACATCGACACCAGTCCCGGCCGGGGCACTACCGTCACGCTTGGCAAATCACTCCCGCTGAACGCTCCCGCAGGCACGCCAGTCATGTTGCGGCGCATCGCTGACGCCTTGGCCGCCAACCACAGCGCATCGCCGATGGAAGAAATCCGTGCGCAAAACCAGGAGTTGGTCGTTGAACTGACCGCGCGCAAACTGTTGGAAACGGAGATCCGGGACGCACGGGAGTACGCTGAGAACATTGTAGAAACCGTGCGTCAGCCGCTGCTGGTACTGAATTCCGATTTGAAGATCCTGACCGCTAACCACAGTTTTTACGACACCTTCAAAGTTACTCCCGAGAATACCATCGGCAACTTCATCTACGACTTAGGCAACCGGCAATGGAACATTCCCAGACTACGGATACTTCTGGATGAAATCCTCCCGCTGCAAACGGTTATTGATAGCTATGAGGTCGAGCATGATTTTCCCGACATCGGGCGCAAGTCTGTTCTGCTCAATGCGCGACAGATTATCCGGAATAAAATCGACTCGCACATTATCCTGCTGGCAATGGAAGACATCACCGGGCGTAAACAGATTGAAGCTGTGCTACATGAAAACCGGAAGCAGCTTCAGACTTTCAACGACCATTTGGAAACCCGGATTGCGGAAGAAGTCGGCAAGAGCAGGGAAAAAGACAGCCTGCTGCAGCATCAGGACAAAATGTCCTCCCTCGGCCGGCTTGCAGCCGGGGTAGCCCATGAAATCAATAATCCGATGGGCTATATCATAAGCAACCTTGCGAGCCTCAGCAAGTACGTAGATTGCCACCACCGGTAATGTGTTGACCCACCCAGCGCCGTTTAGTTGACCCACCT
>JBMOEI010000174.1:0-4603 GCA_049318985.1 Desulfuromonadaceae bacterium
AAGGCCATCAAACTCGTTCACAGCCATGACGGCCAGGACGTTCGTACGTTTGAAGGCGCTTTCAAGGCAACCAAGGCCAATACAATTCCTCAGCTTGCTATCAACACAACATCTGGAACAGGTTCGGAAGTATCCTGCTTCTCGATCATCAACCATACCGACAAAATGTACAAAATGGCTCTGTTCGATCCGAACTGCACACCGAGCAAATCCGTCAATGACCCGCTGATTCATCAGTGTATGCCTGGCGACCTCGCCGGTTACACCGGCATGGATGCTCTTGCACACGGCGTTGAAGCTATCGCCTCCCGTCTCGGCGTTGTCTCTGCATACGGCCCCGGTTTGAGCGCAATTTCCCTGATCTTCGGCAACCTGCGTCAGTCAGCAATGAACAGAAACAACGACAAAGCTATCGAAGCAATGGTATGGGCCGAAATGGCAGCCGCCTACAGCTTCAACAGCGCCGGTCTCGGCCTCATTCACAGTATGGCTCATGCTCTCGGCGGCATGTACGATGCTCCTCACGGACTCTGCAACGCTATCGGCCTCGGCCCGGTCATGTCCTTCAACCTGCCGGCCTGCCCTGAGCGCTTCAAAATGATGGCACAGGCTGCCGGAGTTGATACATGCGGCATGTCCGACATGAAAGCCGGCCAGGCGTTTATTGATGCCTGTCTGGAACTGAAAGCCGATCTCGGCATCACCAAGACCTTTACTGATCTGGGCCTGCTTGAGAAAGACGTTGAAGGTCTGTCACGCTTCTCCGTTAACGATATCTGTACAGAGGGTAACCCGACTGATACCGGTCTGCAGGATATGATCGGAATTTTCCACCAGTGTATGTAAATTTTTTCTGAATCATTGTGTTCCCATTGCAATGATATGCCGCTGGCTCCGCAGGGTTGATGCCCCTAACCGGATGCCAGCGGCTTTTTTGTCGAAAAACATGCTAAACCCAGAAAAAACAGTTCACCACGGAGACACGGAGTCACGGAGAAAAAATTAAAAATAAAAGCAGATGGATAAAACAATCCTGTCTTACTTTGATTTATTCTCCTTTTTGATGGCCACAAAAAATCCGGTTTTCTCATTGATTTCCTCTGTGTCTCCGTGTCTCCGTGGTGGAAGTGTCGATTTAAGGTTAAAAAAGTTCCCTCAACGGCGTAAAGATTGCAAATGAAGTTACCAAAATACAACACTACGAGGCCATCATGATTACCGAACAAGGGGTTAAGGATTTTCTTCGCGCAGGCGGATACATTGCCGATGACGCTATCGCCACCGCCGTATTTCTGGCACTTCGAATGGAGAAGCCCATTTTGATCGAGGGCCCTCCCGGTGTCGGAAAAACCGGTCTGGCAAAGGCGCTCTCCTCTGCCCTTGATTTTCCTCTGGTGCGGCTGCAGTGCTACGAAGGGATTGATGAGGGGAAGGCACTCTACGACTGGGAATACGGCAAACAGCTGCTTTATACCCAATTACTGCGCACCCAGCTTGATAATTACCTTTCCGTGTCATCTGACCTGCGTGAAGCGGTGGAGCGTCTCTCTGCCGAAGAAAGTCTGTTCTTTTCGAAAAATTTTCTGGTGCAGCGGCCGATTTTACGCAGTTTCCTTTCAGAAAAGCGCTCTCTGCTGCTTATCGATGAGATCGACCGCTCTGACGACGAGTTCGAAGCGCTGCTGCTGGAGTGCCTCAGTGATTTTCAGGTCTCGATTCCGGAATTGGGAGTAATCGAGGCCAGGAGAAAGCCGCTCGTGATTCTGACCAGTAACGGTACGCGCATGATTTCAGATGCGCTGCGCCGTCGCTGCCTCTATCTCTATATCGGCTATCCTGATCTGGAGCGGGAAGTTGCCATTGTGCGGGTAAAATTTCCCGAACTCTGCCAGGATCTGGCCCGTCAGATGGTGGCATTCCTGCGTAAGGCCCGCGAATTGAATCTGCGTAAGCCGCCAAGTGTTTCTGAAGCCCTCGACTGGGCTCAGGTGCTGTCGATCATGAAGGTCGCTAAACTCACTCCGGAGGTGGTTGCCAATACCGTTGGAACAATCGCCAAGCACCAGACAGACCTGCAGAAGGTAGCGGATCTGGCTGTACAGGAATTGAGCTGACCATGGAACGGATTATCGCCGGCTTCGTCGCCGCCCTTCGTGAGAGCGGCATCCGCGTGTCACCCGGTGAGAGCCTGGACGCGGTTCAGGCCCTGGGACTCTGCGGTATGGAAGGGCGCAAGTCTTCCCGGCAGCTCCTCCGCCTGACCCTGGTGAAGAATGTCAACGACATCCCGGTGTTCAATGAGGTCTTCAACCGTTATTTCAGCCGCTTCCAGTACGTTGATCCGGAGGCCGATGTTCCGGCGCTCATGGACGCTGCGCTTATTGATATGGAGGGGGGGGAATTCTCCTATCTGGACCGGCAGCAGAGCCACGACCATGATGATCACGGTCCCCTGCTTAAACTTGACAGCGACATCAGCCCGGAAGATCTGGCGGAATTGAAAAGCCTGACTGAAATCGACCCGGATGATATGGACGGGATCGAAATCGTGGTGCAGATGAAGGGGTACCGGGGGAAGGCTAAAAAACCGCCCAGACCATCGCGCCGCTATACTCAGAATCCGCTTGTCATAGAACTTGACAAGACCGGCAGTGTCGGGAGAGGTGTGGCTTTTTCTCCCGAAGAGCAGGCCGCCATGCAGGACGTTGTGTCCCGGATGATGCTGCGACTCCGCAAGGATATGAAGCGGATGAAGAACAATCAGAATCGCGGCAAACTGCACGTCATCAAGACGATTCAGAAAAACTACCGCCATGACATGGTGCCGTTTCAAGTGGCGTTGCGGCGTAAACGCCGCGAAAAACCGCGTCTGGTAGTGCTCTGTGATGTCAGTTATTCAGTGAGCCATGCCTCCCGCTTTATGCTGCTGCTGCTCCATACCCTGCAAAATCAGCTGCTGGATGTACGCAGTTTCATCTACAATCGGGATATTGCAGAAATTACTGAAATGCTTGCCAATATGCCGGTCAACGACCTGATGGAGACCATTGATACGGGTGACATCGTTGATCTCGATGAGAACAGCAGTTTCGGCCAGGTGTTTCTTAAATTCAAAAAGCAGTACCTGGATAATCTGCGTGGTCGACCGGCCTTTATCATCCTCGGCGATGCCCGCAACAACTACGGTGATGCCAACGACTTTGTGCTCGATGAGATCCGTGAGAAGGCCCGCTATATGCTCTGGCTGACTCCGGAAGATCGTGACACCTGGAGTCGCGGCGATTGTTTGATGGATCTCTACGGTTCCTACTGCGACCGGGTGGAGGTTGTAAAAACGGTTGATGAATTGAGCCTGTTTGTCGAAGATCTGCTGCGCGATATCTATGCCGACAAAGCGGACCCACTGGACAGGAAGAAAATTCTGGCAGCCAAGGCAGCAGAAACGTATGATTCCAGTGACTATTACCACCGGGGCTCCAGCGCGAAGAGTGAGCCGGTTTTTGACCCCGGCGGGCGTGGCCATTGGTGATACGCGCAGAAGAATTATTATAACTAACAAACAAGGAGTAAGTAATGAGTTGCGATCCAAAAAAACACCAGATGCACATGTGTGCTCTCAAGGCCCAGGGGCTTGACGACTGCATAAAAAGTTTTTCAGACAAACCGACCGTCGAATGCCGAAAATGCGGCGTCAGGGCCAACAGCTCTAAAAACCTCTGCGCCGCTCATTTAGGTGATTGGGCGCCGAATGTCGAGGGTGGCCACGGGACCGTTGATCTCGAAGAGGTCGGCAAGCGGCACGAAGGGGTATAGTTTTTTACCAGGTACATGATTCATAAATCTGCACGAAGGAGTCACGCCATGTCTATTCAAGATGCTGCAGCAGTGGAAGGAACCGGGGCATATTTCAGCGTTGAAAAATTTCATAAAACCAGAGAGAAGGCGCAGGAGGCGCTGAGCAGGATAGTTTCCCGGGTTCAGGTCGGGATGCTGGAAGAAGATGCCAACGCTATGGTGGTTGCAACTTTGCAGGAAATGGGCTCCACTGGAGCGTTTCATACACCGTATATCCGTTTTGGCACCAATACCGTCAAAACATTTGGCGCGGATTCCGACCCTGGAATTCACCTCGGTGAAGACGACATCTTTTTTATCGATGTCGGTCCGGTCTGGGATGGCTATGAAGGCGATGCCGGCGAGACGTTTTTAACGGGAAATAATCCCGAACTGAAACGCTGTGCCCTCGACGCTCAGAAAATTTTTCAGGCGGTCGCGCAAAAATGGCGAACGGAGGCGACATCTACCGGCGAGGAACTGTATCAATGTGCTGATCAGATGGCACAGGAGCTGGGATGGGAGCTGAATTTCGATTTAGGTGGCCACCGCCTGGGAGACTACCCAAGTGGTGACCATTATGCGGGCCCGCTCTCTGAAATCACCTTTCACCCGTCGCCGGACCGGTGGATGGTGGAGATACATATACGTCACCCGGATCACCAGTTCGGCGCCTTCTACGAAGACCTGCTTATGGGTGAGGAGGCTGTCGAGGTGCCGGAAATAGCCATTCAGGAAGTACCCGAAACAGGTTCCTGCGGGGGATACT
>JBMOEI010000175.1:0-4598 GCA_049318985.1 Desulfuromonadaceae bacterium
GAATTTTCTTGACATAAGGAATGAGGGTTGTAGTATTAGTAAACGAACGTTCACTAGAGTAACAAAGGGGTGATTTATGAGCAAAAAGTACGTTTCTTACATTCGGGTATCTACAAAAAAGCAAGGTGCCAGTGGTCTCGGACTTGAAGCTCAAAGAGAAACGATCAATACTTTTCTAAACGGGGGTCTGTGGGATCTGCTGAAAGAGTTTCAAGAGGTAGAGTCCGGAAAGAATAATGATCGGCCCGAATTACAAAAAGCACTCACCCATTGTCAACTGACGGGAGCGACACTTCTCGTGGCGAAACTCGATCGACTGAGTCGCGACGTTCATTTTATCACTTCACTTGAAAAAGCAGGCGTCGAGTTCACCGTCTGCGATTTTCCATTTGCCAACAAGTTCACGATCAACATCTTCGCCGCGCTTGCCCAATACGAACGTGAGCTGATAAGTCAGAGAACTACAGTTGCTCTCCAGGCAAAGAAGGCGAGGGGGGCAATCCTTGGCAAGCCCGAGAATTTAACCCTTGTGGCTGCAGCGGCAGGTCGGGCAACTGGGCGGGCTGTTAGAGCTGATAACGTGAATCAGTTTGCCAATAAGGTGAAACCGATGATTTTGAGCTTAAAGTCCGAAGGTATGAGTCAGAATGCCATAGCAAAGCGGTTAAATGCTGATAGTATTCGGACTGCGTCGGGGAAGGGGATGTGGACTGCAACAGCGGTACGCATTGTGGCTAATCGGTGAGCAGGGAAGGGCACGGCGTACACTGTTGCGGTGAAACTGTGTACGTTTCATCGGTTAACGGGAATGTGTCGGTATTCCGGAAAGAAGTTCATCTATGTTTGAGGGAAGCCCATTCATAATCTTTTGATTTCATTACATTTCTATAAAGGCGGCCTCTTTACCCTGTCCTGCCGCAACAATGTGCGCAACGCCCGGCAATCACTTGCGTTGTTGAAACCAATTGGTCAGTTCCATTTTGGAACATACCACGGCAGGCCCGCTGGCAAGGAGATCCGCAGTTCCTCGGCGTACACAGTCGAACCGTAGCTTTGAGGTGCAACGGAACGGAAAACATACATAAGCTTTTTTGGTCTGAGAAACTTACTGAATACTATGTTCTGGAAAAACTTAACATCAGTGTCACTACCTGCCCCTATCCGGATATATGGCGGCCACAATGGTCAAAATTATCTTCGTCCGACGAAGTCAAAGCAGGAATCGGAGTCTTGGCAGAATATGACTGGTTGATTGTTGACAAAGAACAGACGGGTGGACGCCCAACTGAACGGATACGCCTGAATCCTAGTATAATATCCTGATTGGCTCCTGAAGAATAGCACTGTCAAAACTGTCAGAAGTGCTTTTGGCAGTTTTGACAGCGCCTCAGCGTAGAAGCTTTTTAAAAACATTCTGGTTCTAATGACTGCAAGTGCAGTAGGGGTTCACCATTGCCCAATGCCATCGTCATGTTGGCACCACAGTAACCGCACGTGACAATCCCGGTCAAAAGCTGTTGGTATGACAACCGCTTCGGGGTGTGGCAAAGATGGGCTATGATACTAAATGAATAAAAAACATTTACATTAATATTATATTTTTATCTTTAATGAAGACAAATTTCAATGTCATTCCCACCCATTTACTGCTATATAAAAAACATTTTTTTCTCGGAATCTCTCACCATTGGCCATAATGAAATAAGAACTCTACCCTCCCGCTGGTAAACCTGCATGAGCGGCGAAGTGGAGTGGGTGTACGTAGTACAAATATTACAAACATTAGAGGGTATTCGTAATTACGCCAGAGATACATGGTCGGTGTAGTTATAGTACCTGATCACATTTCCTGATGATGCCAGCTTTAAGGTCATGATAGTACTCAAGGGTAAGTTCCGCCATATTAAATCGGGCCGCAAACCAAATAGAGATAACGGCGTCTCGCTAATAGTAATAACTTGAACAGAAGGAGGGCCACATGCAGCCTGTCTCACTCCGTCAAACAACTCACTGTTCGATAGTTAGATGTTGTCACTTTTTATTAGCCATCATGTTCTTGATACCTCTCTCCGCTTCCCAATCCTCTGGCTACGACAATCTTCAAGTTCATCCCTATATTGCTGAACAGGCTTTCAAAATTTGGCCTAATGATGCAAATCACGAACTAGCACAATATCTGGGAAATATGCGCGGTGAAAGGCCCTGTGCAGAAGCTAATACTGGTGGTTTCATTACAGAGGGTACTATTGAAGAAGACATTAGATACGGCGGATCATGCTTCCCATGGGATGCTACTATATTTTTCCATCATTTTTATAACCCATACAACTCAGACGACTCTACAAATGGTTTAAACTATGGCAATTCAGGAGCAAGAGCGATAGCAAGATCTTATTGGGGATCCGCTAAAAGCGCATACGCGGCAGGAAATAGGGAACTTGCATACTGGTATCTTGGCAAAATTACCCATCTACTTTCCGATGTATCTGTTCCTGCCCATGTTCACAGGGATGCTCATGGGACTGATGTCGCCGGGCAAGATTCATACGAGATTTTCATAACAGGAAACTACGGTAAGTGGACAGCGTCTGATTCTAGCGGTTTAACACAAGAATCAAAAAGCCCATCGATAAATGATCTATTTTTTAAACTTGCCAGGATTGCATCATATTTTCCAAGCGATGGCGTAGATGGAATGACAAGTTACATTCCTCATGATTTCAGTATGCCAGATACGAGTGGCTGGCGTTTCTGGAATGTTAGTGAATATCAAATTTCGAACACCCATGTTGAGATCATCGGTGATTACCTTATGCCAAGAGCATTTGCGTATTCGGCCAGCCTTTATAGACTTTTCTGGGAAGAGACGCATCCGGCAGTAAATCCGGTAATTTCCCAGGATATTACCGATAACATTCTGCCAAAAACACTTATCACTCAATCAGGCTCCGGTTTTTCCAGCAGCAGTTCAGTTACTCTTCATTTCAAAAGGCCGGATGGGACTGAATATCCTACACAACATGTTTCGACAAACCCGGATGGTGCCTTTTCAACAAGTTATTATATCCCATTGAGCAAGGAACCGGGTGAGTATACGTGGTGGGCTGAAGATGACTACAAGAGCATTTGTAGCACTCCAATCACATACACTGTTGCTCTTTATTCCGGACCTCCAGTCATTGAACAGACACCTTCTTCTGCACCTCGAGGCGCTGTAATACAGCAATGGGGGTACGGATTCTCCCCCAACGAAACAGTTACTCTCCATTTTAAAAAGCCTGACGGCACTGAATACGCCACAAAAGATGAAATAGCAACTTCTGGTGGGTATTTTGAAACCTCGTATACCATTCCATCTGATAAAGAATATGGCGTTTATACTTGGTGGGCGGTCGATTCGACAGAAACAAGCAGTAGCCAGTTGACGTACGAAGTAACCAATGGCCTTTTCATTATCCAAGGACACACGATTTACGGAGATGAAACGTGGTACAGCGGGGGGACGTATGAGGTGCAGGGGAGTATCACTGTTGAGCAGGGTGCTACTTTGACTATTGAGCCGGGGGTGACAGTTAAGATGGCAAATGGAGCTTCCTTTATCGTCTCAGGCACACTAAAAGCAACGGGTACAACATTCACCTGGGCGGATGGAGTGAATGCGTGGCGCGGGATTCTGTTTTCCGGTGTCGGGTCCAGTGGTAGCCGTCTTGAGAACTGTGTGCTGGAACATGCTCGCGGCAATTATCGTAACTGGAACGACAACATGGATGTCATCTACATCAGCCAGTCCTCGCCGACAATAACAGGATGCACGATTAACCAGAGTACCGCGAATACGGGCATTGCCGTAGCCGGTGGCTCTCCCGTCATCAGTAACAACACTGTTAGCGGCATGTCGGGAAATGGCTTAACAGTTACGGGCAGTGACCACCCCACTGTAACAGGGAATGCGATAACAGGGAATGGGGCATATGGCATTTACTTTGGGGGAAGTGGCGGAGTTTGCCAAGGCAATACAAGTCAGAACAACGGTTACGGTATATTTATCAATTATTCCCCCACCACTACAATCAGCAACAATACCTTTGCCAACAACACAGAAGCCGATGTTTATGCTACTGGCACAGTAACCACCAACGAAACCTGGTGGGGCAAGACCGGAAATATTGAACTGGCTGGAATTAACATCGCGAATGGTGCAAGCGCCACCATAGCATCTGGAAGAACCGTAAAGATTCATAGTTCCTTATCAGTTGCGGATGGCGGAAGTCTTGATCTTGGGTCTGACAATCAGATACTTCTCGGCGGTGGAGTAACAATTTGGAGCTATGGCACCCTGAAGGCAACAGGGTCGAAGTTCACTTGGGCGGATGGAGTGCAACCATGGCGGGGAATTTCTTTTTATGGTGCCGGATCTAGTAGTAGCCGGCTTGAGAACTGTGTGCTGGAACATGCTTCCGGGAATTATCGCTACAGTGATGGCCATGATGTTATCTACATCAACCAGTCTTCACCAACAGTCACTGGCTGTACGATTAATAAGAGTAATGCTTATTCTGGAATCAATATTGAGAATGGTTCTCCTCTTATCAGCAACA
>JBMOEI010000176.1:0-4502 GCA_049318985.1 Desulfuromonadaceae bacterium
CGACTGAACTCGATATAGCAACCGGGAACGGAGCGGAGAGTATCAGAAATATTTTTGCCCGGCTGGGGGTCTCGTTTGCATCACGGGAAGAGTTGGCGGAGACGCTGCCGTTCTCGCTTAATGATGTCACCGCAGGCTCTGAAAGTGAGCTCCAGGCTGTAGTGTGCGGTGAACAGGCAGATGTTGACCTGCCGCTGATAATTGAGCAGTCCAATTTTTTTGCCAATATTATGAAGCGTGCGGCGGCAGGTGAAACCCCAAAAAGTGCTGTGGCCGATCTGGAGCGCTTTCTGGCAGGGAATCAGTCCAAAGTCTGGGAAAACAGCTGGCTCCGTTTTCCGCGCCGCAACCTGTCCCGCTTTGCGCATTCTGTCCTGGATCACGATCTGCTGGCTGATAAAAAGAATCCCGCCGCCGGGCTGCGCAGCGACGCAGCCGCATTCACGTTCTGTGACGGCTCAGGCGAAGAGATGCTGCGGCTGCCGATCAGTTACCTGATCAAGCTGGCTTTGGCCGACCTGATCGGCTCCCAGCAGATACTGCCCGACATGATCCGCCAGACCGGCATCCGTCTTATGGATCACTACCTGAACGACAATACCTCACCGGAAACATTTTCCTTCAACGTCGTCTCGCTCTCACCGGCCACCGGCATGGGGCAGGGCATTGCCAAGGAAACCGCACTGCGTTTCCTGATGACCCAGCTGCTGTTGATGTACGCCAATCAGGCTTTTGGTATCGGCGAACGCGGGCAGCAGGCGATGACCTATTTTGCCCCGCATCCGCCGGTACGGCAAAAAGAGCTGAATGACCACGTTTCGGACAGTTTCTACCGCGACCTGTTCATGAGCCCCTGTCTGTCCGGGTGGGACAGGGGGGAAGAAAAATTCCGCTACATGCATCTCTGCCATCAGGTTTTGTCGCGCAGCCAGCTCAATGCAGTAGCCAAGCTGCGTGACGCCGGTATCATACAGACCAACCTGGTGGTGCTTCCCACTCTCTCCAATGTCAGCCTGGCCAATAACGGCACTCATATCAGCATCGGCAGCCGACGTTTGACCCGGGCGCTGGCTGACCGCAGTTCCGGCTTCACTGCGACTCACGAGAAGCATTTCGGTGATCTGGCCATAAAGATCAGCGAACACTTCCTGCCGCTTTTTGTGGGTACGTACAGCGCAGCCCCCTACCGCCTGGCCTTCACTGATTTTCATCCCGAAAAAGCACTCGGCTTTCTTGCTCACGAACTTGATTACACCCATCTGCGCATGATCTGGCGGCGTTGGAAAAAGAAGGCCGATCTCTCGGTTTTCGGCCAACCGCTGACCCCCTTTGGGCCGCACGCGCTGGACAGAGCTGTGAGTTCACTATTCCGGCTGCAGGGAGACTTTGTCCCCGATTATCGTCTGATTGACTATCTGGTCTGTCTGATGTCAACAGAGCATAGTCCCGGCCTGGACGGCAAAACCGGCAACGGTGACCGGTTGCGCCGCGACCTGTCAGATATGGGTGTTTTTGATGAGCAGATGTCGATCTACCTGCTCTACAAACAGCGCGAATATGGCAAGATGGGTTTCTCAGGATTTGAAGGTCGCTATTACAGTATTTTTGAAAACTTCGGCGACGACATGGGGAGGGCTGTCGACCTGCAGACCCTTATTACCGCGCTGGCCTACAAGTACATGGCGCTCGGCACGACCCATGCGCACATTCCGGATGCCCCGTCGCTCGAGAGTGAACGGCGGCAGATTTTTTTCGGCGCCGCAATCGGTCTGCCGACGTTTTTTGTCCGCAAGAACAGCAGCAACGCTTTTCTGGAAAAAATTCTCAAGAAAACAGTCGGCACCCGCCCAAGCCGTCGCTATCCCGGTTATCTGCGGGTTCTCATCGATGATTATCGCCGGGCGCTGCTGCTGGTGATACGTGAGGATGCTGCTGATCTGATCGAATTGATGGGGTTGCATGACACGCTGAACGATCTGGAAATGCGCCTCAGCGATCCGGCTCAGTATTCAGCCGCCGGACGCTTGACTGCCGGCATTCTCACCGGGGTGAACGCAGTGACACCGCTGCACGTCAATGCCCGGGAATTCAACGCCGGTGCCGAGCAGTACTATCGCACCACCCTGCGACACCGGCATATCCGGGAAGGTCTGCAGTATCTGCAGCAGGAGTGCAGCGGGCTTGACCGGGAAGCGGATGAGTCGATGCGCACGTCACTCCGGGCTGTTATGCAGGGGCAGGATGCTGCCTGTTTTGTTGCGGCCGCCACAGATGATGTCCTGTCTGAGCGGGCCGACGTTGCGACGCTCAAGCGCCTGATGAACCTGCTTCTGTTGACAGTACATCACGATCAGGTTCGCAGCACACAGGGATATGAAAATCAAAGGAGCGCACAGGATGACGCAGCATCAGTACATCGAACGGGATAGCGGCAGAGTCGTTACTGAGCGTCTGCTCGGAGACCGGATGGTCCGGCTGCTTTATCATGGTCTGCGCGAAAATGCCTCCGCCCTGTTCAGGTTAGTGACCAGCAGCTGGTCGTCGCATATCCTGGGAATGGTTAATTTTGACCGCCCGGTGCTCGATAAAAGTACTTTTCTGGCCACGTGCGGCATCGACCTGAGCGAATGCCTCGATCCGCCCGGAGAGCTTCATACGCCTCGTAAAATTTTTGAACGGAGGATCCGCTACGCCGAGTGCCGGCCCATGCCGACGGAATCCGGTGCGGTTGTGTCGCCTGCCGATGCAAGGGTGCTGGTGGGGTCACTCCGCGAGACCTCGCTGATTTTTCTGAAGGAGAAATTTTTCTCCTTTGAGGAGTTACTCGGACCCGGAAACAGCATCTGGCATGGTGCTTTTGCCGGTGGAGATTTTGCCGTCTTTCGCCTGACGCCGGATAAATACCACTACAACCATACCCCGGTGGCAGGACAGGTAATCGATTTCTACGCTATCGACGGTGACTATCATTCCTGCAACCCGACTGCAGTCGTTGCCGTTGCTACGCCCTATTCAAAAAACAAGCGGGTCGTGACGGTTATCGACACAGATGTGCCGGGCGGAACCGGTGTCGGGCTGGTGGCAATGATCGAGGTCGTAGCCCTGATGATCGGCGACATCGTTCAGGCCTACAGCCCGGAAGGGTATGACGTCCCTCAACAGATTGTGCGCGGGTTGTTTCTGCGGAAAGGACAGCCCAAAAGTCTCTATCGGCCCGGCAGCAGCACCGACATACTTATTTTCCAGGAAGGGCGCATCACTTTTGCCGGGGACCTTCTCGACAACATGCGCCGGACTGATGTGGTCAGCCGCTTCACTCAAGGTTTTCAAAAACCGCTGGTGGAAACAGATATCCGGCTCAGGTCTCTGCTTGGTACGGCACGAACATATTCGGAATCAGGGAGGCCGCAATGATCGTTACTATGACACTGCTTGCCGCAGTTATTACTCTGAGTGTCTACTTCTGGTGGGGGTTCAGGGTGCTGCCGGGTGAGAGATGGCAGGTAGTAGCTGCTATGCCGGTATGCAAAACAGCTCAGGGCTCCTGGCAGGGGATTAATTTCACCTGGTATGGTCTGCTGACTGCCAACGCCTATCTGGTGGCTGTGGCCGTGCTGCTGGTGCTGCTGGGGTCTGTCGGAGTCCCGCCGCTCGGTACGGCTGTTCTTGCTGCAGCCATGCTCTGCTGCTGCGTACCGGCCTCACGTCTGGTGGCCAGGATTGTGGAAAAGAAGTCGCACACCTTCACCGTCGGCGGGGCGGTATTTGTCGGTATTGTCATTACTCCGTTCGTGATACTGCTGATTAACCGCACGATCGGTGAAAGGCTCGCATTTCATATTCCAGTGCTATCGGCGTATGCTGCCATCGCCATTGCCTACGCCTTTGGCGAAGGATTGGGACGTATGGCCTGCATCAGCTTCGGCTGTTGCTATGGGAAACCACTTGCGGACAGCTCCGCTCTGCTCAAAAAACTGTTTACGGGACGGAGCTTCGTTTTTTTCGGCAGCACGAAAAAAATTGCCTACGCCGGAGGATTGGAAGCGACCGAAGTGATCCCCATACAGGCCGTTACGGCGGTGCTCTATTCGCTCTGCGGGCTGACTGCAGCCGCTTTGTACCTCTCGTCGCGTCAAACGGCCGCTTTTCTGCTGGCGACAGTCGTCACCCAGGGGTGGCGCTCCTTTTCTGAAACGCTGCGGGCCGACTTTCGCGGCGAAGGGCGCATTTCCGCGTATCAGATCATGGGCGCGGTCGGAGTACTCTATGCCATCGCGGCGGCTTTCATACTCGCTCAAGAGCCGGGCGGCCTGCCGGATCTTTCCGCCGGCTTGAAAAGCCTCTGGCGCCCGGAGTTGATTCTGTTTCTCCAGGCTATCTGGATAGTGATCTTCATTTATACGGGGCGCAGCACGGTAACCGGAGCCACGCTCAGCTTTCATGTGCGTCATGACCGCATCTGAATCGACTGTTTACGGGCGGCTGCGCCGGATATGGCAGAG
>JBMOEI010000177.1:0-4485 GCA_049318985.1 Desulfuromonadaceae bacterium
GCTGGTTCCGGTTTTTCGACAGGCTTCTTTTTTGGGGTTGTCATGGTTGTCTCCTTTTATAAAACAAAAAAAACCGGCGCACGAAAAATTCCGTAGCGCCGACCGGTAGGTATCAGTCTGTTTTACTGATAAAAGAAACGTTTGTCAGGAGGAGTGTCTGTCTGTCTGTCTGTCTGTGCAAAATCGTTGCCATTTCATACTCCATTGACAGAATTCAGTGCGGTTACTGTAAGCTGTTATTTGAAAATTGCAACAATAAAACAGACGCAATCAATCTGATGCCCGACTAAGATGTTATCTGCTCAGATGTCGCCGCAACCACCCGGTTACGCCCTTCGTTCTTGGCCTGATAGAGAGCGCCGTCAACACGCCTCATCAGGTCATCCTCAGATCACCCACCGAATGACCGAAGGTGTCATTCACCTTTTTAAAATGATCAAGGTCGATGCTGATCAGCGTGAGAGGCTGTTTATGACGCCGCGCTGCACTTAACGTTTTGGAAAAACTTTCATTGAAAAAGCGGCGGTTATAGAGGCCGGTCAGTTCGTCTGTTACCGCAAGGCGTGCGATATTTTTGCTGGCTAATTCACACATGACAATAAAGCCCATTTCCTCTGCTGGTGCTGTCGCCAGGCAGCCAGGCCTTCCGCGCCGTTATGTGCGGTTACAAGCACTCCGGCAAGACGTGACAGAAATTCGCTGCACTGTTCGCGAGAGGCCTCTTCATCTTCAACATACAGTACCTTGAGGCTTTTTAAGTGAGACTGTACATCTGCATCTAAGATTACTGTTTTCATAATATTTTTTTCCAAGTAATCAAAAAATAATTAAGCAGAAAACTTGTCACACGATGCGTTATGGCCAGAAACAGTGGGCATGAGCGCCCTGATATTTTTCAGCAGTTTGATCGGCAGGATCGGCTTCATAATTATCTCATATTGTTCGGCATCAGCGCCGGGAAAGCCCTCCTCCACGATAACCTTTTCCGCATGACCGCTGATAAATATGAATTTCATGTCGGCGGACATGCACCTGATTTCGTCGCTGGCAACCTTACCGCTTTTCCTGTGCATTCAGCAGGTGAAGGTTGACCGGCACGTAATCCACACATAATATTTTCGGCAAGGTACTGTTCATTAAAGCGTCTCCCGGGACTGCTCTCGTTTGATTTCAGATGTTTGCACTTACTTAGCTTGCTCCTGAACGAGACGCAAGTTCATCAAGCGTCATTTCCTGGTTGAGCCTTACCGCTATGTGCATCAATCCCATCAAAAGAGTGATGAAGACCGATAATTTTAACGTGAGTGTGGAGAACATTATATCCCTGTCTGAGTACGGCGTGAGTGTCCGGCTATACTCATACGTACTTTACAATTTGCATGCCAACGGAAAATTCAAAAAAAATCTTTATTTTACTGATAGTTACAACATTGGAACGGGAGAGGGATCACCAAGAGGCGAGGCGATGTTTGTTGACAAGAAGGAGTTGTTCGGCGGTAACCAGTTAAAATCAGAGGGTTATTGTTGGTGCGACAAATGTTGCTGCTGCAACTAATGTCTTTATAAATGGTAGAAGGACACCCTTCGACACGCTCAGGGGGAACGCTCAGAAACAGTCGGCATAAGCGCTTTGATACTTTTTATCAGCTCATACGGCAGGATCGGTTTTACGATTATTTCAACATCAGCGCCGAGTCCACCTTCCCGTTCCCTGACATCGCTGGAATAGCCGCTGACAAATATGAATTTCACGTTTTCTGACATCGCTCTCATTTCATCACTCGCCGCCTTGCCGCCTTTGCGGGGCATGACGACATCAAAAATAACCAGATCAATTTCGTCCTTGCGGGCGGTATATTTTTCCACGGCATCCTGGCCATCTACTGCGGTTATAACGGTATAGCCGACTCGTGTCAGCAACTCCTCCATGGCACTGCACGTATCCGCATCATCTTCTGCAACCAGAATCGTCCCCGAAACATTCTCCATCTGAAGGGACTGCTCTGTCGTTTCAGCGGCACTCTCTCCCGAATCCACCAGCGGCAGAAAGAGCTGAAAGACGCTCCCCTTGCCCGGTTCACTCTGCAGATCGATAAAACCGCCATGCTGCTTGATTATTCCCATTGTCATCGCCAGACCAAGTCCAGTCCCCTTACCGGCCTCTTTGGTGGTAAAGAACGGATCAAAAACCTTGATCCTGGTCTGTTCATCCATGCCGTGACCGCTGTCGGTTACCGTGATAACGGCATAACGGCCAAGTGTGCCGTAACCATGGATTGCGATGAACTGATCATCAATACAGTTTGTTGCTGTCGCGATACTAAAGACGCCCCCCTCCGGCATCGCATCCCGTGCATTCGTGGCAAGATTGAGCAGTACCTGCTCAATCTGCACCGTATCGACGTACACGCCAAGAGGGTCATCCTGAAGCGAAAGAGTGAAGGTGATGTTGTCATGGATGATGCGGGAGATAAATGAGCCAACGGTTTCAACCACAAGATTCAAGTTCTGATTTCTCTGATTCATCTCCTGTTTCCGGCTATACGCCAGCAGGCTGTGGGTAAGCGAGGCGGCGCGAGAGGATGCCCGGGTGATTTCATTGAGATAGGTAAACACCTTCTCATTCTTATCCATTCCAAGCTGTGCCAGAGTTGTATAACCGCTAACAACACTCAGGATATTGTTCAGGTCATGAGCCAGACCTCCTGCTAACTGACCGATGGATTCCATCTTTTGGGAATGGATCAACTGCTCAATGGTACTTTTCTTCTCGGTGATGTCTGTGTCACTACCGCGGTAGCCCATCAGCACCCCGTCAGAGTTTAGGATGGGGGAACCGTACGTGGTGACCCACGCCAGACCCCCGTCTTTTTTCTGAATGCAGTTTTCAAGATCGTTAAACGTCTCCTTGCGTTTAAAAACTGCCAGGGCAGCTTTCTTGAACGCTTCCCGTCCCGGTTCGGGATGCAGATCATAGAAGTGCATACAACCGACTATTTCGTCCGACCGATAGCCTAAAACGGCTTCAGAAACATGGCTGATATATGTGTAGAGTCCCTGGGCATCGACTTCCCAGACAATAGTGCCGCGCTGCGCTGCCAACTGATTAAAGCGGTCATTGCTCTCTTGCAGCTCTGTTTCAGCCTGTTTTCGCTCGATTGCAAGGCTAAGTTTTTCGGCAATGGCGTTGAGCAGATGTCGTTCATGTATCTGGAATGGCCCTTCATCGCTTGCCTGCCGCTCTTCAAGATAGCAGAGCTTCAGTTGTCCGATCTTCGTGCCCTGCACTGTAATATCGCTGGCCAGCATCCAGGGCGTTTCCCGGAAACTGGCTGTCTGAAAGGAGATGCCATTCATTTCAATGCTTGCTTCCGTTATCCCGGGAAAATGCGAGGCGGGAGGGATACGCATGACAGACTTCATCAATAGTTCGTCCAGAGGGATGCCCGGCATATTACAGAAGGTAATAATGCTGTACAGGCAACTTAGCTCTTTATTACGCTCATCAAGCGCCAGAGCTTTCTGTCTGCGCACAATCCTGGCGCTCTCCAGTTCGACATTCTTCTCATACAGCACTTGATCCAGACGTTTGCGTTCGGTGACATCCCGCGCGGCGGCAAACACGCCCTGCAGCTTTCTGTCCCGGTCGTAGAAAGTTGTCGCATTGAACGAGACCACCGTTTCTTTGCCATCCCTCGCGCGTGCAGTGAGTTCGTAATTTGTAACCTTCTTTTCGCTCAGAACCTTTTTTATGGTGGTCTCGGCCCGCCCTGGATCAGTGAAGTAGTTTTTGAAAGGTGCTCCTATCAGTTCATCACGTGTGCAATCGGTGAGCACCTCCATCTGCTTGTTGACATCGGTGATGATTCCGGATGGATCGGTGGTCATAATCGCGTCGATGTTGGATTCAAACAGTGAACGAGTATAGAATTGATGGTCACGCAGGCGCTGACTGAGTTGTTTCTGCTCTTCCTCGATTTGCTTACGGGCGGTGTTGTCGGTGCCGATCAGCAGGTAGCCGATAATGGTGTTTTCATCGTCGCGGAGTGCAGTGACCGATACTACTGCCGGAAAACGACTACCGTCCTTGCGGATATAGGTAAGTTCGTAGATGTCCTCGATGCCACGAGACGCCTTAAAGACTAACGCCTCAAATCCCGGTGTGATCGGAGTTTCCAGTTCGATGGTCAATGATTCGGCACGTGCGATTACTTCCTGCGGGTCTGAGATATCAGCGGGAGTGATCTTGTCCATCACTTCAACGGCCGTGTACCCCAGCATCCGCTCGGCACCGACGTTAAAAATCTGGATGACCCCTTTCGCATCGGTGGCGATACTGGAGAAGTTGGCGCTGTTGAAAATGGCACTCTGGAGGGCTCCCGCTTTGCGCAGCGACTCTTCCGCCTGCTTGCGTGCCGTGTTGTCGGTGCCGATCAGCAGGTAGCCGATAATGGTGTTTTCATCGTCGCGGAGTGCAGTGACCGA
>JBMOEI010000178.1:0-4461 GCA_049318985.1 Desulfuromonadaceae bacterium
AAAGAGTTTTTCCGTCAAAGCGATAAGGTCCATTTTCGCCTCTTTTGCCCAATATACTAAACCACAAATCATTTGGTTCTAATTTCCAGTCTTTACTTTTTTCAGGCTGTAAAGTAGTGAATTGTTTTCCGTCAAATTTGTTGATACCGCTTAGCGTTGAGAAAAATATATTACCAAATTTATCTTCTTGAATTTGCCTTATACTGTCATTACAAAGTCCGTTTTTGGTAGTGAAATTAACAATGGTTTTACCATTATAACGAAACACGCCTTCGCCATTACTCCCAAACCAATAGTTGTTCTTTTTGTCTTGAAATACACACCATAAATGGTCGCCAAGTTTTTCTGCGGTGTCGCCTTGTGTAATATGTTCGCTTAAAACGTCAGCATTTGATGCGATATTTTTTGTCTGTCCGTTGCAGGATGTCAATATGGTCAGTATGCTTAAAAATAATAGCGCTTTTATCTTCATTGTCTGTCTGTTTATTGTTTGCACGGTCGCAGAATAGCCGATAACGTTCCCTGCCTAGGCGCCGGGGATTTGTGCTGTGGGCATAGTGCATCGGCAAAGCCCAGGCAACTTAGGCAGTGTTAGCAGCAGCCGTATTATAATCTAATTTTTAATCCTACTCCATCTATTGTAAATCCAAATTGGTATTTTAGATTATACTTACCTAATTGAATTGTACTCAAATTATAGATATTAACAGCCTTTTCGGCATTCGACGCCGCAAACCCCGCAAATGGTAAAGAAGCTATTACTAATCCAATTCCAATTTTTGCTTGTATCCAATTTGGTGTTCCGTTTTCTATTTTCTTAGCTACTGGAATAAATATTAATACCCCACCAACGAATCTGAACATTGTCCCTATATTGGAAGTGATTATCGAAGACTTCATTTTTTTATAAGCTTCAGGAATCACCTTCATAATCTCTAGAGTTTCTACCTTGGTATAAATTGAATCGTGTTGCACAAATTTCATTCTGAATCCCCCTACAATTGCTATTGAATCAGTCTGGTTCTGAGCTTCAGTTTTATCAGCAATAATTAATATGAATACAAAAAATAAAAACGCTAACTTGTTCATAATGATTAATATTGTGGCTTATTCGAGGTTTCTGGTGGTTGCTGCTAACGTTCGCGGGTATGAAATGTGCCGGTTTGCGGAGATGCTTCCTTATCCCACGATACAAAACTTGATGCGGGACAAAACGCTTGAAAACCCACTAAACCCGTCATGTTTTATGATCCGTTGTTGGGTGCTGGCCTTTTTTCCCTATAATTTATCAATGCAATTATTCATTTGATGTTTCATGTGAATGCATAATCTTGTCTGCATACGCTAAAAGTAATGCTGAAATAATAAATACAATATGAATCACAATTTGAAGTACTGCATCTTGTAAAGGAATGTTATGAATATCTATAAAAGTTTTTAAAAGGTGAACACCTGATATACTTACTAACGAAATGATAAGTTTTATCTTAAGTGAACTTGCATTTATTTTGCTCAACCAATCAGGTTTATCTTCATGATTATCAAAAGATATTTTACTTACAAAAGTAATATATCCTCCAATAAACACTACAACTAATAAGTTTATTACCATTGATATATCAATCAATCCCAAAACCGACAACATAATCGCATTTTCATTCATCAAAGGAAAATTTGAAATCAAATGCCATAATTGAATCATAAATTTAATTGAATATAGAAATGAAGCAATAATCAACCCTAAGTAAACAGGTAACTGCATCCAACGACTAAAAAAAATAAAACGCTCTAGGTATCTTTCAAAATTTTTCATAGGTCGATGATAAGATGGTTGTACATAATTTTCAAGTTGCCGTCCTTTTCTCAGGCGTGCACCCAACGGCAACTTATAGCTGCCTTGTCGCAAATGTACTGAGTTTTCAGTTCTGCTCCGCAGTTTCCCTGAGGCATGGCCGGCTATAAAGTGTTACGCTTTGTATTTATTTCTTTTTTCTTAGGTCATATGTTAATCCAATCCGAATACCATTTTCCCAAATCCTCTGATGATATTGTTCAGCTTGAAACGGTATTAAGGAATGTATTTTTGTATAAGGATTTACAAAAGCAGAGATGCCAAAGTTAAAGTCATATTTTATTGATAAACCTAATAGAGCACCTATCCCTGTTAGGTTGTCAATTGAACTATACTCATGAGGCGCAGCCGAATAATCCGACACCAGAGATGCACAGTGAAGGGCTGAACGTTAGGTTGTCTCGAATTCGCCAAGGAGGTTCAAATTTCGAATTTGCCAGCCTTGCCTTAAACACAGACAAAGGTATCATTGGTGTAAAGAGCGATGATGCTGATACCTGACGAACCGCTGTATACGAGAACCGTACATTATTGCGCCAGCAATACCGGTGTGAGAGGCGCACCCCGTCAGTATTTGCTGGCGGGGCCGTCTACTCGATTATGGCGCGTAATTCGTTCAATATTAAACTTCTATCGAGATATTCACTTTTCCACCCAGTCCTTTTTCAACAATGTCAAAAAGAGTGCTAAGCGTAATGTTACTACCGTTATTTTCGACCCGGGAAATGTAAGTTCTTTTCTTGTCAACCAATTGTCCTAATTCTTCTTGGGTCATATTACGGGATTCACGCGCTTTCTTTAATAAAAGGCCAATTCTAAATGATTCAACCTCTCTGTCAAGATTGTCACGTCTTTCAGTTCCTTCTTTTCCATAAACCCTGTCTTTGATTTCTGACCAGGTGGAAATGTCTTTGTTCTTATTTTCTGTTTTCATAATACTCTTTCATTAAAGTGATTGCTTTCTCAATTTCGTTTTTAGGCGTTTTCTGTGTCTTTTTCTGAAATCCATTTAGTAAGATTACCAACTTCCCTTTGTCGAAAAAACAAAATACACGCCAAATGTCTGACCCTAATTGGATTCTTGCTTCGTAAAGTCCGCTTGTTCCGACGATGAGTTTGAGGTAGTTTGTTGGAATTCTCTCTAAAGTCTCAATTGCTTCTAAAATTTTAAAGATCTTATTCTGAGCCTTAATAGGTTGTTCTTTTAAGAAGTCTTCAAAATAGTTTTTGTATGCAATTATTTCGCGGATTTTCTCCATAAGTTGTCTAATTATATGCAAAGGTAACTTTAAAGTTACAATTTTCCAAATGTTATTCAGTCCGAGTCTTGGAAATATTATGCGCCATAACGTTTTGCAGATTTGCAATAGGCGGGATTTTTAGCACAAATGTTAATGCGGAGCACCAAACTTTCTGCAACCACAAAACTGTCTGCCGAGCACGAAATCCCGCCTATTGCAAATGTGCTGTTAGTGGCTGGTGTCATTGTCATTCCTATTCTGCTATTTTTATTACAACATTTCCAGTCTTTTGTCCAGATTCAACATATTTATATGCTTCTACAATTTGATCTAAATTATATTGTCTGTCAATTACTGGCTTGTATTCACCTTTTTCAAAAAGTTCTTTCAAAAATTGCACGTCTTGTTTTGTTA
Source organism: Desulfuromonadaceae bacterium (assembly GCA_049318985.1). Lineage (GTDB taxonomy): Bacteria > Desulfobacterota > Desulfuromonadia > Geobacterales > Pseudopelobacteraceae > JACRCG01. The sequence continues at coordinate 3,508 of JBMOEI010000178.1, forward strand.
TGGACGGCATTGGAAATAGAAGTTTTTTGCCACCCCAAAGAGGTGTCATAAGTGCAAGAAGTATATTCTCTCCATTCTTCCCAAGTTCGGTTGAAATGTAAATTCCTTTTTTAGTTAGCAATGGCTTACACTGTCCAAATGAGCTTTTACCGACTGCATCAAAAATGAATTCAAATTTATTTTTAGTCTTTGTGAAATCCTGTGTCTGATAATCAATAACAGTATCTGCACTTAAAGTTTTTAATAGCGCTACGTTTTTTGTATTGCACACTGCGGTTACTATTGCTCCAAAATGTTTTAATAATTGTACAGCCGCAGAACCGATAGCACCCGTTGCTCCGTAAACTAAAACATTTTGTCCCCGTTCAACTTTTGCTGCTCTTATATCCACTAAGGCATAATGCGCTCCTTCCGTAAGCGGTGCTGCTTCTTCAAAGCTTAAATTATCTGGCATACTTGTAACCGCATCAGTTTCAGCAATTGTCAAATACTCTCCGTGTCCACCGCAGGTTTTATCATTAAACCCAAAAACTTTATCACCTTTCTTGAATGTTGTCACACGCTGCCCAATTTCTTCAATTATTCCGGCAAACTCACAACCCAGTATTTGATATTTAGGTCGGAATAGTCCAGTCCAAAATCTTGAAATAAAATATTCAGCACTACGGAAACCTGAATCAGTCCGGTTTACCGTTGACGAATAAACCTTAACCAGTACTTCGTTGTCTTTAGGTAGTGGTTTAGAAACTTCCATTAATGAAACAACTTCTGGTGGTCCATATTTTGAATATACAATTGCTCTCATTTTCTTAATGTTTTGTTGATTCTTGGTGGTTTTTTACGCTTGCCACTAACGGCCGACGCTATGGCAAGTGCGGGAATAAATTGTTGCTCAAAGCCAGCCAGCACAAACCTACATAATAATTTCTAATTCATACACGCACCGCATAAAAA
>JBMOEI010000179.1:0-4406 GCA_049318985.1 Desulfuromonadaceae bacterium
GATGACGATTATAGTTCAGAAGAGCTTGTCAGGATGGGCAACTATCTGAATGACAAGATGCAGGGATTGACGATCAATCGGGTGCGTGAACAGATCCTTGAGGAGATGGCGTCGGAAAAAGCGCAGTACGATCAGCTCCTCGCACGTGCCCTTAAAATCAGTGAGCAAGCGGTGCGGGAAGAGGGGGACGAGATCTTTATTGAAGGACAGGCCCGTATCCTTGACCAGCCTGAATTCAGTGATGCCGGGCGGATGAAGGAAATTTACCAGGCTTTTGAACAGAAGGGGCTGCTTGTGCAGCTTCTGTCCCGCTGTATGACGGCGGATGGTGTGCAGATTTACATCGGAGCGGAAACATCGCTCAGCCAGTCAGCCGGTGTCAGTCTTATAACCTCCCGATTTGTTACCAGCAGCAATACGGTCGGGATGCTCGGGGTAATCGGCCCGACTCGTATGGGCTACTCAAGCGTGATACCGATTGTTGATTATACTGCCCGGATGGTCAGCAAGCTATTAAGTGAAGTATAAACCGAAAAGCAAAAGGACTCTAACTATGGAACCAAAAGATATTGTAGACATTTCGACACCTGATACCACGGTTGAAGAAATCGCAGCTCCTGAAACTCCTGCATCGGAAAATGATCAGACGCTTGAAGAACAATTGGCTGCCAAGGAAAAAGAGGCGCGTGAAAACTGGGATCGCTTCCTGCGCGAACGGGCGGATCTGGAAAACTATCGTAAGCGGGTAGGGCGTGAAAAGGAAGAATTGCTGAATTACGGCAACAAGTCACTCCTTGAAGAGATTCTGCCGATAATAGACAACCTTGAACGTGCCCTTACCCATGCTTCAGAAGAGAGTCAGGGCGCCGTTGTTGAAGGCATTCGCATGACCCACGCCATGCTGCTGACGGCACTGAAAAAGTTCAGTGTCACGCCGATTGAAGCGATCGGAGCGCCGTTCGATTCGGCCTTCCATCAGGCGATGGCCCAGGTGCCGACTGATCAGCATGATCCGAATACGGTAGTTGAAGAGTATCAGAAGGGGTACATGCTGAAAGAGCGGTTGCTGCGCCCGGCTATGGTGACCGTTGCGACGCAGATAAAATAATTTTCTCCAGACCTTGTTTTTTATAATAACGATGAATATCTTGCCAGCAGAGTATCTAAAAAGGAGGACGACACGTCATGAGTAAAGTAATTGGAATCGATCTCGGAACAACCAACTCTTGTGTATCAATTATGGAGGGCGGTGAGCCGATTGTTATAGCCAACTCTGAAGGGGGACGCACCACACCTTCAATGGTTGCCATTTCCGACAGCGGGGAGCGACTGGTGGGACAGCAGGCCAAACGTCAGGCTGTTACCAACCCTGAAAACACCCTGTATGCGATCAAGCGCCTGATCGGACGCAAGTTTGATTCGGAAGCGGTGCGGAAAGATATCGCGATTTCCCCGTTCAAAATTGTCAAAGCCGACAACGGTGATGCCTGGGTGGAAGTGCGTGACAAGCGCTATTCCGCTCCTGAAATTTCTGCGATGATCCTGCAGAAAATGAAAAAAACAGCGGAAGACTATCTGGGTTCGCCTGTTACCGACGCCGTTATCACGGTTCCGGCTTATTTTGACGATTCTCAGCGTCAGGCAACCAAGGATGCCGGTAAAATTGCCGGTCTCAATGTGTTGCGTATCATTAACGAGCCGACAGCTGCTGCCTTGGCGTACGGTCTGGACAAGAAAAAAGATGAAAAAATTGCTGTTTTTGACCTGGGCGGCGGAACCTTCGATGTCTCCATTCTTGAGCTTGGTGACGGCGTTTTCGAAGTTAAATCGACCAATGGCGATACCTTTCTCGGGGGCGAAGACTTTGACCAGTTGATTATTGACTGGATTGCCGATGAATTTAAAAAAGATCAGGGCATCGATCTTCGTGGCGACAAAATGGCACTCCAGCGTCTTAAAGAGGCTGCTGAGAAAGCAAAATGCGAACTTTCCAGTTCTGTTGAGACGGACATCAATCTTCCGTTCATCACTGCCGACGCCACGGGGCCGAAACATTTGACCCTGAAGCTGTCGCGCGCAAAGCTTGAAGCAATTTGTGCCAGCCTGCTGTCAAAGCTTGAAGGCCCCTGCCGTACCGCCATGAAAGATGCCGGCCTGACTGCCAGTCAGATTGATGAAGTCATTCTTGTCGGTGGTATGACCCGTATGCCGGCTGTTCAGAAATGCGTGGAAGATATCTTTGGGAAAGTGCCGAACAAAGGTGTTAACCCGGATGAAGTTGTTGCTATAGGTGCCGGTATTCAGGGTGGCGTTCTGAGAGGCGACGTTAAGGATGTACTGCTGCTCGATGTTACTCCGCTCTCTCTTGGCATTGAGACGCTTGGCAGCGTTATGACCAAGCTTATCGAAAAAAATACCACCATACCCTGCCGCAAGAGCCAGGTTTTCTCAACTGCTGCAGACAATCAGCCGGCAGTTTCAATACACGTTCTGCAGGGTGAGCGCGAAATGGCGCGTGATAACAAAACGCTCGGCAACTTTGAGCTGTCAGGCATTCCTTCCGCACCTCGCGGTCTGCCGCAGATAGAAGTAACCTTTGACATTGATGCCAACGGTATAGTACATGTCTCTGCCAAAGATCTTGGTACCGGTAAGGAACAATCGATCAGCATCACCGCCTCTTCCGGGCTTTCCAAGGATGAGATCGACAAGATGGTCCGTGATGCTGAAATGCATGCCGACGAAGATAAGAAAAAACGTGAAGCTATTGAAGCGCGTAATCATGCCGACAGCATGGTCTACAGCACAGAGAAGTCGTTGAAAGAGCACGGCGATAAAATAGACGCGGTAGAAAAAGGAAACATTGAGAACAAACTGTCTGAGCTGAAAAAACTGATGGAAGGTGAAGACGCAGAGGCCATAAAGAAAGCTACTGACGAACTTGCTCAGGCATCCCACAAACTGGCCGAAGCAATGTACGCCAAAAAAGAAGGGGCAGATGGTGGTGAGTCAGGTTCAGGCGCTGAACATGCCGGCGCCGCTAAACCGAAGGATGACAAAGTTGTTGATGCTGATTTTGAAGAGGTAAAAGAAGAGAAAAAATAGTCCCGGATACGGTACCGGTTCAGCATCGTAGGGGCGGGGTATTCTCCCGCCCCTACACGCTTTTCAAGAGATAGAGGAATTTATTGTGGCAAACGGCGAAAAACGTGATTATTACGAGATACTTGAAGTACATCGCAACGCTTCAGAAACCGAGATAAAAAAGGCGTTCCGGAAGGTAGCGATCCAGCACCACCCCGACAAGAACCCCGGTGACAAGGCGGCCGAGGACCGGTTTAAAGAGGCTACCGAGGCGTATGAGGTGCTTTCTGACCCCCAGAAGCGTGCCCAGTATGATCAGTACGGTCATGCCGCTGTTTCTGGCTCGGGAGGCTTTTCCGGTGGTGGCTTCGGAGCGGGAACCCCTTTTGGTGATATTTTCGGTGATATTTTCGGTGATATTTTCGGCGGCGGAGGTGGTGGTGGACGCGGTCGTAATCAGGGGAGACGAGGCGACGATCTGCTGTATAACATGGAGATCAGCTTCGAAGAGGCTGCTTTTGGTGTTGAAAAGAAAATTGATGTCCCCTTTGCCAAACGGTGCGGAAGTTGTAGTGGTTCCGGATCAAAGCCGGGTACAGACCCGAAAGTCTGCCCAACCTGTCGCGGTGCCGGGCAGGTGAGGTATCAGCAGGGTTTTTTCAGCGTCAGCAAAACATGCGGTCAGTGCAATGGTGAAGGTAAAATTGTTGAAGATCCCTGTCCGGTATGTCGCGGCAAGGGGAGTACAAAAGATACGAAGACACTCTCTGTCAAGATTCCCGGTGGAGTTGAAACCGGATCCCGACTCAAGGTTACCGGTGAGGGGGGGCAGGGTAAAGGTGGCCCTAACGGTGATTTGTATGTCGCGATAAATGTCAAGGAGCACGCAATCTTTCAGCGCGAGGACAATAACGTCATCTGTGAAATTCCGATCAGTTTCATACAGGCCTCGCTTGGCTGTGAGCTTGAAGTTCCGACATTGGATGGAAAAGTTGCCATGAAAATCCCGGATGGCACTCAGTCGGGAAAAATATATCGCCTCAAGGGTAAAGGCATCCCCTCTCTGCAAGGATATGGACGAGGGGATCAACTGGTCGTAGTCAGGATTGAAACTCCAACCAACCTCAACAAAAAGCAGAAAGAGCTGCTGGAGGAGTTTGCCAGAATCAGCGGAGAGGATGTCCATCCTCTTAAAAAAGGTTTTTTGGACAAGGTGATGGATTTTATAAGTTGATTGCACACGAGACTGCTCATACCAGTCCCGTTTATTTTCTTGCCTCAGTTGCCAATCTAATTTAGTATTCAGGACCAAATCAGTTCAC
>JBMOEI010000180.1:0-4265 GCA_049318985.1 Desulfuromonadaceae bacterium
TTCCAGCTTAACCCTTCCCCCGTTCCCCACACCCGTGGGGATGAACCGGCAAAAAAACGCCCCGACAGTGTGTCACCACCCCGTTCCCCACACCCGTGGGGATGAACCGCCATCATCCAGCGTAAGTATTACATAGCCGTGCCGTTCCCCACACCCGTGGGGATGAACCGCTGGCTGCACAGAAATGGACAAACTTGTGGATCCGTTCCCCACACCCGTGGGGATGAACCGTTCGGACTAGGCGTGACCATTTACCAAACAGGCCGTTCCCCACACCCGTGGGGATGAACCGATCAAAAAGGTGGGCAGCGCGTGCGCATCGCCCCGTTCCCCACACCCGTGGGGATGAACCGATTTAGAAACCTATGATGAAACAGCAGAGCTACCGTTCCCCACACCCGTGGGGATGAACCGGCATAAAACCTTCTTGGCGAAGGCCGTCGATTCCGTTCCCCACACCCGTGGGGATGAACCAGTCGTTTTAGTTTCATCGCGGGTGATGGTGGCCCGTTCCCCACACCCGTGGGGATGAACCCCATGGTCTGACATCCCCGACGACCTCTACGGCCCGTTCCCCACACCCGTGGGGATGAACCGGAAGTCATCCCAACCAAAGCCCCGCGCACTCACCGTTCCCCACACCCGTGGGGATGAACCGCTTGAAACAGTCTTGCCCCTTTTGCATCGCCTTCCGTTCCCCACACCCGTGGGGATGAACCGACTATTGACCGCCATCCCCTTGTCCAGCATTTCCGTTCCCCACACCCGTGGGGATGAACCGGCAATGCGCCGGGGGATGTCATGTACGAGTGGCCGTTCCCCACACCCGTGGGGATGAACCGCCGAGAGGTCCAGCTAAACCGAGCACATTTTTCCGTTCCCCACACCCGTGGGGATGAACCGACAGGGGGAGAAAAATGGGCCTCCTTACTGCTCCGTTCCCCACACCCGTGGGGATGAACCGGCCAATGGTGAGGACTTCGCCGTCATGGATTTCCGTTCCCCACACCCGTGGGGATGAACCGGTTCCCAATGTTTCCCAAGCACCGCCTATGTGCCGTTCCCCACACCCGTGGGGATGAACCGGTTGATTGGATTAATACCAGCTTTTTTGTACACCGTTCCCCACACCCGTGGGGATGAACCGCATCCTGTCCGCGTAGCTCCTCAATCCGCGCACCGTTCCCCACACCCGTGGGGATGAACCGTCATGGGCAATAATAGCCATAGTCTAACACTTGGGCTTATGCCAGTAAGCGAGGCTAAGTTCCAAGTTATCCACAAAATCTGTTAATAAGATTGTCATCAAACAAGATGAAACCCACTGATTACAATGCTTTCCGAGTACTGGATAAAAAGAGGTCAATCCCCCATATTTTCGCTTAAGCGAAAATGAATGACGCGGAAATGCCATTTTTATAGATTTAGCTGAGTTTAAAAACACCAGGCACCGATTCAACCTATTGATATTGAAATATGTAATCTGTGTGCATACTGTACACATAAAGCATTCTGAATGCTTTCAGAGTTTTGTATGATTTTTGTTTTCTGTTTGCATACTGTAAGCTGTATGCGTTCTGAATTCTGTCCGCTTACTGTGTATTGTTGGCGGACTGTACACATTCTGTTTTCATCATTTTGCCACGATAACAAACCACGAGGGTGATATGCCAATCATTGTGTTTGCCAGTTCAAAAGGAGGGGCAGGAAAATCCACGTCCGCCTGCCTACTCGCCAACGCCCTTGCCAACACCGGGGCGAATGTGACGGTGATTGATGCCGACCCCAATAAACCGCTAACCCGATGGGCCAGCCATGCCAAGCTCCCCGAAAATCTCACTGTCATCACCAACAAGGATGAAAGCACCATCTTGGCCGAAATTCGGGAGTCGGCAGCTAACAGCGAGTTTGTCATTGTCGATCTTGAAGGCGTGGCTTCTGTGACGGTCAGTTATGCTATCAGTAGGGCTAATTTGGTTGTGATTCCTGTTCAGGGTTCGCATCTTGATGCTGTCGAGGCGGCAAAAGCCGTAAGGCTGGTTCGCAATCAGGAAGAAGCTTTTGAACGAAAAATCCCCTTTGCAATTTTGTTTACCAGGACAAGTCCGGCCATCCGTGGACGAACGCTTGCAAGCATTGAACAAAACTTTAAAGACGCGGGTTACCCTGTGTTCACTACCCAATTATTAGAGCGTGAAGCATTCAAGGCCATTTTCTCTTGTGGTAAGACGCTCTATCAACTGACATCTTCGCATAGCTCCAATCTTGATAAGGCCGTGAATAATTCAGAGCAATTTGCGTTGGAGAGTATAAGGATTGTTCGTGGGGTTCCGGTTGAACGTTCTGACTCCTTGGATCAAGGCAAACATGATGAACCAAATATTGAGGAGATTGCATAATGTCTGACGAGAAGCGACTTAACCCTCTAGCCGACATGTTAGCCAGCGAGCTTGCCGAGCTTCGGCAAGAAACAAAGCCAATAAAATATGACAATCACAATTTCCCATCAGCCGATGAAGTTAAAGCTGTTGGCGAGAAAGTTGGCTTTGTAAGCCGTGATAGCGTTGCGGCAACGCAAGATGAAACTCAGGGAGCGGTTGAACTGCGCAAGCCATATCGCTGGACAACGGGGCGAAACCGCACAATCACCATCCGCGCTTCTGACGAAACCATCAATCTATTCGACAAGCTAGCAACCACACTAAACTTGCAAAAGGGTGTTGTACTTGAACGCGCTTTAGCCGCCTTCATCCGGGAAACTGGCATTGATGTTGATGGTTAAAGTTTTCTGTATGCTGTCAGATTTCTGTTTGCTTTCTGTACACAGTACGCACACAGAATGAATTCTTTGTGTGTAACCTCGGTTCATCGGCATTTTCGCGTAAGCGAAAATCATAGGGCGATCAGTCATAGTCCCTATGATGCCCATGACCGTAACCACCGCCATAGTACGGTTGGCGGTTATAGTCGCCTAGGTAATAGGGCTGCGGCCTCTGGGGGTAGCCATAGCTTGGCGCAGGGCCATAATAGGGGCGGTAGCCGTGGGCGCAACCGCCGAAGACTAAGGCAATGAGCAGCACACACAAGACAACCGCCGATTGTTTCATACGGGATTCCTATCGTTGAGTCGGGAGGGCTTCACGATAAGGCCGATTCCTTAACAGGCACTTAAACCGGCCCCGCCCTTCCAAGCTTTTCGCTTAAGCGAAAACCAGACGCTTGGAGTGTGGCCTCGCCGCAAAGCGGCGGTTTTGTTGGTCCCCGCGACCCGCTTCAAGGCTGGAATTTTTATCAGTGTGTCAGTGATAGGCATTACCCAACAACGCCAAACAACCCCCTTGCTTTGCGTGAGTGGGCGGGGTCTCAAGACCCCGCCAAGCTTTCGCGTCACGACGGGTTGCCGAAATACACCACGACCACACCGGCCAGGATCAGCACGGCACCGGCCAAGGTGCTTAGGTTGAGTTGAGTCTCGCGGAAGAACAGCCAAGCGAAAAACGCCACGAAGAGCGGATAGGAAATCTCGATCAACGAGGCGAGCGTGGCATTCTTCTCGCCGATGGCCATATAAATAAGCAAGGTGCCCACGCCCGATGTCACCACCGCGACGGCGAGCCAGAAAGCGTCGCCGCCTATCCCGGCGATTTCGCCCATGACCGTCCGCAGACGGCCCGTGACGGCGAGCGCCGCCAGCCCCATTGCCGCGCCGGCCAGCGTGTATAGCGCGAAGAAGGTCAGCGGCGAAACCCCCCGCGCGATCACCCGCCCGCTGGCCGCGTAGCTGACACCCCAAACGACGGCGGCGGACAACGCGTAAAACAACCACATAAACGAATTTCCTCAAAACAATTCAGCAAGTCGCCATTCTGGCAAAGCATGGACGAATCTCATATGCGGCGCAATACGGCTAACGCCTATTGCGGCTTACCGGGCCTCAAGTGAGTCGCTATTTTCCGTGATACCCAAAATGGCTCCCCTCCAATTTCGGGAGCGATAAATTAGCGACTGCCATGAAAGCCGCACATCGTGTGCGACTTTCATGTGTCTTAAATATTATAAGTTCGTAGATAGGCAAAAAAGGGCTTGTTTTAACGTCCATTAAATCGGTTTTGGCGAATATAATAGACAGACTTTCCAACAATCGATTTAGTAGACAAATCCGGCCATGAGACTTTTCGGTTACGCCCGCGTGTCCACTCACCAGCAATCCCTCGACATCCAGATCAAGGCGCTCAAAGAGTCCGGGGTCAGCGCGAGTCGCATCT
>JBMOEI010000181.1:0-4221 GCA_049318985.1 Desulfuromonadaceae bacterium
GCCATGCTGCCGATCTACATTAAAAACATCCGTGCCGGAGTCTTGATCCCTGGCATGAACGCCCGGCTGATACGGGATGACGGCTCAATCATGCTTTTCGATGGCCAGCGGGGGTACGGTCAGCGTGTTGCGGCTGAGGCGATGGCTGCTGCGATCAACCGCTGCAAGGAGACCGGGCTCGTGCTGATGACGCTGCGCAACGCGCATCACATCGGCAGGATCGGTACCTATGGCGAGCAGAGCGTTGCTGCCGGCCTCGTGTCGCTTCACTTTGTCAATGTCATTGATCATCAGCCACTGGTTGCCCCTTTTGGCGGTCGGGACGCCCGTTTGTCAACTAACCCGATCTGTATTGCGATTCCTGCCACCGGTGAAAATCCGCCGGTTCTGCTTGATATGGCGACCAGCAGGATTGCCCGTGGCAAAGCGATGGTTGCCATGAATCGCGGGGAACAGATGGCAGAGGGACTGCTTCTTGATTCAGACGGTGAACCGACGACCGATCCCGGGGTCATGTTTCATGAACCTGGTGGCGCTCTGCTCCCTTTCGGGGAGCACAAGGGCTATGGCCTGGCGCTTATGTGCGAATTGCTTGCCGGAGTTCTTACCGGGGGTGGTACTATCCAGCCGGCAAACCTGCGGTTGGGAGGAATAGTCAACAACATGTTTACCTTTCTGGTCGATCCAGGGCGCCTCGTTGAGCATGACTGGATGCAGCGGGAAGTTGATGCGGTCATCCACCACATCAAGGAGTCGCCGCCTGCCGTTACAGGAGAGACGGTTATGGTGGCCGGAGACCCGGAACGGAACAAGACGGCGGAGCGGAGTATTAGTGGAATCTCCATTGATGACACCACCTGGAATGAAATCCTCACTGCAGGCGAGAGCGTCGGACTTTCCCGGAGTTTGCTGTGAACACCGATTCTGCTGAAAATCCTTCTCTTCACTATGGCTGGGTTATTATCGCGCTCGGCTTTCTGGTCATCTTTAACGCGCTCGGGCTCGCCCGGTTTGCCTATGGTGTCTTTCTTCCCGGGATGCAGAGCGGGCTCGGCCTCAGTTATGAAAGACTTGGCTTTATCGGTACCAGCAACTTTGCCGGCTATCTTTGCGCCGTCATTGTGACACCTTTTCTCATTCGGCGTTTTCAGCACCGTGCCGCCATTTCTGCCGGATTATTATTGATAAGCCTCTGTATGTTCGGCATCAGCCGCAGCAGCAACTTTGTCATGATCCTGATGTTATTTACACTGGTGGGCATGGGGAGTGGCTTTGCCAATGTCTCCATGATGGTGCTGCTGCCACACTGGTTCCGCAGCCGGCAACGGGGTAAAGCTGCCGGGATTATCTGTGGAGGAAGCGGGTTGGGGATTATCATCTCCGGTTTTCTCATTCCGTATCTCAACCGGACTCTCGGCGCTGACGGCTGGCGCAGCGGCTGGTTGATCTTCAGCATTATTGCTCTCGTTATTGCCGCAGGAGCTGCACTGTTTCTCCGCAACAGTCCGGCGGAAATGGGACTTGAGCCGATGGGTGAGGCGGTTCCGGTGACGGCGGGACCATTTACGCCTCACGATGATAGCGGCAAGGGCTCACTTCTGCTCCGCCTCGGCATTCTCTACCTGCTCTTTGGTATTACCTTCATGGTGTACGGCACGTTTATTGTTGCCACGATGATAAAAGAGTTCGGCTTCAGTGAGGCCAAAGCCGGCATATACTGGTCATGGGTCGGATTTTTCAGCGTTTTTTCCGGCGTTGTTTTTGGTACGATCTCCGACCGGGTCGGCCGCAAAAAGGGCCTGGCTCTCGTTTTTCTGGTTCAGGCAGCCGCTAATATTCTGGTGGGCTTCAATTGCGGCACCGCAGGAATTGTTGTTTCGATCATCCTTTTCGGTCTGGCGTTTTTCGCTGTTCCGGCAATCATGGCGGCAACGGTGGGAGATTATCTCGGCGTATCAGGCGCTGCCAACGCCTTTGTCATGATCACCATCTTCTTTGCCATCGGCCAGACTTTGGGCCCCGGCAGTGCCGGATTGATCGCCGGCATGACCGGCACGTTTACGACAACATACCTTTTATCTGCCCTGTTGACGGTCTCTGCAGCGGTTCTCGCCATGTCTCTCCCCGCCCCTCCTGAAGCGCCGTAGTTTAATAGCGCTTGACTTTAAACAAGTATTGCAGTACTGATTTACCACAATTACTACACTTTAGATAACAGGATTCCATATGAAATTTACCGGGACAGATTCTTATATTGCAACCGATGATTTGATGCTGGCGGTTAACTCAGCCATGGTCCTCGGGCGCCCCCTGCTGGTCAAAGGGGAGCCGGGTACCGGAAAAACCATGCTGGCCGAAGAGGTTGCCGCCGCACTCGGCATGCCGCTTTTCCAATGGCACATCAAATCGACGACCAAAGCCCAGCAGGGACTGTACGAATACGACGCCGTATCACGACTGCGTGATTCCCAGCTTGGTGACGACCGGGTCCACGATATTGCCAATTACATCGTCAAGGGTAAGCTGTGGGAGGCTTTTGAATCCGAGTGCCAATCGGTGCTGCTGATTGACGAGGTTGATAAGGCTGATATTGAGTTTCCGAACGATCTGCTGCGGGAACTGGATCGTATGGAATTTTATGTGTATGAGACCCGGCAATTAGTGCAGGCAAAAATACGACCGGTCATTATCATTACCAGCAACAATGAGAAAGAACTGCCCGATGCCTTTCTGCGGCGCTGTTTTTTTCACTATATCCGTTTTCCTGACCGGGAGACCCTGGAGCAGATCGTCAATGTCCATTACCCGGATATTAAATCAAATCTGGTGAAAGAGGCTCTCGAGGTCTTTTACGGCGTCCGTGAAATTCAGGGACTGAAGAAAAAGCCTTCGACATCGGAACTGCTCGACTGGCTGAAAATACTGATGTCAGAACAGATCACTCCGGCAGATCTTAGCTACAATCGCAAGAACAAGAAAATACCGCAGCTGCACGGCGCCCTGCTGAAAAATGAGCAGGATGTGCAGCTCTTCGACCCGGCTTCCCGCCGTTCCGCGTACTGACTCACCGGCCATGCTGCTCGATTTTTTTCTGCGTCTGAAAAACAGTAAAATTCCGGTAACCCTGATGGAATTTCTTACCCTGCTTGAGGGGCTGTCACAGCACCTTGCCTTTGGCAGCGTCGAGGAGTTCTATTACCTGGCACGACTCTGCCTTGTCAAGGATGAGACAAATTATGACGCCTTCGACCGGGTCTTTGCCGAGCATTTTCACGGCATCAGCAATCCGCTTGAGGATGTTACCGGCACGATCCCCGAAGAGTGGCTGCGCAAGCTGACCGAAAAATTTCTCTCCGAAGAGGAGAAAAAACAGATCCAGGCCCTTGGCGGGCTTGACAAGCTGCTCGAAACCCTTAAGAAACGCCTGGAAGAGCAGAAGGAGCGCCACCAGGGGGGGAGCAAATGGGTCGGCACCGGAGGGACCTCACCGTTTGGCGCCTATGGCTATAATCCTGAAGGGATCAGGATTGGTCAGGCCGAATCACGGCACCACCGGGCGGTTAAGGTGTGGGACAAGCGTGAGTTCAGGGATCTGGACGGTTCTGTGGAACTCGGTACGCGCAATATGAAAGTAGCCCTCCGGCGGCTGCGTAATTTTGCCCGGGAAGGAGCTCTGGAAGAGCTCGACATGAGCGGTACCATTCGGGCCACCGCCAACAATGCCGGCTATCTCGACCTCAGGATGATGCCGGAGAGGCACAACAAGATAAAAGTGCTCATTTTTTTTGATGTCGGCGGTTCCATGGATCCGCACATCGAGCTGTGTGAGCAGCTGTTTTCCGCCGCTCGCAATGAATTCAAGCATCTCGAATATTTCTATTTTCATAACTGTATCTATGAACGTGTGTGGCGGGAAAATCGGCGCCGCTTTAATCAGCATTGCGCCACCCACGACCTGCTGCACCAGTTTGGCTCAGATTACAAAGTGATAGTGGTTGGTGACGCAACCATGAGCCCGTATGAGATCGTATGGCCGGGCGGCAGCGTGGAGCATCACAACCCCGAAACAGGGGCGGTCTGGCTGGGGCGCATTCTTGAGCAGTTCCGGAAAGTGGTCTGGCTTAATCCGGCACCGCAGGTTGAATGGCGCTATGCTGAATCGGTACAGCTCATTGACCGGTTGGTAAAAGGGCAGATGTACCCGTTAAATATGGACGGCAT
>JBMOEI010000182.1:0-4213 GCA_049318985.1 Desulfuromonadaceae bacterium
TTAAGCCCTGTCACCTTGCCAAAATGATGACCCATTACACGGTACTCAATGAAACGGCAAAAGTGTTAATGGTACTAAGACCGTACCAATTTTATGCTACAGAGGCACTGGTTAATCAAGTCAAAAACAGCACCCATAATGCATACATTTGGCACACTACTGGATCAGGAAAAACCCTAACCTCGTTCAAAGCCAGTCAAATTATTATGCGCTTGCCCAAAGTGCATAAGGTGCTGTTTGTCGTGGATCGCAAAGATTTGGATTATCAAACCGCACGCGAATTTAACGCCTTCTCAAAGGGATGTGTAGATAACACCACCAATACGCAACACTTGGTCAAACAGCTTGCTGATGAGAGCTGTAAGCTCATTGTCACCACGTTACAAAAGCTCAATAACGCCATTCAACAATCGCGTTATTTTGAGCAGGTTGAACACTTGCAGACCAAAAAGGTGGTGTTCATCTTTGATGAGTGCCATCGTAGCCAATTTGGTGAAACCCATCAGGCCATCAAAAAGTTTTTTAAACACGCACAATTGTTTGGATTTACTGGCACACCGATACTGGCTGACAATGCCGCAGGTACAGCAGGTAACTTGCAGACTACCCAATCCTTATTTGGCGAGTGTTTGCACCAGTACGTCATTGTTGACGCGATCCGCGATGACAATGTGCTGCGCTTTTCAGTGGAGTATGTGGGCAAGTATCAACGTAAAGCCAGTGCCAATGAACTAGACATTGACGTTGAAGCCATTGACACCAAAGCCCTGTTGGACAGTGAGCAACGCTTAGGCAAGATTGTAGATTACATTATTGAGCATCATCGGCAAAAGACCAAAGCCCCAGATTTTACGGCACTATTTTGTGTCAGTAGTGTCGCCACATTAATCAAATATTATGAGCTGTTTAAGCTCAAACAAGCCAACACCAGTAGACCACTAAGAATTGCCACCATCTTTAGCTACGCCGCAAATGAAGCAGACATTAATGCCAATGGTCTAGTCAATGGATTGATTCCAGAAGAAGCTTTGGAGATTCCTACTGGCGCACGTATTAACCTGTCTAGTCGTGACAAATTGGACGAATTTATTGCTGATTACAATACGCTGTTTGGTACGCAATACAGCACCCAAGACAGTCAATCGTATTACAACTATTATCAGGACATTGCCAAACGGGTACGTGAAGGCCAAGTGGATATTTTGCTGGTGGTCAACATGTTTTTGACGGGCTTTGATAGCCCTCGTCTCAACACCCTATATGTGGACAAGAATCTAAAATTTCATGGATTGGTACAAGCGTTTTCACGTACTAACCGCATCCTCAATGAAAAAAAATCACAGGGCAATATTGTTTGCTTTCGTAACCTAAAAGCCGCCACTGATGAAGCCATTGCCTTATTCTCCAACAAAGACGCGCAAGCAACCGTATTGGTCAAACCCTATTGTGAGTATGTGGAAGACTATAACCACGCCACAGCCGCACTGTTAAACACTGCACCCACAGTACAAAGCGTTGATCAACTACCCAGTGAAACTGAGCAACTGGCCTTTGTGACGCAATTTAGGGAATTGTTGCGTATCAAGAATATTCTGACCACTTTTGCAGATTACGCTGTCACCGATTTTGTGTTGCCAGAACAGGTGTTTGAAGACTACAAGAGCAAGTATCTGGATTTGTACGAAAAGGTAAGGCGCAAGCCAGGCACCGACAAGGTGTCAATCTTGGAAGATGTTGATTTTGAAGTCAGCCTGATCCACCGCGATGACATTAACGTGGCGTACATTCTGAAGCTGTTGATGAACCTAAATCACTTGGCACCTGAAGAACGTCACCAACGCCACCAAGAAATTATTGAACTATTGGCGGGGGACGTGCAATTGCGTAGCAAAAAGGCGTTAATTGAAACCTTTATTGCCGAGCATCTGCCTACCCTCAATGCAGATGATAATATGTTACAGAGCTTCACCGAATTTTGGACTGAACAACAACAGCAAGTGCTAACTGAATTGTGCGACAGTGAACAATTGGTGCAAGAAGAAGTTCAAAAATTGTTGGACAACTACGCCTTTGCCAATCGCTTACCACGAGAACAAGAAATTATTGGTGCGCTAAACTTTAAGCCAAAAATATTACAACGCAAAACCATCATTGAACGTGTTACCGAAAAGATTCAAATCTTCATAAACACCTTTATTGAGGGGATGGGGGGGATAGTTTAATGGGTTTTGATGAACATTAAATTTAGCGAGACAGGGAGTCATTTTTTTTGGTCTATTGAGTAATATTAAAATACTGAATAAGGAGATAAGCGAATGCAAATGAGTTTTGATTTGACTGATGAGGTTGTGCAGCAATTACAAAAAATTCCTAATTAATAAAATGCCAATTATCTCTTACTTTTTTGGTATTTATATTCGCATGTACCATGATGACCATAATCCTCCGCATTTTCATGTGGAATATCAAGGTCACCAAGCGTTGATGACCATTGAGTCTGGGGAAATTATAGCTGGAACGCTACCTAATAAGGCAATTAAATTGGTGCGAGAATGGGCAAAAGAACATCAACAAGAGTTGTTGAACGATTGGCAATATGCTATTGATTTGAAACCACTCCAACGTATTCCAGGGGCAGACAATGATTAAGATTACTCACGCTCACCATGTACATGAAAAAGTGCTGAGATTGACTTTTTCTGATAATTCATACGGTGATTATGATTTGCAACCGTTGATTAATAGACAAACAGAACTCGTAGTACCCTTAAATGATGAATTGTATTTTAAGCAATTTTATTTGGAATTAGGTGCATTGTGTTGGCGTAATGGTTTGGAATTGAGTCCTAGTAATATTCATAGAAAATTAGCTGAACAACAATTATTACATTACGAGTCAAAAGTTGCTTAACTTGGTGTTATTAAAATGTTCGGGGCTTGGACGTGATGTTCCAAGTAAATGTGCCGCATTGTTAATTAAAGTTATTCACACAAACTGTGCATAATGTTGTTCACAAGTGGTCACATTGTAATATAACTTTTTGTAAATTATGAGGATTGCTTAGATTGTCTACAAATTGCTCAAGTTTAGTCTGTCATGGACTTTTGTGGTTGCAACACGATGAGTTGCCAGCAATTCTCATTATGGAAAAGATAATAAATTCAGATAAATATATTTTATATTTTGACGATTTGAGTATATTCCAGCGCAATAATTGAAAAGCTCTATAAGAGCCAAATGGATAACAATATCAGCCTCCTTGTTTTATAAGGTTTTGCTGAACATATGAAAAATAAGACGCTGTAGAATTAAACTAGGAGATTGCATTTATCATCTATAACACGTTGATTTAATTATGTAATAACATAATTAGAATTGCTGCAACTACATTGACAATTTCCGAAACTTGGGCGAATATTTCACACTGGACGAGTAGTGTAATAACCAATCATTGAAGTATAGTCTTACATGCATTCCTTGACGCTTAATAATAGCTCTAGGTCTGTAAATCATGAGATGCTTAAGATGCTTACGTAGGGAATAAATAATTTGGAAATCTCAATTAAGAATAATTTTGTGTGGCTTAATGAATACAACATAGGCCATGATACTGTAGACCAACAACATCAATATTTATTCTACTTAGCCAATCGTATTGTTAATCCTTATAACGATCAACAAACAACCCACCACAATGTTGTCGCATTATATCAATATGTGCGCGAACATTTTAGAGATGAAGAATTGCTGATGAAACAATGCCTCTATCCATGCTATGAAGTACATGTAAAACAACATGACTTATTAACAAAAAGACTTGATAAAATTAGCTGTGGAATTCTTACTGAGGAGACAAGCACAGAAGAAGTTGGGCAATTTATGAATAATTGGCTTTTAGTACACATTCTTGGCGAAGATATGAAATTTGGTAACTTCTTGAATGCGACTAATTGACGCGGTGTCTAACAGTGGGTGCTAATAAACAAAAGGCTCAAAAGTTTCATAGAAATTTGCTGGATACCATTATGAGTCTGAATACTAACGGGGCGAAAATGTACGTTAGCGTCTAGCGTCATTCACTTTTTGCCTTTAGGCACACGTCACCGACTGTGCCCTATAAAACTTTATAAGTGCCCTTTTTGGGCACTTTGCAAAAAATATTATACGTTACTATTCAACGAGTTATACTTTTGCTGCGTAATTTTTAATTTG
>JBMOEI010000183.1:0-4152 GCA_049318985.1 Desulfuromonadaceae bacterium
GGGTAAACCTGAATTCAGAAAAACGGGTCAACACATTACTGGTGGTGGCAGATACATTCACTATTCGCGAATAGGATGCAACCATGATACAGGTAAAGGGATGTCCCTAGTTTCGAAATCCTCAATGCGCTTTGAGTGATCCATTCAGATGATTATTGACACCTGTAAAGAGTGTATCAGGCGAGCTTCATTGGGTGTTCCTTCATCCACTCCCGAAGTGCCTCGTTCATGCGGGTCTGCCACCCTTTGCCAGTGGCCTTAAAAGCAGCTAGAACATCCAAATCAAAACGGACGGTTTGCGAAGCTTTAGTCTGACCAGCCGGACGACCCCGGCGGACAAGTTTGGTACCTTGCATAAGGTCAGCTTTTTCAAACCAGTTGTCGGTTAATTCCGGAGCATCGTCAGGATCAACCAAGGTGTTTTTTGTAACGGCTGATTTCGCGGTCATTTGCGTACCTCATAGAAATTATTCGGCGGGCGTCGTTTCTCGGAGTCCAGACAATCACAACCATCCGGCTATCCAATAGACCAACTGTGAAGAAACGATCCTCGCCGTAATCAGAACGGTCCTCGCGAGCGATAAAGTGAATTCCTTCAAAAACTTTGTCGGAATCAGCAAAATCAAGACCACGCTCCAAAAGGGTCTTTTCTCTTTTTGCAGTATCGAACTCGATGATCATACATTTAAAGTAACGACAAAAAACCATCCAGTCAACAATAAATGTTACAACATAATATTTGTCAGATTATATGAGTTGTGAAAATGCAAAGAACAAGTAAGTGTTGCAGAACATAAGGAAGGACGCTGTTTTTGCCACGATCTGGAAGTAAATGAAGAAACAGCCGAGGGGAGAATATCCAATCATTCTCTTCACCGGCTGAAATGTTTAAACACCTGTTTGAGCGGACAGGAACACACAGTGATATTTTTAGATAACCTATACAAACGGTTGGAAGCTGGAAGATAATTGGGGTTACCCCGCTTAGAACGCACGTGGGCCACAAGCGAAGTTATTCCGATTTCAAATCAAAGAGGCCATCAAGGCGGCGAGGAATGAGGCGACGAAGGCATACAATCAGTATGCTGAGGAGCCGAAGACGAGCCAACGAAGATGGAGCTTTGATTTGGAATTGGTATTACACGCGACTGACATACCCGGCATGGTCGGTGACCTTACCGGGGGCACCTTTTTCGAGAGCCGCCCGGAGATTTGTCGGTATGGCAGTTTTTTGCATGGTGTCGGCATCAATAAAAACATTGACCGTTTCAGCCCTGGTGATGATCTGCTCCTGGCCGGCGACACGGATTTCGGTGGCGATTGTAAATGATGATGTGCCGAGATGCTGAACTGAAAGCGACAGTTCCAGAACCTGGTCAAAGCGTGCGGGGGCTTTCCACTCGATCGTCTGCTTGACGACATGATATTCTATAAAGCCGAAGTCGGGGCAGCTTGCGCGGAGGAACTCGGTGGTCGCTATATCAACATAGTCGGCGTAGCGGGCGTTAAAAACCACCTTCTGGGCATCGCATTCCGAATAACGAACCCGCAGGTAATAGCGAAAATGATCTGCCATAGCGCCTCCCTTGTTCCTATGCCTGCCGCTCAGGTTCAGGCCCATCTGCCTGAGATGTCAGTGCTTTTATCAATACGAATGCTGCCTGTAGAGCCGACGTCGGGCAGAGCGGAAAACACTCCTTGCACTCCCAGCACTCCCTGGCGGCGATCTCCGGAATGAAGCATATCTCTTTCCGTGGCCCCCTGTCGATAAAACCGACGGCGTTCTTCTTCTTGATCTCAGCACAATAGCGGACGCAGAGGCCGCAATGGATGCAGAAGGAGACCTCTTTGCCAAACCGGCCTTTGTCTGCGCCATACTCCTCGGCCAGAGCCAGCAGCTGCTCGGAATCGGGAGCATGGGCCATCATCATCTCCACCAGTGACTTCCGGATCCGTTCCAACTTGCTGGTTCTTGTCCGCACAACCAGATCCTGTTCTACCGGATAGAGGCATGCGGCAACGACACTGGTTCTCCCTCGGGCATCGACTTCCACCGAGCAGATCCGGCAGCCGCCATGCGCTTCCAGCTTCTCATGGTGACAGAGTGTCGGAATGGCAATCCCAACGCTTTGGGCCGCTTCGAGAATGGTTGCTCCGGGACGTGCGGCAACAATTCTACCATCTATCTGTAATTGCAGTTCACTCATGATTTTGCACTCTTTCTGACTATAGTTCGTGATTCTTGAGGAAGAGGAGCGGGAACAGGCTCACCGGAGATCTTACGCACCGCACCAAAGCGGGCAGGACAGGCTTCCAGGCAGGATCCGCACTTCGTACATTTATCCTGGATTACAACGTGAACCAGATTTTTACCACCATCAATCGCCCCGGCCGGACACTTTTTACCGCAACTCAAACAGGCCTGACACTTGTCCGGGTCAATGTAGTACGAGATCAGCTCCTTGCAGGAAAGCGCCGGACAGTTGCAGTCGTTGATGTGTGCTTCGTACTCGTCTCTGAAGTGGCGTATCGTGCTTAACACCGGATTCGGTGCCCCTTTACCGAGGGCGCAGAGAGCGGCAGAGCCGGCGACCTCGGCCAACTCCTCCAGAAGTTCGATATCCCCTTTCCGTCCCTTCCCCTTGGTTATTCTGGTCAGGATGATAAGCATCTGCTTCACGCCTTCGCGGCAGGGAACACATTTTCCGCACGACTCATCGGCAAGAAAACCGAGGAAATAGCGGGCGAAATCAACCATGCAGGTCTCTTCATCAAGGACGATCATTCCGCCCGAACCCATCATCGAGCCGGCCTTGGTCAGTTGATCGAAGTCGACTTCCATATCGAGGAGACTCTCCGGCATGCAGCCGCCGGCCGGGCCGCCTGTCTGCACCGCCTTGTACTTCCTGCCTCCGGGGATGCCGCCGCCGATCTTATAGACAATATCCCGCAGAGTCACGCCCATCGGTACCTCTACGAGGCCGGTGTTGTTGACCTTGCCGACCAGTGAAAATATCTTGGTGCCTTTGCTTCCCTCGGTACCGATGGACGTAAATGCGGCCGCTCCCTTATTGATAACAAGAGGGATGTTCGCCCACGTCTCCACGTTATTAATATTAGTCGGTTTACCCCATAATCCCCTGACAGCCGGATATGGCGGCCGTGATTTCGGTTCACCTACTTTGCCTTCCAGAGACATGATGAGGGCTGTTTCCTCGCCGCAGACGAATGCTCCGGCCCCCTTATGTACCTTGATGATAAAATCAAAGCCGGAACCGAGGATATCTTTCCCGAGAAGACCATATTCCTCCGCTGTTTTGATGGCGGCCATCACGTTTTCTACCGCCAGCGGGTATTCCTGACGCACATAGATATACCCTTCGTGAGCCCCGATGGCGTAGGCGCCGATCAGCAGACCCTCAAGCACACAGTAGGGGTTGCCTTCCATGAGGGAACGATCCATGTACGCCCCCGGGTCCCCCTCATCGCAGTTGACGATGACATACTTTGTGTCGCCCTTCGAATTACGGGCCGCTTCCCACTTTATCCCGGCCGGAAAACCACCGCCTCCGCGACCTCGCAGGCTCGCGGCCTTCACTTCATCAATGACCTGTTCCGGAGTCATTCCGGTAAACACTTTCGTCAATGCCTGATAACCGCCGACAGCGAGATAATCTTCAAGACTTTTCGGGTCTATCCTGGTATTGAGGCCAAGCACAAGGCGCTGCTGATTCTTATAGAAGGGGATATCATCTTCCTTGACAGCCTTTTCACCCGTGGTCGGGTCAACATAGACAAGGCGCTCGACAATCTTCTTCGCCACCAGCGTCTGCGAGACAATCTCCGGAATATCTTCAGGCTGAACCTTCAGGTAGCAGACCCCTTCCGGGTAAATGACGATGATCGGCCCCTGTTCGCAAAAACCGTGGCACCCGGTTTTTCTGAAGTGTACCGTTTCCGTTAAACCCTGCTTTTCCAGCTCAACATCAAGCGCCGCCGCGACTTTTTTGCAGTGAGTCGCCTGGCAGGCTGAGCCGGAACAGAGCGTGATGCAGGACTTTTCGGGGTCCCGTGTTGACAGTATATCCTGCCGTAAAGAATCCAGTTCGGCAGATGAATGTATTTTTGGCATATTTTTTCCTTATTCGTAAC
>JBMOEI010000184.1:0-4027 GCA_049318985.1 Desulfuromonadaceae bacterium
ACGCCCTTGTCGCCGACGCTAAAATGCTTTCCAAAGCCGCCGTTGAAGGTAAGCTGGCTACCCGCGCCGATGCCTCCAAGCATCAAGGTGAATTCAAGAATATTGTCCAAGGCGTCAACGACTGCCTTGACTCCGTCATCGGGCCGCTGAACGTAGCAGCCGAATATGTCGATCGGATCTCCAAAGGTGACATCCCGCCGAAGATCAGCGACAGCTATAACGGCGACTTCAATGAGATTAAAAACAACCTTAACCAGGCTATTGACGCCGTATCCGCCCTTGTCGCCGACGCTAAAATGCTCTCCAAAGCTGCAGTAGATGGCAAACTGGCCACCAGAGCCGACGCGAGCAAACACCAGGGGGATTTCAAGGCCATCGTCCAGGGCGTCAACGACTGCCTCGACTCCGTCATCGGCCCACTGAACGTTGCGGCTGAATACGTCGACCGCATCAGTAAAGGCGACATTCCGCCGAAGATCAGCGACAGTTATAATGGCGATTTCAACGAGATCAAAAACAACCTTAATCAGGCCATCGACGCCGTATCTGCACTTGTTAAAGATGCCGGCATGCTTGCCAAAGCCGCAGCGGAGGGTAAACTGGCAACCCGCGCCGATGCCTCCAAGCATCAGGGAGATTTTCAGAAGATTGTAGCCGGCGTCAACCAGACACTTGATGACGTTATCGGACCACTGAATGTAGCTGCCAATTACGTCGAAAAAATCTCTAAAGGTGACATGCCCAAACTGATCAGCGACAACTACAACGGCGATTTCAACGCCATTAAAAACAATCTGAACGTCCTGATCGAAGCCACCAATGGCATCACCGAAAACGCCAAGAAAGTATCCCAAGGCAACCTGATGGTCGAACTGAAGAAGCGGAGTGAAAACGACGATCTGATGGAATCACTCTCCAACATGGTTGCCAAGCTGAAAGAAGTTGTTATGGAAGTTCAATCTGCCGCCGACAACGTCGCGTCCGGTGGTCAGGAGATGTCCGCTACTGCTCAGGAGATGTCGCAGGGCGCTACCGAACAGGCTGCATCAGCAGAAGAAGTCTCATCCAGCATGGAGCAGATGGCCTCCAGCATTCGCCAGAATACCGACAATGCCATGCAGACCGAAAAGATCGCCATCAAATCGGCATCTGACGCCAAAGAGGGTGGCAAGGCCGTTATTGAAACCGTTGCCGCTATGAAACAGATTGCAACCAAAATTTCAATTATCGAAGAGATCGCCCGTCAGACGAATCTTCTGGCCTTGAACGCCGCTATCGAAGCAGCCAGAGCCGGTGAACATGGCAAAGGCTTTGCTGTTGTAGCATCTGAAGTGCGAAAACTTGCCGAACGGAGCCAGGCGGCCGCTGGTGAAATCAGCCAACTCTCCACCAGCAGCGTTGCCATTGCCGAGCAGGCGGGTGACATGCTCACCAGGATGCTGCCTGATATCCAGAAAACAGCCGAACTGGTTCAGGAAATCACCGCATCCAGTAAAGAGCAGGATACCGGCGCCGAACAGATCAATAAAGCGATCCAGCAGCTTGACCAGGTTATCCAGCAAAATGCCAGCGCGGCTGAAGAGATGGCCTCCACCACAGAAGAGCTGTCCAGTCAGGCGGAACAGCTGAAAGCGACCATCGCCTTCTTCTCACTTGACTCCGGCAGCCAGCGTTCATTAATGGCTCCGCGTCATGCGCCGCCAAAACAGATCGCGGCAAACCACCGCACGACTGCAGCTCGTGCTGCGTCAGTGCAACATCAAAATGTAAAGCCGGCCAAGGGTGGCAACAAAACGTCCAGTGGTGGTGTCCACATTGAACTCGGACAAGGCGGAGCAGATGATTTAGACGAAGCGTTTGAAAAATATTAATTAAAGGAGCAAGGGTCATGGGGCAGGGGTCAAGTCAAATTCAAAAAAAGTTGAATTAACCTGCCCCTTGCCCCTTACCTCTGATTTTATGGCATTTACCTTCTTTTTTAGAGATTTACCGGTGCTTGAATATGCAGTCGATCAGGCCATAAAGCTTGCGATGGGCCGGATGCGCATAAAGGTATGGGATGCCGGAAGTGCTTTGGGGCAGGAACCGTATACCGTAGCCATCCTTTTTGCGGAGCGTCTTGGCGCAACCTTTAACAACCTGTATCTCGATGCTACTGATTATGACAGCGAGAACAATTTTGGTGATATCGTCACGGCAGCTACCTATAAATATGAAGAATTACAACGGATACCGGTGGATATTTTTGAAAAATATTTTGATGCGCAGGGAGATGACATGTACCGGGTTTTCGAAAAGGTGCGTTCACGGGTCTTTTTCAAGTATCACGACCTGCTCTCCCTTAAAGCAATCGGTTCGGATTATGCCCTCGTGGTCTGTAAAAATGTCATGCTCCATTTTCAGTATGAAGAGCGGATTGAGGTCATTAAAATGTATCACCAGGCGTTAAGCCCAGGCGGATATCTTGCGATGGAAAATACCCAGAAAATGCCGTCAGAAATTGCACATCTGTTTGAGCAGGTTGTACCGGATGCCCAGTTATACAGGAAGCTGTGAGAGTCATCGAGCTGTCTCAGGCTCCGTCAATGTATACATGCCGTTCGTATCTGCTGCTGGGCGACTGGAATGTTTTGAGCGATGTCAATACACTGATAGACCCGGGTACAGACGGTTCGGTTATTGACCAGATTGAAAAGCTGTCCACCGGATGCGGAAAAATCCCGGTCGAAAGGATTATCCTGACGCACAATCATTTCGACCATTCTGCCGGCGTGGATGTTGTTAAGAAGCGTTACGGCTCAAGAGTATACGCCTGGTGCGACGGCAAGGATGTGGATGAGCTGCTGCGGCATGGTCAATTGATAAAGGCCGGCGATGATCAGCTTCAGGTTCTGCATACTCCAGGACACTCGTCAGACTCGATTTGTCTTTACAGCAATGCACACCGGATACTTTTTTCGGGTGATACACAATTGCGGATTCGTACCACTGAGGGGGTCTTTCCGCCGGAATATATTGAGACTCTCAGGCGGTTATCCATTTTGAAAATTGATACGGTCTATTCAGGTCACGATGAGCCGATTGTTAAAAACGTACATGGAATAATTCTTGAGACGCTTCGTAATGTCAGAAACAGTTGAAAAATGAGCGGCGACAATACCAGAGATTCTTATGGAGCTGAGAGCTCCTAAACTCATTCAGGGAACGTAATTTCCATGTCATTTCAAACGAGCAGCCAGCTTTTTTCCAGCGCCCCCGGTACCGGCGAGAAAGCCATGTGCCTCTGGAAAGGTGTGCTTTCACCTTCAATTGAGACCTTGCGGCGAATGGCCGGAACAACCGAGAACGAGTTTTTGCAGATCGGCTCGGAGGTGCAGGGCTTTTATCAAAGATCTTCAGAGATAACAGTGAAGTCGAACCAGTTGCTGGAAGTTGTCTCAGGAGAAAGGGTTCAGACTCTGACCGGGCGTCTGCAGCAGATGATGGCCGATATGGAAGCCTACCTGGCGGAGGCGCGCTCCCGCAGCAGCGAGAGCTGCGACACGCTGGAACAGGTGCAGGTCCTCCTTGACAAGCTTTCGGAGCCTCTGGAAGGGTTCCGGAAGATGAACAAGGTTCTCCGGATGCTGAGTATCTCAACAAAGATCGAAAGCTCCCGCCTGGGTGAGATGGGGAGCGGCTTTGTCACTCTGGCCATGGGCGTCGAAAAGCTTTCCCATCAGGTCAACGACAAATCGGCCGCCATACTGGGTCATCGCAATATGATGGTAACCATGATCGACTCCAATCTGAGGGGTGTTCGCTCCTCGGAAGCCGCTCAGGATGCCACGGTTGCCTCGTCGCTCAAAAACACTGCATCCAGTCTGCAGGAACTGGTATCGGTCAACGAACGCTGCACGCAGTTCGGCGCCACGGTTTCGACCGTATCTGCCGGGGTTACCGCCAGCATCAGTGAGGTGGTCTCTTCGCTTCAGATGCATGACATGACCCGTCAGCAGTTTGAGCATGTCGTCGAAGCGCTGGAACG
>JBMOEI010000185.1:0-3989 GCA_049318985.1 Desulfuromonadaceae bacterium
CTGGGAGTATCGAGCGGCGGCTTGATAATGGCTCCCATAAATTTGTCGCACACCCTTCCAAGATTTAGCTGCTTGCGTTTACCTCCAACCTCATATATAAACAAGAACGTTTTGGTACCTGAGGGAAGCACAAAAATTGCAAAGCCTTTCGCTTCTCTAACTTTGTAGGATTTTTCTTTGGGTTTCAAGCTAGCCAGATACTTATCAGAGAATTTTTTTGCCATATTGTGCTCCTTTTTGTGCTACCGTTTTGCTACCGAATGAACGCTGATAATACATGAACATTATCTAACAATAGATAACAAGTTAATTCGTAAAACAGCTTAAAAATTAACTAGTTGTATAAATAATATCCAACAATACTGGGTATATACCCCTTTTAAATCCTGGTACGAGAGACCGGCAAAGGCGACGCAATGGCTACTATAATTTCACATCAAAGGAGTCTTGCCGTGTGACGCGGGGAGGCTCTTTTTTTATTCACTAGGAGGCCGACAAATGGTTGATGAACGAACGGTACTGATGGATGGAGCAGGAATCAAGCGTGCGCTGACTCGAATTGCCCACGAGGTTCTCGAACGTAACAAAGGTGTTGCAGATATTGTGCTGATCGGTATCCGTTCAGGCGGCGCTTTTATTGCTGACGGGATCGCGCAGCAGATCAGCGTCATCGAGGGGGGGAACGTCCCGGTAGGAGCGGTTGATATTACGCTCTACCGCGATGACTGTTCCGGTCAGTTGCCGCATCAGGCGGTCGGCATAACCGATATTCCGTTCTCTCTTGAGGCAAAAAAAGTCATCCTGGTTGACGATGTCCTCTATACCGGTCGCACTATTCGCGCTGCTATGGATGCGCTGATGGATTTCGGACGGCCAAAGTCGATTCAACTGGCGGTGCTGATTGATCGAGGTCATCGTGAATTGCCGATTCGCGCCGATTTTGTCGGGCGCAATGTTCCAACAAGCCAGAAGGAAAATGTTCAGGTTGTTTTTGACGGACTAAACCAGCCAATTGAGGTTGTACTCGAAAAATAGGGGGTAAACAGGCATGGCCGAATTCAGACATAAACACATTATTGCCCTGCGGGATCTGTCGAAAGGTGACATTGAGCTGTTGATAGCAACCGCTGAGAGCATGCGGGAAATCAACAGTCGAGACATCAAGAAGGTTCCGACGCTGCGTGGCAAGACGATTATCAACCTTTTTTACGAAGCTTCAACGCGTACCCGAACCTCCTTTGAGATTGCCGGTAAGCGACTCTCCGCCGATACGGTTAATATTACGACAGCATCCAGTTCAGCCACCAAGGGTGAGACGCTTGCCGATACTGCTCTCAATCTGCTGGCGATGAAACCTGATATTATCGTCATGCGCCATTCAGTCTCCGGTTCCCACTATTTCCTGGCGAACAAGGTAAACTGTTCGATTATCAACGCCGGTGACGGTGCCCATGAGCATCCTTCTCAAGGTCTGCTCGACATGTTGACGATGAAGGATCGTTACGGGCGTCTGGACGGGCTGAAAGTCGCGATAGTCGGGGATATTACCCACAGCCGTGTTGCCCGGTCGAATATTCAGGGGTTGACCAAACTCGGCTCACAGGTGTTCCTGGCCGGCCCGCCGACCATGATGCCGCCGGGGGTGGAAAAACTGGGTGATGTCACGGCCTGTGCGACCATGAACGAGGCGTTGCAGGATGCTGATGTGGTCATGATGCTGCGCATTCAGCAGGAACGCCAGGGTAAAACCCTCATGCCGAACGCTCGTGAATATTCCCGCTATTTCGGTTTGAATCCGAACAATATCAAACTGGCCAAGCCGAATGCAATGGTTATGCATCCCGGCCCGATCAACCGTGGGGTAGAAATGTCTTCCAGCATGGTTGACGGTGATCAGTCCTGGATTTTGAAACAGGTGGAGAACGGCGTCGCGGTGAGGATGTCGATGTTGTATCATGTCTGTGGTGGCGAACTGGAATAGGAAACGTCCACTTTTGCGCAATCTCGGCATCAGATTTCTCGTTTCCGTGTGCGGCGTAGCGGTGCTACGCCTCCGTGCAAACGCTCATCTTCCTTGACCTTGCACAAAATTGAACGTTCAGGAAATAGTTCTTAAAAATTTTATTTCTGAAAGGAGACTATATGAATCTGCTGATAAAAAACGGCCGGGTAATTGATCCGAGCCAGAATATTGATGGCACGCTGGACGTGCTGGTGGAAAACGGTCTGGTAAAAGAGATTGGCAAAAAGTTGGCTGCACCCTCTGGTACTGAGGTCATCGATGCTGCCGGTAAGTACGTCGTACCGGGACTGATCGATATGCATGTCCACCTGCGTGATCCAGGTCTGGAATACAAAGAGGATATCATCTCCGGTACCAAAGCGGCGGTAGCGGGTGGCTTTACTTCGATCTGCTGTATGCCGAATACCAAGCCGGTTATTGATAACAAAACTGTTGCCAGTTACATTATTAATAAGGCCAGGAATGAAGGTTTCTGCAATGTGTTTCCTGTTGGTTCCATAACATATGGGCTTTCCGGTGATCGCATGTCGGAGATGGGGGAGTTGAAGGAGTCGGGCTGTGTTGCCGTTTCCGATGACGGTAAGCCGGTCAATAACAGTGAACTGATGATGCGCGCCCTGCAATATGCTGCCGGTATCGGGATCATGGTTATCTCCCATGCCGAGGAGTTGGAACTGGTAGGCGAGGGGGCTATGAACGAAGGCTTTACTTCGACCGAACTCGGGCTGAAAGGAATTCCCCGCGTTGCCGAGGATATAGCAACTGCCCGTGAGACGATGCTGGCAGAGTATACCGGCACACCGATTCATATTGCCCACGTTTCCACAAAAGGTGCCGTTCGGATAATTCGTGAGGCGAAAGCGCGTGGTGTCAAGGTGACCTGTGAAACGGCACCGCACTATTTCACCCTGACCGATGACGCCGTCCGTGGCTATAACACCAACGCCAAGATGAATCCGCCGCTGCGGGAGGCTGATGACGTAGCCGCCATCAAGGCGGGGCTAAAAGATGGCACTATCGACGCCATCGCCACTGATCATGCACCGCATCATCAGGATGAAAAAGATGTCGAATTCAATGTCGCCATGAACGGCATTATCGGACTGGAAACGTCCTTGCCCCTGTCACTTGGTCTTGTCACCGAAGGCATTTTGACTATTAATCAATTAATTGAGAAAATGTCATGCATACCATCGAATATCCTGGAATTAAATCGCGGTACACTCAAGGTTGGAGCAGTGGCCGACATCACTCTGATTGATCCGACCTGCGAGTGGGTTGTAGAGGCAGATAAGCTGGCCAGCAAATCAAAAAATTCGCCGTTTCTGGGGTGGAAGATGAAGGGTGCCGCAGCGGTTACTGTTGTTGATGGTAAGATTGTTTTCAGCAGGTAAGTCGAAGAGGAAATCATTATGGGAAGAGTAGTCACTTTTGTATCACTAACCAATGTTCTGTCCCCGGAATCAACATTCACGTGTGATGCTCTTGTTGATACCGGTGCAGCGTATACAACGCTGCCTAATGCCTGGCGTGGTCGTCTGGGTACTTTGCGGGTACTGGAAAAAGTTGAGGTAGAGACAGCCGATCAGTCGATAATTGAAGGCGAAATATGTGGACCGGTCGAGATCAAAATGGAGGGATTTCGGTCTATTTTGACTGAAGTTCTCTTCATAGACATGGAACCGGATGACGGATCATATGACCCGCTTATCGGCTACACAACACTTGAGCTTGCACATGCAGCGGTTGATATGGTGGGGCACCGCTTGATCAATATCAAGCGGGTAGATTTAAAGTAGTTTTAAATTTAATTGGAGTAAATCATGAAAGCAATTCTTGCGCTCACCGATGGGCGCATCTTTGAAGGAAAGTCGTTTGGTGCCAGTGGCGAGTCCACTGGTGAGGTTGTGTTCAATACCGCCATGTCCGGCTATCAGGAGGTTCTGACCGATCCATCCTATAAAGG
>JBMOEI010000186.1:0-3917 GCA_049318985.1 Desulfuromonadaceae bacterium
CCTGCATAACCCAAAGTTGGCATAAAAGTGAAAGTTCCATCATAGCTGGTTCCCCAGACTAAAGTTCCTTGTTCTGCCGTCGGGAAAGTTTCATTAAAAAACTCAAGTGTTGAAGAAATCCCATCAGGATCTGAATCGTTGACTGATACGTCGCCATTCAGCAGTGTATTATAGTTTGTATTAAAAATATCATCCACCACAACAGGAGGCATACAACTGATGGAGCCAACGGTTCCGCTGTTTGTTGCAGTACATCCATTGGCATCGGTGACAGTTACAGTATATGTTCCAGTATTTAGGTTGGTAATATCCTGTGAAGTGGCACCTCCGTTCCATAAATAGGTATAGGGAGCTACACCGCCTGAAACAATAGCATAGGCAGAGCCGTCGGTACTGATGCAGGTTTTTGGGAAGGTTGTTACCGAAACGTTCATTGCAGGTGCTGTACCGACTGTAACAGGTAAGCTTTCAGTACACCCCGTATTATCGGTAACAGTTACGGTATAAGTATTGGCTCCTAATCCGGTTGGGTCCTGAACAGTTTGCAGTGTATTTGTCCAGGAATACGTATAAGGTGCATTCCCGTTTGTAACGGTTAAATTAATAGATCCTGTTGCTGTTCCACAGGAAGACGATTCTGTTGTGGTAGCGAATAATTCGATTTGTGTCGTCGGTTGTGTTACCACTGCAGAAGTGGTGGCTGTACATCCATTTTGATCTGTTGTGGTTAGTTCGTAAGTTCCGGCCCCTAATCCGCTTATTGTAGCAGTTGTTGCTCCTGTGGACCATGAATATGTATAAGGGGCAGTACCACCACCCGGACTGGCTGTTATGCTGCCATTAGTGCCATTTTTACAGGTTACGGCTGTTGGTGTTGCAATTACGGATAAAACAGATGCGGGTTCAGTTATTGCAAAAGAACTCAAGGTTGCAGTACATAAATTGGCATCAGTTACTGTCACCGAATAAATACCCGGAGCCAGATTGGTAATATCTTCGGTGGTTGCTCCCCCTGTCCATAAATAAGTATAAGGTGAAACACCTCCTGTAACGCTTAGATTGATGCTTCCATTATGAGCATTTTTACAGGTAATATTCGAATTCACCATGGTTGGGGTAATAGCAACTGCAGGCTGGGTTATAGTAAAACCAGCAGAAGTTGTACAATTGTTTGCATCTGTTACTGTTACATTATATGAGCCAGCTGTCAGACCTGTGCGGTCTTCCGCTGTTATACCTCCGCCCCAGTTATAAGTGTAGGACCCGGTGCCACCCGTTGCAGTGATATTTATAGTGCCTGTCGAAGCTGAGTTACACAGCACATTGGTTACAAGACCTGAAATTGAAATTGCGGATGGCTGCGTTATGGTAACACTATTTGTAGCAGTACATAAGTTGGCGTCGGTTATAACCACTGTGTATAAACCGGCATTTAATCCGGTAGCAGTTGAGGTAGTTTGTACCGGGGATGAGTTCCATGAATAAGTATACGGACTTGTTCCTCCAACTCCGGCAGCTGTTGCTGTACCTGCAGCTCCTGCGTTGCATAGCACATTTGCCTGTCCGGTTATAGAAGCGCTTAATACCGCTGCAGGTTCTGTGATTGTGGCTGTAGTGCTGGCAGTACAGCCGTTTGCGTCGGTAACCATTACTGAATAGGTGCCTGCTGTCAGTCCTGACAAATCTTCGGATATTGCTCCGTTATTCCAGCTATAAGTATATGATGTTGTACCTCCGCTTACTGAAAGATTAATTGCTCCGTTTGAACCATTCCTGCAGCTTACATGGGTTAATGTTTTTGATAGAGAAAGTACAGCCGGCTGAGTGACGATACCAGAAGTTTCGACGATGCATCCTTTTGAATCTGTAACTGTAACATTATACGTACCTGGCGATAATCCTGTAATGTCTTTTGTTGTTGCTCCTGCATATCCGGCTTCGGTGCGTGTCCACACATATGTATAAGGCTGTGTGCCTCCGGTAACAGTAAGAGTGACAATTCCATCAGCATTTCCATTGCAATCAATGTCGGTTACAGTGGTATTTGCATCAAGCGCAGCTGCCGGCTGGGTAATTGTGAATGTGCCGGATACCGTGCATAAACTGGCATCGGTAACTGTGACACTGTATGTGCCGGCCGGAATTGCAGACCTGTCTTCCGAGGTAATCCCTCCGCCCCAGTCGTAGCTATATGCTCCGGTTCCGCCAGTAACAGTAATGTTTATTGCTCCCGTTGAAGCCCCGTTGCAGTTTATGTGGGTAAGAATATTATCCAGTTGCAGAGCATTGGGTTGGGTTATTATTGCCGAAGCTGCACCGGTACATCCTGCACCATCTGTTATAATCACCGAATAGGTTCCTGCTGCAAGCCCCGTAAGATCCTGGTCGACTGAACCATTTGACCATAAATAAGTGTACAATGGTTCAGGATCTACTCCGGGAGTACCTCCTGAAACCGTAAGTGTGATATCTCCGGTACTGCTTCCGTTACATAACACATTCGTTTGGGCAACTAATGCGGTTGGTCCTCCGGTATTGCTGACGATGTAATTTCCAACGACCGAACATCCAAAGTTATTGGTGATAATTACGCTGTAATTACCTGATGAAATTGAACTTATGTCCTGTGTCGTCACACCGGTATTCCACAAATAAGTAAAGCTGGTCCCTACCGAAGGGGTGATGTTTATTGCTCCTGTAGATGATCCACAGGCAGCAGGTGAGATTACAGAACTTTCCGTTGGAGGTGTATTTAATGTAACTGCAACACTGGCAGTTGCCGAACACCCCTTATTATCAGTAACTGTTACATGATAGGTCCCTTCATTAGTGGGCGAGGCTGCATTATACACAACAGGGTTAACACTTGATGAAGTAAAACTATTTGGCCCGGTCCAGGTATAAGTCTGACCTCCGCCGGCCGACAACTGCAGGCTTGCGCCCAGGCATGCCCCGCCTATTACACTGGCTGTTGCTGTTGGTGCATTAATATAAACGGTTTGAAAGGTTTCGGTACTTGTGCCGCAGGTATTATTGGACTTCACGCCTACCTGGTACGATCCCAGAGCAACTGCGTTCCAGTTTACGGTAACTGACGGAGTCCCCTGGCCACTTACTATCACAGCACCAGAAGGCACACTCCAGGTATATGATGTTACATCAGGGTCGGGTGTTACCGAAAATACTTTGGCTGCATCCGATTTACAGACATCCATTCCTGTACAGCCGGTAGCGGCAGCTACCACAATGGCACCTGAAGAAAGGTTGCAGCCGTTAACATCGGTTACTGTCACAAAATAGCTTCCTGCCAGAACCCCCGCCCTGTCTTCTGCATTGTTTGTTCCCGGAATATCAGTCCAATCATAGGTATAGGGTGCAGTACCGCCACCTGCTGTAATATTTATACTGCCGTTAGCATAACAGCTTACATCAACAACGGATGAAGAAAGCGTTAATGAAGCAGGCTGACTAACTACCTGGTTGCCAAGTGTAGATATACATCCTGTTGCATCAGCATCTCTCATTTGCACACTGTATGTGCCCGAAGCCAGCCCGATAAAGTTGCCATCGGTTTGCCAGGTCCCTGCATCTAAGCGGTACTCATAATTGGTTGCACCGCTTGGATTACTTACTGTTATAGTTCCATTACTGTTGCCACAGCTTGTATTTGTGCTAGATTTTGTTGCAGTTAAATTACATACCCTGAGCGCTCCGTGAGCAAATTCGCCAAAAATATTTAAACTGTTTCGTTGTGCGGTAGGGGTGATGTAACCGCTTATATCATGAGTGCCGGTTAAGGTCCAGGCCTGACTGCCTGTGGTGCGTTGCATTATACGCACAGTATTGTCTTCGGTGTAGGTAGCAAAACCGTTTCCGGTAAGCGAAAGCGAATAATTTGTACTGGCCAGACTATTGCC
>JBMOEI010000187.1:0-3876 GCA_049318985.1 Desulfuromonadaceae bacterium
CCGGCAGCCGAATATTCCGCCACGACCATGTTCGGCTCCCCGGCCCTGCTGAATCGGGTCGGTCGCTTCGGCGAGTCGCACGGCAACTCGTTTCCTCACGTCAAGCGGGTGATTTCCGCCGGTGCCCCGGTTCCGGCCTCGGTATTGAAACGCTTTGCCGCCCTGCTTCCTGCTGATGCCGAGATTTTTACCCCCTATGGCGCGACTGAGGCACTGCCGGTCTGCTCAATCGGCAGCCGCGAAATACTGGCCGAAACCGGCGCAATGACCGGCGATGGGCATGGCGTCTGTGTCGGCCGTCCAGTGCCGGGTATCTCCCTCACCATAATTCCGATCACTGACTCACCGATAGCTGCATGGAGCAACGATCTGGTGCTTCCTCCCCTCGAAGTGGGCGAAATTACCGTGCGCGGACCGCAGGTCAGCCGCGCCTACCTCAATCGGCCTGAGGCGACCAGGTTGGCTAAAATCCCCGATGCCAACGGTGGTGTCTGGCACCGCATGGGTGATGTCGGCTATCTGGATAAGAGAGGCCGGGTCTGGTTCTGCGGACGCAAATCCCACCGGGTGGTTACTTCCGGAGAGACCCTGTACACGATTCCGGTCGAAGGGGTGTTCAACACCCATCCGGCGGTTTTCCGCACCGCACTGGTCGGTGTGGGCACGCCGGGCAGTCAGCAGCCGGTGCTCTGCGTGGAGCTGGAGAAGAAAACCGGGAAGCGGGAGCAGGAGCGTATCCGCACGGAGCTTCTTGAAATCGGCAGCAGCTATCCCCACACCCGGAATATCCGCACAATCCTCTTTCACCCTTCGTTTCCGGTCGATATCCGTCACAATGCCAAAATTTTCCGTGAAAAACTGGCGCTCCGGGCGAAAGGAGCACGGCCATGAAAGCGCTGGTAACGGGCGGGGGTGGCTTTCTCGGCGGCGTGATTGTCCGGATGCTGCGTGAGCGTGGCGACGAAGTGCGCAGCTTTTCGCGCAGTGAATACCCGGCTCTGGCAGCACTCGGTGTGGAGCAGGTGAGAGGCAGCCTGGAAGATCGTGACGCGGTCATCGCGGCAGCGGCAGGGTGCGACCTCGTGTTTCATGTCGCTGCCAAGGCTGGTATCTGGGGGTGTTACCACGATTTTTACCAGGCCAATGTGGTCGGCACCGAACATGTCATCGCTGCCTGCCTGCACAGCGGCATCAACCGCTTGGTCTACACCAGCTCCCCCAGTGTCGTCTTCGACGGCAGCGATGTTGAAGGGGGCAATGAGTCGCTCCCCTATCCGGATTTCTATGAAGCGCACTACCCGGCAACCAAAGCAGTGGCCGAGCAGATGGTGCTGGCGGCCAATTCCCCGGAGCTGGCGGTGACCTCCCTGCGTCCCCACCTCATCTGGGGGCCGGGGGACAACCATCTTGTGCCGCGCATCATTGCCAAAGGGCGTGCCGGGAAACTGCGCCGGATCGGCACCCGGCCCAACCTGGTGGATACGGTGTATGTGGACAATGCCGCCCATGCCCATGTGCAGGCTGCAGACAGGCTTGCTCCCGGCAGCAGTGTCGCGGGCAACTGCTATTTCATCAGCAACAACGAACCGCTGCCGCTCTGGGAGATGGTCAACCGGATTCTTGCTGTCGCCGATCTTCCCCCGGTTACCCGCAGCATCCCTCCAAAACTGGCGTTCGCTGCCGGTTGCATCTGTGAAGCGCTCTGGGGAGCGCTTCGACTAAAGGGCGAGCCACCCATGACCCGCTTTGTCGCGCACGAACTCGCCACTGCTCACTGGTTTAACATCAGCGCTGCACGCCGCGATTTCGGCTACCATCCGGACGTGTCCATCGACGAAGGCCTGCTGCGCCTGCGGCGCTGGTTCCTCTATAACCGGTCATGATCACGCCTCTGTATTCTGGCAATGATACGATTTACCTCCACCGTATTCTGCTGTCGCAGCATCTTCCGGAACTGTCACGCCTTCGGAAGCATCTGTCAAAGCCTGAATATGACCGGTCCAATCTGTTGAAAGATGACCTGGAAAAAAACCGCTCCATTGTCGGGCGGGGAATAGTGCGGGAAATTCTTGGCGGTTACGTTGGAGTATCGCCGGAGAAGCTTCATATTGTTACAGGAGAACATGGCAAGCCGTATCTTGCAGAGTGCATGGAGAATATCCGTTTCAATCTGTCGCACTCCGAAGACGTACTGATTCTTGCCGTTTCTACAGGGCGGGACGTGGGAGTAGATATTGAAACAATAAAAACAGATAAACCGCTGCATAACATGGCGAGGCTCGCCTTCTCACCCCGCGAACAGAAAGAGCTGTTGACCCTTCCGGACTCCCTCCTGCAGACTACAGCATTCTACCGCTGCTGGGTCCGTAAGGAAGCATGTTTGAAAGCCTGCGGCAGAGGATTTTCTTTACCAGGGAACAGTTTTGACGTCCCGGTCAGTGTGGAAAAGCTGCCGATGCAGACTCTCGCTAATTGCAATCAGTCATTCTGGTTCGTCCAGGATATTGACGTCCCTGAAAATTACTGTGCAGCGGTGGCAGTTTCAGCAGCAGGTGTATTTCCGTCATTACCTGCAATTGTGTGGGTTGTTCCGAAAACGTGACGGGTGCCTTATCTGTTGCATTTTTTTAGAGGAGCCAATATGAAATCATTCCGTAAAGAGTTGTGGTTTGAGACAAAGCAACGCCGCGAATTAATCAACATCACGGCAACTGTTTCTGAATGTCTGCTGGAGAGTGGAATAAGAGAAGGAATTCTGCTATGCAACGCCATGCACATAACAGCCAGCGTCTTTATTAACGATGATGAGGCAGGTTTGCATAAGGATATTGAGGTGTGGCTGGAAGGGCTTGCACCAGAAAAACCATATTCACGATATCGCCACAATGGTTACGAGGATAATGCGGACGCTCACCTGAAACGAACCATCATGGGGCGGGAAGTGGTCGTTGCCGTTACCGGGGGTAAGCTTGATCTTGGACAATGGGAACAGATTTTTTATGGCGAATTTGACGGTAAGCGGCGTAAACGGGTGCTGGTCAAAATTATTGGCAGTTAAGGCAGGATAAATTTATGAGCAGCAATGAACCTTCAACCCTTGATAGAACCCTGGCAAAAGTATGTGAATTCTGCCCGGCCTGCCTCCATGCCCGTTATCACCAGAAGGGTATGGTCTTTAACTTTGTGAAAAATATCGAGCAGGACATCTGCCCATTCTGCAAAGCGTATGAGCGAGTGCACGGACAAAAAGCCCATGAGAAAAGAGGATAACTATGTCAACCGTAACCTTAGTGGCAAAGGTCACGGCAAAAAGTGACCAGATAGAAACGGTCAAGACTGAACTTCTGAGAATGATTACACCCGCTCGCCAGGAGGAAGGGTGCATTGAATACCGACTGCATCAGGACAATGAAAATACTGCTATCCTTTTTTTCTATGAGAATTGGCAGAACATGACCTGTCTTGACCAGCACATTAAATCCCGACATTTCCAGGCATACGTTGCAGCAGGTCTGGCATCATAAGAGATCTCCTTCTGAGGTTGGTAGTGCCAGAATAACACCCGACCTCCCCCATCCAGCGACCTTGGTTATTTTTTTTATTCAAATTTCAAAGCCCGTCACAGTTCATGGATAAATATTCTATCCTTCCGGCCAAGAGCTTCCGCAATGGTTACAATCTGGCGATGGTGGGTAAAGAGGATTACCTGGTTTTTCGCTCCCAGGTCGGAGAGAGCACGAAGCGTCGCATCTGAACGCGCATCGTCAAAATTGACAAGCAGGTCATCTGCGATAAACGGCATCGGCTGATGTTTTTCAAGCCGCCACTCCAGTGTTGCCAGCCTGAGAGCCAGATAGAGCTGGTCACGAGTGCCGG
>JBMOEI010000188.1:0-3865 GCA_049318985.1 Desulfuromonadaceae bacterium
GTTTGAGAAACTGATTTTTGTCGCGAAGAAAATCTGCAGCAGCTTTCAGATCGAGGTGCGTCCGGACACGTGCTATAACAATTGGAGGACTGATCGGCCTGGTTATATAATCTGCCGCACCCAGTTCGAGGCCGCGCTTTTCGTCTTCCACCTCAGTACGGGCAGTCAGGAATATGACCGGTATGTCCCGCGTACTTGGGTCGCACTTCAGCTGTCGACATACTTCGTAACCATCCATACCAGACATCGTGATGTCGAGTAGAATCAGATCAGGAGGATTGTCAGAGCGGGCGATCCGAAGCGCCTTTGCCCCGTTGGTGGCAACTTTGACATTGTACCGGTCACAGAGAATACCGTTGATTAACAGCAGATTGTCGGGAGTGTCATCAACCACCAGCACGGTAGAACGCTTACTATCAGTCATTGTAAACCCCATTATATCTTTTCATTGCTATCCGCTGAGCCCGGTTTTTCACCAGGCGCAGACGAACTCTCCACACCACCCTGTTGTAGCCCACATATTTTGTTTCATTAGTGTTTTGAATGTGCCGCTACGATGGTGTGTATTTCCCGTCGTAACCTTGAGTGGTGACTACTTCAATGCCTTTATGCCAGGTTGCAATCAAAAACGGTACGAGGCGGGAGGAAGGTTCTGTTCATGATGGGGTCTCCAGGCATGATTCTCCCTTTTAGTTATACATACTGGCATTTACCAAGCAAGTTGAGTGCCAATTAAAAAACGTCATTTTATTGATTAATATCAGCGAGTTGTGTTGTCAGCAGGAGTAGATAACAAGATAGGAGAAAAGCGACATTAATTGACAGTTATGCGTATATTAGCGATAACAGGCTAGAATCATTAGTCTAATACGCATGGGACGTTAGTTGCTACTGCAACTATTGTCTTATTAACACTTATCAGGGGCGAGGCCGGTGACTCGCCCGTCTTTGAATTTGGTTTGATTGTAAACTGCAACTTGTTGGCTACGGGGACAGGGCGACCCCGGGATCGCCCCTACGAAAAATGTTCCACAGTCGGGAAAGATGCTATCAAACAATATCAGAATGTGATACATCATTGATATATACCAAAAAAAGGGGGATCACGATGAATAAGACTGCTAAAATATTTCAGAACGGTCGTAGTCAGGCGGTACGTTTGCCCGCTGAATTCCGGTTTTCTACCCATGAAGTTTTCATTGAGCGTCAAGGCGACTCAATTATTTTACGGCCTAAGCCAGAGAGTTGGGATGACTTTTTCTCACAACCCTCAAAGGTACCAACTGATTTTCTTTCTGACAGAAACGATGTCCCTCCTGAAACACGGGAGTTGTTTTGATGCGCTATATGCTCGATACCAATATCTGTAGTTACATCCTCAAAAATCATCCTGCTTCAGTAAAACAGAAATTTGAAGAGGTTGGTGCCGGAAATATATGCATTTCAACAATAGTACTTGCTGAATTATATTACGGTGCAGCTCGCCATCCTAAAGGAATTGTCATACGGCGCGAAATTGATAACTTCGTATCGAGATTGGTTATTTTTCCTTGGGATGAAATCGCCGCAGATCATTATGGAGCGATCAGGGCCTCTTTGGAAAAAACCGGCTCTCTTGTAGGTGCAATGGATATGTTGATAGCTGCCCATGCCAGGAGCTGCGGCGCCACACTTGTAACCAACAACCTGAGAGAATTTGACCGAATAAAAGGACTGACGTCGTTAAACTGGGCTTAGTTCTACTTTGTCACATTAGCAAAGCTTGTAACTTCCTGTTTTGTTTTGCATATGCGAAATCTATGCTTGCCTGACGTTGTCGATGCCGGACTTCCATTTGCCTGAAAACCTCTTCGATGTCCGTATCCCTTCGCGGAAGGAATTTAGCAAGCAAGGTCGCAACGTCCTGACAACTCAGCAACGGGGTGGATTCTTTCTCTTTGAGTCGCGTCTGCAGCATGAAGAGCGTTGACATCATAACCAGTGCCATATGGTGATGCCATGACTGCCAACTGCGAACCTGGTAATGATCCATACCGGCAGTACCTTTGGCGTCTTGGAAAGCACGCTCGACAAAATAGCGTTGACCTTGCATGAAGGCCAGCCGTTCAGCGGAGGTACCTTCCGGCGCATTGGATAAACTGTACTTGATGGTCTCTCTGGAATCGACTTCACGCCGGACAATCAGAGACCAATGACGGGCGCTGGACTCTTCCTTATTCCAGACCCATACTCGCTTGACAAGGATATCAACCTGAAGGATTCCTTTGGTTGAATTGCGCGTGGTGATACGTTGCCAGGCTTCTTCCGGTTGAGCAGCAGCCCAGGCCTGTACCTCCGTCGCTGCACTGTTTGCCTTGCGTCGTGTAGGTGTTCGTCCCTTGGAAGATGTGCGTTCCGGAACATACGGAGCGGGGTCTTCCAGGTAGATCGGCTGGTCTTTATGAACATCGGCAACAAAAAGTTCACCAAGATCATCAAGCGTACTCAAAAAGTGAGGTTCTTTGCCGTAACCACCGTCAATACCGACCCAGGAGAAACGAATGCCAAGGCTGCGTAGATGCTGGATGCTATCAAGTGCAAGCTGGGATTTGCTCTTGAACACAATATCTTTGGGAATGCCGGCTTTACGACAGCGGTCAGTATCATCAGTCCACTCTTTGGGGACATACAGGCGGCAGTCAACCAGGGCAGCCGATGAGCCACGAACAAGAGAAGAAAAGACGCCAACCTGGCAATTATCGACTTTGCCGAGAGTGCCGCACCATTGGCGATTCACGGCAACGGACTTTTTACCAGCCTTGGGAAAACTGGTTTCATCTTGGAGCAGTCCGGTGTCTTGGTCGCCACCGAACAGACTATCAGCATCCTTCGCAACCTTATCAATAACGGGACGGTATTCCCATGGAGAGTGGGTGACAAAATGTTGCAGCGATTGATAATCCGAATCAGGAACCACTTCTGTCATCCGCTCCACGTTCTTGCGCACAGATTGCACAAGTCCGCTCAAATAGTGAAACGCCTGGGTAGAGACGGTTCTTGTAGTTGTGACAAAGAAATGAGAATAGCTTTCGTGAAAGGAGATAAACGATGCTGCCAGCGACCTCAATTTACGTTGGTCACCGTTAACACTCCTTTCAAATGCGGTATTTGCTTTACGACGGGCTAAGTTTCATCAGAGCCTAAAATTAATTGTAAAAGCAGATGGTTTTATAGCATAATTATTTAATTATATCAATATATTATGCGCAATTACAATGTGACAAAGTAGAATTAGGGATACAGAAAAAACAATTTACCGACGTAGGGGCGCACCGACGCCGATTTTGCCGATTGTCTGATGGCGACCAGCTACAAGCGCTCCGGTTGTACGGCAATGCTCACCTTTGACCGGAAGGCCGCTAATATCCCCTGCGTACTCCTTCTCTCCCCAAGAACTCCATGACTCCAGAACAATTCATATCCCTCTGGAAAGACAACACCCTTTCCGCGAACGTTTAACAAGGTCAGGAGAGTAGAATTTTAAGAATTATTCCGACATTTTACGCTGGCTTGAAAGAACACTGTCTCATGTCAAGGGCTGACCCCTTATGTCCCCTCGCTGTCTCGTGTCAAGGGCTGACCCCTTATGTCCGTCCTGCATAAAGTCCATCTTGCACCGGCGTCGAGGTACAGTGAGGACATTGATTTAGTGATTATTGGCGATCGCCCCGAGGAACACATCAGTAGAGCCATAAAACGGGTATTGAAGGGGGTCCTTGGGAAACCGTCGGATTCCGTTTGGGATGTGGTAAAATTGGCAGTGCGAAATGTGGGTAAGTTTGACTAAAACCGCGATGGGTCAAGTTTCGGCCATAACTAACTGTTA
>JBMOEI010000189.1:0-3852 GCA_049318985.1 Desulfuromonadaceae bacterium
CTTGACCTCGTGTTTCTTGACACCACCGCTCTCTACTTCGAAGGTGAAGGTGGCAAGACCATTGGAGAACGCGGTCACTCAAAGGATCATCGCCCAGACCTGAACCAGATGGTGGTTGGCGCATTACTCGACGACTGCGGCAGACCGATTGCCTGCGAGATGTGGCCAGGCAATACGGCGGATGTAACCAGTACTATTCCGGTTATCACACGGCTCAAAAAGCGCTTCGGAGCCAATCGGTTCTGCATCGTGGCAGACCGGGGCATGATCAGTAAAGACACAATTACTGAACTTGAAAAAGAAAAGCTCTCCTATATCCTCGGTGTTCGTATGCGCCTGGTGAAAGAGGTAAAGACCGAGGTTCTCCTTGATGAAAGTGCGTACGAGGAGGTTTATCCAGAAGGGCTGTACAGCAAAGACCCTTCCCCGCTCAAAGTAAAAGAAGTTGTCATCAACAAAACACGCTACATAGTCTGCAAGAACGAGCGCCAGGCCAGACGTGATGAAGCTGATCGTAATACCATTGTCGAATCGCTGAAAGAGAAGATCAAAAAAGCTCCGTCATCTCTGATTAGCAACAAAGGGTATCGTGGTTTCCTGAAAGTCACCAAAGAGAGCGTTCTGCTGGATGAAGATAAAGTCAAAGCCGACGCCACATTCGATGGCATTTGGGTGTTGACCACCAACACAAAGCTTGCTGCACGGGAGGTCGCGCTCAAGTACAAGGAACTCTGGATGGTGGAGCATACCTTCCGGGATATGAAATCGGTGATTAACACCCGCCCCATCTATCACAAGCGAGATGAGACCATCAAAGGGCATGTCTTCTGCAGCT
Source organism: Desulfuromonadaceae bacterium (assembly GCA_049318985.1). Lineage (GTDB taxonomy): Bacteria > Desulfobacterota > Desulfuromonadia > Geobacterales > Pseudopelobacteraceae > JACRCG01. The sequence continues at coordinate 836 of JBMOEI010000189.1, forward strand.
TCCTTGCTCTGGCATTGAAAAAGGAGCTGAATGACAGACTGGCCAGTCAGGGACTCCAACTTGAATGGACTGACATCAAGCAAGATCTGAAAGCGCTTCAGGAGGTGATCCTGGATGAAAACAACATTAAACTGGCTGTCCGAACAGAATGTCAAGGCGTATGTGGCAAGCTCTTCAAGGCAACAGGGGTTGCCGTACCACCAACGATCAGAGTCGTGTAGCTACAGAAAAAAAAGCAGGATTCAAGTTTCAAAGAACAGGCGGTGTAGTGCCACTGGCAAAATTATGTACTGTAACATGCCGATATAGAATAACTTTCAAAAATTAACTGTAGAAGATGAGTTTAACAGATGCCCGGAATATATTTGTCCGCCATAAAGCTCCATTCGGGCCTTTTTCACCAGGCAATAATCTGTGGCCGATTAGTATTAAAGCTCTCCACATGGCAGAATTGGATGGACGTCCCGGCACCAGGGGCATCTATCTATTCCGCCACAGTCTCGCTACAAATATGCTTGGCGCCAACATTCCCATAAAAACTATTGGCGATCTACTGGGGCATGCCTCAATCAATTCCACGTACGGCTATACGAAAGTTGATTTGATAAATCTGCGTGAGGCATCTCTATCAATTGCGGAGGTGCAACATGAGTGAACTATCAAATTCCAAAACATTCAGCTCTTTATTGGCTTCCCATATCAATCGATTCCTTCAATTTAAGCGTGCTGCTGGATATTGCTACGTCGCTGAAGAGCAAGAGCTGCTGGTTTTTGATAGATTTCTTGCATCCCATCTGCCATCAGATGTCCCTATAATCACCGATGGAATCGTCAGGGCATATTTAGCGGGTCAACGAAATATTTCAGAAACTACGCGGTCACACCGGCTCTCCCTTCTACGCCAACTTTGCAGTTTTATGGCCTTGGAGGATCTGAAGACTTTCATTCCGCCTCCTCGATTTCTGGGGATCCATTCCACAAAGTTTGTCCCTCGGATTCTGACCCGTGCAGAAGGAAGAGCGTTTATAAAAGCATGTCTGCGCTATCCAAGAGCTCGGAGTTCTCCACTCAGAGGTATGGTCCACGGAACTTTGTTTTTGCTCCTTTTTTTGACAGGCATGAGATTAGGAGAAGCCTTGTCTTTAACCGTAGAAGACGTTGACCTGCAGAATGAAGTTCTGAGAATAAGAAATAGCAAATTCGGTAAATCGAGGCTTGTGCCGATGGCAAAAGATCTCACTGAGCGTATGCGGCAGTGCCTCCTTTTTGTAGAAGGTTATCTGGGTGTTCGTGGTCATGATGACTGTTTTTTTCCTGGACCCAAGGGAGCTAGATGCACCGAAAGTGTGTTGCACACCTCCTTCCGAAATATTTTGGCGGATGCCGATATTCCTTGGATGGGGCCGGGGAAAGGCCCTCGTAAACATGACCTCCGGCATTCGTATGGCTGTCTGAGAATGCTTATGTGGTTTGAACAGGGTGCGGACCTAGGGGTCAAATTGCCTCTTCTTGCCACCTATATGGGTCACGTGAACCTGACCAGCACTCAGTATTATCTCCGACTTACGGAAGACCTTTTGAGTGAAGTAACAAACCGTTATCAGGCTAGGTTTGGAAGTATTATCGAAGAAAGGAGAATTCAATGATTACAAAACTTGCGACACTGATCACCGATTTTTTCATGGTTCACCTGGCCGGCGAACTAAATGTCAGCCAGCATACCGTCCACTCCTACCGTGACACGTTCAAAATGTTCCTAAACTTCTCCGCCACCTATCTCAAACGCACGATTGACCGCTTATCCATCGAAGATCTATCAGCAGAGGTGATCCTGCCGTTTCTAAATGACCTGGAGACCTCCAGAGGAAATTCAGTACGCACTCGCAATGTACGGTTAGCCGCGATTCATTCTTTTTTCCGGTATGTCCTGACCCGTGAGCCGGCCCTTTCTGCTCTTGGACACAGGGTGCTCGCAATCCCCTTCAAGAAGAATATTCATGACCCCCTTGGCTACTTGAGCGAAGAAGAGCTGAGAACTCTTCTTTCTGAAGTGGATCGTTCAACAACTAATGGCGAGCGCAATTACGTGATGCTGGCATTGCTTTACGACACGGGAGCGCGGGTTCAGGAACTGCTAGATCTTACACCAACCGATTTTCGGTTCGAAAGTCCTGCTTACGTTAAAATCACAGGTAAAGGGCGCAAGAATCGTATCTGCCCTCTTCTGCCGCAAACTGCCAAGCTTGCCGCCGCCTACCTATCAGATCAGAAGCGCACCAATGAGGACATTAATCCGCTTTTCTTGAATCATTGCGGGCAAAAACTCTCTCGCTTTGGTGTCAGATATCTTCTGAAAAAATATCTGGCTGGAGCCCAACAGAAGTTGCCAACATTAGGTCGGAGTGGCATCAGCCCACATACTATGAGGCATTCAAAGGGCATGCATCTGCTCCAGTCGGGATTACCACTGATCGTTATCAAGGATATTCTCGGACACGCAGATGTCAAATCAACAGAGATATATGTGCAAATAGATCTCGAAATGAAGCGTATAGCATTAGAAAAAGCAGGCACTCCATCTAGCGCCAGTAAATTCGTACGTCACATGACGCCGGATTTACTCGAATGGTTGGAAGCGCTGTAATGGATTGAAATAATGTTGAGTAATGACGATCAGATTTGCCAAAAATTCCAGTAAATCTAAAAGAACTCAACATTATTTCTTTCTTACCATAATGAATATAATGGTGATCTCACCATTATATTCAAGGTCAAATGGATTGGAGTCCGTATCGGATCAAATTCCTTAAAACCGGCCCTGCGGAGATACAATGTTTCTCCTATATCCTTGGCTTTTCCAGACGGCATTTTATCGACTTCTCCCCGCGCCGGGACTTCTTCACTCTGATCCGTCGTCATCATGATGCCTTCGCCCACTTCGGTGGCGTACCCGCTCAATGTCTCTATGACAGCGAAAAAACAGTGGTATTGCGGTGGGAAGCGGGAAGAGCGGTTAT
>JBMOEI010000190.1:0-3833 GCA_049318985.1 Desulfuromonadaceae bacterium
GAAACCGAATTCCACCAGGCTGTTCTCGAAGTTCTCGAGTGCCTTGGACCGGTCGTCGCCAAACACCCGGAATACCTTGAGCGCCGCATAATTGAGCGCATTTGTGAACCGGAGCGCCAGATCATCTTCCGGGTACCCTGGCAGGATGACAAAGGCAAAGTCAACATCAATCGCGGCTTCCGCGTTGAATTCAGCAGCGCCCTCGGCCCCTACAAAGGCGGTCTGCGTTTCCATCCTTCCGTATATCTCGGCATTATCAAATTTCTTGGTTTTGAGCAGATCTTCAAAAACTCGCTGACCGGCCTGCCGATCGGCGGCGGCAAAGGGGGCTCCGATTTCGATCCCAAAGGCAAGTCTGATGATGAAGTCATGCGTTTCTGCCAAAGTTTCATGACAGAACTGTACCGCCATCTTGGCGAACACACTGACGTTCCCGCCGGTGATATCGGCGTCGGCGGTCGCGAAATCGGCTACATGTTCGGCCAGTACAAGCGCATTACCAACCGCTATGAGCCGGGCGTCCTGACCGGAAAAGGACTTACCTGGGGCGGGTCACTCGTCCGCACCGAGGCAACCGGCTACGGCGCCACCTTCTTTGTCAACGAAATGCTGAAAGCCCGCAAGGATTCTTTTGAAGGAAAAACCTGTACGGTATCCGGTTCCGGCAACGTGGCCATCTACACCATCGAGAAAATTCATCAACTCGGCGGCAAATGCGTCGCATGCTCCGACTCCAACGGTGTCATTTATGACGAAAAAGGCCTCGACCTCGATCTGATCAAGCAGCTGAAGGAAGTTGAGCGTCGTCGTATAGAGGATTACATCAAAACACACAAGCATGCCAAATACATCGCCAAAGGGAACATCTGGGAAATACCCTGCCAGGTCGCCATGCCTTCTGCGACACAGAACGAGATCAACGGCAAAGATGCCATAACTCTGGTTAAAAACGGCTGCATCGCTGTCGGCGAAGGTGCCAACATGCCGACAACCCCTGAAGGTGTCAAGGTATTCCTGGAAGCCAAAATCGCCTACGGCCCCGGCAAAGCAGCCAACGCCGGCGGCGTTGCGACGTCAGCTCTCGAAATGCAGCAGAACGCCGGGCGTGACTCATGGACATTCGAGTTTACCGAGAAAAAGCTGGAAGACATCATGATCAACATCCACAATAACTGCTTTGAAACAGCTGAAGAGTACGGTGCTTCGGGCAACTATGTCCTCGGCGCAAACATCTGCGGTTTTATCAAGGTGGCAAATGCCATGGTAGCCCACGGCCTGATCTGATTTTCCAAAGATTCATTGTGCCACATAATTAAAGCCCGGCATCACGCCGGGCTTTAATTTTTGAAGTTGACACATTGCCCTTTTGTTTTCGCACTCTGGCATTGGAAATTCCGCTTATGCTCGTTTGAGTGGGTGCCCGGACATCCAGTCGCGCAGGGCGGCGTCAATCCGTGACTGCCAACCTGCTCCTGTTGACTTGAAGTATTCGACTACATCGGATGACAAGCGTAGGAGCATTGGTTACAGCGTCACGCTGCACGCGTTCCCAGTCAGTCTTTGAATTCTTTTTCAAGCCAGGCATGGTAAGCCTCCCTTTCATTTTTGTGGGCTCTGTGAAAACTGATGATTCTTCGTTTTTCGCCAGGCCCCCAGATAACCGTAAGCACTGTTAAATACTTCAGCAACATAAGCAAACGTCCGCCGCCTGACTTCTCCATTACGGACACTTTAAAACTCCAGCCTGTAGTATATGATACCTCGTCCCATCCCTTAAGTGTCCCTGTTGAAACAGAACCCGGTTGAAGATTCAATACTGATCTATTCGAATAGCATCCTGATATTTCCCTTTCAGTACCAAGTCCCCTTGACCATCCCAGTCACGGGGGCTTTTTTGCCCATCACAAATAGAGAGCAGAAGAATGTATAACCGACCGATTCTGGACAAAAGTTGCATTGTCAACTTGTGTCTATCCACTATAAATTAAATGATTTAAGTGTGTTACCACAATTGCACTCGTAGACGTCAACTAATGTCCTTAACAGGGGACCGGAATATTTGTATACCGGCAATAGCCAACATGCTGATATTAATAAGCTAATTTATTACAGCTACTCGGCACGTTAAATGTAGGAGCCTTTCCGAATAAACACAGAGGATATTTATAATCAACGCTCCCTTCTTCAATAACCTGAGCGGTTCTCTACAAACCACTAAACTGTGGAATTTTTCGTGTGCCGGTTTTTTTGTAAACCCTGGAGCCCAATATGACAACCATACCAAGCAAAACCCAGAATCTGCGCCAGCGTGCCGAAGAATTGTTCCGGACAAACGAATATTTTATCCCGGAACTGACCTCGCCCGAGGAAACAAAGCTGCTCTTCTACGAACTGCGGGTGGATCAGATTCAACTGGAGATACAGAACGAAGAACTGCGGACCCTGGCAGCCGTGCGTGATAGTGAAGATCGATTTAAGAATATGGCCAATACCGCTCCGGTGCTGATTTGGATTTCAGGAACTGATAAGCTTTGCCATTGGTTCAATCAGGTATGGCTTGATTTCACCGGACGGACGATGGAGCAGGAAACCGGGAACGGTTGGGCGGAGGGAGTCCATCCGGATGATCTTGAGCGTTGTCTCGAAACCTACGTCAAGGCCTTTGACAACCGCCAGCCATTCTCAATGGAATACCGGCTGCATGCTGCGGACGGCCAATATCGATGGCTGATTGATAACGGCGTACCGACCTATGCTGAGCATGCATTCACCGGGTATATCGGTTCATGTGTCGATATAACCGGGCAGAAGATTGTAGAGAAGGAGCTGCTTGAAAAGACTGCTCTGCTGACCAATATCACTAATTCCAATCCTGACGCCATCTATGCCAAGGATCTTGACGGACGGTATATACTGTTTAATAACGCCGCTGCGAGATTTGTCGGCAAGAGTGCGGATGAGGTACTGGGCAAGAAAGACGACCATCTGTTCCCGCCGGATGTGGCGGATAAACTCATGGAAATGGATCGTAAAAGCGTTAAGGAGGGCACTTTCGTAACCTTTGAAGAGACGTTAACGAACGTATCCGGTGTAGAGATATCGTTTTTAGTAACAAAGGGCCCCCTGATTAATGAGGAAGGGGAAGTATTCGGAGTATTTGGTGTATCTCGCGACATAACAGAGCGTAAACAAACAGAGAGAGAACTGACCATATTGCGGGAATTGTCGTTGCAAATGTCGGAAAAAGACACGGAAACAATACGCAAGAGTGAGAGATTCGCTAATGAAATCATAGATTCAATGATCGCACATATTGCCGTTCTTGATGCTACCGGAAAAATTATCAAGACAAACAAGCCCTGGAAACGTTTTGCAGAAGAAAACTTGGGTCATAACTATATTTCTGACTTTGTCGGTGCTGATTATCTTACTGTCTGCTGTGCCGGTTTAGGCAGTGACAACGATCAAGATGCCGCTGCAGCTCGCGATGGCATCAGGTCGGTGCTGCAGCGAGAGGCTGAACATTTCTGGATGGAGTACCCGTGTCATTCTCCCATAGAGCGCCGCTGGTTCTTGATGACAGTATCAAGATTGTATGACCGTCAGGGTGCTGTCGTATCACATACCAATATTACCAGGCGCAAGCAGGCAGAAGAACAGATAGCCTCACAGCTGCCGCTTGCCGGTGAGCTTGATGCCAGGCGCTTGCTGCATGAACTGCAGGTGCATCAAGTAGAGTTGTTAATGCAGAACGAAGATCTGCATCAGGCCCATAGTGCGATGGAACAGCAACTGAGAGCGTCCGCTGAGCTCATAGAGGAGCTGAAGATTGC
>JBMOEI010000191.1:0-3815 GCA_049318985.1 Desulfuromonadaceae bacterium
ATTCCTTATGCGAGCTATTTCTGCCGGTTGAAATTTAGTTGGTACGATAGATTGCGCGGGTAATTCTAACCGAAGATTGTAACGGACATGTTTCCATCGAGTAAAAGTTGCGTTACGTTTTGCCAGCGTAACACAATCTGGACTTGTATTCTGTGAAATGTGATGATAGTAGCACTATTTTTTGGACGCGTTACTTTGCCGGCCCGAACATTCAGGAGCGAAAGATAAATAAACTGCCTTCGGAATTAACCACTCATTAAATACTGCCAAATGGACTGGTAATACTCGATTAAATTATTTTCTAAATGTAGTATGACGTCATCGTGATCAATTACGGAGGAACTATGACAAAAGCAGATATCTTTGAAAAGGTTCAGGATCGTACCGGCCTTACAAGAAAAGAATCCGCCGGGATGGTTGAGGCTGTCTTTGTCAATATGAAAAGGGTTGCAGCCATCTTGTTTATTTGCGGATTGGCTGTCCTTTTGACTGAGTCTTCGTCATGGGCCGATGACTTTGATGAGTATGACAAAATCCCGACCAGAGTTGATGATATTCGGCCCACCATGGAGCATCGCGAAGAAGCTGAGGAAGAAGAGGAAGAAAAAAAAATAAAAAGAAAAAAGGAAAAAGGGAAAAAGGAGGAAAAAGAGGAAGAGGAAGAGGATGATAAGGCGTCCTGGCTCCCGAACCTTCCTCTGATGCTGAAACAGCACCTGAAGACCTCTCCCCCGTTTTTGCAGGACACGACTCTGAATCTCCGGTTGCGCACGATATTCTCACGACGGGATAACAGTGACAAATCGGTTGCCGAGAGCTTAGCGATCAGCAGTGCTTTGCACTATCATTCCGGTTGGCTCTACGATCGCATGTACATCGGAGCAGTTCTTTATACGTTGATGCCGCTCTATACATATTCAGACAGCAAATCACAGGCACCTTCCCAGAAAGCGTTTACGGTCCTTGGACAAGTGTACGGCAGGGTAAAGCTGATGGAAGGAGCAATGCTGAACTTGTACCGTTACGGGGAGTTTAACACCCCTTTCGTGAACAGGAGCGACGGCAAGTTAATCCCGTATACTTTCGAAGGGTATACCGTAACAGGGCGCTTTGGCGGCAAAGGGGGGGAGCCTGGGCTGGAGTTTGATGGCGGTTACCTGTTGAAGATCAAGGATAAAAATGCTGACAACTTCATATGGATGTCAGAAAAAGCCGGGGCAACTGCACAGCGCGGTCTGGCCATGCTAGGAATGCGCTATGCCAGGGACGGATTCTCAATGGCCGCAATCGATTATTACTCCGATGACATCATCAACATCGCGTACGCTGAAACAGCGTACACAACCGACATTACGAAAGATCTGGGCTACCGGTTTGCAGTCCAATACACCGATCAGCGTAGTGTAGGAAATAACCTGCTCAAAGGATACGACTTTACCGCCTACCAGGTGGGAATAAAGAATGACATTAGTTATCGCGGGGCGTTGTTGACGCTGGCATACACTGTAAACGGCAGGGATGCAAATATCATCAATCCCTGGAGCGGATGTCCGGGACATACCTCGGCGATTATCAACGACTTTAATGCTGCTGGTGAAAATGCGTTGTATGCAAAGATCGCGTATGATTTCAGCCGTATAGGACTTGCAGGAGTTACCGGTTCCGTTGCCTATGCCCACGGCTGGGGAAAAATTTCATCGAAAACCAAGGCAGCACAGCCCGATGCGGATGAATACGATGCAGACCTGCTCTGGCAGCTAAAGGCACCTAATCTTTGGCTAAGAATGCGTTTTGGAGTAATGCATCAATACGAAAATCCAAAACAATATACCTATGACGGCAGAATCTCGCTGAACTACGATTTCCCGCTTTTGTGAAGAGATGTTGCGAACTCTTAACAACCCCTGTAGGTATTTTCCCCGTAATCCGACGGCCAATAGACAATCACTACTTTGATATCCAATCTCTGGCTTTTCCAATAGTCCTAAAGACATGATATTTTGTTGGTACTCCTGTCTCTATTGCGATAGCTGTGTATATTTTTAGCAAACCACATTCAATGTTATCATGTCCAACGAAGGCCGTTTTACCACCCTTACGTGAACCACCTGATATTGCGTCATTGGCAGTACGAGCTATTTCTTTATAGCCGTCTTCAGTAATAGACCCTAATGACCCTATTGAGATATCCCAGATGATATCTTTGATAATTTCATTTGTGTAATGTTTTTTAATAACCGACGTCACTTCTTCAGCAGTCAATATACCAGAGACATAAACGTTCAGTAAGCTGCCTTCGCTTTTTACGATAATAGCCGCCATTTTGAGAGAACTCCCGGTAATTTATTATTTCCAGTTGAGAATATCTGCATTATACCTTTACGCGTTTGTACTTCTTTATTTTTTTTGCAGCTCTCGGGCTGTTTTTTGGGCCGAATAGCAATTCGCTATTGGCTTCAAGTATTTTACGTGTTGTCGCGTATTTGTTGACAGGCTTGGACGGTCCCGTCATTTAAGCAGTTTAGCAGTAAAGCGGGGGAGTGGCGATTGTCAGAGGGAATCCGGTCCTCAGAGGCAGGTTAGTTGACTAATCAACAACATCCCTTTACTGCTTTCCGTGTGAATAGAAAAGTTTCAAGAAAAATGTATAGCTGTACCGCAATTGCAAAAAATCAACTGTTTCGGCAGGGTCAACCTGTGCTAACTCTGCATACCTCGTTTTTCAAAGAAGCGCAGTAGAACGAACGTAAGCCAGGCGACTATCAGTAATCCGACGGTAAAGATGCCGTACGAGACGGGCCAGGAGATGTTATTGGTCATCATCGAAAACTCGGACATGCCGCCTATACCGGCGATTATGTTGAGCGGCATAAAAATGACGCTTAATACCGTCAGTCGGTAAATTACCCTGTTTTGATTAATGTTGATGAAACCGACTGTTGCATCCATCAGAAAGTTGATCTTGTCGAACAGAAAGGCCGTGTGCCCATCAAGCGATTCGATGTCACGCAGTATCTGTTGTGAATCTTCCAGTTGATCTGAGGAGAGGAGTTTTCTGCGTATCAGAAAAGTGACTGCCCGACGCGTATCGAGAACATTCCTGCGAATGCGTCCATTCAGATCCTCTTCTTCAGCAATACCTGCAAGTATTTTGGCCGCATCCTCATCCGTCATGGCTTTTTTTAACACCTGCTTACCGACTTCACCAAGTGATGAATAAATTTCTTCCAAAGAATCAGCCGAATATTCCGCATCAGCTGCGTACAGGTCAAGCAGCATACCCATACCGTCAGCGACATACCCTGCCTGAATACGCGCACGCAATCGCTGGAGGCGAAAGACCGGGAGTTCTTCGCCGCGAACCGAGAACAGGATATCGTGAAACAGGATAAAGGCCACCGGTACGTTACGGGAATCGCCCTCACGGTCAAGTAAAAAATCTGAATGCAGGTGGATTTCGCCGTTCTCTTCGACATAAAAGCGGGCACTTGATTCAATATCAGTAAGGTCTTCCGGGTCGGGAAGCTCCAAGCCAAAATAGTGACCAATTTTGCGGCGATCCGCCTTGGTGGTTCCCACCAGATCAACCCAGATCGGCTTGATTCCATCCAGATCCTCAACCGATTCAACGGTGGTCTGACTCAAACGCCCCTGCGCCAGTTTGAAAGCGTTTACTACGCATGCAGAACCAAGGTAACTGCTGCGACTGGCAAGGGTATCCCGTGTTGAGTCAGAGACCTCATCAAGAATATCGTCAAGCCGCTCGTCATTTATCTGTCCCCAGACAAGCAAAAGGTCTTCCGGGGAAAGACCAT
>JBMOEI010000192.1:0-3748 GCA_049318985.1 Desulfuromonadaceae bacterium
CCATGAAATGCTTAAAAAGCTGAATACCAGGGTTGATACCCGTCAGATAAGCTACCCGGATGGCCTCCATTTTTTTGTCCTGCCTTTAGTCGCGATCGTATCGGTGATGTCAACGATATGATCGAAAATCCGCCGACCTCTGTAAAAGAAGGCGGAACGGGTTTCAGCCATTCGTCCGGTTAATCAGATTCACAATAACCTTGATGATGGTTTCTTTTTCATCTGGTCGGCTTTCGGCAATGAGCAGCGTCAGTGCTACAAGGGCGTTGTCGGCAAGGCGCTTGCTGCCGTCGGGGCGATAGAGGATGCCGTTGCTACCGAGGAAGTAGATGAACAGGGCGGCGGCAATCCGTTTGTTACCGTCGCTGAATGCATGATTTTTGACGACAAAATAGAGGAGATTGGCACCTTTTTCTTCGACACTCGGATACAACTCCTCGCCGCCAAAAGTCTGATAAATAGCACCAAGGGCGCTCTTGAAGCCTTGATCTTTCTCAATACCGAACAGACCTTCGAATTCGCCTTTCAATGAGGCAACAATTCCTATTGCCTCTTCGTAGTCGATGGTGTGCAGTGCCAGTTGTGTAGTCTCTTCGATGGTCAGGGTGCCGTGATCGTATCGATCCAGCAGGTTCAGGGCGTATGCGTAATCGGTGATGACCCGTAGCACGTCTTTGCCGGTTTCACTGACAAGTTCCTGATTGGCCAGGGTGCGAGCCAGCAAAGCCACTGTCCGTTGCATTTCCGTTAATTTTTCTGCCTGTTCCCGGAAGCGCTGTTCGTTGATAGTGTAGCCTTTGACGATGTGATCTTTTAGGACTTTGGTGGCCCACTGGCGAAAGCGGGTTGCCTGATAGCTGTTAACCCGATAACCAACGGCAATGATTGAATCAAGATTATAGTATCTGGTCTGATAGTTTTTGCCGTCAGCGGCAGTTGTTTCCAAAATGGAAATAACTGAATCTTCTGCCAACTCTCCAGCCGCAAAGATGTTTTTAAGATGTTTGTTGATAGCCGGAACTTTGACCGAGAACAATTCGGCCAGTTGTGCCTGGGTCAGCCAGGCGGTTTCTTTATCAAGCCGAACTTCAAGTGAGCTTGAGCCATCCGGACTCTGGTAGAGGATAATAGCCTTTTCTGTAGGGTTCATATTAATGCCTCATTATTTGGCAAAATTTGCAATGTGCATATATTGCACGTTGCATCTTAGGGATGTCAGGGATGGCCATGCTTTAAGCTCTCTCTCGGAAAAATCGCAACCCATTTACTGTTATCGGTCGGATGATAGATGTAAAGCGCCTCGTCGTCAAAGCCGTTCCAGGTGGCATCTTCTCCGGCTATCGTAATGGCCTCGTCAATGCGGTCGCGAAGGTCTTTGAGAGTTGGGGCGGGTTGCAGGGTTTGCATGGTTGTCTCCATTTTTTTGTCTTGCCTTTAGTCGCGACCATATCGGTGATGTCAACGAAATGGTCAGCTTCTATCTCCTTGGAATGGAAAGATTTATTCCATTGGGAAACGTTTCTTCATCTTCCGGCCCGGTATTTTTCGATTTCTTCGGCAATCATATCCTCTGAAATGGCCTGAATCTGCGGTAGTGCCTGGGTGTTTTTGAAAAGCTTACGTAGTTCTTCAACCCGGATCGCCCGGTCGTCATCATCGGCGATCATCACGATCTCAACCCGCTGACCCTTGCGAAAAGGGAGATTAGTCAACTCCATTTTTGACGGATCACTGATAGTTACATATTGTTTGTAAGCAAGCATAGAGGCCTCCTTCAGTTTCTAGGTGATGAACTATTATTCTGACTCTCGTGAAAATAGCAAATCACTTGCTGCTGTCGGTCGGGTGATAGATGTAAAGCGCCTCGTCGTCAAAGCCGTTCCAGGTGGCGTTTTCTCCGGCTATTGCGATGGCCTCGTCAATGCGGTCGCGGAGGTCTTTGAGGGTTGGGGCGGGTTGCAGGGTTTGCATGGTTGGCCTCCTTCTTTCAATTCAGTTCAACTTTCATTCTGTTGCGCACGGCATTACGGCAGTTCAAGACCAATTGCACCGAATTTTCTGCTTTCTGGAGCGGCACAGCCAGAGAATGATCTGCCCATAAATTCGGTGTTGCCATAAACTTCAAGACTTCAGCGGCATCATTCGTTGATTGCTTGACTGCTGATTCAAGCTGATCAAGTAGCTTGTCAAGCGTATCGGAGGAGAACGCTCTGATGCTGTCGGTTTCGCAATTCACCTTTTGCTGCTCTTCATACAACTGATTGAATAACGACTGAACTTCCCTGTTGAATTCACGTATAGCCCGGTTCCTGTCGGTTTCATCTTTAACTGAATTGGAAGCAAGAAACCGATTCATTATCGGATGGAATTGAAGAGTAAAAATCTCGTTGTTCTTTCGATGGAAATCATCAAGCAGTGTAAAATATGCCACAAACCGCCGTCTCTTCTCATCACATTCGCACTCTCGTTTCTTGATTTTGACTGGCGGCGTTTTTGTACTCTCTTTTGGTGCCTCCCAACAAATATTGAACTCTACCGGAGCAAAGCCTTGCTGCTGGTAACTGGGTAGTTCGTTCTTTTCTTTACCAACAGTCTGCCTGGCTAAGGCCTGCTGTTTTTCATCTTTCAGTCTCGTAATCTCGTCTTGTAACGAGCTGTTCTTACGCTTTATTTTTGAATATGCGCCATAGTATAGAACGCATATTCCGAGGATAAAACTCAATAGTAGAGGTATGATCTCGGTTGCTGCCATCGTTTCAGGCTCCGCTTATTACTTTCACACCAGACGATAGAATGCGGGATTTACCAGATCTCTTGCCCCTGTTTGGCCGCCATATATGAGCAGATACCCGTCTAAAACTCGAATATTAAAATCCCTGGAAACAGAATATATCTGCATTGTCTTTATGACCTCTTTACGCTTCGCATCATTATATGTGGGTTTTTCTGGCTTGCCTCCAGGCGAGGTTATACCGAGTTTGACAACAGCACCCATAACAGCGCTATCGGGCTTTATACAGGCATACCCAAGGGTCATCAAAAAATGGCAGAGGCTGGTTAAGTTGTTAAAAAAAGGCATTTGCATCTGAGCTAAGTATTGCTGAACAACGGCGAATTCTCTCCAAAACAGATCGATGTCAGATTGTGACTGTAGTTTTACTGGTAATTTTGAAGCCCGTACCTTCAGTCGATCCCTACGGGACGCAGCGGCAATTCCATGGAACGTAGCTCCATAAGATCCCGATCCAACTCCGCCCGTAATTCATCCTCAGTTGGAAGTACCAACCGATATTTACTAGCAAAAAGCTGCTCGTTTTCCGCCAGCACCGAATAACGCACCACTGAAGCATCCTTCTGCGCACAGAGGATAATACCGACCGTCGGGTTATCGTCATCTCCTCGCTTCAAATCGTCGTACATCCGCACATACATATCCATCTGCCCAATGTCCTGGTGACACAACTCGACTGTCTTCAGATCAAACAGCACGAAACACTTGAGCAGATAGTTGTAGAAAACGAGATCGATATAGAAATCCTTGCTCTCGGTGCTGATTCGCTGTTGCCTGGCAACAAAGGCGAACCCCTTGCCCAGTTCCATTAAAAACGCTTGCAGATTATCAATCAAAGCCTGCTCCAGCTTTTCCTCCAGAAGCTTGCCAGGACTTGGTAAACCCAGAAATTCGAGCATTACCTGTCACAGTCTATAATTCTTCATCAGAAACGGATGGAGCAATCCTGACATGATC
>JBMOEI010000193.1:0-3698 GCA_049318985.1 Desulfuromonadaceae bacterium
TGTGTCTTTCAGTGTCGGGAATTATAGTTATGAAACTGTTTGACAAGGACAATTACCGGATCACGAACAAATTCGCGGGGCGAAAGTGGCAAGGCGGCAATGTTGGTATCTGCCTCCTCCAGAACAGCCTGTCGATCCTGACTGACCAGCAGTCGTTCATAATAGAGTGTGCCGATTTGGCGCTCAAGCGCACGGGTAGACCAGTTTTGCGAGGCAGCTTCAGTCACATACCATTCACGAGCCTTTTGGTTTTCCACCCGCAATAGCAGTCGATAGTGAGTCCAGCTTAATTCGAGACGCAGTGCGTCTCGAATTGGGAACAGTTGGTAGAACTGCCTCATTTTACGAATGTTTGTAGTGTCAAAACCTGTCCCGAACTCTGTTGTCAACACTTTTGCCAAACGGGGAAGCAGGTGAGCACCATATTCCGCACGTCCAGCGCCACCCTGTTCAAACTCAACAATATACCGTCCCATCTCCCAGCAAGTCTGTACCTGAACAACATCAACGGCACGCAACGCTTTCTGCCTGCCGGAAATAATCAGTTCTCGCAAGTTATTCAGCAAACCGGTGACAGACGGATCATTGATAGTATTCTTAACTGTCCGTTGAACCATGGCTCCTCCTCAAAACAACAACCCGCCGAAATACGCTTCAATCCGAAATTCATTTCTAACATTGATGGACAGGATATTCAGGATTAACTTCAAAATCGTTTCAGACTAAATCTTCAAGCCTTTCATCCTGTTCATCCTGATTATCCATGTGAAAAAATGCGCTGTGTTTCATCCGTCCTACAATTCAACCAACATCATTTCCAGAACAAGGTCGAAATAATTGACAATTCACTCTACTGATTACTATAATCATGTCAACCATAATGGTCATGGAGGTAGTATATGTTAAAAACAGTATCCGCCATCAAAGTTCGCCAAAATCTCGGGCAACTCATGAACGAAGTATCCATCAAATCTGATGAGTATATCGTTGAACGTGCCGGTAAACCGCTGGTGGCAATCATTCCTATTGAAAAGTACCTCAATATGAAAGCGAACCGGGAAGATTTTTTCCGGTTGTACAGCTCCTTCCAGAAAAACGCTGATACTGCCGGTGCTGTTGACGACGATCTTTCAGAAGCACTAGCCTGTGCGCGGCAATGATTCGCGTTGTTCTGGATACCAACCTTTTTGTCAGTGCCCTTCTCAAGCCTGATTCAAACCCGGATAGTATTATCACCCTGGTCAGGGAAGAAAAGGTTTTGCTCCTTATTTCTGATGCTATCTGCGACGAGATTACGAGAGTTTTGTTCTACCCAAAAATAAGAAAACGCCTTGCGGCTTCTGACGAGGAACTGCAAAACTTTGTTAAACTGCTCCGAACCGTTGCCATCGTTACCCCAGGTAGCCTCAATATCCCGCCGCTTGCCGTCGATCCTGATGATACAAAATACCTGATATGCGCTGTTGAAGGGCGCGCTGATTATATCGTTTCCGGCGACCATCATCTCACCGATCTGGTACTATATCAGGGCATACGGGTGGTAACTCCGGCGGAATTTATTCTGATTGATTGCGGCGAACTTTCTCCGGATCGCGACACATACCTGAAAATGCTTGCATCTGCTCCGGATGTAGCGCCAGATTTCAGTGATGAGCTGAAATGATCAGAGGTAAAGGCAGGATCATTTTTTAACATTGATGGACAGGATATTCAGGATTACATTCAAAATCGTTTTCAGATTAAATCCTCAAGATTGTTATCCTGATCATCCTGAATATCCATGTTCCATTCGGTTTTTCGAGTAAAGCGCTTGTATTCAAGTTTTGAACTGCCGAAGTTGATGAGAAGGCCAACTTCTATTCCAGTGGCTGTCAGATAATTGATAATCTGTGCCTGATGTTCAGGGGCTATTGCCTTGACGGCTTTCAGCTCGACGATTACCTTCTCCGCAACAAATATATCACACATAAAAGTCTCCAACGCATTCACCCCTGAACATCACCTTAACCGGGTGTTGTGAAACGGCTGACAAGCCTTTTTGTAAAAGTGCAAGAAGCAAAGCCTTCCCATAGACGGATTCAAGAAAACCAGATCCAAGTTCATTGATCACTTCAAAAGCGCAGCCAATAATGATTTTGGTGATGTCTTCATGTTTCAATCCTGTATCCTGTGTATCGTGTTTATCCATGTTCAAATTCCTTTCTTTTGCCTGATCAGAATGCCTATTCCACCCCATACTTCCTCAACCAGTTATCCAGCGTCTGGTAATTGGGCAGCCCCAGTAGTTTCGCCGCTTTAGTCTTGTTACCACCCGCCTGCTTCATTGCCCTTTCCAGATACTTCCTGGCAACACCGGCCAGAACGTCCGGCAAACTGAAACTCTCCACCAACGGTGCGCTCTCATCGCCAAACACCGTCTGCAACGTTCGCGCAGGCAGGATCGCTTCGCGCATTTCGGCGGAAGAAATGGTGGTATCTTCACACCAGGAGGCTACCCGGTGCAGGGTGTTGAGAAGTTCGCGCACATTACCCGGCCAGCTGTGTGCCAGCAGCAGGGCGCGGGCACCGGGGGAGAGTGCTAACGGCTTTGTTCCACCTGTTGCGAGTTCGGAATTTACCTGCATCAGCAGCTTATCAATGAGGAGGCCAATATCTCCCTGGCGCTCCCGCAGCGGCGGCAGACCAAGTGTTGCCACCGCCAGGCGATAGAAGAGATCTTCACGAAAACGGCCAGCCGCCACTTCATCAATCAGAGTGCGATTGGTGGCGGCGATGATGCGGGTTTTGAACGGCACCGGTTTCGATGCACCCACCGGGGTTACTTCGCCCTGCTGCAGTGCCCGTAACAGACGAGCCTGCATGGCCAGCGGCAGTTCACCGATTTCGTCGAGAAAGAGTGTACCACCATCTGCCTCAACAAAATGCCCTCTGCGCTCGATTGCTGCACCGGTGAAGGAGCCTTTCTTGTGGCCGAAGAATTCCGACTCCATCAGGTTTTCCGGAATAGCGCTACAGTTGACCGCGACAAAAGCGCCGTTGGGAGTAAGACCACCAACATGTAGCGCACGCGCCAGCAGTTCCTTCCCTGTGCCTGATTCACCTTCAATCAATACCGGCAGATTGCGCGGAGCAACACGCCGGGCGCGTTCTACCACCCGTTTCATGGTGTCGCTCTGGTGGATAATCTCTTCAAAAGCGGGCAGGTTGGGGGGGAGGGCTGCACAGCGTTCCAAAATCCGCAAATCCTGATTTTCCCGCAGACGCGGCAGGTATTCTGCAGCAATCTCGAACGGGACGGTAACCGTCTTGATGCCCTGCTCACGCGAGGATTCAATCAACTGTGCCGGATAGCGTCCGGCGGCAATCAGAATCCAGACCGCCGCCATTGCCGGAGTGCCGGGGCTGAGGTGAAAGGTCAGGTCGATATCAGAACCATAATCGTCACAGCACTTTTGCACAGCCGCTGTGGCCGCTTCATAAATTTCAGCAAAGTCAGTGGGGCTGGTGAGCGCGACCTGGCGTGATGAAACCGGAAGTTTTTTGATACCCTGCAGCCAGTGGAGGTATGGTTTTACCTCCGCTACCGGGAAGTTGTTCAATAAGAGTACCTGATCAAAAGAAACAGCCCGAATCGCTTGCGCAATCGGGCCGAGTCCAACTATGTCACCTTCTGCCACCGCGCGAAGGTCTGTTCTGCC
>JBMOEI010000194.1:0-3697 GCA_049318985.1 Desulfuromonadaceae bacterium
CGTCTTGAGAACGACTATCTCTGCTATGACATAACCTCGGTCTCTTCATATTCGGAACAGAATGAGTACATAAAGTATGGCTATAATCGCGACGGTGAATCATTGCCACAACTCAATCTGGCAATGTTATTTGGCCAGAAGTCGGGCTTGCCGGTCTATTATCACCGCACTCCGGGCAATATCAACGATGTGTCGACGCTTCATAACCTGGTCGCTACCTTCAAAGTGCTGGAAGCAGGTCGGTTGCATTATATAATGGACAAGGGGTTCTACAGCCGGAAAAACATTGATGACATGGTCGCCCACCGTGCCCACTTCACCATTTCGGTACCTTTAAACAACCGTTGGGTGCAGATGGCCATAGATGAGGTACATACCAGCATTCATGGGCCAGAAGGATACCGAAAGCTTGATGATGAAATCCTGTATGTCCACTCAAACCTCTATCCTTGGGGGGAAGGTAAACGTCGCTGTTATCTGCATTTGTTCTACAATGCCGGCAACCATGCCCGAGCGGTCGATGCTTTCAATGAGGCACTGTTTCAATATAGGCAAGAGATCGAATCCGGCAATCCGGTGCCAGTTCACCAGAAAGCGTATGAAGAGTACCTCACCGTGAAAACAACACCGAAGCGTGGGATGAAGGTTTCCTTCAACACCGAGGCCATCAACCGGCACATCAGCAGATATTCCGGTTTTCAGGCATTGCTCTCCAGCGGTATCAAGGATCCGATAGAGGCCATGCAGGTGTATCGAGACAAGGATTCGGTGGAGAAATGCTTCGATGACCTGAAGAACAGCCTCGATATGAAACGATTGAGAATGCACAGCTCGTCGACAGTCGACGGACGGCTCTTTGTTCAGTTCATCGCCTTGATCCTTATCAGTGCCCTTCGCAAACAGATGAGGAATAACGGGTTGATTGAACAATACACCGTGCGAGAGATGCTCAGAGAAATGGAAACTCTGACCAAGGTGAGTTACTCTGGCAAGTACGGCCACATTATGACCGAACTAACCAAGAATCAACGACAGATTCTAAGTGCCCTTGAGGTTCCCATCCCTGGCGCGGCATAGTTATAATTTTTCGGGAATTTAGGATACTATGGAAACTTTTTAATTTTAATGAGTATTTTAAATAGGGGGGAATGATGGGCGACCAGCTTTATCTTGAGAGGTTTGTCTGGTTCGACCATGAGGCTCGGAAAGAGCGGTACCCCAATGCATTCAAGTTCACTAGACGGGGGAGGTCTTGTGCGATGATACCCTTATAATAAATGTAAGATAGGTGATAGCTATGCAACAAAAACCGATAGAAAATTGTTATTGGGTGGTTCCAGGTAAATTTTTCGCCGGAGAATAACCGCGACAATTGGCCACAAATGATAGACTGGTTGCTTGAACATGTTATTAAACTTGAGTTGGCCTTCAAAAAACCATTGGCTGACGCAATGCAGGCCTTAAGAATTCTGGGATTGAGCTTGAAGCTGAATTGAGTGTTGAGGATGTACCTCCACCGCAATAACTGAATCCATCAATTGAAGGGGACAACTTAATGGATTTAACTGCACTGGACATCTTTAGCAGCTCTGATTTAACCGGAAAGCTCTCCGAAATTGAGTCTTTCATTGAGGGGAAAACAGTAGAAGAGTGTTCTGCACACTTTCAAGAACATAACGTGCATGGCGATACGCTTTCGGCTGCTCGGAACATTAAAAAGTTGGCGGCACAGATTGATGTCAAAATACATGCACTCGGTATATTGCTTTGCCTGCCTGAATTGCTTGAACCTGATGAAATAATCGAAAACGTATCCCTTGGTGCTGGTAACACGGGCAAAAAATTTGACCTCAAAACAAATTTACGGGTCGCTGAATTCAAGTTCATAAACTGGCAAGGCGGCCCGGAATCAATACGGAACGCTGATTGAGGCATCCGCTAGAGGGATGTTCATGGGTAGAGGAGGGGAAATATGACTTACAAGCAGCTCGTTAATATGTGGAATATAGAGGCTGATGAGCACTGGGATAGCATTAGTGAGAAGCGGAAAATAGAGTTTGCTTACGATCAGGGCAAGCGGACGGGGTTTGTCAAGATTGCAGAGATGGCAACAAAGTTGAGTGAAAGTGGAAAAGACCTGTTGAATCGTGCCTGAGAATGTAATGATTTTATCAGTCTTCCAAGACAACCAATGTGTAGAGGCTATCTGGAAGGCAAGGGAAATAAGGCCGAACGCTAGTCAAGGCATAGTAAAATTCAAGCTTAAAGTAAGGAGCATCATGAAACTGATACTAATCATGATCAGTTCACTACTGGTGGCTTTGCCGGCCTGGGCTGAAAAGATCGGTGATATCAGCACCGAGTTCATAATGACAGGACCGAACAGCAAGATAGTAATTGAAGCGTTCGATGACCCACTGGTGCGCGGTGTGACCTGTCATGTCAGCTATCCGACCAAAGGTGGAGTCAAAGGAGCTTTGGGGTTGGTTGAAGAACGCTCGGAAGCATCGATAGCATGCCGGCAAATCGGGGCGATCACACTACCTAAAACCTTGAAAGACGGGGAAGAAGTCTTTTCAAAGGGACGCTCCATTCTGTTCAAAAAACTGCACGTCGTCAGGTTTCTGGATAAGAAACGCAACGTCCTTGTTTATTTGGCTTTTACCGACAAACTGATAGACGGCTCACCAAAGCACAGCATTTCCAGTGTGCCAATCATGCCGTGGACACGATAGCACGTAAAGGAGATTTTATGCGCAAACTTGTCATTTCAACCCTCATTTGCCTTCTTGCCAGTACCTCATTTGCCGGTGAACCTGCAAAAGAGACTAAAACAACAAAATCCGGGCTGCAGTACACATCTCTTGTTGAAGGTACTGGAGCTACTCCAGGGGCCACCGACACGGTAAGTGTCAATTATCGAGGCACATTATTGAATGGCCGTGAATTCGACAGTTCATATAAAAGCGGTAGACCTGCTGAATTTCGGCTTAACAACGTCATCAAGTGCTGGACAGAGGGGTTGCAGATGATGAAGGTTGGCGGAAAGGCAGAATTGGTATGCCCATCAAATATTGCGTATGGTGAAGAGGGTATTGTAGGCTCCGTCCCACGATTCGCTACACTTATATTTGAAGTGGAACTGCTTGCTGTTAAATAATCGCTGCGTTTTTACACTGGGCTGTAAAGAGGGTATAGAAATATGTGTGAATCCGTGACTGCTTTCGTACCGGTTGCTGAAGCTGCACGACTGTTGGAAACGACTGAAGCAGAGGTGCTGCAGATGCTCAATATAAACAAGCTGCAGGGAAAATTGGTTGATGCTGCATGGTATGTAGACAGGTCATCCCTGGATCTCTGCGATAAACCGAAAAATGCAAACATTGCACAATTCATGAGGGTTGCGGCATTTGTGGTAGTAGGTGTGGGAGCGGTTGCTAAGGACATTATTTTATAACAACAATTAACTTTATACAGTGCAAGAGGCTTAGAATAGCTGCATTCAAACTGGACGGACGGCAGTGTTATTTTTTAGATTTTCTGCAAAGACAACCGTCTTGGTAGAACCAGCCAGCCAACGCATATATTGGGGAATGATTTAATGAACAACCCGCGACAAACAATGCTGTATGAACGGCATTCATAGTCCCTGACAACCGAACTAATAACAGGAGGAAACATGGCCCGTTTAGACCGC
>JBMOEI010000195.1:0-3592 GCA_049318985.1 Desulfuromonadaceae bacterium
AAAGTAACAATTAATTGAGTGGACTTTATTTTCATTTTATTCATGGCACACAGCTTTTAAGAACCATTTTTGTGCTTCCAACTTAGCATTGTTCTCTTGTTTCTCTAATGGTTGATCCAAAATTTATAAACAGTGTTCATATTATTTAAGTTTAATCTTGATTAAAAATAGTACTAATGATTAAGCTGCAAGCAATTAAAAATCAAGTCCATATGTTAAAATTCGATGTTTGTTGAATAGACTTACAACTTTAGGATAATCTTCCTCTGAATAATAACATTCTGCAAGAAGGTACAAACTAACAATATTATTTTCAGCTGTTAAAAATCCAGAAGCAATATGTTTAGAATCATTTGCATAAAAATTCCCATTCTGTGTAAATGATAAACCTGCTATGGTATCTAAATTCATATTAGAAAAATCAGATAGCAATTCTATTTTAACTTTTTCTGCTTTAGCTTGCTCTGCAATTGAACTTACGTTTTGAATAGACTCTAATTCAGCTGGAAAATCTATTTTAACAATATCAGTCCAATCGGAATAATAAGGATTAACTGGCCATCCTGCTTCGGATATTGATTTAATCCTAAATTCAACAGACTCCCCAACATTTATAGGAATATCTATTTGGTTAATATTAACAATATCAGCATTTTCAGTTTGGTCGGTAGCCCAATAAAAATTACCAGTCGTATTATCTATTGATTTTGTTCTCAATGGACTTGTGTATTCTATCCAACTAGAAAATGTTCCTCTTCTCGTTTGTCCGTTTGTATCAATATATGATATTTGTTGTGGTTTGTTTGCGGAACCATCCTTTCCAATATAACGATACTGAATTAAGAATTGTACAACCTCTTGGTCTCCTGTTCTACTAGAAGTTTTAGGTGTAGGAAATGGAAAAAATCCACGAACCCTATATTTAGGAGTAATGTCGTTGTTTTGTGAATTTGTCAATGTATTAATTTCATCAACCAATGATGAATACAACCCAGATTGAGCTTGTCGTTGTGTAATGTAACTATTTAAACTAGCCTCATCCGTTTTCCTTAATTGGTCAGTTGAATATGTAGTAGTAGCAATTTTAGTTTTTAAATCTGTTATTGTTTTATCTAAAGATGCTATTTGTGATTGTGCTAAAGTTTTATCATATTGCTTTTTAGCTATGTCTGATGATATAGCAGAATTCAAATGTTCGTTTATTTGTAAAACTTGGAAATTAGAAGATATTAATACAGGCGCATCAGGCGTTACACCGAACGCAGCAGGTACTGTTTTATCCTTAACAGAAGAATATAAATAAGCACCAAAATCAACAACCTCATTTTGATAATATGTTGCAAGATTTATTGTACTACCAGTAGAATCTACTATGGTTAAATCATTTGTATAAAACCCTACACCAGGTGACCATTGAGTAGCAAGGATTTTAGAGTCTGGGTCAATTGCTTTAACAAAAACAACAGAACGTTCATTAAACCCAACGTTAACATCTACTATAACATCTGAACTATCAACAGCATAGTAGCTAAGAACATCACTACCCATTGTTATAGAGTCAAATCCTTCTATTAATCTTACATCAACTGTTCTTTTTGAATTATCAACTGAAAGTATTTCATATCTTGTATTTTTATTACCTGAATTGACTATTAATGAATCTCCAATTTTCAATTGTTTAGTATTTAAATACGCTGAAGAACTATCAGAATATGTTAATTTATCAAGTTTGACAGATAAAAGTTTTTTATAAATAGTTTCACCGTTTATTATTTCTGTTATAGTGTTATCCTTAACATCAGTAACGGTAAAGCTGCCAAAGTATTGTAATGTCCTTGGTGTTGTTTCAACAGTATTTTTATCTAAGAAATATGTTATGTTGTTGTCATTGACTATTTGTAAAAAAGTGCTATAATTTATATCACTTTTGTTTAAAAAATTTGTATTAAAAATACTTAACTTGGAAGCAGTGTCAAGATTTAACATGTACCTTGAAACTTCTACATTTTCTGTATTAAATTTAATCTGATTTGTTAAATTAAATGATACATATAAAAGTGGATTTAAAAATGACTCAAAAAACCAATTTTCTTTTTTGTTAAATGTATTAGGTTTGGAAAGACTTGTTATGTTAGATGCTTCTTTTTGTAAATTAGAGACAAGTATTTTTCTAAAACTACCATCGGATAAACGCACATTCGAATTCGCATCACCAATTCCTGCTAAATTTTTTACAGTAGCATCCAATACATTCATTTGATTTTTTAAATAACCGAACGAAGGAATTTTAACTGTTTCTAAAACATTAGAAGAATTTAAAATTTTAACATCAACTGTATCGCTTTGTGATGTTGTTGCAGTCGACAATGCATTTATCATCTCCAAACTATTGTTTTGAAGTCTTAATAAATCATTTAAAAGAGTAGTAAGTGAGTAATCAGCCATTGTATTTATGTTTTTTATCTTAGGATATTTATATCAAATATTAAATTAGTAGAGTCTATACATACTAATTCTACAATTGGTTTTGTTGATATTATGTTTGTATTATCTACAAATGCTATTTGTTTGTATGCATTAGAAAAATCAGATTTTATTATAATTGAATTTCCATTTAACGTAATTGCTTTATCAAAATATATTTTCATAGATTGTCCAAGCTTCCATTTGTTGAAATTGTCTTCGATATTAATTATCAAATCGCTTGTTAAACTTTGTATATCTTCTGCATATTTGTAATAATTTGTAAATTCTTGTAAAGGAATTACATTTCCGTTTGTGGTTGAAGATGGGTCTCCATTTCCAATAGTAAATTCTAATGTGCCACTACTATTTTTACAATACACGTTAGGATTGTATCTTTGTTGTGTGCTTGTTACTTTAAGTTTATTTTTAACGCTTTTGTCAATTTCTATACCTGCACCAGATTGTATAACATCGGTATTATAAGTTAACGAAGTGGAAAGATTGCCAGACAACAATAAGTTTATATTATCGGCATTAGTATTAATAAGTTTTAACAAAGTATTCTTATCACCAAATGCCATGTTAGCAGCATTCACTGATTTTTCAACTTGTAAAATCCTATTATTAACATTATGTAAATCGTCTTGTGAAAAATAAAAATTTTCTAAGTTAGTTAGTCTGTTTTTAACACTTATTAACTCAATACTTTGAGACTCGAATATATTAGCAGCTGTTTTAACTTGCATCATAGCGTCGGAAAACAATTCCATTGAAAATGTATTGTAATCATTTATGATTTTGTCAACTCCTAAATTAGCAACCGAAGTGTCTATTTTAATATTGAATTTTAAGCTATATGAGTTACCATTTAAACCAGTTAAAATATTTGCTTTAAATTTGTTAAATCTTTTTAGTTCTGCATAATCACCTTGGTTAATATAATTATCTAAAACCAATATACCATATAAGTTTGTAAAAACGCTAGTAGTATCACTTTGTCTGTACAAATTATAATAAACTAAAACAACATTAAAGTTAAAATTATTACTTGATGAACTTGAATTAAAATAACTAAAACTGTTTATCCCAGCAGCTTTTGTTATTTCGCTATATGATGACTTATCAA
>JBMOEI010000196.1:0-3586 GCA_049318985.1 Desulfuromonadaceae bacterium
ACGCACGACCCCAGGCTTCGGAGGCCTGTACTCTATCCAGCTGAGCTAACCGCCCCTGACTATATCTTAAATTGTAAACTTTTAGACGGAAATCAATACACTATTTACTCTATCAACTCAAGTCTTAAATCTGTCATTTTACTCTTTGCTCTGATATGATGCGGCATGAAAAATGCCCTGCCAATACCATATAAAATTCGTGTCATAGGATTAACCGGCGGAATCGCTACGGGAAAAAGCTCTGTTGCCCGTTTTTTTGCTGAAAAGGGCGTTCCGGTGATAGACGCAGACCAGCTTGCCCGCGATGTTGTTCTGCCTGCGAGCGATGCATTAGCTCAGATTGTCGCCCGCTTCGGGCCTGAGGTACTCACTCAAGAAGGCGTCCTTGATCGAAAACGTCTGGGTTCAATGATTTTTTCAAATCCGGAAAAGCGCCGACTCCTCGAAGATATTCTCCACCCTGAAATACGCAAACTTTCTGACGTTCATATCTCCGCAGCTGATGCCGCTGGCCATGACCGACTTATTTATATGGCGCCGCTGCTTATTGAAGCTGGTGGAAACAGCCGGGTTGATACCATCTGGGTGGTTACGGTACGACCCGAGATACAGATAGAGCGCCTCATGAGTCGTGATGGAATCACGCGCGATCAGGCACTGAAAATAATAGACAGTCAAATTCCGCTTGCCGAAAAAGAGCGGTACGGAAGTGTGGTTATTGACAATAGCGGAACCGAAAAGCAGACTTGGAACATTTTAGAATCTGTGTGGTCTCAAGAGACAGGGAGCAGTAATGGATAAACCGAATCATATTTTGCGACCCGGAAAGCGTTGTGATGCGCTCAACTGCTTTGCAGCGGTACCACGTGGCGCTGAGGAGCTCGCCGCTGCCGAACTTGACACACTTGGCATCAAGGATGCGAAACCGGGTAAAGGTGGCGTTGCTTTCAATACTGACCGGGCGGGACTCTACCGCGCAAATCTCTGGCTTCGCACTGCCAGCCGGGTTCTGGTACAACTCGCGCTGTTCCCCTGCGCAAGCCCTGCAGAGCTGTACGCGGGTGTGTACGCACTACCGTGGCACGACCTGATTACTCCGGATATGACCATGGCGGTGGATTGTTCGCTGCGTGATTCAACTCTGACACACTCCGGTTTTGTGGCACTCAAAACCAAAGATGCCGTTGTGGATCGCATTCGTGAAGCATGCGGAAGCAGACCGAACGTAGATACTGCTGCACCTGATGTGCGCATAAACGTTCATCTTCATAAAAACAGCTGTACGATCAGCCTCGACAGTTCAGGTGATTCACTTGATCGTCGCGGCTACCGACTGGAGCGTAACGAAGCACCTTTACGAGAGACACTGGCGGCTGCAGTAGTCGCCTTGACCGGTTGGGATGGTACCATCCCTTTAGCGGATCCGATGTGCGGTTCAGGCACCATTCCGGTTGAGGCTGCTCTGTTTGCGGCACATAAACCACCCGGGCTGCAGCGGCAATTCGGTTTTCAACGCTGGCTGGATTTTGACAACGATCTGTGGGTGGCTATCTGTGCAGAGGCTGAAAGCGGCATCCGCAGATTACCGGTTGGCCTGATAACGGGATACGACCTGGACAATAAAGCCCTCCTGCTGGCAGGAAGAAACTGTACAAAAGCCGGCCTGGAAGGCCAGATTCATTTTTTCCACGCGGCACTCCAGGAATTCAGACCGGAGGGGGATAGGGGTGTCGTTATTATAAACCCGCCCTATGGTAAACGCCTTGGGGAAGAGGATGATCTGCGTGAACTGTACTGCCAAATCGGTGATGTGATGAAAAAACAGTGTCGAGGCTGGACCGGCTATGTTCTGACCGGTAATATGGAACTGGCAAAATATATCGGCCTTAAAGCTTCGCGACGCCATGTTCTGTTTAATGGCGCAATTGAATGTCGACTACTTAAGTACGAGTTGTATTAAAAAGGAAAACAGATGACGATTCGATGGTATCCGGGACATATGGGCAAGGCGCAGGAAAAAATGGCCGAAGCGATCCGCAAGATCGATGTCATTATTGAGGTAGTTGACGCCCGTCTCCCCTTGTCAAGCTCCAATTGCCAACTGGAGGAGATGCGCCGTAATAAGCCCTGTATCAAAATACTGAACAAACATGACCTGGCTGACCCGGTCGCCACAAAAGCATGGGTACGTTATTTTGAAAAGGAGGCAGGTGTCACCGCTTTGCCTCTTTCCGCCAGACTCCACGCTGATGCGAAGCAATTACTTAAACTCTGCCAGAAAACCGTGCCGCATCGTGGACGTCCGGGATGGCCACTGCGGGTCATGATCTTCGGTATTCCCAATACCGGAAAATCAACCTTGATCAATACTCTGGCCGGAAAATGTATCGCAAAAGTCGGCGACAAACCGGCTGTTACCACCTGTGGGCAACAGATCGATCTTAAAAACGGCATCGTACTCTCTGATACACCCGGCATACTCTGGCCGAATATGGACGACCAGAATGTGGCGTATCGCCTGGCAACCAGTGGAGCTATAGGAGCAAGCGCACTTGATTACACATGCGTGGGACTTTTTGCTGTTGAATATATGATGGGGAGATATCCGGAGTTATTAAAAATTCGCTACAAACTGGCAGAACTTCCCGAAACACCGACTACCATGCTTGAAGTTATCGGAAAACGTCTGGGATGCCTGATGGCGGGCGGAGAGATTGATATTCATCGGGCGGCTGAAGCCTTTTTACGGGAGTTGCGGGCAGGAAAAATCGGCAGGATCAGCCTGGAAGAGCCGGCTCTGGCGGCTCATGTTGCCGTAGACGAAGAAGAAGCCAGTATGAGCAGTTACCTTTTAAGCTTATGACAGAACAGACAGCGATTCTTGGCAGGATGATTTGGCGGGAACGGCACCCCTTTTTCTTTATGGCACGGCTCACAAAAGACCTCGGCACCTTTTTTGTCAGGTTTAAAGAATGCCCGCTTGAAGATTGATGCATCGGGAGCAGGAGCATTCTTATACGCCGCATCGAAAGAAACTTTATGCATCGGGTCATTGGGAACCAGTGTTGTTTTTTCTTTACCGGAGATCCCGATAAAAATTCCCAATACTAAAACAACTACCGCTATAAAAAACCAGTCACGCTTATCAATTTTCATTTTGAGAATCCCGTCTTATAGTTAATCGCTTTTAATAAGTGAGAAGTAGATGACCACGCCGCCTACCAACAGACCACCACCAACAAACGGCATTAGTGATTGAAATGACAGGTTGTCACCCTGGGCAGGCATTGCAAATCGTACGATTAGTGCAATACATAAAAGTGCAAACAGACTGAGCAAAACCGTCTTTGATCGCCTTATAACGCCAAAAAAGAACACTACAACAATAAAAAAGATGATGGCCGGATTGGCAAACACCTGGTTAACAGTGAGGTGCTGCATTGAATCAATCAAATTGCTGGTTTCAAATGGACGCAGAGTTTCAGCGGTTTTTTCTAGTAACTGTTGCTTCTCCATAGACCGCCTCATAATGTGAACTGATTTGGTCCTGAATACTAAATTAGATTGGCAACTGAGGCAAGAAAAT
>JBMOEI010000197.1:0-3558 GCA_049318985.1 Desulfuromonadaceae bacterium
GATTCATCGATGATTGCCAGTCTGTGCAGCTTTCATGGTAATGCCTGATTACGTGCAGATTGTCTCTGCCCGTCCACGTGAAAGGTATGTCGTGGAAAAGTGTATGGGCTAATTTCTGCCCGGAATTGTTACAATCATGTGAATTATACAATACATCGTTGATTTGATCTCGATGTGGTTTATACTGACCCCTCAGCCAAATCTACGAGGAGGATACCATGATACTGTACGTACTGCGGCATGCAGAAGCGGTGGAGAGAAGCGAGACATTACAGGACCAGTGGCGCTATCTTACGGAAAAGGGGAGAACGTCAGCTAAAAAAATGAGTTCAGCAATTGCCAGGTTCGGTCCAAAAACGCGGTTAACCATCACCAGTCCCCTCACTCGGGCCGTTCAAACCGCCGAGATAGCGGCCGAAAAGGCGTGTCGCAAGAATGTTGTCGTCGCAAGCACTCTGCTTCTCCCGGAAGCTGATATACATGAACTGGCTGCATATCTCAAGGGTGGTACTGATGCCAGGCGCGTCATGATCGTTGGCCACGAACCGCAGCTGGGCATGTTGGTTGCGGCGTTAGTCGGTCGTACTGAGGAAGTGGTTTCCCTGAACAAAGCGGCCTGTGTGGCTTTGAAGCTTGATCCGGCGTCTGATGACAAACCGGCCAGCTTTCTGTGGTACTTGTCACCGGGGAAAAAAAGAGTCACCTCTTTCAAAAAGGCATTCCCACAAGCAGCCTCCTGAAACATGTCCTTACTCCATTCACGATATAAGAGGTAATATGAAAAAAACGCGCATCGCCGCTATCGATATTGGCACCAATTCCATTCGCTGCATCATTGCTGAAGCCACCAAAGAAGGCTCCTTTAAAATATTGGATGACGAGAAGGCAACTGTTCGTCTTGGAGAACAGCTGGCAATGACAGGTATTATATCTGTCGAAGCATCAACCCGTGCGCTTGAAGCGATACAACGATTTCAAAAACTGGTCTCCGGTTTGAACGTCGAAGCGGTTGAAGCTGTTGCTACCAGTGCCGTCAGAAATGCAACAAACGGCACGGCACTGGTCGCTCGACTGTCGGACGAGTTGGGTCATGAAATCAGGGTTATTTCCGGAGAAGAAGAAGCTGAGCTGGCATCAACCTCAGCTCTTGCCAATTTTGACATGTATGGGAAACGGTATGCCATGGTTGATATTGGCGGTGGGAGTGTTGAAATTGTCACCGCATACGGAAACCATGTGGAAGAATTTTATTCCCTTGACCTCGGTGCAGTTGTCATGACGGATCGCTTTCTGACAAGCGACCCGATAGCCGAAAAAGAACTGAGGAAACTCAGAGGTTATATCAGGGGGAGCCTCAAAAATAGCTTCGCCGGCAAGAAAATCTCCGTAGATTCATTGATCGGATCTGGCGGAACTCTCACCGCAATCGGTAGCATGACCATGCAGATGCGCAAGGACAATTACGTATCAGTGCATGGCTCTGAGGTCTTTCATGCGGAAGTCGTTCATCTTTTGGCGATGTTAACTCATAAAGATCTGAAGGGGCGTCGAACTATTCCCGGACTCAATCAGGATCGGGCCGACATAATTGTAGCGGGTACGGTGGTGCTCGACGAAGTAATGCGTTTTCTGGGAGCCAATCGGGTGTTGATCAATGAACGCGGCATCCGTGAAGGCCTTCTCATAAGAGCGGTAAAGCGGCTTGGCCTGGCATCGGGTAGCACTGCCCCGCCATCATGGAAAGACGCCATCACAACTTTTGCACGGTCGTGCCACGTTGACGAACCTCATGCGACGCATGTAGCAGCCATGGCCCTCTCTATTTTTGAAGCAGTGGAACTCCCCTTCGGGTTACATGCTGCAGAAAAAAAACTGCTTGAGGCTGCGGCTATTCTTCACGACAGTGGGTATTTCATCAGTTACAGCAGTCATCATAAACACTCATATCATCTGATTCGACATGCAGATCTCTTCGGCTTCAACCCGCGGGAGCGGGAGCTGATTGCACAGATCGCACGCTATCACCGCAAATCACTTCCCAAACGGAAACATGATGCCTTCCAGGGATTGAAAGAAAAGGATCAGGTAATTGTTGCCCGGCTGGGTGGTATCCTCCGCCTGGCGGATGGACTTGACCGGCGCAGGAACGGTTTAATTACCAACGTTTCCTGCCTTTTTGGCGGTGAGGAGATTGCCATTCACCTGACTGCAGCAGAAGATGTTTCGGTTGAGATTTTTGGGGCTAATGCCAAAAAAGACCTGTTCGAAAAAGCCTTTGGCAGTACGGTGGTCTTCGCGACAGTTTGATTCTGCTTCCCAACAATTTTGTCTGGAAGAGGATGTTCATATGCGTGATGTAGCTTCATACTGCGGGTATTCCACACCTCCCAGGACTTCGAGGACCTGCCTGACAGTCCAACAACTGATTCATCGTCTACAAGGCAGTTTCAGAAGTATGAGACTTCTTTTTCTTCACCCTCTTCCGGTACACCTCAACCCGCTTTTCAGTCAGTTCGATCAATTGACAATGGCTGCCACCCGATATATCCGTTTCGGCAGGCGTGCGCTGAATATAGCTGCCATCTGACTGCATGTCCCATGCGGAACGGGTATCAAGAAGGTGAACGTCCAGGAGGGAACGAAGTTCACTTGTGAGCGCCGGTGTCTCTATCGGGCAGAGAACCTCCACACGTGCTTCCAGATTGCGCTTCATCGCATCAGCAGAAGAGATAAAATACTCATCAGCGCCGCCGTTTCTGAAGTAGTAGATTCGGGAATGCTCCAGGAAACGTCCGACGATACTGATAACACGGATAGTTTCAGATAGCCCTGCCAGTCCGGGGCGCAGGCGGCAGGTGTCGCGCACGATAAGATCAATCACAACTCCGGCCATGGAGGCCACATAGAGCGCCTTAACAATGTCTCCATCTTCAAGAGCGTTTATTTTGAACTGAATCAAACCTCTGCCACTTTCACGATGAAGTGCCGTTTCGCGCTCTATTTTTGCAAGAAGCGCCTGCTTGAGAAATCGGGGAGCGGTCAGTATCTGGCTATATTTTCTGCGCGGCTTAAACCCGGTCGTCAGATAATTGAACAACTCCGTTACATCATTTCCGAGCGCCGTACTGCAGCTTAACAGGCCTACATCACTATAGACCCGAGCGGTATCCGCATGGTAATTACCGGTGCCGATATGGACATAACGACGCAGGGCATTGTAATCCTGACGGACTATCATGATTACTTTACAGTGAGTTTTGAGTCCAACCACCCCGTACGTAACATGAATACCTGCCTGTTCCATCTGTTCTGCCAGACGAATATTGGTTGCCTCATCAAAGCGTGCTTTCAACTCCACCACCACCGCTACCTGTTTGCCGTTTTGTGCGGCGGTCAGCAGGGCTTCAATAATGCGGCTCTGGCTGGAGGTTCGGTAGAGGGTCATCTTGATACCGTGGACCTTGGGATCAGCAGCGGCATCACGGAGGAAGCGTTCTACGGAGGATGAAAATGATTCGTAGGGGTGCTGGAGCAGAATGGAACCGGCATCACGGATTA
>JBMOEI010000198.1:0-3540 GCA_049318985.1 Desulfuromonadaceae bacterium
GCAACCGCAAGTTCCTGTGGTGGAATTGAGCTGTATTTCACCCCTTTGGCATCGGTACGGGTGTAACTGTCCCAAAAAAACTGAATCGCCCCAGGAATATGGCCGGCTTCCCAGTCAGACCTGGGACGGGAATCAAGAACAACCCATTTGCTGGAACTGTTCTTCAGAGCATGTGCATCGATTAAACCAAGGTCTGCAGCCATTACAGAGACTGAGGTTGCAACGATGATGAGTATCAGCTGGAATATTTTTATAATTGTTTGCATAGGGTAATTGCCTCCGTCTTTTCCTGGCGCAGCTCATGCGCCAGCTCCCGACCGATGGTCCAGAGAATGGTACTTCCGGCCTTAACGGTACCGGATAGTGTCCGGCTGATTTTTGATTTTCCCGCGCTTCTCTTATGATAGGGGACCCGTATTTCCTGAATCCTCAAACCATGCTTGAGCGCCCGCACCTGCATTTCCACCGTCCAGCCAAAGTCCTGATCCGTCATGCCCAGCCGTTCCAAGGCGTCCCACCTGATGACCCGCATCGGGCCCAGATCATGATAACGATGCTTCCAGATCAGTCGGATCAACCCGGTAGCCAGCAGATGACCAAAACGTTGTTGAAAGCTGAGCGCTTTCCGTTCAACCGGAATTCGTTCCCCCAACACAAAGTCCTGTTCACCGGCAGTGATGGGAGCTATCAGAACCGGCAGACACGCCAAATCATCACTTCCGTCTGCATCGACAAAGGCGACAATATCCGGGGGATGACCCTGCAGTGCTGCAAGCCCGGCTAAACAGGCTCTGCCGTAACCGGCAATCGGCTCATTGACAACCAGGGCCCCATATGCAGCGGCAACCCTGGCAGTTCCATCAGACGAACCATTATCAACCACCACGACCCGAGTAATTCCGGGCGGTATGTTGTGCAGTACTCCCGGCAGAGAAAGTTCTTCGTTTCTGGCCGGAATGATCAAGGCTATATCTGGGAGTGCGCTAATCACTCAGCTGAGACCTCAACCGGTCGCTGCCCCTTGAATTTCCGATAGCCAACCGGAATCAGTGACACTGCAACGATCAAACCGATACCAAGCATAAACGTCGGCGAAACCTTCCCGGTGATTAACCCCAGCAGTGAGCTGGAAAACACGATAAACGCAATGCAGGCAGGCAACATGCAGACAAAGGAAGTCACCGCGTACTGAAGGAACGACACGTTAGTCAGGCCAAAGGCGTAGTTCAGCAGGTTGAACGGAAACGCCGGAATCAGGCGGGTAAAGGCAACCACTTTCCAGCCATGCTGTGCAACCTCACTATCCAGTTTTTCCCATTTCGGGCCGGTCAGCTTGCTTGATACCCAGTCACGAGCCACATAGCGCGCTGCCAGAAAAGCCAGTGAAGCGCCGATAGTTGCCCCGGTAATTGTGTAAATCACTCCCCAGAACGGGCCAAAGGCGATGCCGCCAACGATGGTGATCGGCAGACCGGGGAGAAACAGTACCGGTGCCAATGAATAAATAAGAATGTAGATTGCCGGCGCCAGGACTCCGTATGAGGCGATCAGAGCCTGCAATTTATCCTGCTGAAGATACTGGGCTGCTCCCGACAGCTGCACTCCGGCAACGGCAGCTATCAGCAGAGCAAGGATAATCAGCGGTTTCCAGGACCGTTTCTGCGCTGTTTCCTGTGTGGGTATGAATGCTCTCTCTCGTGTCACGGCAAAGCCCTCCTTGTGTTTAAAGCTGCGTTTAAGCAGCAACCGATTTAAATAGGTAATCGGGGCTCCGGCCCCCTTTTTCTTTCCGGCCAGGGTTTTGTTGGGAGCAAAGAGAACATCGACCAGGTGATTGGTCGGCGTGTGTCCGCCCAGCGCTTGGACACACCCGGCGCAGTAGGTTATGATTCTCCTGCCGTTTGCTTCATTTTTGCGCAGAGCTCCCCATGAGCCCGCCAACTCCGGGTTGTACATATCCACCGCCCCCCCTTTGCCGCAGCAGACGGTAGTTTTTCCGGAATGTGGCATTTCTTCGACCGTCAAGCCCTGGCGTTTTAGGAGATCGCGCACCGCCTTATGAACAGGCTGCGCATGACGGATCACGCACGGATCATGAACCGTCACCGTGCCGGACGCCGCTTCCAGCTCCAGGCCCGATTCGGCCAAACGTTCCCATACGGTTCTGATCTGCAATCCTTTGCCAAGCTTTTCGAACATTGATTGGCAGTTGGGGCAGGCTACCAGCACCTCCTGCACGCCCTGCTGAACCAGCCAGTTGTTCATTTCCGTGAACATTTCACCCACGTACTGTTCGCGCCCCAGGATGTGCGACGGCTTCAGGCAGCAGTCAAAGACGATACCGACGTTCGGGTCAACCTTGTGCAGTTCGGCAAAGACCTTGTTGACCCCGTCAGGTCGGGTGCCGGAGAGGGAACAGCCGGGGAAGAAGATTGACGTGCACCCCTGCGGCAGCTGGTACAGGCTGAAACGGCGCGATGTGCCAAGCCGTTCATAAGTAACAAGCGGCGTATGCTCCTTGAAATCGCCGAAACCGCGATCAACCGCCTCGCGCCGCATCTCAAGAAACAGTCCGTCCAGATCAAGCTGCTTCGGGCAGGTGAGACTGCAGAGGCCACAGAGGCTGCACTCGAATGAGCGCGTCAATGATGCAGGATTGTCGGCATCAAAGCTGTCAGCTATCACTTTTGGTGTTCCATGTTTTTTGAGAAACGCACATTCCCGCACGCAGTCACCGCAATTGGTACAACCGGATTTTGTTGCGATAATCTGCGCTTGAAGTTCGGGACGGAGTTTGTTTTTGGTACTTGTGCTCATAGTCATATCCTATGGTGTCTTGAAATAGAGGGCAAGGGTATACGTCGAGCCGGCGGCGGTATTCTGACCATAGATGGCTGGCACATATGAAGCCTCAACTCCCCAGTTCGGCGCGGCCTTGTAGCCGACCGTCAGATCGAGCTTGCCGAGATCGAAGTTGTTAGTGGCGGTCGGGTTGCCACTGGTGTCACGTCTCTTGCCGTTATCTACGCTATAGATGCCGTCCAGCTTGGCCAGGGTATAGAAATCCCTGGTGACATCAACGCCGAATTCGATCAGGTAGCGGATTTCGTCTGAAGGAGCTTCGGCCCGCCAGCGATAGCCGATCTCCACGTTGCCGTAACCGGGAATGAGTGGATAGAGAGAGCGGCCATAGAGGAGACGCAGCTCGGTATCATACTGGCCGTTACCAAGCGGCAGAGGATCTGAATCGTTATAGCCGCCCGGAATCTTGACCAGCAGTTGACTGGAAACAATACCGATTTTTTCACTATCCAACAGCTTGTAGCGCAGGCCCAGATCGACATCACCCACGCCGTAGCCCTTGGTGCGGACAGTTGTTTCATCATTTTCCAGCCATTTATAGGAGATTGAATTGATTGCGGTCAGATTATCAAGCAGGCCGTACTCAAAGTAGTTGCTGAAGTTGTAATCGGTGAATTTACTATTATTGGCACTACCGTTACGGTTACCGTCAGAATCAAATGTCTGGTGTGAATAGTA
>JBMOEI010000199.1:0-3530 GCA_049318985.1 Desulfuromonadaceae bacterium
AGCTATAAAATGATGACATCCTCTCCTAGGGGGTAATGGTGTGTGACACTGGCTGGATGGCTTGACCATGTTACTGTCATTTAACCTAAGGCCAATGATGCAAAAAGTCAATTGATTGCCCTCTAGATCCTATTAAATTGAATCTCTTTGTTGAAGTGGAAAGGCCGTCTTTTATATATTCACGGGTTATCGGCACAAATATTTTGATAAGTCTTGATATTTAAACATGAAAGGGTTTATCATGCGTCAAGCCTTGCTAACTTTATGCAGGGCTAAATGAATCATCAATATCCTTGTAAGCAATTTTATTGCCATAAGGCTTAGGTTCGGATGATAGGTGTAAGTAATTTTGCCTAGATAATCTAACCATTTATTCAAAAATGCCGTTACAGAATCATTCAATTGAGGTGAATCATGAAACTGAAAAAATCAGTCATCGGACTAATGGGTTGCGCACTAATATCCTCCAGTTTTTGCGTAGATGCTGGGACTTCCTCGCAGGGTTTCAATTGGATTGGAGACAGTGGTTATAAGGTTAAGGGCTATTTTGTCTATGACAATAGCCTGTCCATTGTAGGCGTCGATGGGGGCGGTTCCACTGGAATCGATTACCTAAATGTTGAGTTTTACAGCCCTGGCAATAGTCTGCTGTTCAGCACGGTGGATGTCAATAACGGTATTCCCGATCCCGATTTTCCGCAGTTGATGTTTACTTATGACACCATTACTAGTACGGTCATCGGTGACTTGACGAATTTCGCTTTTAGCCTCGGCAGGAATTTGCAAGCAGGTGATTTATACGTCACCGGCATTATCGGCGGTCCATCATACCTATTTGATTTCAACACCAATGTGTTAGACACTATTGCAGATGGCACTGCCTTTGTCCCTGAACCTTCTTCCATTATGCTATTCGCGCTGGGTTTGACTGCCTTGGTCTGCCGTAGCCGTAAAATAGCACATTAGTATTCCATAGGGTAAAAAATAAAATGCCATTCGGGTATACTCCCGAATGGCATATCAGTTTTGATTGGTATTGAGCTAATGGCGGTCAGTGGTTTCTGCCAACGGTGAAACCGCAATGCCCCAACGCCTTAATTCCCCAACGACAGCATCAACCAGTCGGTCTAACTGCGCTTCCACGATGGGAGTAAGCCCAACACCTAATTCCAAAGCCGCTGGCACGATTCCCCAAACGACTAAATGGGGCGGCGTAGTGCGGCGCAGGGTGCTGAGTGCCATAATGTCGGCAAAACTGACTTGGTGCATGGACAGTTTAATGGTCAGGCTTTTGGGTATTTCATCCCCCTCCAACCGCACCAAGTCACCGGGTGCCGCCCCGTTTTGCACGGCATCAATGGTTAATAAATGCGTTCTGCCTTCCACATAGGCCATCAGTTCCAAGCCCAACACCCCGCCGTCCACGCAATCCACTGCTTCTGGCAGCGCATAACGATCCTGCAAGCGTTGCAGGGCACGGATGCCTAAGCCATCGTCACCTAGCAACAGATTGCCGAGGCCCAATAAGAGGATGTTTGGTTGCATGTCAGAGTTCAAGTGCCTTTAAGCAGTGGCCAGCAAGAAGAGCCCGGTCAAGGCAATCATTGAACCTCCCCAACTGAGCAACGAGCCGCTGCGGCCATGTGCCAAACCCAAGCATAGGCCGATGCCATGCAGCATGGCAGTAGCGGTCACAAAACCGAGGCCATAAACTAACGGCGAGGCTGTCTGCGGAATTTCCATTCCATGAGCCATGCCGTGGAAGGCCGCGAATAGGCCGACCAAGCCCGCACTCGCTTCAACCGGCAAGCGCACCCGAAAGGCAACTAACAGCCCTAGAATGATCACTGAACCGGCAATGGCTGGGTCCATGCCAGCCATTACCGCCAGCCCTACGGAAGCCAACCATGCGGAACTTGCCATGACACCAACAAAGGCGGTTGGCACAAACCATTTGGCCTTGCCGCCTAATTGAGCAGCCCACAAGCCGACGGCAAGCATGGCTAACAAATGGTCCAACCCTATAAATGGATGTGCCAAGCCTTCGGCAAAACCAGCACCCTGTGCACCGAAGGTGTGGGCTTCGGCGACCGACAATGTTGCAATAAAAAATATCAACCCAAACAAAATGGAAGAAAAGCTTAATTTCATGAAGTCACCTGTTTTGGTTTATGCGGCGATTTGCCGCCAATGTTAGGTTTGCGAGCAGGAATGCGGGGACGCGTCACCGCATTCCTTAGTCGCTGATGCCAAGCTGGTTTACAGACCGCAGGACGGCGGCGCACCGTTTTGGCTTGCACAATTGGCTGTGCTGCCGGTCACTGCCCGAATCCCACTTAAGCCTTTGATTTCAACCTTGATGCGGCAGGGCGCATTGGCGCTACTCGCGATGGCTTGTTGGAATGTCCAAGCGCCGTTGTAGGTGACGGTGGTGGTTCCAAGCGGAGTGGCGGCAAGAGTCGCCGGGTCGAGCTTGGAGACGGTTACGACCTCGCCCACGGTGGCTTTTGTACCAGTGACGGTCAGCTTACCCTGACTCCAACTAGCGGAATCAATCCTGACCTGATTATTGAGCTTGGCGGCGATGCAATCCGCCCCAGAGCAGGCCGCGTCGGCTTGATCGATCTTGCCGTTGCAGTCATCGTCTAGCTTGTTGGTGCAGACTTCCTTGACCCCCGGATTCACGGTGGGGAATCGGTCATCGCAGTCCAACGGGCCGCAACTTCCGCCTTCCGGTGAATAACCGTCTTTGTCCTTATCCGTGCAGGCGCCGACATCCAAGGTAACGGTGACCGGGGCGCTATCGACACTGCCATTGTTGACTTTGTAAATGAATTTGTCAGTGCCGGTATAACCGACATTCGCTGTGTAGCTGAAACTGCCGCTGCCATTCAGGGTCAAGCTGCCTTTAGTCACATTGGTCACCAACAAAGCTGTCAACGTGCCGGAACCCGTGTCGTTGGCCAGCACACCGGGGCTGGCAATGGTTAGCAGGGAACCCGGCTGGACCGAATAGCTGTCAGCATTGGCGATAGGCGGCGCACTTGTCACATTGATGGTGGCAGTCGCCGCAGCACTGGTGACAACCCCATTGCTTGCCGTGTACGTGAAGTTATCCGAGCCGACATAGCCAGCGTTGGGCGTGTAACTGAAAGACCCGTTCGGGCTCAAAATCAACGTACCGTGTGTGACATTGGCTACCACTGAAGCTGTCAAGCTGCCGACACCGCTATCGTTAGCCAAAACGCCAGCCGAGGTTGGTACGGATAAAGTGCTGCCTGACTGAACCGAATAGGCATCAACATTGCCGACCGTCAGTTGGTCGCTGACGATGATGGTGCGGGAGTCTTGGGTCGGATCACTGGAAATCGTCGAACCCGTCAAGTCTTGGGTGTTCAAGGTAATCGTCAGGTTACCAGCATTCGGCAATGGCAAATTATTAAGCGTGATGGCGTTATCTTTCGGATAGGTCGCCGGGTTGGTCGACGGTGTCACCACAATCGGTGTCCGTCCGTCGCTAAAGGTGAAAG
>JBMOEI010000200.1:0-3517 GCA_049318985.1 Desulfuromonadaceae bacterium
CACAGCGTGGGCGGTTGTGGCTGAACCTGAGAAGAAATCTAGGATTATGTCGTTATTTTCTGATGCCAAATACAACGCCCTGTTTAACAATGTGCTTGGTTTAGGTGAATCGAAAAGACTAATTCCATCAAATATCTTTTTCAGTTCTTGAGTTGCCGATTGATTATGACCAACTTCCTCATGTTTCCATATTGACATTGATACAACACCGTCTTGTATCTCATTCAAAAATTGTTTGATACGAGGAACGTTATCTCCATTTTCACCAAACCAAATGCGGTTCTCGTTAAGCATCGTTTCAAATGTACTTAAAGATGCCGCCCATTGCCTACCATTAGGCGGGTAATGAACCTTTCCGCTTGGTGATGTTACAGGATAAGAGTGATTTGCAGCTTTTGTTTTAGATGTTAAATCTCCACTCGTCCAAACACCTCTTGGGTCATTATCGGGATTTTTAAACTTCTGCAAAGCGGATTCTGAACGTGGAAGTAACTTTGGTATCCAAGAAATTTTTTCACGGCAGTAAATTAAAATGTGGTCGTGAGATGCTGTTATGTATTTTTCATCGTTTTGTGGTGCAAACTTTTTTTCCCAAATAACATTCGTAACAAAATTATCCTCACCAAAAACCTCATCACACAACCGTTTTAAATTCGCCTGTTCGTTGTCATCAATCGAAATAAAAATCACCCCATCATCACGCAACAAATTCCGCGCTAATTTCAAACGCGGATACATCATGCTTAACCAATCCGAATGAAAACGCCCGTTGGATTCGGGATTCGCCGTTAAACGATTGCCTGATTCGTCTTTTTGGTTGGAACGTTGCAAATAGTCAGCGGTATTTTCAGCAAAATCATCTTCATAAATAAAATCGTTGCCCGTGTTGTAAGGCGGGTCGATATAAATCATTTTGACTTTGTTCAAATAGGTTTCTTGCAACAGTTTGAGCGCGTCGAGGTTGTCGCCTTCGATATAAAGATTTTCGGTGCTGTCGAAATTAACGGATTCGTCGCGGTTGGGTCGCAAGGTTTTAGCGATGGGCGCGTTGGCAGTTAAAAGGGCTTCGCGTTTGCCCGGCCAGTTAAGCTGATACCGTTCTTGCGGGCCTTCAACAATTGATGTGGAGAGCTCTTGTTTGAGCAGGTCAAAATCAATCGCTTTCTTGAGAGTGCCATCAGCCGCACGGGTTTCTGTTACGCAATTAGGAAACAGTTCAGCCAGTTTTTGGATATTGGCTTGGGTAAAGTCGGGGCTGTGCAGATTTAGTTTTTCCATGTTTTTAATTCCGTTAGGCGTACATTAATTTACCGCGTGGCTCTGGAATGTTGCGCCCTAGCCTTTGTGCGCTTTCAATCCATTCAGCAATGATTTTTTCAGCGTTTAAAACCGCTTCTGTATAGGTTTTACCATCTGCCATGCAACCTGAAAGCTCAGGGACTTCAACTAAAAAACAGTCATCATCCTGACTCCAGTAAATAATAAGTTCATATTTATTCGTCAACATCTACGTTTCCTAAGTTATATTTCAAAATGATTTGGCGGACTTGTTTAACTTGATAGGGCTTTGACATTTTCCCCAAGGGTTGTAAATTGATAATTTCATCAACACCCTCACGCGAAAAAATAAAGTGGTCGCCTTTTATGCGTTGCTCAAAGCCCAATCTGATTAATAATCGACATAAACTTTCAAAAGCGATATTTTTATCAGAGCTACCGGATAAGATTGAGGTTAATAATTTTGTGTATTTTCCCGTTTTTTACCTAAGGTCACTTTAAATTAATTGCATTATCTCGCCTCGCCCTTGCCTGGGCGCGGAGGGATTCCATTCATCTCTTAATGCCTGAAATTGGGTATTAATATCTGTATCTGTGCGTTCACCTAAGGGCAACCTTTGCATAAATTCCATGACATCATTGGTTTCTGTTTCATTGATGGCACTATCCTGTTTTGTTTCAAGGAACTGAATAAAATGTAATACTTCAACGGCTTTTGCCATTGGCATGGTTTTAACATGTTGATAAATCGTTTGTGCGATGTTCATGGCTTTTATGTCCTTTATTCACTCTGTCAATTAATCAGAGATCACTTTACGTATACTTTACACAAAATTAGCCCGCTTTACATAAGCTTTGCCAATTCAAGCTTCAATTTTTGACTTTGTTCAAATAGGTTTCTTGCAACAGTTTGAGCGCGTCGAGGTTGTCGCCTTCGATATAAAGATTTTCGGTGCTGTCGAAATTAACGGATTCGTCGCGGTTGGGTCGCAAGGTTTTAGCGATGGGCACGTTTGAGTAACTCGAAATCAATTTTGCCTTCACTGATGCAATGCGGGAATAACGGGGCGATTTTGGTCACGTTTTCGTCGGTGATGTTTGGGGTGTGGAGCTTGAGTTTTTCGGTCATGGTGTGGTTAATTGAATAATCTGATTGAGTTGCTCGCAGACTTGACTAAACAAAGCAGGCGGGAGTTTTCCTAACGGATGAGGCGTTGCGTTTCGCATTCGCCAATCAAAAGACTTGGGTTGATGGCACAGCACATAACTGTTTTTTTCAGATTGATTTTTACCCACAACCACAGCAAACGGATTGTCAGCGTTATAGTCAGCAGTCGTCATAGGAAGGCCAATAACCAATGAGGTTTTATCGTTGAAACTTTGGGGCGACAACACCAAGAACGGATGAACGTCGCGCATTTCTTGTCCAACTTGGGGAGTGCAGTCAATCCAGATAATGTCTTGACGCGCCGGCACCCAAGGTTGGTTTTTTTTCACCATTGTTCTGCGCCTAAACGCTGCGTGGTTGTCATCGCTTCACCACCGTGTCGTTGTGGGTCAAACTGCGCTAGACGCTGTTCTAACGTCAACGATTTTTCCACTGGTGTAATGATAATTTGACCATCAACAACATTGAGTTTCACAGTTTGATGGGCTTTTAAATGGGCTTCTTTTGCAATAGATAACGGTAAGCGTACACCTAGATTGTTACCCCATTGTTTGATGTCTAACACCACCTCAGTCATGATCTTTTCCCTATGTAATCCGATTGTTTAT
Source organism: Desulfuromonadaceae bacterium (assembly GCA_049318985.1). Taxonomy (GTDB): domain Bacteria; phylum Desulfobacterota; class Desulfuromonadia; order Geobacterales; family Pseudopelobacteraceae; genus JACRCG01. Next base: position 3,055 of record JBMOEI010000200.1, read on the forward strand.
ATTAAAGTCTAAACTTTTCAGTGTAATTGTTCAAGGTGTTGTTTTAAAATTCGCAGTTGTTTATTGAGTTCCACTTTACGGTTGAATTGCTTTTCTTTCTGTACCTTAGCGTCCAACTTTTGGTATTCCTGTTGTTTACGGAGAATCATCCCGATGCGTTCCAGTTGGGCGTTGAGCGTTTCCCCTGTTTTGGCTGGCAGCGGAATAAGTTGTCTTAGCAGGTGTTCATAGAGGCCGGCTAGGTCAATGACAAGAGGAAGCTCGCTGCGTTCTGTAGTATTGGCTTGCCAGTCAGTTTCAAAGTATCTGTCAACTAGCCATTTGGTGCTATCGGTATCCTGGGGGCGTTTATACGCCGCTTTAACTTTGATACGGTCGTCCACGGTAAGCTGGTAAATAATGGGAAAGGGAATGGCTTGATCAATACACCGCAAAACGTCTTCGCTGAGTTCCGGTGTTTTTA
>JBMOEI010000201.1:0-3496 GCA_049318985.1 Desulfuromonadaceae bacterium
ATGGAACTATCATTTCAGACGGTCATGTCACAGGTTATGCTCGGGCTCAATAACGGAGTGTTCTACGCCATCCTGAGTCTTGGCCTGGCGGTTATTTTCGGCCTCCTGAACATTGTCAATTTTGCTCACGGGGCACTCTATATGCTGGGTGCCTACGTGGCGCTGCTCGGCTTCACGTCGCTTGGGCCACTGATCGGGATGCCTGATTTTCATCTCAATTACTGGGCGGCGTTGATAGTTGCTCCGCTGGTGGTAGGAGCCGTGGGGATCGTGATAGAAAAAACCATGCTCAGCAGGCTGTACAAGTTTGACCACTTATACGGCCTGCTGCTCACCTTTGGACTCGCCCTCATTATTCAAGGGGTCTTCACCAATTTTTTCAATGTTTCCGGCGACCCCTATGAGGCAAAGCCGGAGATTCTCAACGGCGCGGTCAATCTCGGCTTTATGATGTTTCCGAAGTACCGCCTCTGGGTGATTTGTATCTCCCTGGTGGTCTGTTTCGGCACCTGGTTCGTTATCGAACGGACGAAACTCGGTTCATACCTCCGTGCCGGCACAGAGAATCCGGAGCTGGTGAAGGCGTTCGGCGTCAATGTCCCGCTGATGATCACCCTGACCTACGGCTATGGCGTTGCTCTGGCGGCCTTTGCCGGGGTACTCGCTGCACCGATCTATTCAGTCAGTCCGGTTATGGGGTCGGAGATGATTATCACCGTTTTTGCCGTGGTTGCTATCGGCGGCATGGGTTCGATTATGGGCTCCATCGTTACCGGTCTTCTGCTCGGTATGGTGGAGGGATTCACCAAGGTTGTCTACGCCCCCGCCTCCAGTACGGTGATCTTCCTCATCATGGTGGTCGTGCTCCTGGTCAAACCGGCAGGGCTGTTCGGCAGGGAGTCCTGAATGAACAGGATACTCTGGACAGTTCTTTTCGCTCTTGGCCTTGTGGCACCTTTTGTTGTCTATCCGGTGTTCATGATGAAGCTGCTCTGCTTCGCACTGTTCGCCTCTGCCTTCAACCTGCTGCTCGGCTATACCGGCCTGCTTTCCTTCGGCCATGCCGCATTTTTCGGCGGAGCGTCCTATGTTACCGGGCACCTGGTCAAGGTCAGCGGCCTGACTCCTGAACTGGGGGTTCTTGGCGGTACGCTCTTCGCCGCTCTGCTCGGCTATCTGGTCGGCAGTCTGGCGATCAGACGGCAGGGGATCTACTTTGCCATGGTCACCCTGGCCCTGGCGCAGATTGTCTACTTTGTCGCACTCAAGGCGCCGTTTACCGGTGGTGAAGACGGTCTGCAAGGTATCCCGCGCGGCAATCTGTTCGGAATGTTCGATCTGGGGCATACCTATTCAATTGGCGGCAATCCGGTCGCGCTTAATCTCTACTATTTTGTTTTCGCCCTTTTCTGCCTCGGTTTCTGGACTATCTACCGGACGATTAATTCACCCTTCGGCCAGGTCCTCAAGGCGATCCGGGAGAATGAGCCGCGTGCGGTTTCACTTGGCTATAAGGTCGAACGCTTCAAGCTGATGGCGTTTGTCATTTCGGCGGCACTTGCAGGAATGGCCGGATCTATGAAATCACTGGTATTCCAGCTCGCCTCACTGACCGATGCCAGTTGGCATACCTCCGGGGAAGTTGTCCTGATGACACTCCTGGGTGGCGTCGGTACGGTGCTCGGCCCCCTGGTCGGGGCATTCACGGTGGTGACTCTCCAGTCAGAGCTGAGTTCAGTCGGTTCCTGGATAACCGTCATCATCGGGGTAACCTTTGTGGTCTGCGTTCTGCTGTTCCGGCGGGGAGTTGTCGGGGAGTTGGGCAGGCTGTTGAAAAAGTCGCTGTAATAAATTCAGGAGGATATTTATGGCCGTAGTCTGTACAAGCATTCAGGAGGCACTTGAGGGAATCGGAGACGGTGCCAGCATTATGGCGGGTGGATTCGGGCTGGTCGGTATTCCCGAAAAGCTGATTCAGGGGTTACGGGAGAAGGGGGTTCGTGACCTGACGGTCATTTCCAACAACTGCGGCGTGGATGAGTGGGGTCTTGGCATCCTGCTGCAAAACAGGCAGATCAGGAAAATGGTCTCCTCGTACGTCGGGGAAAATAAAGAGTTTGAACGCCAGTACCTGGCCGGTGAGCTGGACGTTGAGCTGGTGCCCCAGGGGACGCTGGCTGAGCGGATCAGGGCAGGCGGTGCTGGTATCCCCGCATTCTACACCCCGGCCGGAGTCGGTACACCAATTGCCGACGGGCGTGAAACGAGAGTATTCGGCACGAAGGAATATCTGCTCGAAACCGGCTTGCGGGCCGACTTTGCCATTATCAAGGCGTGGAAAGGTGATCGTTTCGGCAACCTTGTCTATCGCAAGACCGCGCGCAACTTTAACCCGATGATGGCTGCCGCCGGACGAATCACGATTGCCGAGGTGGAGGAACTGGTTGAAACCGGCGAGCTTGATCCGGACCAGATTCATACACCCAGTGTCTATGTTCAGCGCATCATCGCCTGCTCAGGGCACGAAAAACGGATCGAACGCCGCACGACCCGGAAACAGTAAAGCCTGTAAAAAACAAAAAACAATTTAACAGGGATAAAAGGGATGAACAGGATAACACCTTCTTTTAAATGTAAATAAGCGAGGGCCTTTAGTAAGGCGAAGCAAAAAGTTCTTGAACTTGATTTATCCCCTTTATCCTGTTCATCCCTGTTAATAAAAGATTTTGCTCTTGAGTCTGTAATTACGAAAGTGGAGGAATATATGGCATTAACACGTGAAGAGATGGCCCAACGGGCCGCTCAAGAGATAGAAGACGGCTATTATGTCAATCTGGGGATCGGCATGCCGACTCTGGTGGCAAACTACATCCCAGAGGGGAAAACCGTGGTGCTTCAGTCGGAGAACGGTCTGCTTGGTATCGGCCCCTATCCGGCCGAGGATGAGCTTGATCCCGACCTGATCAACGCCGGTAAGGAGACCATTACCATGATTCCCGGCTCCAGTACCTTCAGCAGTGCCGAATCATTCGCCATGATTCGGGGTGGGCATATCGACCTTGCTATTCTGGGAGGAATGGAAGCTTCCGCCACCGGCGATCTCGCCAACTGGGTGATTCCGGGCAAAATGGTCAAGGGAATGGGTGGTGCCATGGATCTGGTACATGGTGCCAAAAAAATTGTAGTGCTGATGGAGCATTGCAACAAGCAGGGTGAAACCAAAATCCTCAACAACTGCACCCTGCCGCTGACCGGTAAGGGTGTAATCAACCGGATCATCACCGACCGCGCTGTGCTCGATGTCACACCGGATGGACTGTGCCTGGTCGAGACGGCTCCCGGGTATACACCTGCTGATATTCAGGCGTGTACCGAACCGCAGCTGATTATCCTGTAACGGGGGCATGAACATGCTTAAAGGAAAAAATGCACTTATAACCGGCTCTACCAGTGGTATCGGGCTCGGCATAGCCCGTACTCTGGCAGGTCAGGGCTG
>JBMOEI010000202.1:0-3434 GCA_049318985.1 Desulfuromonadaceae bacterium
GATAAAGTTCGTGACTCCATACGAACATGGACAAACTACAGTCAAAAGTATGATCGAGGCGCAGACGCTGAATATTCTCAACGGTGTTGCGTCAAAGGTAGAGCTGGAACAGAAACTTGTGGACAACCCAGAATATGTAATTGTTCCTGGTATAAAGTTCTGTCTACATGATCTGCGAAGAACATTTGTCACTGTTGCCGAGGGATTAGAAATTTCGTATGCTGCTCTCAAACGGCTAATGAATCACAGTGACGGCAACGATGTCACCGGTGGCTATCTCCATTACCACAGACCGCTTGCGCGACCCAATGGAGCGTATCAGCACTAAACTCATGGAACTGATGAGAATACCTGTTGAAGCGGAAACCGATCAAGCAGAAACCAAATCTCCATAGACAAAAAAATATGTATGGTATAGGATGCCAAACATGAAAGCGCAACTCATTCGCCATGATCGTTTTAATGATGCCTACGGCAATATTGTTGAAATGAAAATCTGGTCAGTTCAGGTGTCGGAGCATACACCGTACGGAGTAAAATATTCACTTGTCTATATTGTTGATGGTGAGCGAGTTGTCGGTTATGACAATGAGCGTGGCAAGGGCGATCATAAGCATCTTGATGGTAAACAGGAGACCTATACGTTCATTGATGTCGATACTCTTGTCGAAGATTTTGTGAGAGATGTTGAGAATTTTATCGGGAGGCACTATGAAAGCTAAAAAAGTTGCAATGGGTATCAAATCTCTCCGTGATGGATTGAAGGATTTTTCCGACACTTTCAAGGCTCTTCAGAATGGTGAACACGTAAAGCCACAGCCAGAGGGAATATACTTTACCAATTTCGAAGCATTCCGAAAGGCCATGACCCCACAACGGTTCGCTTTGCTGAAGATGATTCGAGAAAAACACCCAGGTTCGATAAGCGGATTAGCTGCGATGTCCGCCAGAAATATAAAAAATGTTTCGGATGATGTAAAAGCATTGGTGAATCTCGGACTTATTGAAATTTCGCAAACCGGAAAAAACAAGGCACCTCACTTGCGTTATGACAAGATAACCGTGGAACTGGCAGTATAAGCGATTGCATCCGTAATGAAGTCCGTTCCGTTGGGCTGTTTACCTCTGGCATAAAGAATTGACAGGCAATATCATTCGATTTTACACTGCGGCAAGTATACGGAGGTTTTTCCATGGCCCAGCTCGATACAACAAAAGAACTCGATTTTCTCCTTCATGAAACCGGCAAGGACTCCGCTACTGTTCTGGCTCAAGCGGTTCAGGAAGGCATTCATATACTTTTCAAGCGTCAGGTGGCAGAAGCGTATGTCAACAACCGCATTGATCGATCCCAGGCACTACTCATGATTGGATCTGCGGAACTTGAAGAAATCGACTACGCATGGCAGTCCATAGAGAAAGATATTGCCTGGGGTCTCGGGAGTGCATAACGCTGTCGTAGATACCGGTCCTCTGCTCCACTTGTACGAGATTGATAATCTTGAAATGATAACTGCCGTTTTCAGCACCATTCATCTTCCCGAGTCTGTTGTACGTGAAATCAACAACGAACCCATCCTTCAGTTTATCCGCAAGAACACAGTACAAATAACAGTAAATTCCGTATCAGAACCTGACCTCTTTGCAACGAAAGAGAAATACTCTTTATTTCAGCTGCACTTGGCTGATCTTGCCGTTTTAACCCTTCTCGGGATAATTGACGATGCACTTGGCGTTACCGATGATCTTGCATTACGCAGGGCCATTGAATCAAATGGCAGGACTGTTGTCGGAACTATTGGTATACTTTTCAGAGCGTATAAACAGGGAATTATCGACAAGCTCCGCTTGTCTACCCTGATAAATATGGTTTTTGATGACAGCACACTGTATCTGAACAGTGCTTTTATGAGCCGGGTACTTGGTATGGTGGATTCTGCGGAATGATGCCTTCATTGCATGAATTCATAGTAAATAACTGTTTTTTTTCAACGAAAAAGGAAGAAATAGTACGTGATGGTGTGTGTTGCTTTGTCTTCAGCGCACCACGAACCGGTTACGTGATCCATTGGAACGTATCGGCACAAAATTGATGGAACTGATGGGTATACCTTTTCCGGTTTCTGCTGGAGAAACTGCAGCGGAGCAACAGCCTTATGATGAACAGTCGAAAGAATAGCATCTCTTGTCCTGCTACGCATTCAGCCGCTAATTTTGAGGGTGCTAATGCCATAGGAGTGAAAAATGTTCTCACCTGGCAGTGATGTTACTGCTGCATCATTCCCACGATTAGTGGACCTTACAGAAGAATATATTAAAATCGCTGCAAGACTCCCAGCTTGGACAGAGTATCAAGCTTGCTGTTTAGTTCTTGGCAAATTTCCTGCTGACGCAGTAAATGCCAACAGTTCATCTCAGGGCTCCGATACAGAATTTGGTCAAAAATGGTATGAACTCATACAGTATGTCGAACTTGCAATCATTTCTGGAGATTTACACCCAACTTATAAGTCGGTGCAAAATCATCAAGAAAAATATTACCGTCCATTTGATTTCGTCGACTGGGTTCTGAAACTTAAGCTGGCTGAGATCGATCTCCTGCACTCGGCGGTTAAAAACGTCAACGAAGGCAACCTTTCAGAGTATCGCATTATTACTGCAGGAGATAAAAAAGAAGCTGATAATGACAGCAAATCTGCTGTCGACGAAGATTCATTGTATATTTCAAACTGGATAACATCTCAGCATAGAGACAACCCAGGAGCTCAAGGCCTATGGGAGCCAAGGGATTATATAATTGTACATGCAGCGTTATTTATGCACAAAATTGTCACTTTAACAGATTGCAAATGCCGACATGACAAATTGGCAAAGATTGCTTATGAATACGCAACCGACAAGGATAACAAAAAACTTAAAGATTTCGACTCTGATCGATTCTCTTTGCTTGATGCTTTTAAGGAAGCCGCGTTGAAAATAGTCCCTGAGGAGAGACTTTTTGGTTTTGATACCTATGACCCTGAAAAAAATAAATGCGGAATCCAGGACCACAAAAAAATTTGACACTACCATTTATTCGAAAATAGCGAAATAACTTGTAGCAACGTAAAATAACCGCAATAAAGACTTACTGCCGCGTCATACCCTCCGCTGTGCAAATTTCCAGACCCCTGCAGATGCAATCGCCAGCGGATTAGACCCTCCCTCATGCTTGTCAAACACCTCCCCCCATGCACTACGAAAACGATTAAAACCTATGGATATGCTTCTAACCCATATTTCGCACTTTTTGAATGACGTTACGATGTATTTTCTGTGCCTGTTTTTCCAGAGGCCTTGCCTTACGTTCTCACCATTTTAGGTCAAATTCCATGTATGTCTTTGACGCTCACCTGAATTGACCCATGTTTACTCAGTAAAACTGACCCATCCAT
>JBMOEI010000203.1:0-3376 GCA_049318985.1 Desulfuromonadaceae bacterium
GTGGCCAAAATAATTGAAAAGTACATTGAACTGCGAGGCCCGGTGGAGGCTGACGATGACGGAAAGCATCCACTTTTTGTTCACGTTATCAAGTCAGGAAAAACTCAGGGCAGGATCACCAGACGAGGTATAACCAAAATGGTCAGCCAGTATTTCCTCGACGCCGGCATTACCAAGGTTATACCTAAAGAGTGCGGAATCAGAAGACAGCGCAACTGTCATGCTCTCCGGCATACGTGTGGAACCGATATATACAAAGGTACGGGCGATCTAAAGCTTGTTCAGGAAACGCTGGGGCATGCGAGTATTGAGATGGCGGCTAAATACAGCCATGTTGATAAAAGAGCTAAATCACGGGTTACAGAAATAATTGCGATCGAAATAACATGATAAAGTTGTATCTGGATCAAGCTAGGCAAGGTTTCGCATCGTTTTATTCATTCCGTTGGGAATAATGTGTACAGAACATCAATTCCGTCTTTGCTCCTTCAACTTGCCGTTCCAGTATTCAACGAACGCCAGGTAGCCTTGTTCTGTCGTCAGGAATTGCATGTGTTGTTCTGGGCCAACTCGGTATGCGGGAATCTTTTCCAATCCTATCCTTCGGGCTTTCTCCATGCGGTGGTTGCCGTCGATCACGTTAAAGCGGCCAGGTGAAATTTCAGCTATGATGATTGGCCTCGTGACATCAACGATTGCCAAATAGTCATCATTGTATTTCGATGTGGGCTTGTTAAAGTCATTGACAAGTACATCTTCGTAAGAAATTCCGCTGTTACAGATAAAACCTAGCATCTTCGTAATGTTGAAAACAAAAATACCGTTCGGGTACAATTCATCTTCGTCATCCACTGGGCATGGTGTGAAGCCCTTATCGGCCTTCATTTTGTTTGTTTTCAAAGTGGCTGCCACCAATTAACACCCCTCCTACTGCCAAGTAATAAATTAGTGACTCCAGTAATTACCATCTGTGACGCCATTTATCTCGGTAATCTGGAGGGTCCGGAATCGGTTCTACCGGCTGAGTAGTTCTTACAGCTATAAATGTGCTTGTCTCACCGTCCTTAATCTTGATCTTGCCAGCAAGTCTTCCATCCTTACGAAGTTTAACGCTCCCTGACCCTGAACAAGGGTCATACTCCCAAGCGCCCTCCCATGAGAACGAGACCCCTGTTTTGGTAGGCCTGCAGTTTACATAAGCGAGAAGTACGAACATTCTCAATCTGTCACAATACCCCGTAATTGATATCGTAGCCTGGCCAGTAATATCAAGATCATCGCCACACCACTGCGATGTTTCGACTATGCGCCACCAGCCGTAATATTCCTGTGGGATGTCATTATGGTCTGCCATTGGAAAATAAAGTCCTCATTAGCACGGATACCCAGCGGCTATTTAATGCCGTCGCCGATGAGCCGGTCTCAATTTCTGTTTAAGCCCTTCATAAACGTTGAACACAATCGGACAGACAGAGCAATTATAGAATGCCTGGTTGACTCGGAATACAAAGTCTTTTTTATGCAAATGCGGGTAAGAGCGGCAAACCTGAGGACGATGTTCATAAACGGTACATTGATTATTCGCCAGAAAAGGACAAGGCTTGACGTTGAATACAAAACCATCTCCGTCTTCATCCTCTGTAAGGAAGCTCGACTTGAATTCAGTGACAGTCTGCTTAAGATGGGCCGCTAATTTTGTAATATCAGCCTCTGCCAAAATTGGCTGAATTACCTTGCAGCAATTACCACACTTGGTGCAGTCGATCTGAGCTGAAACCTCTCGATAAAGCTCTTTCACAATCGAATCTATCTTTGATACAGAAAGATCAGATCCTTTCAGGAAACAGCGGAAATCCCAGTTTTCTCTCTCTCGCTGCTGAGATAGTTTCTCGATATTTGCAATGTCAGTTTCTATTTTATTCTGCATGGCAATAGTTGACTGCCCCTGTCTTTCAGTTCACCTCAGTCGTTATTATCTTAGTTCCAGTTTAACTAAACTCGATATGCATCACTTAACAAACAGACTTTTCTAAATATTTTAATATCATATAAGAATCTCGATTACTTCCAGCCCCCGGTTTTTACACTCTCCAATTTGGGCTGGATAAACATGGGGGCAGCAGTAAAGGAAATCCAGAGGCATAATCTCTGTGTGGCGGATCAGGTCAAAAAATCATTACGGCCCCAAAAAGACGAATCGTTGTTGTACCCCAGGTTACGCTGCAGCAACCATTACATGTGCCTCTTGTCTGGAGCGTGGCTTCGTCTTTACTACAATATGGACATCACGCCCCAGGGCGTTAAGGAAATGGAATAGCCGCTCCATGGAAAAACCCTTCAATTTTCCCCGCATAAGCGCTGAGACTTTGGGTTGATCAATCCCAAGTATTTCTGCAGCTTTGGTTTGGGTCAGGTGCCGTTTGGTGATGATGGAAAGTATCTGCCTGGCAAGTTCAGCTTTTGCCAACATTTCCTCAGCGTCTAATAAGCCTAAGTCCGCAAAGATGTTGTCGCTGCCATGGTATACTTCGATTTGTTCATTCATTGCTATTGTCTCCCTTTACTTCGATGCAACTCTTCTGCCATCTTCAGACGTGCCGTGATCTTCTCGATCTCTTCTTTTGGTGTGGCAATGCCCTGTTTTGACTTCTTCTGAAAAACATGCAGAACATAAACAGAATCGCTAAACCGGACCGTATAAACTGCACGGTATGTGTCGGAGTTGTAGTCTTCCACGATCTCTAATACGCCGGCCCCGATAAATCCTTTGAGAGGTTTTGCGTCCGGATGTTTGCCGCCGCACTGTGCAATGTAGAGTGCAAACCCAAAAGAGGCCTGGACATCTTCCGGCATAGCACGCATATCCTTCAAAGAACTGCTTATCCAGTCTATTGGCTTTATTTTGGGTTTGTTTCGCATACTGGTATTATGCCATAAATAGTATAAATTGCAAATAAAGATTTGGTCGCTGGGCCTTTAAATGTCTGGTGGCGGTTTTGGAATATTCACTTTTTACAGCTCGTTGAGATTGGCCGAATAAAGAATAACATAAGGTGGCGGCAACAACTCCAAAATCTCCATAGCGTGCGTAAAATTCCGTTTCGTGTGTTGTCAGTTCCCAAAGAGTCCGGAATCAGAAGGCAGTGCAACTGTCATGCTCTCCGGCATACGTGTGGAACCGATATATAAAGGGACGGGCGATCTAAAGCTTGTTCAGAAAACACTGGGACATGCGAGTATTGAGATGGCGGCTAAATACAGCCATGTTGACAAGAGGGCAAAGTCGCGAGTTAAAGAGATAATTGCGATCGAGATAACTTGATGCCACCACCAGTAATGTGTTGACCCGTTTTTCTGAATTCAGGTTTACCCACCT
>JBMOEI010000204.1:0-3279 GCA_049318985.1 Desulfuromonadaceae bacterium
GTCATTGATATTCTAAAACAGAGTTATTTTCAATAATAAAATACAAGTCTGGTCACTTTTTAATTTCAGGGCAATGTCCGTTTCTATCCACTGTACGCAAAACGCCCCTTGCTCGCAGGGAGAAAGGGGCGTTAAAACATAAATGGTGCTTATTTTTCAGGAACGCTTCACACTCTCTCAAAGATAGCCGCTACTGCCTCGCCACCGCCAATACAGAGAGTTACCAGTCCATAGCGGAGCTGCCGTTTGTGCAACTCCCGGATAATCGTTGCCGTCAGGCGAGCTCCACTGGCGCCGAGCGGATGACCGATAGCACAGGCACCTCCATTAACATTTACCTTATCCAGGGGGAGATTCAACCCTTTGATGGCAAGAAGCGGCACTGAGGCAAAAGCCTCATTGATTTCAAAAAGGTCGATATCGGCCAGCGATAGTCCGGCTCTTGCGCACACCTTCTCGATAGCACTCACCGGCGCTTCAGGAAAATAACCCGGATGGAGACTGGAGGTAGCTGAAGCGATCATGCGGGCTTTGGCCGTAAGTCCATATTTTTTGAGGCCGGCTTCGTTGGTCAATATCCCGAGAGCAGCTCCGTCATTAATGGTTGAAGCATTACCGGCCGTTATTGCGCCGTTTTTCCTGAATACCGGCCGCAACTGATCAAGCTTGCTGACGTCACCTTTAAAAGGTTCTTCATCTTTATCAATAATTTCGTCCCCTTTCTTTCCTTTTTTTACAACGGGAACTATCTCATCGGTAAAGATGCCGCCTTTGACAGCAGCCTGGGCGAGTTCATAGGAACGTATCGCAAAATCATCAAGCTCGGCACGGGTAAGACCTGCGCGTTCCACGCTGTCCTCACCGATTTCACCAACGTGTCGCCCGGAATCGGGATCCTGTAACGCATCATAAATCAGCAGATCAAGCAGTGAGCCATGCCCCATGCGATAGCCGTTACGCCCTTTCGTGAGCATGTAGGGCGCCAGACTCATACTCTCCATCCCCCCGGCGATGACCACCTCGGATTCACCAAGCCGGATACTGTCACTGGCAAGCATGTACGCCTTCAGACCGCTGCCGCAGACCTTGTTGATGGTCAGGGCGTGCGTGCTGTCCGGTATACCGGCAGCGCGCATGGCCTGCCGGGCTGGCGCCTGCCCGCAACCACTTGAAAGAACCTGACCGATAATCACCTCAGAAACCGCCTCGACAGGCAGACCACTCTTTTCGATGAGTCTTTGCATCACAGTGGCCGCCAGCTTTGGTGCGTCAATATCAGACAACATGCCGCCAAAGGAACCAAATGGGGTGCGCAATGCTTCAACTACATACACGTTGTTCATAAAAATCTCCTCTACCCGGGAAAGTGGGCTGTCAGTGCAATTCCAGCCTGCGTTATAAGTTATCGCTTCTTGCTTCGTTATATCAGATTTAGAGGGACTAAAACAAGATATAAACATAATTTAAATAAATACCCAATAAAAAACCCCGCTTGAAAAGCAGGGCATTTTATTGGGTATGCGGCAGAAGGTATAAATTTGCGCTTTTTTGGAGTGTGTAAAGAACGGATCAGGGTAAATGTATGACCCTTGTCATCTCACCGATCAATTCCTGCTGTTCCATCGGCTTTGATAGATAACCGTCAAAGCCCTCGCTCAGAAAACGGTCCTTTTCATCACGTAAGTTCATTAAGCGATCGGCGGAGCCCGAAACGGGTGAGCGTCCTGGCCACCAAATCTACTGTTTTTGCCATGAAGTGAGAAGACCTTGAACAAGGCCATCCAGCAAGCATCAGACAGCGAATAAATGGTGAATACCGGTCACCGTATTTTTATCCGTTCAACACTCACCTTCCCCGTGCCGCTTATCTTTAACGATCCCTTAACTACCGTAAACCCGGCAGAAGGCTTATAGGCGCTGTCCATACCGCCAATCAGCTTAATATTTACAGGCAGGTGCAGTGACAGATTTTCTTGAAACGTCTGTGATGCCTCCTCCTGTATAAGAAGAATATCATCGTTGACCGAGTCTTCATAGGCTGACTGGATCGTATTGTATTCCCCGGAAGTCGGACCGGAGCGCAAAACAGTCAGTAAAGGAAAAAACTCTGCCTTCAGACCAAAATCAGAAATTATCGTCACGCTGCAATCCATGCCGGTAACCGAATTACACCCCGTCCAAAGTCCTGCTGAATGCCACGAGGGGACCGCACTCAATTCAACTGCTGTTCCATAAGAGTAGTCTGCCGTGCAGGTTCCGGGGCAGGCGATTGCGGGAGATAGTGGTGACTTGTTGACAACAAATCCGGAGCCGGTTTGAATGTTAACAGCGGTGACGGTGAGCGCAGCCGGAGTCACAATGATCGTTACGCTGCTGCTGGCAGTGGCGTAAGTGGCGCTGTCGGTCGGGGTGAAGGTGACGTTCAGCGCCTGGAAGCCGGCAGTAAGGATTGTGCCGATTGCCGGAATGTAGACGAAGGTGCCGGCGACGCTGGCGGTGGCGTTAAGCTGAGTGGCGCTCAGGGCGCTGCCGTAGATGATTCCGGTCGGGGTGCCCCAGGTGATGGTCGGTACAGACTTGGCATCCGGCACAAAGTTTGCCGTACAGTCTACCGGACCGGCGGACATGATGAGAGTGTATGGATTGGCAGTACCGGTGCACCCTCCGGTCCAGTGGCTGAAAAGGAAGCCGATTTCCGGTTCGGCACTCAACAGTACCGTATTTCCGACGTTATACATCAAAGAGCTCAAGGAGAACCCGGTTGGGTCGATAACAACCGCCGAATTTCCGTTATCCCCTGTTTTGTAAACGTTTAAAGGCCCGCCAGTCGGGTTGGAAGGCAGAACAGTCAGGGAGCCGTTGGTTCCGGCAATGAGGTTTATTCTTTGAGACTTTTGGCCGGTGTCGGCAACTGTGCATGTTTGAGCAGGTCGGCCTGGTGTGGCAGCCTGATCAGGTTTGATGATTAAACTCGTGATTACAGGTGTGGCATCTTCCTTAACATTAAAATACAGATAGCCAATCAAGGTGGGTGTATTTGTATACGGAAGCGTTACTACACCCCCGGATATAACAACCCTTACATTAGCTGATGTGACAATTGGAACTCCGGGATCGGTAACATTCGCATCAGCAACTTTTCCTACCAGATCCGGTGCAGACTCTGCTTGCAAAAATTCCAGAACAGTCGGGTCATACTGTATGTTGAGGCCGATGGCAGTAAGTGTCCTTGTCAAACAGTTTCATAACTATAATTCCCGACACTGAAAGACACAGAAG
>JBMOEI010000205.1:0-3210 GCA_049318985.1 Desulfuromonadaceae bacterium
CAATCTTGGGGAAATCATCATACGACCCAGATCAAGATCCCTTGGTGATTGCAACAGCAAAGGCTGGAACTGGCGCTGGAACTAAGCGATGCTTGGACAGCTCATTCACCGACGCTGGGGGAAAGAAACAGAGCCTTGGTTCGTTCGGGCAGGAATCGATGGGCACGTTAAATCAGGGCATCTCCGCACCTCCCGCGTACTGGCAGCTGCCCCAAACATTGCAGCAACCACTTCTGCAGCAACCCTCCGTCGGCAGCTTTGGCCCTGCGGCCACGCCTTCACAAACACTTCCGGCTTGGTCTGCTACTTCTGGGGCTGGAGTACCAGGTGGCGGAGACTTCGGTGACAGGACGGTCAATAGACAGAGGAGGAAAGACTCCCTTTTTGTTGGTCAACCGGCCTCTGCTGACATAATTGGATCGAACCTTGCTGTATGGGGAACAGCAGGGTGCAAGAACGCGTGCAGGATGTGCAATCCACGTGGGAGACACGCATCATGGGAATGTCCATTTCGATACTACACCAAACTTGGTGAGCCTTGTCCTGGATTTGACACGCAAGGCCAAAGGCTTGCAGCTGCTTGGAATGGAGACCAGCTGTCGGCAAGGACAAAGGCGCAGTGGAAAGCGTTCATCGCTGCGCATAGTCTCGAGCGGGCAGGTGAAGCCCCTCGGGCACCCCATTTTGATTGACTCGAAGGGCAGCCGAAGGAGGATATGGAGTCGCCTCTTTCGGCATTCAAGCCCGATGTCATGACTCTGGGGGCTGGTCCAGTAGAGATGAGGGATCTCATTCTGGAAAAGGAACTATGGGCCCTTGTCGAAGCCTGGCCCCAACTTGCAGAGCTGCGACCTGCTTCGGAGCGAAAGGGTCGATGGAACCATGCTTTGTCGTCGCTTTCAGCAACGTCAAGGGCGGAGATGGCTGCAGCACTTCATGCAGCGAGGGCTTTGCAGGGTGCTAAAACAATTCGAGAAGAAATCGATCTTGCAGTGCTGATATTTCATGGAACTGAGCGTCATGAAGCCTTACGACTGTTGCAAACGGGTGGATTCGCAATTCTTGCACAAATGTGGCATCTACGCACCGAGCAGTTCAAGCAAGCGTGTGAGACGATGGATAATCTGATCGGGCGAGCGCCTGAATGGTCAACAGTTCAAAGCATCCACTGTCCACGTGCTCTTTCACGGAATCCACCTGTTCAGTTTCCACACACTCTTTCAGGATTTGGTGCAGCATTGTCAGCTGGTTGGAACTGGGAGTTGGCCTTGCCTGCTTTTGCTGCCCTCTCATATGGTTGGTTTGACACCAAAGGTCTGACGTTTTGGGCAGCTGCTAGTGACAGCAGGCCGCTAGGAACTCAGCATGGAACCTGGAGGACGTGTAAGGTCTCAAGCCCGGAAGATGGATTGGAAATTGCTTTCTTCGTGGAAAATGATAAAATTGTGGCAATAACAAGTAACAGACGTCTTTTGGTTGAGCAGCCATCACGGAGCGTGACCGCTGTGCGAAAGACGCGGTTCCTCCCACCTTACATCCGCCTCGCAACAGACAAGAAGGGACGGCTGATAGTACCTGAGTTTTCTGTGACCTCAGTGGTAGAACGTCGCGATGTATGGAGGAAGCTGCTGGGAAATATTGATGCGGTAACTTGGGCTACCATTTCTGGCAAGATGGTCTATCCTAGACGTCAATGGGTTCTACGGGGGTCGTGGCTGAAGAATCACCCGTCGTGGGAGGTGCCTCGAGTCAAGCTGAAATTGGGTCTGAAGCTGGGCGCGTATTTATTTCAAGGGGCTCTTGAAGTTGTCCTCTGGGGTTGCCGCTTGCCAATCATCATAGAGCCTCTGGGTGCTGTTGTGAAGAAGGGACCAGACGAGTTCAGGGCCATCTCGGACGCAAGGAAAGGAAATAAAGGGCTAAACGAATGGGGAGTGCGTTACTTTTCAGCCAGAGAATTTGCAGAACTCTTGGACTGGTGTTACCTTATGTTCGGAGGCGACATTCGGGATGCCTACCATGTGGCTCCGTTCGCTGGCTGCACTGGTGAATTAGTATGGGGCTGGGGAGTCGTGGGTGTGGAGGACGTTCCTGGTGACGAGTCCGGGTCGGAATCCTCGGAGGATGAGTGCGAGGATAGCAACCTTAATCAAAATGGTCCAGATAAGACCTTCGAGCTTCCGGAAGATCCATCAAAACCTAATAAGGCCTTCAAGCGGAGATGGTGTCAGCGCCAGCGTTTTGTGTGGGGATGGCGCCTCCACGTGGGATGTAGCCCAGAATCGTGCAGGGGCACTTGTGATAAGTCAGCTAATGGCCTTGAGACCGACGGTTGTATCATGAGGTGGGCAGTAGCTCACTTCGGCCAGAAAGTAGCAGGATCACCCCTCAACTGCTTGGTCCTTTGTTTACTACGGCATTTTGCCCGCAGAAGCCCAGCGAAAGGTGAAAGAAGAGGTGCTTCAAGGACTTCTATTCTGGGTGCAGCCTGGGTGGATGATTTGGGGTTGTGCAAAATCGTGAAATATCACGGGAAATGCGACGGGCTGGAAGGAGGCTGTCCTGTCTGCGAGGAGTTTGTGGAGGAAGGGCGAAAATCACAGAATTATTTTATTTGGCTTTGCAGGCAGTTAGGAATCGGCTTGGCGGAAGAGAAGCATCAGTGGTTGGCACAAAAATTGGAGTATGCCGGCTTTCTTTACGATACAGTTCGAGGGTTGCTGCTGATTCTGGACTCGAAACTTGAGAAGGTCGTGTCGTGTCTGCGGGAGTGGGCCTCGGCAATGATGGTTACCTCACGCGAATTGGACAGTGTTCGCGGGAGAATCATACACTATTCTTTATGCATAAAGCACATCAGGATCCTTGCCACGGAGATTACATGGCTGATTGGTACAGAAGAGGAGCCAGCATATGACGAAAAATTACAAGTCACAGATGAAATGCGCGAGTTGGCTAGAGAACTGGAGGAGGTGGTCCAGTTATATGCGCCGCAGGGTCGCGACCTGTGGCCGGCAGTCCCATCTTCCTTATACGGGGGGTTCTTGCGAGGGGAGACAGGACATGGAGTGGCTGTTGCGACTTGGGATTCAGGCCCGCATGGGTGGGCGGCTTTGTGGAAGTGGTGGGAGTGCAGGAGTGGCAACAAGGTGCTGGAGGAGCGGTTGTTGATTGGAACGTGGCCGGCAGGGTCTGATGTGTCAGAACAAG
>JBMOEI010000206.1:0-3198 GCA_049318985.1 Desulfuromonadaceae bacterium
GGTGGGTCAACTAAACGGCGCTGGGTGGGTCAACACATTACCGGTGGTGGCACTCCCGCAGACTGGTCTACCGAGAGAAAACGGGAATATCTGGACTGGACCTGTAAGGTGGTTAGCGGTTGCCGGGGTGTTAATCAATGTCTTGATTTGGTTTATGATGATGTATTTAATGAGGGAAAGTCACTATTGATTTAGGTGGTAAGGATACATAATGAGTCCTGTGGTACTAATTTTAGCTGTAATTATATGCATTACTGTGTCCATGTTCGTCCATGTTTGGTCGATGGCCTTAGCTGGTTGGCTAGTTGGCGCGGATATTCAGGAAGTAAGCGTTGGGTTTGGCCCACGAATGCTGAGATTCAAGACTGGAACTGCTAGCATCAATGTCAATTATATTCCGACTGGCGGCAGCGTCAAATTCGGAGATAGTTTTCAGAACATCCATCCGATTAAAAGGATATTCATTTCTGCTGCTGGTTGCCTGGGACTTTTATGCCTAGCATCTATATCCTTTGGGATTCCTGAAACGTTCTTAAAATTTCAGAATGGTTTTGGCCAATTTGTTTATGGGGCGCTTTCGCCTCGCTCCGTTGGTAAAGAACTACTATATGTGTTTTATAGCTTTCTGAAAGATAATACGTTTTTTGCTTGTATTGCATTAACTTCTACTAAAATAGCAGCAGTAAACATGATGCCTTTGCCTACACTAAACGGTGGAGATATTGTATTAACCTTAATTGGTTGGATAAAACCGATTCCTTCCAGACTCAGAGAGTATCTTCAGCAATTTGGGCTCCTTATAATGCTGACACTCCTATGTAGCTGGATTGTTGCCAGTTGTTATTTTTTTATCCGATAGTAGTAAATTTTTTGCGGAAACCCGCCGTTCGACGGTGACAGGAGCTTGTGATGCGGAAAATAACACTTATCAGAAGTATTATTTTTTTGAGTTTAAGTGTTTGTCTCTTTTTAACTTTAGCAAGTAATCAAGCACATTGTGCTGACATCGCTACAGTTACAAAGTTAAATACTGTATTAAGGGATGGCCCGTCGGAGGATGGAGAAAAAGTTCTGCTTCTTAAGAAAAAAGCTGTTCTTGCTCTTGTTGACAGAGAAAATATTGATGGTTGGCTGAATGTAATTCACATTCAAACCGGCAAAGAAGGATGGATTAAAGCAAAACATGTTTCTCTTGCACTTTCAAAACAGCCAAGCCGTCCTCCTGTGTTCAACGAACAAAAGATAGATGAATATTCCAATCCTGAAATTGAAATTGAAAACGCTTCAGATAAAGATCTATTGTTAAAAGTGGGCCAAGAGCGATTTGAAATACAGAAACACACTACAAAATCGGTTTCTATCCTGCCTAGTGATTATAAATATCATGCATCAGCCCCAGGAGTGTTTCCAGCTATAGGTAAAAAAGATTTCCTAACAGGATATCGATACACATGGAAATTTTGGATTGAAACGAGATCGCGATAATAATTGAACAAAATGGTGATAGGTTATGACAAAAGTAGACATTTTTGAAAAGGTCCACGAAGGTATGGGCCTGTGCAAAAAAGAATCCGCCGAGATGGTAGAAGCCGTCTTTGCACTCATGAAAAACACGCTTGAATCCGGTGAGAATCTGAAAATTTCTGGCTTCGGTAGTTTCATAGTGAAACAGAAGAATGACCGCCGTGGTCGCAATCCGCAGACGGGCGAGTCAATCACCATTGAAGCCAGGCGAATATTGACGTTCAAGCCGAGTGGCGTTTTGAAAGATCAGATCAACAAAGAGCATTCACCTTGAAAATATGGATAGATGCCGATGCCTGCCCACGAGTGATCAAAGAGATTATTTTCCGTGCATCCGAAAGACTCAGCCTGCCTGTCCTGCTTGTCGCAAATAAAAGCCTGAGCAAACACAACTCCAAACTGATTGAATCGATTGTTGTCGCTGACGGCTTTGATGTCGCCGATGATTATATTGCCGAACATGCCGCTCCGGAAGATCTGGTAATAACTGCCGACATTCCTTTGGCGGCAAGAATTGTTGCTAACGGCGGCGTTGCCCTTGATCCTCGTGGAGAACTCTATACTGAGGAGAATGTTGGCGAACGTCTTTCCATGCGTGAACTGATGATGGAGCTTCGCTCTGAAGGATTTGCTCAAGGCGGTCCAGGTCAATTCAGCCTCACCGACCGGCAACGCTTCGCCTCATCCCTCGACAGCATGCTCACTCAAATGCTGCGTGGAAAGAGGCCGGTATAACTATGGCACCTTCAAAACAGATGAAACCATCCAAAACCAGAGATTTCCAAAAAGAGCCAATGAACTTACTGGAAGCAGAGATTGCCGTGACAGCACTTCATGCTACCGGGGAGTTTTCTGTACTGCGCAAACTGAACCTTGGGCGGGAATCCAGCTTCACACTGAGATCTGTTGTAGGATCAAAAATTGGGATTTGCCTTGATACCGAGACGACCGGCCTCAATTATGCAGAAGATAAGATCATTGAGTTGGGGATAGTCGCCTTTGAATATGACCCGATTACAGCCGGGATCATACGGATTACTGACCGGTATAATGGCTTTGAAGATCCGGGGCGTCCACTCCCGAATGAGATCATCGAGATTACCGGAATAACTGATGATATGGTTTGCGGACAACACTTGGATGACGACCAGGTAAACAGGCTTGCAAATCAGGCAACAGTTGTGATTGCTCACAACGCCGGTTTTGACCGTAAGTTTGTTGAAGCTCGCTTTCCAGCTTTCACCACGCTTCCGTGGGCATGTTCTGTTAATCAGATTGACTGGCAGGCCGAGAAGATATCCACTCGTGTTCTGGAATATCTGCTTTTCAAGTTCGGTTTGTTCATAAACGCCCACCGTGCCTTGGATGATGCTGAAGGGGTGCTGGGTATCCTTCTGGGGAAACTGCCGGTAAGTAAAACCTCCGTATTCAAATCCTTGCTGAATACCTATGACGAAGTAACCTCAAAGATCAGTGCCGTTGGCGCACCGTTTGACAAAAAGGATTTACTGAAGCAGCGTGGTTATCGCTGGAATGACGGATCACAAGGTGGCAGTAAAGCGTGGTGGATCAGCGTTCCCAGTGTCCTTGAAAATGAAGAGCTTACCTGGCTTGCCAGCGAGGTTTATTCCGACAGTTCAACTGACCGGGTCGAAATCAGCCGGATCAATGCTA
>JBMOEI010000207.1:0-3179 GCA_049318985.1 Desulfuromonadaceae bacterium
AACAACAGGGTGTAGCAGTCGGGCCAGGTCTCGCGCCACCGTCGCATAGGGATGGTGTTTTTGTCAATAGAACTGGGGACCACTTGATTGAGTAAAAGGGAGCCATGTGGGCGTGATCACAAAATCGAATGATTACGGAAACGGGAGCCATTTGATTGAGGAAAAGGGGGCCACCCCCCACCTGGCACCATGGACGCAGGTAAGGGAAGGGGCGAGGGAGGACGGCGGTGGCTCCGCCGCCGTCCTCCCCCATGGCCGTCACCGACGGTCACCGTCGTGTGATCTCATCGGTGATGTGGGTCACGCGAGGGCGATGCGGAACCGATGGGACGTGGATGTTACTGCCTCCCTTTCTGTGTCATGCCTTCGATCCACAAAGTCGTCGCCACGGCCTCGAGTCGAGCGAGGGTGAGAGTGTGAGACAGGCCGAGATAGACTTTGCGCAGACGTTGTCCCTGCCGATGATAGGCCGTCCAGTACGACCCACCCCGTTGACGCGGCTCTTTCCGCACGGTCATAAAGCCGGCAATCCACCCCGCGTTCCAGTCGGTGAGGGGGTAAGCGAAGCGGGTGGTGCTCCTGGTTTCCAGCCAGTCACACCACCGGTCATGGTCGAGCCGAATCGGTGCGGATGAGGGGGTCAGCTCCTCCATTTCCGCCCACATGTCTGGGCCCTGGCCATAGACCCATACAGTGGGGATGGTTCGTCTCATTCTGCCGCCCCCGTTTCCGCAGAAATGTTACCCAACGGCACCGGTGCAAGTTCCGCCGAAGGGCGTTCCGCTCCGGTGGATGCGCGCCGGGTCGGCTGCTGTCGCAGGCGATACGAGTCGCCCACAAACTCCAGGATGTGGGCGTGCGCCGTCAGTCGGTCGAGGAGGGCCGCCGTCAAGCTGGGATTGCCGAACACCTGGGTCCCGTCGGCAAAGCGCAGGTTGGTGGTGACGATCAACGCCACCCGTTCATGCAGGGCGCTACAGAACTGAAAGATGAGCTGGGCACCCCGATCCGAGAAAGGGATGAAGCCCAGTTCATCGAGAATGACGACCTGCTGCTTGAGCGCGGTGGCAATGAGCTGCGGCACGCGGTGCGTCTCTTGGGCGGCCAGCAGTTCGTTCACCAAGCCCGCCGCATTGTAGAAGCGCACCCGCTGCCCCTGCTGACACGCCGCCACACCCAACGCGGTGGCGAGATGGCTTTTCCCCAGACCGGGATGTCCCACCATCAGGATGGGCTCGGCCGGACGGATGTAGTGCCCTTCGGCCAGGGTGAGCACGCGCGCCTGGTTCAGACTCGGCACGAGGCGAAAGTCGAAGTCGGCCAATTCCTTGCGTACCGGAAAGCGGGCCAGCTTGAGGTACTGCTGCTGGCGCTGCCGCTGGCGATGGGCCAGTTCCTGCTCGGCGAGCGCCAACAGGTAGCCCTCGTAGCTGATCGGGGTGGTCTGGGCCTCCTGGGCCAGCCGGGCATAGAGCTGCCCAAAGATGGGCAGCCGCAGCTGCTGCAAGGCCACGTCAAGAGGTGTGGGGTGGTTCATCCGTGGCCTCCGGTGAGTAATTGGTCGTAGCACGCGAGACTGAGCGGTTGGGTGCCAATCTGGGCGAGATCCGGCTGGTGCGCCAGATCCAGGCTCGGCGGCGGCGCGGTCGGCTCCTGGATCTGATGCAGGCAGAGACGGATGCCATCGACATGGAGCACGCCCAATGCGAGCGCCTCGGTGATGGCCTGGGCAATGAGGGGGGCGGGGTAGTGCTGATGCAGTTGGAGCACCGCAATAAACATGCGCAGTCCGGGCCCATCGCCGTCGCGGTGGCGCAGCCGTTCCAACAACAGGGTGTAGCAGTCGGGCCAGGTCTCGCGCCACCGTCGCATAGGGATGGCATGCTCGAATGCCCCCGGGCGCTGGACGAGCAGCGGAAGGTAGTGCAGCGGATCAAACAGATCCTGCTCCCGGTCATAGCTGCGGGGATGCCGCGCCAGCACCTGATCGCGGTCGAGGATCTCGATCTGGAAGGGATAGGCCCGCACGGTGAGCGGAGTTCCCCCCTGGTCGACGGGGACGGAGTAGCGATTGGTCTCGAAGATGACCTGACTATAGGGTGTGCGCGTGGCCTGAACCGTGACACAGCAGGGCATATCGTGTGCGGGGTGCGGGCGCAGCAGGGGTTGCTCCTTCTGCCACATGGTCGCGATGGATTCCTCCTCGCCATGCACGGTGCGCGCACGATCGTCGGTACACGTGGTCAGCAGATGGGCATTGAGGGCGGCGAAAGAGTCGACCTCCGGAATGGGGACGAGGAAGTTGCGACGGACATAGCCGACACCGTGTTCGACCTGGCCTTTCTCATGGCCTTCGCCCACCGTGCAGAAGTGCGAGGCGAAGAGGTAGTGACTCCGAAAGGTGATGAAGGCGGTTTGCTCAATCCGGTTGTGACCGGTGAGAACCTTGCGCACAGCTGTCGTGAGATTGTCGTAACTAAGCCGGTGCGGGATACCGCCGATGAAGCGGAAGGCGTGGACATGGCCGAGAAAAAAGGCTTCCTGGCGCTGGGTCGGAAAGGCCATCGCGAAGGTGTGGTGCGAGTAGCACAGGCGCAGCACGAAGAGCTGAATGGTGATGCGTTCACCCGCGATGATGGCGATGGCATCGCCCCAGTCGACCTGGGCATCCTGGCCGGGGTCAAACTCCAACGGGAAGAAGCTGCGCGGACGGGGCGTACGCCAGTGGAGCGACAGCAAGTAGTTGCGCAGGTGAGACGCGCTCCCCTGGTAGCCCTCCGCACGCAGGATCTCAAAGAGTTTGACCGACGTGTAGCGTTGCTTGGGTGGCTGCTGTGTCCGTTCGGCCAGCAGCTCCGCGATGCGCGGTTTGAAGGGGTCGATCTTGGGCGAAGCATAGGGCGCAGTCCGGGTGTAGACCGTGGGGGTGGCGGAGGTCAGGGCCTTGTTGACCGTCTTGCGCGAGCAGTCAAGCTCGCGGGCGATCTGTCGGACGCTCTTCTGGTCAACGTAGTAGGCACGTCGGATAACTTCGCAGTGTTCCACCGATAACATCTCCTGCTCCACTCTGTGTAGGGCGGCGATAACCGCTCCAACAGTAGCAGAACGTGGGTTCGGTGGCCCCCGTTTCCTCAATCTTTTTCTCGAAGGGGTGGCCCCGTTTTATCCTAGCAAAAACA
>JBMOEI010000208.1:0-3157 GCA_049318985.1 Desulfuromonadaceae bacterium
TTTTTACCACCCGGTTCAATTTTTCAGCAGAAGAACCTGCTGCCATGGTGTGAGAAAATCGGCAAGGAATCAAACGGAAGACTTAAGTGCCAGATTTACCCCAGCATGCAGCTGGGAGGAACACCGGCGCAGCTTTTTGATCAGGCCAAGGATGGCATAGCCGACATCATCTGGACTGTCCCCACCTACCAGGCGGGACGTTTCCTCAAGTCCGAGGTGTTTGAACTCCCCTTCATGGTTAATACCGCAGAAAAGGGTAGCCAGGCGATGTGGGATTATGTGCAGAAAAACTCGCTGGATGAATTCAAAGGCACCAAGCTGATCTTCACTCACGTACATGACGGTTCGCAGATGCATTTCGGGAGCAAATCGGTCAAAACCCTTGAAGACCTGAAAGGGTTGAAGCTGAGATCACCGACCCGTATCGGCGCAAAGACCCTCACGGCTCTCGGTGCAACACCGGTTCAGATGCCGATGCCACAGGTGCCGGAGTCGATTTCCAAAGGGGTAGTCGATGGTGGCAGTTTACCGTGGGAAATAACCAACGCCATGAAGCTGACTGAAATTTGCAAGACTCACACTGAAGTCGGCCCGGGCCACAAAAAACATTCCAACGCAATTTTTGTCTTTGCCATGAATCAGAAGAAATATGACAGCCTGCCGGATGACCTGAAGAAGGTCATCGATAACAACAGCGGCCGTGACGTCGCCAAGTGGGTGGGCAAAATATGGGATGACGGCGCGATGGTGTCCCGCAAGATGGCTGTTGACCGGAAAAACACCATCAACACGTTGAGCGAAGCCGAGTATGCCAAATGGGTAAAGGCGACCGACATGGTTGATGACGAGTGGATCAAGGAGGTCACTGCAAAGGGCTCCAACGGCAAGGCGCTCTATGATGATGCGAAGGCTCTGATAAAAAAGTATAACGATTAAAGCAATGCTCTTCTTTCGGGCGGCGGCGGTTTCTGCCGCCGCCCGGATTGTTCAGCCTGGAATCAGAGTCATGGCAGTAATATGCGGTCAACTGACGACATCATTGAAAACCTGCTTCGCAGCATATTCTGCAGTTCGTCAATCGAGCCGATCGCGGCTTTTAACTTTTCCCGTTCGTAGTCGGGAAGTTCATAAGGGTTGAGGTAGCTGTCATCATCAATGATTCTTTTCATTCTCTTGAGCTGCCGGGAAATTCGAAGCTCTGTCAGTACATGATATGCGTCGTTCAGTTCGGTCGCCATCTTTTCGCTTAAATGCCCGTTGCCCCTTAACCGCTTGATTCTCCCCACCGTAGATGTCTCTTCGATCCCGACACTCACTGCCAGCAGGCGGATCGACATAACCAGCGGCATCCAGCCGAGCAGTTTGAGATTGAATTCACCTTTGTGGGTTCCTTCAGCCTCGATAATAAAGCGACCGAGAAAACCTTTTGACAATTTCATGGAGCTTACAATTCTGGCCATTTGGCGCATGGCTTGCGGATTGTTCCGCGCCCGGGCGCGGACCATCTTGCCGAAATAATGTCCAAGATCCTCGTCACCACAGACAAAACGGGTATCCATGAGGGCGATAAGATTAACAATATTTCGCTCCCAATCATTTCTTTCAAATAAAAACATGGTAGTCAATCTTTGCTGCCATTGCGGCAGCGAACCACGCCAGTCGCTATTGACCGGCATGATTCCGCCGCTGCATTTACTGATGCCGGCCTCCTCCATTTTTATGGCAAAGAGAGAGCCGAGCATACCGAAGTAATCGGCCATATGCTCTTCTGACCGGGCTGAATCTTCATTGCCCAGACCATGCAGGAAGAGATAATCCTGGTCTGTAAACAGTGTCTGCTCCCTTCTGCCGTCGCTTCCGACGGCCAGCAGTGCCAAGGGGAGATCACAGTAGGTGCCGGAAAAATAAAGTTTCCTGCGGGACAGCTCCAGCGCCCTTTCTGCGATGGCATCCCTGACGGTGGTGCAGACTTCCTGAAGCATCGGAACTGAGCGCGTTACGGCAAAGAGTTCACTTGCCATAACTACGGCATTGTCATTAATGAGGCGTAAATCATCGGCATTCTCCGCTCTGCAGGCAGCTGCAACCAGCGCCGACATTTCATCACGGGCTGCGCCGAGGTGCTGCTGCAACGGCGCAACACTATTTGTTACTCCGGCAAGGTACTCCTCCCCGGAGGCAAAATCCATCTGCGCCATCTGTTCCTGGAGTAATGTGCTGAAATTCGCTAACGTTAAGCGGTTCTTCATGTCGGCTCCCTCAATGAGCAGACATTATTATAATTACCGGAAAAAGTATAATAATTATGGCATACGCGGTCGCCATCTTCTTCTATTCGTAGCTCTGTTCCGGTCAGTTAGCTTGCCATGATTCCTTTCCATCTGCAGCACCAGCAAAATTACCTCCAAAATAAAGTAGCCCACAACCCTCACTCAACATACAAATAAACATGTTATATTTATAAAATAAATAAAAATGGATAGTTACAAACTATTGACTATATTTTATTGGAGTGGCATACTAAACGCAAAACATTATATTATTAATTGCTTCCATGCAGTTAATCGGGAACAGCACAATGAGAGTTGCAATTGCGCAGGGAGGCGAGTTTTTGCTGACTGACGCGACAGAAAACTTTAGCAGACCACGGGAGGATCAACCGTCATGCACCAGACCGAATCTGTACCAATTGATTTTGCACCTGCTTTAGTGAACGTGGAAAAGACAGCGGATGGCGGTTTCATTCTCAGCTCGCCGATGCCGCTCGAAGCATATGAGGAAAGCCTGGGAGTGTTACTGCGCCGCTGGGCTGCACAAACCCCGGACACGGTTTTCCTCGGCGAGCGGGGCCCTTCAGGGGCATGGCACACCCTGACGTACCGTGAAGCAGCCTTTCAGGCCGATTCAATAGCCCAGGCTCTGCTTGACCGGAACCTTGGTCCGGATCGACCGGTCATGATTCTATCCGGCAACTCAATCCGTCATGCTCTCATCATGCTGGGCTGTTTTCTTGCCGGCGTCCCGGTTGCCTCTATTTCAGCGGCCTATTCACTGCTGAGTGATGATTTCTTCAAGCTGAAGGTAATATTTACTGATGTCAAGCCGGCATTGATCTATGCAGAGGACGGCACGATGTTTTCGCGTGCCCTGCACGCCC
>JBMOEI010000209.1:0-3117 GCA_049318985.1 Desulfuromonadaceae bacterium
ATGTGAGAGGAGTACAAATCCTTTTAAATATATTACGATAGCAACAACATAACCATCTGCATGATTTTAATAAAATCACGACGTATTATTTATGTTGATTGGGTTTACACCCTAGGCCTCGCGACCACCAGCGCCCCCTGCTCCTGATCGTCCTCGCACGACACCAGACGGCGGCGCTTGTATCCGAGGGCGGAGACGGTGCGGTTGGGGCTGGCGTTGAAGTAGCCCTCGAAGAACTTGGGGATCTCGTCCTCGGCGGAGATGAGGCTGAACGTGATCTTGTAGGCGCGCTCGAGCTCCACGTTGAGTCCGGTGATGGCGAGGTCCTGGGTGAAAGGCGGTGGGCCCTTGGCGACGGGGAGCGGCTCGGGATCGACGTGGATCTGGATGTGGTAGGTGGTTTCGTCGATGGTGATGTCGTGTGGGGTCTGGAACGTGGTCTGGGTTCCAATCAGAGCTGGGATAACGCTGTGGAGCAGGTTCTCGGTGTTGATGATGGGGATGGCTCGGAGGTGGCTTTCGGTCGGGGAGCGCCAGAAGTCGTTGCTGAAGACAAGGAGCTGGAGCGCGTTGGTGGCGATGGCGATTTCGAGCAGATTGCATGCGGTGAGCTTGTGAGTGGGGTCGAGGTTGGTGTACTTGGCCAGCGCGCACAACGGGATG
Source organism: Desulfuromonadaceae bacterium (assembly GCA_049318985.1). GTDB lineage: Bacteria > Desulfobacterota > Desulfuromonadia > Geobacterales > Pseudopelobacteraceae > JACRCG01. The sequence goes on from JBMOEI010000209.1 coordinate 664, forward strand.
TCGATGGTGTCGCTGCCGCCCCAGTTCAGGAGCCGAACGAATCCCGTCTCGTCGGTGTCGTCGTCGTTGAAAAATGCCTTGTGGTGGACGTGGACGTGGAAGGCTGGGTTCTCTGGAACAAGGTCGCGGGCGATCTGCGGGAATGTCTGCTGGGCTTTGAGCTCCTGCGTGCGGGCGTCGGCGAGGGTCGGGGCGAAGTTGTCGAGGTCGGCGATGCAGGAGTAGAGGCTGAAGTTGCAGGGTTTGATCTCCACGATCTTAACACCGGATCCCTTGGCGACGGAGTCTGTGTTTCTGGTGGAGATCTGAACCTCACACACGGTGAATGCCTCGATCTTCTCGATGTTTTGTTTCTCTCGGATCTCGCGAACGCGTTGCTCGTCGAGCCAGAAGATCAGGGTGTTCCCGGCACGAAGCTCCCAGTTAATATCATCGACGCGTGGGCCCTTTTCCATGTTGCTGCTGACCTTCTCGAAGCTCCACATCTTCATCACTGGTTGGGCCCCGAGGAAGTTAAGCTCCGACAGCTTCTTGGCACCGATGCTCTTGGTGTTCTGCTTGTACGGCGCGGCACCCCAGCCGGTGGAGAGTGGACGAATGAGGGTGAAGCGGGTGGGGATGCGCTTGTTTCCCTTGTAGGCGTCCTTCTCGAACGTGATGCTCGTGTGGTTGATGGCGAGGAACTTGGAGTTTTTCAGCTCGTTGAGGCAGGCTGTGTTGGCAGCACGGGTCTTGATTCGGAAGTCTTGCATCGTGGAGGAGTGGCGAATTGGCGCTGATGAGGTTTCCGAAGAGGGTATATGTAGGGACGTGTTTTTTTTTTGTTATCGAATTATAAATTAAGGAAACTTTTAAAAAAAACACATCAACATCGCGTCGAGCCACGTGTTACAACACTGTCATGTCCAAGCCGCATCATCGTAAGACGTGCAAGTATGTTGTGAAGTTTGGCTTGGCGCACGAAGGTCGTCGTCTGGATTATCGATCCATTTTTGAGCCGCTGGGTGTGAGATCGTTGGAGTTGGCAGTTCGTGATGACGGGGTGATATGCATTATGCTCACTACTGAGAGGTGCAAGACGGTGGAGGCTGTGAAGATTACAGTGAGTAAATACAACGAATCTCCAACAGCTGAACTGGATGGAATCTTGGATCTTTTGCCCTTTTCCGATGAATGTAGCGACACTATCTTGACGTTTAACCGGGCTGCGTTGTACCAAATCCATCCCTTTTATGATCACATCAAGTTTGCTCGCGAGCAGAGTTTGTTGTCGGGTGATGATTCCAACTACTGCATGCAAGTGTACAACCAGAAGAAAAGGGCATCGGTGAAGGCTCCTTCGATGAAAAAGGCTGCAGCCAAAGTGCAGAAGAAGATTGAACCGAAAATTAAGGATGGGTGGAGTGAGTTTCAGCACCTGCTGGCCAAGTGCAAGTTCGAGTTCAGTGTTTCGGATTTGTGAACTGAGGAAATAAAAAAATGCCCGGAGCGATAAAATTGTTCATGAACATTAAAAACTATTAAAACCATTTAAAACAATGCTGTAACCAAATTAACGGCAAATTGTTAAAAAAAGGTTTCCATAAAAGCGAATCAATCCAAAATTTTCAAACCCAATGTCACATCCATTTTTCTCTTGCTCTGTATGCTCTGCCTACGTGCAGCTGAAATGGCATGAGACTGAACGGTATTACCTCCCAGACGTGTCCAAGCGCGAGCTCTTTAAATCAACCAAAAAATTCATGATGGTTACGTCGGAGCTGGAGTCCGATGATTTTGCAAACAACTGCCGTGGGCAGGGGTCGAGATACTCGATCAAGGGCAAGCACTATCTGCTGCAAGGCGTGTCAACTAGTTCCGAAGATCACTTTAATTTCGAGGGAAAATTTCAGGGTATGTGCTGTTTTTGTGCTACTCGTATGGAGTTTTCGTTCGAGTTGTTCTCCGAAGTAAGCTGCTACCATTGCAAGCAGAGGAACATGCTGTTCTTGGAGTTTTCTCGTCTTCGTGTTGTTCGGAAACAATGCGACAAAGGCAGTTCGCCCTCGTGGGAAACGCACGGATGGGGTGCTCTGTCCGACACGTTGATTGACTACATCCTTGCGCTGGCAACGAACAACAAGATCGGCCGTGATGGCAAGGTTGATCCGTATTTGCTTGAGTGTTAATAAATCGTGGGTTCACTCGGCCATGTGCATTAAAGACAGCGCTAGTGTGCGCGTGAAAATTTCCGATGCCGAGCTCGATGGCGGTGCAGAGCGCGGAGCTGGAGCGGCTGAAGAAGGAGAGCGCGGGGTATCAGGCCTGGACCATTTGCGGGTCGGTCTGGATGTTTCTCTTCGTGTTTGGGCAGCCATACACACACCACGGCGCGTTCTTCCCACACCACACAACGCTTTGAAAAGCATAGCATGGGCAGCACACTATGCCATTTTCGATCGAATCACAAACACA
>JBMOEI010000210.1:0-3098 GCA_049318985.1 Desulfuromonadaceae bacterium
GATGTAGAGAGTCAGGTTGGCAAAGGATCAAAATTCAGTGTAAGGATGCCGACATGTCAGAAATAGTGAGAAGTGATACAAAAGTCCTCGTCGTGGAAGATGATAAGTCGTTGCGTGAACTGCTGCAGATGGAGCTGTTCCGCTCCGGGTACAAGGTAACAGCCACCGCAAGCGGAGAAGAGGGGTTGGAAGCGTACCGGGAGGAGATCTTTAACGTCGTGCTTCAGGATATACGTATGCCGGGTATGGACGGCGTGGAGGCCCTGAAGCTGATGCGTGCCGAGTCAACGATTCCGGAAATCATCATGTTTACCGGCCACGGCACCATCGAAACGGCGGTGGAATGTATAAAACTTGGCGCGTATGATTACCTTACCAAACCGATAAAGCTCGATGAGCTGGAGCTTCTGATTGATAAAGCGTGCGAAAAAAATCGCCTCCGTCTTGAAAATATCAACCTTAAAAAAGAGATACAGCGCTTTGAAAATCACCGCATCATCGGCAAAAGCAGTGTGATCCAGAAGGTGTTGGAGACGGTGCAGCGGTGGGGGGTGACCGATGAACATGTGTTGATCTCCGGAGAGAGCGGCACCGGCAAGGAGTTGATCGCACGCGCTGTTCATGACGCCAGTCGCCGCGTAAGCAAGCCTTTCGTAACGGTCAACTGTGGGCGCTTCGATGCCAATACGGCAGAAAGTGAACTTTTTGGCCATATGCAGGGTGCCTTTACCAGTGCGAATAAAATGCGGGCCGGTTTATTCGAGCTTGCTGACACCGGCACTCTCTTTATGGATGAGATTTCGGAAATGCCGCTCGACGTGCAGGTCAAGCTTCTGCGTATCCTAGAAACAAGCACCTTCCGTCGCATGGGGGGTAACCACGATATCCGTGTGAATGTCCGTTTTATCTTTGCTTCTAACAAAATTCTTTCGGATTGTGTCAATCGCGGCGAGTTCAGGGAAGACCTGTATCACCGGATAAACCTGCTGCCGATCCCGCTGCCGCCGCTGCGGCAGCGTCCCGATGACATTATTCCGCTCGTCTGGTTCTTTATCCAGCAGTGCAATGAAAATGATTCCCGGCAATGGGAAGTCACCGATGATGCCATGGCGTCACTGGTCGCCTACCAATGGCCGGGAAACGTCCGGGAGTTGCGCAACACGATACGCAGGGCCTGCATTCTCGCCAATGAGCCGATTATCACAGCGGATCTGTTTCCGTTTGCGCCACAAAAAGCGGTGTACACGCCGCCGGCTAACGTAGTTCGTGCTGCCGAAAACGTCACCTTTACCGCCTCACCGCTCTGGGTTGTGGAGCGCGATCATATTCAGAAAGTTCTCGAACTGGTTGAGCAAAACAAGAGTCAGGCCGCAAAGCTGCTTGAAATAGACCGCAAAACCCTTTACAGCAAACTGGAGCGCTACGGGCTGGAAGCGTAGAATTTTTATTTATGTAGATTTTTGCTACAGTTGATTTTTCTGTGCTGTGTAAAAAATACACTGTGTGGCAAAAAGCTACAGTTTCGTATGAAATAATCCCCTTATGACACCTTCAGAAGCTTTGCAACAACTCGATACGGCAGGCTTGCGCCATCCGAAAACTGCCACCCTTGCCATCACCGGCACCTGCAATCTTGCCTGCCACCACTGCTGGGTCGAGGCAGGAGGTTCAGCATCGCCCGGACATGTGCCGGTACGGAACCTGCGACAGATCATAAAGGAGTTCGCTGATCTTGGCGGGGAAGGTCTGCGACTGACCGGAGGCGAACCGCTCTGTCACCCGTTCTGGCTGGATCTTATACACTATTCCCATTCCTCCGGTTTTCGTACGGTCACACTTCAGACTAACGGTATGCTGTTTACCGATGAAGATGTGACGGCACTCCGTGACATTGATTTCCCGGGGCTCTCCATCCAGATCAGTCTGGACGGGGCAACTGCGGCGGTTCATGATCCGGTGCGTGGTCCGGGTGCGTTTGCGGGGGCTCTGGAGGGAATTCGGAAACTTGTACAGGCGGGGCTTGCGGGGCGTATTTCACTCTTCATGACAGAAATGCGCCACAATCTGGAAGATATCCCGGCATTGCTCGAATTTGCCGACAGCATGGGTATCGGTTCGTTCAACAGCGGCACACTGGTCTCAGGTGGGCGGGCATTCGACAGGTCTGTGGTGATGCCTCCCGGGAGTGACCAATATATACATCTCCTGAACCGCTATGATACCGACCTGCGGTTTCGTGAGCTCTACAGGAAGATCGGGACTGTTGCAGCAGTTGAGTGGCGGAGTGACACGAGCGACCGTCAGGAGTGCTGCTCGTTTATCGAAAACCCCTATATCACCCCCTCCGGAAAAATATACCCCTGCCTGCTCTGCCACACTGATGAATTTTCAGTTGATGCTGTGTATGAAAAAGGACTTGCAGCCGTACTTGTCGAAGGTATTCCCCTCTGGTCATCCCTGCTCAAAATCAGCCGCACCCGCGCCGAATCCATGCCGGAATGCCATGATTGTCCCGGTAGAGCGCTCTGTGCCGGTGGCTGCATGGGGCGAGCGTGGGGAAGCTGCGGGAACCTTTACGCCGCAGATGACCGGTGCGGAGTGCGACGGACGATCTATTCAGCACGCACCTGTGTTGAAATTCCCCACTGTAGATAAAATCCATATCCGAAAAGTACCTATTGTGGACATTGTTTTATAAAAGTGTTCCATATCACCACGCACCCACCGCCCGTTTTTTGATACTTCCGGGAAAATAAATCATAACATCCCGTAATATATGACTAAATAAAGTTGGCACTCAACTTGCTAAAGCTATAATCAGCTCAGCCATGATGAACTTGAACTGGTAATGTATGGTTCACCTGCAGTAGATAAATATGGTCATAAAACCTGGTTATGAGGAGGTGGGAACCAAATTTTGGAAAGGACGGATGTAGCGGTTACTGTAAACAGTGCAATGTAATTAATCCAACTCAAAGGCAGCACACACCCAAAAAGGAGGTAGTACCCATGTCACACAACAAAGACGTAAAACGGACCCTGAAGAACGAGAGACTCGAATACCCGATCAAAATGATGCACGCGTATCCTTCCGTAAA
>JBMOEI010000211.1:0-3060 GCA_049318985.1 Desulfuromonadaceae bacterium
AGCATGGGGGGATTATCGACGTAACAAGTGAGATTGGTGCAGGAACAACGTTCACCATTACCCTGCCGGTGAAAAGAGCACATGCGGAGGTAAATATCCCGATTGAGTGATCACGTAACCAGAAACAGGCATCTCTTATCAAAAAATTACGGAAGACAAAAGTGCCGTCATAATTCAACAAAAGAGATATTACCATGTTGACATCGATGAAAAACATACTCGACAACATTCAGTCCGATTCGATATCAACCGCTCGCCTGACTGTATGCATTGCCCCGGCGTACGCACTGTTGGGAGCTTTAGGGCTTATGCTGGCCATCGGCCCCGGCTATGCAAGCCCGATATTTCCGGCTGCCGGCCTGGCACTGGTGGCTGCTCTCTTGTTCAGCCGCCGGGCGTTGCCGGGGATCTGGCTGGGATCGGAAGGGTTCGACGGTCAGGATAATTGTCATATCGGGTGGTGCTGCGAGACTTGATCCGCAATTACTGCTGGAAACAGCAAAGCTTATGGGAGCCAACAGGGTGCTACCAAAACCGCTTGATTTCTGGAAGCTGCAGGTGGCGGTAAGAGAAGTGATGGGAGGGGTGCACTAGTTTTTTACATACAGTGATGCCTGGGACATTCTGATAAAGGACGATGATATGGATAGAGGAAAACTGCGAGAAACCCTCAAGAGTCCCAGTGTTGTAGTATTGCTGGCAGGTAACTCTGTTGACGCTGATATTTTTTTGCCTTGGCGCTAATACGGCAGCAGATAGATGCCGTTTAAAATTTGATCATATTTCAGATAGTTACATTGCCCAATGCCGGACGTGCCTGGCCGATCAGGAACAGGAGCTGAGAACCATACAGCCGATCGGGTTCTTGGTCTGGAGAGCGGTTCTGGTTGCGATGCACCCATTATCCTGACACTGTCCATTAGCCCGCCTAAAAATGGATACCTGACTGATGTGCAGATTTCCTACAGACTGCAACCGCAGAATTACCGTGGCAAGGTTTTTGTGCCTGGTTTGCCCGCCGGATTCTGGCGGAATAGAAAACCAGGCACGATCCCGGCACCGTTTTTAAATCCGGAAAATTTTCAAGCACCACGGCTGAATACGCTTTTCGGAACATTGTATATAACGAAAAACAATCAGACCGGGCATTGAAACTGCGTTTCGATTTTTATTAGATTATTACATTGGTACTTCGTGAAACGATGCGATGCCCGGAGATGGTTTCCTAATGAAGAGACTTCTACTTTTATTTATCATAGCAACAGCATTTGTCATTGCGTGGCGGATTGTGGATGAAATCCCGCTGCTGGTGATTGGCCAACCCTCCGCCGCCGGTCTGCTGCAGAAGGACAGGGAAGTGCCGTTCTTTAACAGTCTGCGTGAAGCGAGCAACGTGCCGCTCAAGGTAACCTACAGACCGCTTGAGTCGGTCGGCTTTAAGGATACCCATCAACTGCAGATGATCAAGGAAGGCATATTTGATCTGGTATCCCTGCGCTTCATGCAAAACAGCGAGGCAGAACCGGGTCTGCTGGGAATCGACCTGGTCGGGCTGAATTCTGATTATGAAACCGCCCGGAAAGTTATTCAGGCATATTCGCCGACGGTCGATCGTTATCTGCAGGAACGCTTTAACGCAAAGCTTCTTGGCATCTGGACATTCGGCCCGCAGGAATTTTTCTGCCGAAAACCGGTAAAGAGACTTGAAGATCTTAAGGGGATGAGAGTACGGGTGGGCAGCGCTTCGCTCTCCGGTTTTATCACTGAACTCGGAGGATCACCTGTTGTCATCCCGTTTGACGAGACAAAAAATGCTCTGGCCGCAGGCTTGATAGACTGCGCTATCAGCAGTGCTCCTTCTGCCAATCATGCCGGCTGGCCCGAGCATGCAACCTACTACTTTCCGCTGGCGGTTCACTTCGGGCTGAATGGTTACGTCATTTCGTTGAAAAAGTGGAATAAACTTTCGCATCGGGAACAGGAAAGATTACAGGAAACATTCAACGCCTACCATGCCGATCTCTGGAAGTTTACGCAGGACATTAACCATGATGCGTTCCTCTGCAACACCGGCGATGACTGCAGATACGGCAAGCGATACCGGATGGAACTGCTAAAACCGTCCGCGCATGACGTACAGCTTCTGCGCGAGATCACCAAAAACACGATTCTTCCGGAGTGGGGCACGAAATGCCAGAAGGTCCACCCGGGCTGTATGGACGAATGGCAGAACAAACTCTCCGCGTTATTCTATCAGTCACAAGGACAAAGCACCTCACAATGATATCCAAAGAGCCTGAAATAGTCGCAAAAGCCACTCCCGAACCTACTCACACTTCGACCGGGAGTGACACCCTGGTCTACCAATCACTTCAGTCGGCAGGCGTTTTGTCCGTTCTGATTTTTGTGGTAAGGTATACCTTTGAGGTGTTTTACATCCACAGCCTGTATGAATCACAGCATTCTTTAATGGCACTGCTGGATTTTACACTTTCGATCTGGGCGATTATCGAAATAGTTCTTGCAGAACGGCAACGGACTTCAGTTCCGCTAAGAAGCATCCTGATTGCCATGATAGCGCAGTTGTCGGTAGGGGTGATCCACTTTTATCTTGTTTTGTATGGGTTTGCTCATAAAAGTCCGGTTGATACCGTTCACGGAATAATCCGTTTCGAGCTTACAAGTTTCTTTGTACCGCTGTACGCTATCCTGCTTCTGGTGATCTCTAAACTGATCATCAATGCCTTTTCCTACACCGAGCGCCTTCGCGCAGACCAGATGAAAATCCTGATGCAAATCAATGAAGGGGCCAGACAGTCTGCTGACTCTGCCAACCGTGCCAAGAGTGAATTCCTTTCCAACATGAGCCACGAAATCCGCACCCCGATGAACGGGGTTATGGGAATGACCGAAATATTACGGGACAGCGGCTTAACTGACGTTCAACGCGGTTATGCAGAAATGATCCAGAGGAGCGGTGATAATCTGCTGACACTGATCAACGGCATCCTCGATTTCTCCAAGATCGAGTCCGGCAGAATGGATCTTGACCTGCTCGCT
>JBMOEI010000212.1:0-3041 GCA_049318985.1 Desulfuromonadaceae bacterium
TGGCCATCTATCGGCCCGAAATATTCAAAGCCAAAGGCCTCGAAAAGCATTCCCGGAGTAAAGAGCCCTTTGACCGACTCTTCCATTTTGTGGGCCACATGAAGAACGCCTTTACCCACATCCAGCCGTTTTAAAAACGATTCGGAACTTTTTTTAAAGCGTTGGACAAACTCGCTTGAAGCGGTGCGGGACATAAAAGTAGAAAGAGCTCCGACATTTTCTGCAATTGACATCTCGTTATCGTTCAGGATGATAATCATGTCCTTATTAAGGTGGCCGGCGTGGTTGATCCCCTCATAGGCGATACCGCCGGTCATGGAACCATCGCCGATAACCGCCAGCACCTTATTTTTTCGCCCGTCAAGATCCCTGGCAACGGCAAAGCCGGTAGCAGCTGATATGGAGGTGGACGCATGACCGGCACCAAACGCATCGTAGAGTGACTCATGAAGTTTGGGGAAACCGCTTATTCCGTTCAGGGTGCGCAGTGTGCCGAAATTATCCCGGCGCCCGGTCAGCAGTTTGTGGGCGTACGCCTGATGCCCCACATCCCAGATGATCCTGTCTGCCGGAGTGGTAAATACCTTATGAAGGGCGATCGTAAGCTCCACGACGCCGAGCGATGGAGCCAGATGACCACCATTGGCGGCGCAGGTACGAATGATGGCTTGCCGCAGATTTGCTGCGAGCTCAGGAAGACGGGAGACCGGAAGTTTTTTGAGATCTTCGGGGGAGTTTATTGTTTCAAGAATTGGCATTTACCTGCGCCTGTCTATGTTTAAAATCCCCCTCCTGATTTAGGAGGGCCCGACTGCGGGTCTAAAGGGGTTGGGGGTGGTAAGGTTTCAATTTTTACGCTGCACGATGTACCGGGCTATTTCCCGCAACGGGTCCGCCTCGGCACCAAAAATTCCCAGAGCTCTCAGGGCCTCATCCATCATTCCGCAGGCGGCTTCTCTGGCAGCAGTCAACCCTATTACCCCCGGATACGTGGCTTTACCACGAGCCTGATCACTGCCGGAATCCTTGCCAATCTCCTCTGTTGTTCCTTCAATGTCAAGAATATCGTCAGCGATCTGAAAGGCGAGTCCGGCTGCTTCTCCATAACGGGTGATTGCTGCAAGCTTTTGTCCCGTTGCTCCACCCAGGAGTGCCCCGGCGACCACCGCAGCTTTGATCAGGGCACCGGTTTTATGCGTATGAATGTATTGAACCGTGGGGAGATCGATGTCATGACGCCCTTCACTTTCCATGTCTACGACCTGGCCGCCAACCATTCCCGCCGAACCGGCACAGGTCGCTATTTCATGAATGACCGCGAGCAGCCCTGACGGTGCGCACCCCTCCGCAAAACGGAGGTCACTGGCGAGTTTGAATGCTTCTGTCAGAAGCGCATCGCCGGCCAGAATCGCAATAGCTTCACCGAACACCTTATGGCTGGTCGGATTGCCACGGCGGAAATCATCGTCATCCATGGCAGGCAGATCATCGTGAATGAGCGAATAGGTGTGAATCATCTCCATGGCACATGCCGTGGGGATGGCGCATCGGGTGTCGCCGCCAACCGCTTCGCAGGCGGCCAGCATCAATATGGGACGCACCCTCTTGCCACCGGCAAAAACCGAGTAGCGCATCGCCTTATGAACACTGTGCGGCAGGTCCGTTTCTTTCGGCAGAAAACGGTCCAGAGCTTCATCAACGCGGGCACACCGCTCCTGTAAATATAATTTCAGATCCATCTCGTTTCCTTTGTTGTTAATCCTCATCCGGTTCAAACGGTTCCCTCTTCAGTGAGCCGTCTTTCTGCTTCAGAAGGATTTCAACCCGCCTTTCGGCATCGTCAAGCCTGCCGGCACAAAAAGCAGAATGTTTTACCCCCTCTTCAAAGGCTTTCAGGGAATCCTCAAGCGACAGAGAACCGGTTTCCAGACGCGTTACAATTTCTTCCAGTTTTTTCAGGGATGCTTCAAATTTATCAGTGGCCATGGGTGCAGTCTCTCGCGTAAATAGTTTTTGGATTGTATACAGATAAGGAGTCGAGCGTCAAGTTTTGCCGGATTCCAGCGATTCTACCCGGCAGCGGGCTTCACCGAGATGGAATTGTACCCGCAGGTGATCACCGATTGTCAGTGAGACGGCGTCTGTAACCACTGATCGAGCGTTATCACGGGTAGCAATTGCGTAGCCGCGGGCAAGTGTTTTGAGCGGTGACAGCACTTCGAGTCGTACCGCCTTGTCATAAAATCCCTGTTTGAAACCGTCCAGTCGCTGCACCAGCAGCCCTTCAGATCGCATCGTCAAAAGCGCAATCCTTTGCCGGAACGCGTTGATGGTGTGTTGTGGATCATTATGCTGCAGGGCATCCTGAAGTCGATCAAAGCGGGCGCGACGGCGAGAGACGGCGACACTCAGGGCCAGTTCGAGTCTTCCGGTCAGATCATCCGTTCGTTGCACCATGTGCCCCAGCATCGTGCGTGGATCATGCAGAGCCCTCCTCAGGCTGTCAAGGCGACCGATATGATTCACCAAAAGTGCCTGGATTGACCTGCGCATCCGTCCGGAAAATGCTTCAATCCGGTCACGAAGCTCTTCTCTGCTCGCTATTACCAGTTCGGCTGCCGCTGATGGTGTTGGTGCCCGCAGATCGGCAACAAAATCGCAGATAGTCCAGTCAGTTTCGTGGCCGACTGCCGATATAACCGGAATTTCCGAGCGATAAACGGCGCGGGCCACAACCTCTTCGTTAAATGCCCATAAATCTTCCAGAGAACCACCACCACGGCCGACGATAAGTACGTCAACTTCGTCCAGTCGGTTCATCTCGTCAATGGCGCGGGCTATCTCCACTGCCGAGCCTTCTCCCTGAACCCGTACCGGAAAAAGCAGCACATTGAGCGAAGCAAAGCGACGTTTCAGTATATGTAAAATATCGTGGATGGCGGCACCAGTCGGAGACGTGATTACACCGATGGTACGGGGAAAGCGCGGCAGAGAAATTTTGTGCGCCTCGGCAAACAGTCCTTCGAGGGCAAGTTTTTCCT
>JBMOEI010000213.1:0-3022 GCA_049318985.1 Desulfuromonadaceae bacterium
TAGGGAACGTCCTTTTTATTGGCGAGCATTTTAAGCCGATCAATCAACGAAACCGGCAGACGCAGCGAAATCGCCCTGGTTGATGGTTTCAGGTTGGGAAATACAGTCTCCTCGGCTTGAGAAAAATCAAGATAGTCCGTCGCATCATGGGTTGACCAGAAGTCCCGCTCATCATCCTCTGTTTTAAATTTTGGAACTTTTTTTAAGGCGGTCACGATATACCTCCAACTCTTTATCTGTCATATCCCGTGCTGAAATGACCCGGATGTAATTATTCCTGACTTGGAATCAATCACTACGCCCGAAGAAATAGTTATGGTAGAAAAAGTGATTACCCTCCACATAGATGACTGCCAGGAAGCGCTTGGCAAGAAGACTGATGACCTTGAGCCAGATTTCCTGACGGTGAGCGAGACCGATGTCACCGGCAACCAAGGCAACGGTTTCCTTATCAGTCGGTAACGGCGGGATCACCATTTCCAGAATGCGGGGAATCTTGTTGGGCTGCCAGAACTCGGTATGAATATCTGAAAAGGGTCGAACCAGCATAATACACTCCAACTGTATTGAAAAAACTGTCAAAAAAAAGGGTGAGAAATGTCACCACTCATAACTGTCACGCCCACTTAATCCATAACGGAAAAGGCCCCCATACCGTCATGGTGGCACCTCCGACGATTCGACCTTCATCATTGTAAATGCTTCCGTTTCGGGGTTTTTATCCGTAACAGCGTCACAACCCTCATTGGCTGCGGGTTCACGTGTGACGTTTTGCATGTCGTCAGGGTAGCGCGACGGATTATCAGTCACAGTAAAAGGCACATGAATACAGGCTTGTGACGTTGTTACGGATAATTCGGCGGGATCTGGCAGATAACGTGAAAATACTTCTCTGAACTGATGGGCGGTGTACCCTTTGGCGGTCTCGATACCGATACGGATGGTATGGGAGAGGATGCTGTATTCCTTGAGACGCTTCGCCACCTGTCGCGGGGAAATTGCATTGCCCCGGTTGAAAGTCGCCCACGGTTTCCCGCGTCGGAGCACAACAGCCGGATCAACTCTGCCGTGGTGATTCGGTCCAAGTCACCACCAAAGATTTCCCGGATGTCGGCAAGCAGTTCAGTTCCGATCGTCTGTGCAGCACTCTCGCTGCCGGAGAGTTTTTATGCAGCCGTGGTGCCGAGCTGAAACCATTCGTTACCCGCTGCCATGGCGATGGCCATCAGCGGTTCCCAGTTGTCCTGGGCCCTGTCATTCAGGCTGTGGGGCAACGGAGGTCGGGCCTGTCGTACCTGATCGCTGTAATCCTCGGCAAATCGTGCCAGCTTCGAACGCAGATCATCAAACAGGCCAGGTTCGGCATAGCGGATACGTTCAACCTTTTCATGGGGGAGTTTGCGCCGCAATTCAAGTATGACGGCCCGATCCATGAGGGTATCGGCAACATGACCGATGCCGGCCAGGGCCTTTGCGCCCCAAGTGTTGAACTTGGTCGGGGTGAAACTGTCACCGACGGTTCGGATGACATAGACGCTCTCCCTGGTGTGGCCGCTGTTGAGAATCCCTCGCAGTTCCTCGTTGTCCCTCATGAAGGCGTCGGCCTCGTCGATCAATAGAGTTGGACACCAGGCATCAATAGTCCGGTACAAGGCCGCCGGTGAAATGCTGCTGGTAGTGATCGCCCGGGCTGCTAGTCTCCCCAGAAGAAAGAGGAGCTGCGATTTGCCGCAGCGCTTTTCGGGTGCGGTGATGACCGCCAGAGGTGCAACCTGTACGACCTCGATAAACCAGGTCATGGCTGCCCACAAAGCGACGGCATGGGCGGTATCCCGGTCGCAGACGATGAACCGCCTGACCGTGGCGGCAATATCGGTCAGCAGTTGTGCCGGGGCGACCGCTTCCGGCCATGGCTCAATCTCAGTAAAAGGAAGTTCTTCAGCGGCCGGACCTTTCCGGGCATCCCGGACAACGGCATCCTGGGTGACGGGCCGGACTCTGAGCGCTTTAGCTTCCTGCTTGCGTACCTGGTAGTACTGTAACGGGGAGAGTTTCGACAATCTCTGGATGACAGTATCAAACTGGTAGTCGGGAGAACTGGACTCAGCGACCGATGGGATCTCATCGGCAGGCACTGTTGCTGCTTCGATGCAGGCTGCAACTGCTTCCGGCTCTGCCAGGCGAGCCAGATCATTGAAGTCGGTATCATCATCTTTCCTTGTTGCGGGGAAACGGGGAATAGCCAGCAGGCCATCCACAGCCCTTGCCGCTTCGGTGGTTTTGGTCAAACCGGGATTGCCTTCGGTGAAATGATCATCATCAGCACAAATAACCAGAACCGTATCGGGATACTTTTCCCTGAGAGCCATGGCGACCGGTTTCAGATTGCCGGCAGAGAAGGCGCAGGCAACGGCATGGCCGGTGATCTCGTGCAGGGTGGTGCCGGTGGCATAACCCTCAGCAATCAGGATCTTCCCATTCGGCTTACCGATCGCGTGGTAGCAACCGGTAACGGCGGTACCGCTCTTGAAGCGTTTGGTGCCATCCGGCATGATGAATTGTAGACCGTGAAGCACACCATTGATGTCCCGTACCGGGAGCATGAGTATAGCGGCACTCAAGAACACGTTCACGAAGGCGGCTGATTGGAACATGGTGAATGAAGCGACCAGCAAGCAGGTTCACAAGGTCAAGATGTTCAAAGAGAACAACTGGCGCGATCACTTTCTGTCTGCTGAAGAGATTCAGGCGTTGCTTGATGCTTGTTCATCGAATGTTGTCAGTATCACAGGAAAAACGATTCAACAGAAGCAAGCTCACCTGAAGCCGATTATCATATTTGCCTTGAACACTGGGTGCCGTAAAGATGAAATACTTTCTCTGAAGTGGGAGAACGTGGACATGAAGCATGGCTTCATCAATATGGTACAGACCAAGAACGGGGAAAGGCGGCAGATACCTATTAACCCTGCATTCCCGATCATTGTAACGAGTAATTTGCAATAATATACATAAAACCAGC
>JBMOEI010000214.1:0-2973 GCA_049318985.1 Desulfuromonadaceae bacterium
GCTATTGTTGTCGGTGGCATTGGTGGAGGAGCACTGCATAAGTTGAATTCAGCGGATGGACGGGGACATTCTGTTCCAGCCATCGGAAGGCTCTTCTCAGAGGCTGATTGGCAAATACTGGACGGGCCATCGCGCTTTTTTGCAAACAGAACCTGAATTGATATTAGTGATGTATCGAGATGAGTTTTAAAGGGGAACTTCCATGGAGATGAAAATCACCTTTCCCGGAGGGGAAAAGGTCAATGCAGAAATTAATAGCCGGATTATTCCCACAGATCAGCCGGGTGAAGGAGGTGTGGAAGGATCGGCACCGAGCCCCTTCGACTACTTCCTTGCCTCGCTTGGAACCTGCGCCGGAATTTACGTTCTCAGTTTTTGCCAGCAACGGCAGATTGCCACTGAAGGGTTGTCACTAATCCAGCGAATGGAGTTTGCTATCGCCAAAGATGGGAAAAAGAAGCTATCAAAAGTAGCTATCGAGATCACGCTTCCGCCCGGTTTTCCAGAAAAGTATAGGAATGCTATCATCAAGACAGCAGAACTCTGCTCGGTCAAAAAGGTGATCATGGATCCGCCAGAGTTTGAAATTACTGCAATCTGATTGGATGATGACTTGGAAAAAGCGCTTTTGGGCGGCGCTGAAGGTTCAGAACTACCTGAACAGTGGGAAATATCGATTCGTGAAAACGGCTGTTAATACTATTACCAAGTAACAGGAAAGGAGATAACACTATGCAGTGGGCGGAACTATACCAGAAAGAAACAGAAAAACCTCTCGAGCAGTTTATCAAGGATCTGAAGATTGCTGGAAAAGAGCGTGGTTTTATCATCCACAATGAAAGCGGCATGGAGATGGCTCACACATTCGGCGCTCACGGGGTTGAAGTGGCTCACGGGTTCGATCTGCACATGATTCAGATCTGCAAACCGGAAAAAGCGGCGGTGAGTCTCCAAACAAATCCTGAGCGGGCAGTCCTGATGCCCAAATTCGTTATGGCATTTACCGGTGACGGCAAGACTAAGGTGCGCTTCCTGGTCTATAATCGACCGATGATCGAGGCGCTAGTGGGCGAAGCGGCCTTTGCAGACTCATTAATCGAAAGTTACGGTGCCATTAAAACCATGATCGATATGGCGCTCTGATATGTGGGCCTTACTGACAAAGCTGAACAAAAATCTATTGTTGGCAATTCCGACGATGATGCTGATCGGCTTTGTCTTCGGAGTGGCTGTTGATTCAGGATTCCTGAAGGCATTGATCATACCGTTCACCTTCTTGATGGTTTATCCGATGATGGTAACCCTCAAACTGAAAAAAGTCCTTGAAGGTGGCGATGGCAAAGCTCAACTGTTAACGCAATTGATTAACTTCGCAATCGTACCCTTTATTGCGTTCGGCCTCGGTAAACTCTTTTTTGAGAATCAACCTTATATGGCCTTGGGTCTGCTGTTGGCAGCTCTTGTTCCTACCAGTGGCATGACTATTTCATGGACCGGATTTGCCAAAGGGAACCTGGAAGCTGCTGTCAAGATGACGGTGGCAGGTTTGATCCTCGGCTCTCTTGCTACGCCGTTTTATGTCCAATGGCTTTTGGGGGCGCATGTAAGCGTTGATACTCTGGCGGTCATGAAACAGATCGCGGTAATCGTGTTTTTACCAATGATAGCTGGATACGCTACCCAGCAGTGGCTGGTCAAACGCTATACGCAAAAAGTATTTCAGGAAAGATGGGCACCTCGCTTTCCGGGGTTATCAACAATCGGTGTCCTCGGAATCGTTTTCATAGCCATTGCGCTCAAGGCACGCGCCATTGTGGCTGCACCGGAGGCTCTCGTACGAATAGCCGCACCGCTCGCACTCCTCTATGGAATCAATTATCTGCTCAGTACCATAGTGGGGAAACTTTTCTTGCGGCGCGGTGATGCCATTGCCTTGGTCTACGGTACGGTCATGCGCAATCTTTCGATTGCCCTGGCTGTTGCCATGAATGCCTTCGGCACGCCCGGTTCCGATGCTGCGCTGGTAATCGCGTTGGCCTATATCATTCAGGTTCAGTCAGCTGCCTGGTACGTGAAAATTACCGATAGATTATTCGGTGCTGTAACGAATTGATTACGTAAATTGTAAAACACTCAGGAGGTTAGTAATGCCAATATTCGAGTATAGCTGCACGAAGTGCGGGTTCAATTTTGAAAAACTTCATAAAACCACGACGGAGCCCAAACCTGTCTGCCCGGAGTGTGGCTCATGGGAGACTAAAAAAGAGTTTTCTACTTTTTCCTCAGTTGGTCCTTCAACCTCAGGCACCGGTTGTAACCCCGGCGGTTGAAGGATGCCATCCTGACACCGGTTCGGTGTCGTCCAACGCTTAAATCCCCGCAAGGGGTTCCATAAACAAAGACATCACAGTTTGAGGAATTCCCTCAATAACTGTACGAGTCTGACACCAAAGGAGATTCTATGGAGAAATTTCTGGCAACAGTGAAGGAAACAGTCAACCCGGCAACTCAACCTGTAGGCGTCAATCTGGTGCGGGATGTCTCTCTGATCGAAGGGCATAAAATAAAGATGCGCGGCAAGCGACTGGCGATTTGCCAACAGATTGCCTATAGCCGGATGTACTCCTGGTCAACCTGGGCGGACGCAGAATCGGGTCACTGTGCTATCGGAACAGCCTGCACGGGTATGATACAACCTCCTCAGCGAATTATGGATGGTTCGGTCAACACGGGCGTTTATCAGGAAACCCGGCAGGCAGCAGTTGCCATGCAGCAGTTGATGCCACGGGTTACGCCCGGTGTCGCGGGAGTGTTAACGTACCCGTTGGCGCGTCCGTTTAACGGTATTACTCCTGATCTTGTCGTGATCTACGTTAACTCTGCTCAGGCAATGCGGTTTGTACAGGCTTTCCTTTACCATCAGGGAGGCGAGTTTGTCATGAAATCGTCAGGTGATGCGGGTGTCTGCTCCCG
>JBMOEI010000215.1:0-2944 GCA_049318985.1 Desulfuromonadaceae bacterium
GGGTTTGAGGGAGGAATTACGTGGATGAGGAAAGTATCCGGAATTCTACAAACTTTATGACTATTATACGTGTGCTGATAAAAGCCTGACGAACTATGGAAAAAAATTATTTCCGGCCATAATCATCATCGAACCGGACGATGTCATCCTCTTCAAGGTACTCCCCCAGTTGCACTTCTATTACCTCAAGCGGAATCACACCCGGATTTTTCAGGCGATGCATTATCCCGCTGTGGACAAATGTGCTCTCGCCCTGCCGGAGTAACCGGGTCTCTCCATCGAGCTCGACTTCCGCTGTGCCGCTTACTACGACCCAGTGCTCACTCCTGTGGTGATGGAGCTGGAGAGAGAGCTTCTGGTTTGGCCGTACAGTCACTCGTTTAATTTTATAGGCCCCGGATTCTTCGAGAACCGTGTAAGAACCCCAGGGACGGTGGACCTGGCAGTGAAAACTGGTTATGGGGTCTTTTGCTTTATTGTACAGACCTACGAGTTTTTTCACCTGCTCGGTATGTTTGTTGTCGCAGATGAGGAGAGCATCTGTGGTATCCACGACCACCAGATCGTGCACTCCAATGAGTCCAATGTGCTTTCCCGAAGAAAAAACGTAATTGTTTTTTGCTGAAAGGTACTCCGCTTTCCCCACATTACCCTGCGCATCGTGCTGTTCGACATCATACATTGCTTTGAATGTGCCGAGATCACTCCAGGATGCGTCGAGCGGGACAACCGCTACACGCCGGGAATGTTCGAGGAGACCGTAATCGATCGAGATGGATTCGAGACTCGCATAGTCGGGGATGGTATTACCCGAGAATGCGGAGAAGAGTGCCGGACAGTAGGCCTTCAGTTCCCCAAAAAAACAGTCTGTTGAAAGAAGGAATATTCCGCTGTTCCAGAGATAGCCGTTCTTGACATACTCCTCCGCGGTCTTCTCATCGGGTTTCTCTTTGAACGCATCGACGATATTGCCCAATGCTAAGGGTTTTCCTGGTTTGATGTATCCATACCCCGTCTGGGGCGATGTGGGCCTGATCCCGAATGTCACCAGGTACTGTGCGGCGAGCTGTTCTGCTGCCCGGATCTGATCGAGAGCGGTATCGCCCAGCAGGTGATCGCTGGGAAAGACAACTGCGGATGCCGAAGGGTCATCAGCCCGGATACGCTGCATTGCCCAGGCGATAGCAGGGAGGGTATTTTTTCCTGCGGGTTCCGCAAGAAGATGATCATCGGGCAGGGAATAACCGAGTTCCTCGATCTGGTTCCGGACAAGGTAGTGATGGATTTTGTTTGTTACAACGTAAATTCCCTCAAATCCGGAAAGTTGGGCAGCCCGCTCGCAGGTCCTCTGGAAGAGCGAATGACCATCCAGATGGATGAACTGCTTGGGATAGTACTCCCGGGAGAGAGGCCAGAGCCGTGTCCCCACCCCGCCTGCAAGAATAATAGATTTCATGGGTATTCCTGATCCTGGACAAAGGGGAGATAACCCTTCCGTGCAGGGATGTATCACATAGATCTGTCCGGAGTCCCCATTTATAGGATTCGATCCCGCACGATCCGTGACTCATGTCGTGGAGCATGCGGTGGCGGGCAGGTCAAAAAATTTCCTGAGCCAGATCTCAGCACATACGATCCGCCAGACCTCGGGGGAATATGCGGATCTCCCTTCGAGAAACGAGAGGTAGTTGTGGATAACAGCATCGGCATCCCAGTAGGGGCGTGCATGGAATTTTTCAGAGCTGAGTAATTCAAGAACGAATGGGCGGAGTTCTTCTTTCATCCAGACCTCTTCTGGAGTGACAAACCCCATCTTATCCCTCCGGCATCGGATTGACTCAGGAATTATCCCCCTGATGGCGTTCCTGAGTGCAATCTTGGTAATCCCGCAACGGATTTTCTGGCCCAGCGGGAGGGACGCTACGTACTCCACGAACCGGACATCAAGATATGGCACCCGGGATTCAATTGAGAACGCCATGGAATTCCGGTCTTCATAATGGAGCAGGGCGGGGAGATTCGTGCTGGTCAGTTCCCGGTAGAGGACCTCGTCAAGTTGGCCACGGTACCGGTTAACGAGCGGTGCGGTAATGTTAAGGAGGCCCCTGCGTCCTTTCCGGACAAACAGTTGCTCGACTGCTGATCGGAAAAACCTGCTATGATGCCTGACACTCCCGGCAATCTCTCGTAATCCGGTCAAAATGTGAAGTGAGCGGAGAAGTCCGCCAATATAACTACCCTGGTACGCCAGGTATCCTGCCATCAACTCGTCTGCACCCTGGCCATCCAGTACGACTTTGATCTGCTCACGGGCCAGTCTCATCACACAGTACTGGGCATAGATCGAGAGCGAACCGAATGGTTCGTCCTGCATGTACACAAGTCGATCAATATCGTCCCAGAGGTTTCCGGGAGAGGGTTCCGTACGATGGGCATCCACTCCCGTCATGGCAACTATTTCATCGATATACCTGCTCTCATCGAATCTTTTCTCCGAAAAAACCACGGAGAATGTCTTCTGCCGTGCACCCACAGCAGCAGGGGCATCTTCGCGTATAAGACCATTGATGATTGCAGTAAGCGCAGATGAATCGATCCCCCCGGACAGGCAGGTGCCGACAGCGACATCGCTCCTGAGATGAATGCTGATTGCATCGTGCAGCAGGGTACGGAGCTTTCCGGCGACTTCCTCGTCCGGTGCCGGGGAAGAGATCACCCTATTGATCGTTACGTTCCAGTACCGGAACGGCTTTTGGACCCCTTCTTTTGTAACAACCATTGCGTGTGCGGGTCTTAACTGGAGAATACCGTCAAACATCGTCCTTTCGGAGTGATCGAGCACTCCCCATGCAAGATACGTTCCCAACGTCGCATCATCCGGCCTGGTGCCGGTTTCAGGGTGAGCGAGCAGCGCCTTGATCTCGGAGGCGAACAGGAACGAATC
>JBMOEI010000216.1:0-2923 GCA_049318985.1 Desulfuromonadaceae bacterium
GAACGGCGGTCGGCATCACCTCAGTTCAATCGGTCGGATTCATCGGAATACCCAGCAGTTGAGCTACTTCGCCAGGACGCTGTGCTGTAACGAGTATTAACTTCAATGCACGTTTCACTTCCCTGGAGCTTGAAGATTTACTGATTTCCTCCCAAGCTTTAACAATCTCATCATCATCAAGATGCCGTTCATCAGCTTTTTGTGCAATTTTGGGCACTGACTCCGTGATCTCATGGAATGGTTGGATGTCTGCCCATTCATGGCGACAAGCATACTTGAACATCTGCCGACAAAATTTCATCGTATTACGTGCTGACCCTGGAACATCAGCTGCAATTTTCTGAATTAGTGACACAGCATGTTTATGTCGAACAGAAGCAAGTTCCATTTTGCCGATATTGGGGATGATGTGCGTCTTAATTGCGCTGATGACAGTTTCTTGCCATCTAACTGAATGGTTCTCTTTAGAGTATTTGACATACCAAACTGCTGAAAGTTGCTCAACTGTCGCAGGAATATAGTTGTCAGAAATCTCTTCAGCAATCAGAGCATCGAAGGTGTCCCTTTCAAGTTGTGCCGCAGCGAGAGCCGCTGCTTCAGCATGCAGCTCTGCTTCTTTGACCAATCTTGCATGCTCTTCGACTGTGTTTTTCTTTTCTTCTCGTGGATCAATACCTTTCTTGACGAGCTTATATGCGTCGATGTATGCTACCCGAGCGTCGGCTAAGGAAATAGCAGGATAATTGCCAAGAGGATAATATCCTTTTTGCTTGTTCAGCTCGAAGATATACATAAATGTTTTTGTTCCAGTCGGCAGAACTTGAAGCGCAAAACCTCGCCCCTCTCGAACCACATATTTCTTTTGTAGTGGCTTGAGGGATGCGAGGTATCTTTCAGTGAATTGTTTCATTCGGTACCCTTTTTTCGTGCATCCGTTTTGCATCCGTTTTGATCGACGCTGAACCCCTTGCATCCGTTTTGCATCCGTTTTGTACTAGGCAAATAAGGAGACAAGCAGAAACAATTTGATAGATAAATTAGATATAATTGCTTTAAATGTCAAGTAGATATGAATAATTGTTGATAAATAAAGAGGCATTTTGAAAACTGCTGAAACGTCAATTTGTCAGCTTCCCAAGCTGAAGGTCGCGGGTCCGAATCCCGTTTCCCGCTCCAAATAAAATCAAGAGGTTAGCCTTAAAAGCTAACCTCTTTTTTTGCATCAAAAATAGCCCGTGTTGTAGTTGGTGTTGTAATAAAATTCAGAAAACGGCTGAAACAGGTAGAATTGTCATGGTACAGTTGAGGCAAATTATTTCAGTATTCATCCGGAAACAATACCGTAGTTACCGACCTGTCGCTTTCAGTAATTATCCATAACTTCGGAAGCCCTTCTCTCTTGTAGGCCGAGAACAACCTGTCACCAGATTGCAACGCCAACTCATTTGCCACCCGGTCATCATCGTACATCCACTCGGTCTTTGTGGGTGTAATTGTGCAGAGGACGAGCCAGAGTGTTGTCACGCCGAATTGTGGAAGGAACTTCGATGCCATGCAACAGCATATTGGTAACGCAGAGCAGATGCGGCATCGGTTTTTTTTCCACGCTGTAGATTGTCCCTTGCAGGGTCGCATTACACGCTACGTGGAGATGCCGTTCGCTGTATCTCACTACGGAAGGCCAGTCGCAAGGAAAGGAGCCTATATTATGGCCAAAATAGTTAAACGAACATCGGATGAAATTAAAGACATGCGCACCAGAGGTGAAATAATGACTGATAAGGAACGAGTCAGCAACTTTTCCGAAGAGGCTGTAGAACGCACGGAATATCAACGTATGTGATAATCCTTGGCGGAATTAACCAGTAGTACCGGGAACCCTTCCCATAGAGACGGCTCCATCTTCGCAGGAGACGATAGATGGTGGCAGTAAAACTACATCAGTCTCTGCTCCAGCGCGAACGTCAATGCAAATTAGGAATAATGTCATTATTAAGCATATTATGTCTATTTATTGTAGACATACTATGCTGTTAAATGCTAAATTATCACTATCACACAGGAGATAGCGATAATGACAAACGCTCTGCTGACAAAAAGCATTCCCTATGAGGAGTTTGACTACCAGACTCTGCTGGACTCCGTCCAGGGATATGCACAGCCACGGATGAAGATATCCGGCATGCTGGCCAAAGGGGATATAGTCCGTGTCAAGAAGGGGCTCTACATTCTCGGTGAGTCATTGCGTCGGCGGCCTTTCTGTCGGGAACTTCTCGCCAACCTGATCTACGGTCCGTCCTATGTTTCCCTAGAATATGCACTGCACTATCATGGCCTGACACCCGAACGAGTTGAGACGATAACTTCAGTAACCTGCGGCCGCTCCCGGATTTTCGATTCGCCGGTTGGAATCTTTTCGTATCGTATGATACCAATGGAAGCATTTCGTACCGGTATGAATCAGGTTGAATTGGATGATGGCCGTTCTTTTCTGATCGCCATTCCGGAAAAGGCCCTGGCAGACCGGATCGTCGCCGACCGGGGTGCCGGCATCTCAACGCAGAAGGAATTACACGAATACCTGCTGGCAGATCTCCGTATCGACCCTGCAAATTTCCGTGGACTCGACCCGATCAGGCTTATGGAAATCGCCCGGCACTATCGATCCCGTAGGGTGAAGCTGCTGGCCGATCTGATTACCCGTCTGAGTAAAGGAGCACGATAATGCATGAGGCCGTGACCCGCATGCTTGCCAAATATGAATCGAAGAGCGTTGACGATTCATTCAGGGCCCTACGGGAGATTATTCAGGAAGTGGCGCTGCTCGGACTCTGGCGGGCCAAGTTTTTCGAGAACGCCGCATTCTATGGCGGTACGGCCCTGCGCATCCTGTACGGACTCGACCGGTTCTCCGAGGATCTGG
>JBMOEI010000217.1:0-2900 GCA_049318985.1 Desulfuromonadaceae bacterium
GTCTGTCTGTCTGTCTGTCTGTCTGTCTGTCTGTCTGTCTGTCTGTCTGTCTGTGCAATAGTTCTGCCACTAGAGACACCTTCTGAAACAGGATTTTGAAGTCGTAACTATATCGTTATTCCAGCAAATTTCAATTGTAAATACTGGAATAACGAAAAAAAGATAAAGCCTAATGATGTGGCATTCTCTCTTCAAACAGGATGCTGAATTGATTCAATGCTGATTTCCAGTCCTTGATAGGCATTGGTCGTGTAGATTGCCTTGCGTATGTCCTTCGGATAGGAGAATAACGGAATGATCCGATCCCAGTTATTCCGCCATGATTTAGCTATGGCCGGATGACTGGCATCCCATTTGGCGGCAAAGGCTTCAAGGTTCTTTTCTGCAAGCCACGGGCGTACATTGAGATGATTTGTCATCAAAACCGGTGAAGCGGGTTTCGCCTTTAGGAAGGATGACCGGTTCAAACGTTGAATTGCGGTCACGAGGTGTAGTAATATCGAGGTTGCCAAAATCACCGGTCATTGTTTTATTCTAACCGCCGTTACGGGAATTGTCACTGTTCTTGCCACTGGGAGCGTGTTTCTCATAACCAAGATGTTCGGTCAGCTCGGCTTGCATTGCCCGTTCTAACAGCCTCTTGGTCAGTTGCTTCAGAAGCCCGTTTTCTCCAATCAAATCCTCGGGCTTCTTGTAGTTCTTCATCAAAATGTCGAGCAGTTCGTCTGTGGTGGCCATCGGTCTCTCCTTTTGTTTGAGTTTTACCGATTTTTCCATTTACACAAACGATATTACACCCCCGATTCTCCATCCTTCACTCTTCACTCTTCACTCTTCACCCTTCACACCCACTCATCAATCGCGGTAACAAGCCTGCCGCAAATTTCGCTCAGCTTTTCGGGGGCGGTGATTTTGTGGCTGAAGATATCCCGCACATAAAACACATCGGCGACCTGATCAACTTTTGTGGATATCTTGGAGACGCCTATATACAGCCCCATTTCAGCGAGCGTACTGGTGATCAGATAGAGCAGCCCGACCTTGTCGTGCGTCAGGATATCAATGACGGAATACTCTTCGGACACTTCATTATCGATATCAACTCTGGTTGCAAAGCGCGGCGCAGGCCGCGCCGTCAGGAGGGTCGGGCGCTTCCGTTTCGCAACGAGAGTTGCAATCTGTACTTCGCCATGGATAACCTGGCGCATATCCTTCTCAATCTTTTCCCAGCGAAGTTCATCGGTAACCAGGTTACCCTGAGGAGAATTTACCTGCAGAATGTCCAGAACCTTGCCGTTCTTGCTGGTGTTAATCTGAGCTCCCAGAATATTAATACCATTGGCGGCCATAACTCCGGTAATCCGCGAGAAGAGCCCCGGCATATCATGCGTACAGATCGTGTATTCGGAATAGCCACTCTCCGCTTGATGCGTGAGGCGCAGCAATATATCGGATTGCGCCAGGCCGAGCAGCAGACGAACCTGCTCGGCAATGAGCGGGGCGGGAGTGGAGAGGAGCAGCCGTACCGGCATCGCTTTCAGTTCGTGGCGTACCTCCGCAGCAGGGCAATCGTTCTCCAGTATTTTTGTGACTTTTTTGATCATGGAAGTTACCCGCTCGCTGCTGGCTTCCTGCTGGAAACCGCCACGATCGATAATTGCAAAAGCCTTTTCAAACAGTTCCTGGAAGAGTGAGGCTTTCCAGGCAGTCCAGACGTCCGTGCCAACGGCACGGACGTCTGCCACCGAGAGTAGATAAAGCATTTTAAGGTTTTCACTGGTTTCCATCTGCCCGGCAAATTGGGCAATCATTTTTTCATCATTGAGATCCCGGCGCTGCGAAATATGCGCAAACTGCAGATGCTGGCGCACCAGAAACTCCAGGCGTTCACTATCCTCGCGGGAAAGGCCCATCCGCCGGGCAATAGTCGGGATCATGGCAGCGCCCTTCTCGGCATGCCCCCCTCCCGAGCCTTTACCGATATCATGAAACAGCACTGATAAAATAAGCAGTTCCGGTTTGCCAATCTCTGAAGCAATCCGGCAGGGAATCGGCATTATCCCCTTAAATTCGCCGTTCAGCATTTTTTCCGCCTGCTCTACAGCAAAAAGCGTATGAATATCAACTGTATAGATATGATACAGGTCATGCTGAACCTTGCAGTAAATATGCTCAAGCTCAGGGATGTAGCGGTTCAGAAACTCCAGATGATGCATCAGCCGCAGTGTGTCGGCGACCCCCTTGGGTGAGCGCAAAATATTCAGAAAGGAGTGGTTCACCTCGCGACTGCGGCGAAATTTGTCGTTAATCAGGGCCAGATTCTTTCTGATAAGCCCCTTGACCCGGACATTTAAGGTAACTCCATGCTTCTGGGCATGCTCGAATATTTTCATCATGACATCCGGGTTTTCCTCAACAACGGCCTCATCCGGGACGGTCAACTCCCCTCTGATCACAAAACAGCCGTCCCCAACCGGCCTCCGGATGAAATAGCCCAATATCTTCAAGGCACCCTCATCGCGCCAGACACAGCGCGATATCAGGCTGGAGGCAAAATGCTCCACCTTGTTGCCCTGGCGGTAATAGTCCCGCATGAAATCTTCCACCGCCAGCACTCTGCCGCTATCCGAATACCCCAGGAAACCGGCGAGATGAACCTGGGCATCAAAAGTCAACTGATCGTTTTTGCGTCCGTTGAAATAATGCAGCTCATTGCGGATACGCCAGAGGTAGTCAAGCGCCGCAAGGTAGCTTTCCATCTCCTCATCGTTCATGATCCCCTTGATGATCAACTCGCGCAATTCGGTAAACTTGTACTTGACGCGAGCAACCCAGATGGCGGTCTGCAGATCACGAAGCCCCCCCTCCCCCTCTTTCAGGTTCGGTTCCAGCAGATACAC
>JBMOEI010000218.1:0-2840 GCA_049318985.1 Desulfuromonadaceae bacterium
GCTAGCATTATTAATCGTGGCTACCGTACCGTTGGTAGTTCCGATAATTATCTCCGCAGCCCTTTCTCCAAGCGCTCCTCGTATCAGTGCCGATCCGCCGCCCTGGACATTCACACCCATTGAGCTGTCTACCCTGTTGTCAAATTTCTGGGTATGGGAGCCAAGCACTGAACTGGTGTAATCCTTGTAATCTTTTTCGCCACCACGTTGGATTTTGAACGTGGAGATTGTCGGTGTCACGCCTTGCTGCCCGTGCGATCTCATAGATCCATCTTTTGTCATGCCCTGAATAGTCGGCTTTCCCATCCTCATTTGAATGCTGTCACCTGGTGCTACTTGAACACTGCTCCCACTGTCAGCAAGTGCCTTATTGACTGAAGCGGCGTCACTATCAGAGGCAATGAGCCGATCAACCTGTGTGTATTGGCTTGTTGATGACACATTCACATTTTCACTTAATGAACCACTCCAGGCTTTGCTACCGTGTTCAAAAGTCTGCATATTCCTGTCAATATTTTCAGCATCCCTACCTGTTTTGAATGTCGCCATATCTTTCCGGCTGACATCCCCGCCTCGTCCAATAGAAAAGGACTGGATATTACCGTCCCCATCTTTTGCCATCTCATAGGTGAAGCCCTTGTTGCTATTCATCATCTTGCCAATTTCGTTTACTGCGTTATGGCCGAAGTTGGCTTCACGCAGTTCGTTCATAATCCCTTCAGCTCTTGATTTGTTTCCGCCGGCAACAACACCCTGCTCGCTGGAATTAACAATGCCGCCATTCATACCTACATTCACCGAATTCTTTCCATCAGCTGTAGTGAATGAGATGTTCTGACCTTCCATCGACTTTTGCATCTCGGCAAAGCCACGCTCGGTCAGATGCCCGCCATTATACATTTCCGGATTATGTGCCAATTCCGGAGCGATTTTACCAGCCAACTGATCGGCAGCTGAGTGGACAAGTTGGTTGCGAGCAATTTTCCCGGACACGTCATTACTGGCAAGTTGACGGTAATTGTCGTGACCGCCAGCTGCAAAGATACCACTGATCTTGCCACCTATCTCCATTGCAGCGACGCTACCAGCTTCCATTCCGGCCTTATCCGCTCCACCCAACTGATTTGAAAGTCCTACCATCTCCGATGATTGCTTTCCTTGCTGGAACAGCGAGTTCATCTGCATGAGCTGTCCGGGCGACACACCAAAATTTCCTGCCATTTTATTAACGGCATCAGCGTTAGCAAAGTCTCCCAAAGAAGAAACTTCTGAACGCATTGCGTTGAACTGTCTCCAATCACCACTGAATCCGAGTGCTTTTGAGGCTCCAAATGCCTGCATTTCTCCTTGCAGTTGCCCGACGCTTTTATCCATGTTTGAAGCCAGAAAATCGGCGTAGTTTGAACCGTTACCAAACGTTTGTGCTAATGCCTTGTCATTGGCGACACCCATCTCTGCAAAGTTGCGGACATTGCCGCCATAACTGCCTGCAACCATATCCTTTACCGCTGCTGATTTATTGAGTCCAAGCCGAGAATCGAAGGATTTGAGATCATATGAGGATTGAAGGCCATTCTCCTTCATGGCAGTACCGGCTGCTCCGAAGCCCACGTTTCGACCGACTTGTGCATTACCCATCATCTGAGCCGAATACTCCTGGCCAAACGCTGCTATCATATCGTTTGATGCTGACGTTCCAGCTGACATCTCCATCGACGACTGCGCCTGTCGTGCCTTCATGCTGTACTCATTGCTCCACGCTTGTGTCGGCATGGCACTTACATTGCTTTTCTCTGCAGAGGCCCTTCCGCTTGGATCCTCGACCGTATGTGCACCATAGCCACCGGCAGAGCCAACCTGGCCGGCGAGACCACCAGCCATCATTGCCATGGCATGACCACCAAATTTTACGAGCGTACCGGTGATAACAGTTGCCAACATCATTCCGCTCATCCGGAGAGTGCCGAACATTCCCAGAATCTTTACGGTCTGATCTGGAAACATATAAAGCGCATCCATACCGAGCTTCTTCTGACGGACCATCTCATAAGCCTTGTTTGCATAGTCTATGGCAAACTGATGGATGATCGCATCAGTAACGCCCCAGGCAGTTAACCACACAAAGAAGCCCAGTATGGTGCCAAGAGCTTTACCGAGCAGGGGAGTTGGAATGAAGAGTGCCAAAAACGGCAAGAGTCCTATTGCCACTGCAGTTAATGTGGCTTTAAGGATCGGAAGCCATTCGTTGGCGGACTTCATTGCACCTGAAGCATTAAGCATAAACTGGTAATTGGTTGCGCCGGTTGAGTCGCCGCTACGATATATCTCCTCAAGTCTCTGTGAGATGTACGCCTGTTTTACGAAGTCATCTATTGATGCGGCACCCAGACCCGTTCCGGAGTTGACGTTATTGAGTACAGTTTTGCATTGGATGAATGAAAGAGCATCAGCCGGGTCAAAACCGAGATTGGAACAGATTCCTTTGATATTGTTTTCCAGATTTGCCGGAGTTATTTTGGCGTTAACCTGGGTCCATGCCGCACTGCAACTTATTGTGGTGCCCTGCGGATTGATTGCATCGTAATAGACGGTCCAAATCGCAGGGTTTTGTGCTTTAGCGAGTGACGCAGAAAAACTGGTAGTTTGGTTCCGTAATTCATCTACAGTAAGCCCGGCATTCGGATTCATGAGGGCAAATGATACACAGTCCTTGATGTAGCGGCGCATTGACGAGTCAATGTTCGTATCGACGGCTGACAAGGGGAGACTGGTTATTTGAGCGAGGCCCAGAAAGCCCTTTCCGCCGGCCTGTGATGCATAACTCAGCGGGTCGCCTGCTA
>JBMOEI010000219.1:0-2836 GCA_049318985.1 Desulfuromonadaceae bacterium
GGTACTTGACGTGGTAGGACTGCCACGTCGAGCAGTGCTGCTGGGTTTATGGTCGGATCAGCCCCGACCACGTTCAGTTTCCAGGGCCGGTCCAACTCCATTCGTCGTTGAGCCTCTGTCCTCAAGCCAGAAATGCCCTTCTGTCCGTCCAATCTCGACGAAATTCTCGTCATAGATGGGGAGGTTATTCTCTCGAAACAGGAGGTGGACTGAGCAGCGCAATGCTCCGACGTTTGGCAGACCTCCCAAAAGAATGATGGGGTCGGAGTCGAGATTCAAGAGCCGTTGAATGTGAATATCGATTTTGAAAGCCAAGGCAGCTAATTGGCAGACAGCCAATGAGGCAGAACAATTATCAGTTGCCAGATGCTTCTCAATATCGGCAGCCTCGTGAGGTATTCCATTGGAATCGAGCTGAAGTTCTGGAAAGTTATCGTTGAAAGCCGGACTCCGCCTGAGACGATAGAACTCGGCTCCTTCATAATACTTTGCAGTGGTGTTCTTGTAGGGTACAAATTTATCAGCGGCTCTCCTGCTGCTGCGATGGTCAGAAAAGGCCAGTCGGTCGTTTGCTGCAACAAGACCTCCATACAAGCAATTACCATCGCCTTTGATGCGGACAGCAGTATGTCCTGTGCGTCGCTGTTGCTGCAATGCAGACCATGCTTTGACTCCAGGAGTCCAGATGCCTCCCTGACCTTCAGTATACGTTTTCCGAATTTTCGATGCTTCTGATGCAGTAAGGGGAAACTTGGCTGGACCGATTGCTGGTGCCTTGAGGCTGGAAGGGCCCCCGCCAATGGGACCGAGCAAACCTGCTGCAGCCTTCTCCAGGACTTGGTCTGGTGCTGGTTGGGGTTCACTGAGTGGTTGAGAATCCCCTGGCCGGTCTTGGCTTTCGTCAGGAGGGTGTTCTGGATCCATCTCTGCTGCTCTCGATCTTGATCGTGTTCTTCCCGACGCCCCCTCAGGAACTCGAGCAGGCAATTGCGGGTGGTTTCGGGGCCTGCCTGGACGGACTGCTGGCTCCTCCTGGCTGTCCTGGAAGGATGCTGGAACTCCCTGATCGAGCTCCCCGCCAGCCTGGTCAGGTTCGAGAGAATTGCCCTTCTCGGCGGCGGCCCCACCGGCGGGGGCTTGCTCTCCTCCACCAATTGTTGCTGCACTTTTCCGAGGGACAGGACCATCAGGGCCGGTCCTGGAGCCGTCGTCGGACTCCGAGTTCTCGCCGCCGATGTCGGCCCATCGCAGCGGCGGCGGGGATGGGGCTGAGACAGGCGAGGTCGTCTGCGATCGAGAGGCGCGACGACGGCTCCCGTGGAGCTGAGGACCCCGATCGCAAGGTGGGGAACCTTCGCCTCCGATGGATAAAGCGCTCCCTGCACCAGGAATTGGACCAATGTTGACAGCTCGAGCTGCGTCGAGGGCAGCAAGGCGGGGAGGGACATGACCAACCACTGGTTGGGGAGATTCCCCCCCCCCGCAATCGGCTGCTGCTGCCGCTGGAACCGAAGGAATTGCGGCGTCAGCCTGTTTCGACGACGCCGGCTGGAGAGGAACCTGCTCCAGCGCTCCCGCGTGCGCTCGCTTCCCCTTTTGACCCCCATCTTCAAGTCGGGGGCGGGCCCCCGCAGCAGCTCCAGGTGGGGGCTCGCCCCGAGCAGGCGCTGCCGGTGCTGCAGGGGCAGGGTGTGCATGAGCTGCGCAAGCCCCGGGTTGGGACGTGGCCTGGCCTGTGGCTGCCTGAGGGGCTGGCTTTTTCTGCTGCTGCTGGCTTGTTGGCGGCTTGTGCAGCCTGGCCTGGCCCGGGTTTGGCTGCCTGGCCGGGAGCAGCCGCTGGATGTTGGGCGGCCGTCCCGCCTTTCCCTGTTGGCAGGAGGAGTCGCTTCACCTTCGGCAAACCCTTCCCCGCGTGCCTCCCGCCGGCAGCGCGCGGGTGTGACGAATACGGGTGGTTTGCTTTGACCCCGTCAGGAAAATACAACTCTGGGGTGCCGTGTCGCCGGAGGATGTTGGTGAGAGTTTTCTGATCGCTGCAGGTGGCAATCACACTTCCAAC
Source organism: Desulfuromonadaceae bacterium (assembly GCA_049318985.1). Taxonomy (GTDB): domain Bacteria; phylum Desulfobacterota; class Desulfuromonadia; order Geobacterales; family Pseudopelobacteraceae; genus JACRCG01. The sequence goes on from JBMOEI010000219.1 coordinate 2,060, forward strand.
TGAGGTGCGGCGAACGTCGCATAATCCAGGGAACACCGAGTGTATCCAGGCCGTGATGTCACCATCGCTCAGCTTGTCAGCATAGAAACCGCCAATCCACACCTCAAACAGCAAGGTGGCGTTCTGGTCGGACGCAGGCGGAGCCTGTGGAATGTTTTGGCGCTGATTGGAATTTGCCGCGGGAGGGAGGGTGTCCGGCGGTTGGAATCGGGGACTCGTGATGGTGATGGGTGCTTCAGGAATCTGGGCGAACAGGCTGGCGGGAGGTACAAGGCGAACGGGAAACAAACCAGCGGGTTCGCGCTCAAACCCTTTCAGTAACAAAAACTCAATGTGGGCGACGCGTGCTCGTATGTCTTGAAAATCGGCGCGAACTCCATTTGTGAGGATTGCCAAGCCTTCAGAGAAGTTCGCGGTCGTTGCCTGCACTGCGGCATGGTGGTATTGTTGATTTTGGCCAGTTGAAGAATGTGGAGAAAAAGCGACGGGAGGTGCTAATTCATTTGGAGCGGAAGCCGTGAGCGGCGCTTCGCGGCGGATGTAGGATATTCCGTTCAACACAATTTCTTGTTGTCCAGGCCCATTGGGAAGACGAAACAATGTTGTTGCCATGACAAGCTCAGCCAGGGGTTATTAATGTGTTGTCATTCTCCAACATTGTGGACCCGAACAGTGACAGTAGGCAAAGCAGGGCCAAGCAGCGACGAGTCAGGCTGCCAATCGAGGCCAGCGGAATCAGTGACTCGGACGTCAACCGTGACGAAGTCAGGGATATCA
>JBMOEI010000220.1:0-2820 GCA_049318985.1 Desulfuromonadaceae bacterium
CGATCATCAGGCGGGCACCGGTCGGGGCCTGGGGATGTCCGTAGATCAGTGAGGATCCGTAGTTGTTCATGCTGTTGACGTCAAGCCCGAGCGTCTTTGCCATGGCGATATCATTGGCGGCAAAGGGGTTGTGGGTCTTAATGGCGGTGAGGTCAGCGGCTTTGATGCCGGCTTTGTCAAGAGCCATCTGTGCTGACGGGGCAACGGCGGCGGCCATGTAGGCTTTTTTGGTGCGGGCGTAGCCGAAGGAGAGCAGTTGGACTTCAATATTCTTATCGGCGCTCAGCTCTCTCGCCTGGTCGCGGGTGGTGACGGAGATGCCGCAGTTGCCGTCGGCCGGGAAGGTCTGGGCACCGAAGGTGTGAACGCCGTCAGGCAGTACCGGGCGCAGGGAGGCCAACCCTTCGGCGGTGGTCGGCATGACCCCTTCGTCGGCGGCGACGGTGATGGTTTTCTTTTTCGAGAGCTGAACTTCGACCGGGAACATGTAGCGCTTCTGGAATTCACGGTCGTTCGCGAGGGCGTCCTGGTACTGCTCATAGCGGCGCAGGGTGAGGGCGTCGCACTCTTCACGGCTGATGCCGGCTTCTTTGCTGACGTTTTCGGCGGTCTGGATCATGGCCTGTCCGGCCCAGGGGTCTTTGTTGACGTTGTCCATGAACCAGTCTTCGGCGATCGGTTTGCCGCCGGGGCCGTTCGGGTTCGGCCAGATGGCATGCGGACCGTTGGAGCAGCGGTCGGCGAGCAGGCACCAGCTGTTTTCGAACATGCCGGTTTCGATCCCCTGTCCGGCCTGATAGAGGGAGAAGGCGGAGGTGGAGCAGGCCTGGGTGATCAGGACGCCGGGGGAATTCTCGGCACCGAGCATGGCGGCGGCCCAGGGACCGGTGTAGAACCAGGACTGCTGGTAGACGGTGCTTCCGACCAGAACATATTCGATGGCTTTCGGGTCCCACCCTTTGCTCTCCAGAAAACGCTTCGAGGTGGCGGCGCCGAGGACGATGGCGTTCTCGTTGGCAAGGGTGCCCTGCCATTTGACAAAGGGGGTGCTGTAATAACCGCGGTACGGGATATAGGCTTTTGTTAACATGAAGAACTCCTCTGGTTTATTATTTGTTGCATAACTTTTTCTAATTCTACTTTGTCACATTCCCACTTTCCCCCCTCCCTAACCCTCCCCCGCTGGGTGAGGGAACTATTACTCCTCCCCTTTAGGCCCCAGAGGGTCCCAGCGGGGGGAGGTTGGGAGGGGGGAAAGCGGCAGATATTATAATGTGATAAAGTAGAACTAAAACATTCCGTTCTGATATGTTTATGTGGCAGCCACTGCAGGTACGCCCGTAGTGGCTGTTACCCGGCTATTTGAAATCGGCGTGATCTTCCAGTTTCCATTTACCGTTTTCAACTCTCAGCAGACACATGCCAAGTTCGTTAATGCCGGTATGATCCGCTTTAGTCATGGTAATCACCGCACCGGCAGCCTTCAGTCCTTTGGTCCCCTCAATTGCATCGCGAAGCGCGGCCCGGAACTGCTCCGTGCCCGGCTTGGCAACCTTCAATGCTTTTGGTATTGCAGCTTCAACGATCTTCAGCGCATTCCAGGCAAGTGAGCCAAAGAAATTACGCGGCCCGAATTTTGCCTCATACTGCTTCACAAATTCCAAAGCTTCCGCTTTTCCCGGATACCCGTCAGGAAACTGCTCCGCTGCAAGTACCGGGGAAGCAAGCATGAACGAGCCTTCCAGAGCTTTACCGCCAACGCGCAAAAAGTCGGCGTTGGCTGAACCGCCGGACTGATAGATCTTGCCCTTGTAGCCGCGCTCGATCAGCGCGACGTGCGGCAACGCACCGGGCGTACCGGCGGCTGCGATGTAAACCGCATCCGGATTACCCTGCATCGCCTTCAATACCTGAGCGGTAGCGCTGGTATCAGCACGTTTGTATTTCTCAATCGCGAGCGTCTTGATGCCGTTTTTATCAGAAAGCCTTTTGTAGGCAGCGAGGCAGTTTTCACCGTAGGCGTCATCCACCATTATTATAGAGACTGTCTTGACACCTTTTTTGAGCATATGCCTGAACATGGCGGCGGCGTAGACGTCATCTGAAGGCGGGGCATTGAAAATCCATCTCCGTTTCGGATCATCAGAAGAACCCACCGGGCTCGGTGAAAGCTGGATCATCGGTGTTTTTGATTCTGCAACCGTATCTACCACCGCCTTGGAAGTTGGCGACGAGGTGGGTCCGATCAACACATCTGCCCTGGCTTCAGTAATGAGGCGCTTCACGTTCTGCACGGCATTGGTGGTGTCGGTGGCGTCATCATAAATAACATAATTGATCTTCTGGCCGGCAATTGTTGTCGGGCCGAGCGAGATGGCATTCTTTTCAGGAATACCGAGGGAAGCGGCCGGCCCGGTCGTGCCAAGGTTCACACCAATCGTGATATCGGCCTGAGCAACCGTCCCTGCTGCCAATACTGCAACCATACTGATTCCTGCGATAACCTTTTTCATCTGATACCTCCCTGTTTTATGGGTGGCCCCGAAGAGCGCACCGGATTTTAACGTTCTCCTCCGCCAATACCAAGATAGCTCTCGATGACCCTCGGGTTGTCTGCCAGTTCGGCGCTTGGCCCTTCCAGAGCTATTTCCCCGTTTTCCAGAACATAGCCGTAATCGGATATCTGCAGGGCGGCCCGGGCATTCTGTTCGATGAGCAGAATACTGACGCCGGTGGCGCGGAGGTCGCTGATTGTATGCAGGATCTCCTTGACGATCAGCGGCGCCAGCCCGAGACTCGGTTCGTCCAGCATCAGCAGGG
>JBMOEI010000221.1:0-2806 GCA_049318985.1 Desulfuromonadaceae bacterium
TCAGCATGATGATGCCCATGGTCGTATTATCACGCAGATATTCCGCCAGCACGGTGCCGGGCTGATCCGGCAGGCCGATATCAAGAATAGCAATATCGTATTCATGCCTGTCCAGCTCCCGATAAAATTCACGGCCGCTGCCACACCCTGCAACTGAAAAACCATGCAGCGAAAGCAGACCAAGCAGACTTTCCCGCAGATCTTCATCATCCTCAACAATTATGACCCGTATCAAAATACGCTCCGGATATCCCCTGCACTTCTACAAATTACGACCCCTGACCCAGAATTCTCCGCAAATCTCTACGGTGTAACCCCCAGCATCGTCTTTACCGTGCCGCTCATGGTTACCGTACTGTGAGTAACCTCATCAAACCCGACAACCTTGTATTTCGGATAGGTCGCATTCAGGAGAAAAATGTCATTCTTCGTAACTGACGTTCCGGACGCCACCGTGAACAGCAGATTCATAAACTGTCCGCTCCGGTAGGAGACCTGGGTGGTGGCCATGGAGAGGTAGGCGGTGCGGGTGGATGCCGAATAGTTGCCATAGACCAGCGATGTGGTCTGAATGGCGCTGCCGGGGGTGATTGATGCGGAAACTATCTGGCCGGTGCCGCCGGAGATCGTGCTGACGGAAAGCCCGACGGGGAACTTTACCGCCACATCAACGCCGCTGATAGCTGCCGGAAGCCGGGCTGTGCTGATGGCGGAAAAGGTCAGTTTATAGGTGCCGGGTGCCAGTACATCGGTGGATGTGCCACCGCCATCGCCACAGGCGGAGAGCGATAGTGCGACGGTGCCTGCAAGCAGCATAGTACGAATGTTCATAAAGGTGTTCCTCCTGAAATAGTCCATAAGTTACCAGCCTAATCCGACCGCTTTGCGCAGAACCAGAATTGCGTCCTCGACGTCGATTACACCGTTGCCCACCGGGACCCCGTAGACCATAGGCCCCACATCACCGCGCGTCAATTCGGCAGACGACAGCGGCAGCAGGCCAATGCCACTCTTCAGAGCAAGCAGGGCATCGATAATGTCGACCGTGCCGTCGCCGTTGATGTCGCCGGTATGCAGAAATCCGCTGCCACCGCCGGCTGCAACCTGCGCCACCTGTTTGCTGGTATAGTTCGGGCTGGTGATGGTAACACCCGGTGGTATGTACAGCGTTCGACCTATGGCGACACCCGCCTTGCTCATGCCGTTGGCATCAGTTGCGCTGCCGCCACCGCTGACGATGCCGGCGCCGGTGATGCTGTAATTGGGACTGCTCTGGGTGGCGGCCTGCGCTGCAAGCGGCAGCAGCAGTGCAACTGCAAGTATGGCGCGTGTGAAATGTTTCATATCTGTTCCTCCGCTGTTTACCTGTCATAGACCCAGCACTCTTTCAATCTTCGCCAGTCGCGCCTTCATAGCTGTAATTTCAGCTTTCATCTCCTCATTTTCAACCGTCAGCGCATCATTCTCACCCTTCAGGTCCTGAACCGCCTTGACCAAAAACGGCGTCAGCTTGCCGTAGTCAACCTGCCAGGGGCATACAGACTACAGCACCGTTTTCTGCGCAACCACCCACTGGTTGTTGCCGATATAGACCAGTTCGATGCTGGAATACGCGGCTCCGGTCAGAGTGGTTGGAAGTACAATAGGAGCCGAGGTATAGATATACTCTCCACTTGTTCCCGCCACCAGTTTGTTGCCGTCGCTTGATGATGCGAGACAAGCCCATAGTTGTGCTGATCCTCGGGGCATCCAGGTTTCAGCCGAGTTTGTTGAGGTATAGATATAACCGCCACCGGCCCCCGCAGTCACCGCAATCAGCGTGTTGCCGTCGGCGGACGAGGCGACAGCAGTCCAGCCGCGATTTGAGTCCTGGGGGGTCCAGGTAACGCCAGAGTCAACTGAGGTGTAAATCTGCCCGCCGGCAACTGCCGCCACCAGCTTTACGCCATCGCTGGACGTGGCGACAGAATTCCAGGCGCGGGAGGAATCCCTTGCAGTCCAGGTGGCCCCCGAGTCGGTCGATGTGTAGATCTGGCCATTATATACCGCCGCCACCAGTTTCACTCCGTCGCTTGACGAGGCAATGTCACTCCAAGAGCGGCTGGATTCACGGGCGGTCCAGGTGGTGCCAGAGTCGGCTGAAGTATATATCTGGCCGCCAGAAACTGTCGCAACCAGCTTTACACCGTCGCTTGACGAAGCGACGTGATTCCACCAGCGGCTGGATTCACGGGCGGTCCAGGTGGTGCCAGAGTCGTCTGAAGTATATATCTGGCCGGCATGAACTGTCGCCACCAGCTTTACGCCGTCGCTGGACGAGGCGACGTCATTCCAAAGGCGTGCTGATGCCTTAGCGGCCCAGGTGACGCCCGAGTTTGCTGAGGTGTATATTTGACCGTTATATTCCACCGCCACCAGTTTTACGCCATCGCTGGAGGATGCGACGGAACTCCAGTAACGGGCGGAGCCATGTGCGGTCCAGGTGACACCTGCTATATGCTCAAAGGTATTGAAAGACTGACCGGTATTGGCATTAACCAGCCACCCCCCGGTGCCGACACCGTTTATTTTCACCACATCTCCAGCTGTTGGCGCTGCCGGAAGTGTAACGGTAGTACGAGCGGGGCTGGCGAGGATATAGCCGTTACTGGCTGAGGCGGCTAGACTATTTTCGGTGACGACATTCCATTGCACGGCAGCGGCAGGTTTGTTGCTCAAGTCGGTGTAGCTGCCGCTGGTGGCGACGGTTGAAAGTCCATGACCGGTTATGGCTGTTACTGATCCGCTCAATTTGCTGGTGGCGATT
>JBMOEI010000222.1:0-2798 GCA_049318985.1 Desulfuromonadaceae bacterium
GCCTCGATATTAAGGAACTCGCAGCGGTTATCAACTACGAACTTCCGCGCGACCCGGAGATTCATACACATCGCATCGGCCGTACCGGGCGGGCCGGAGAACAGGGATTGGCCTTAAGTCTGGTGACTGCCCATGAGACCCGGCGGGTTCAGGCGATTGAAAGTCTGCTTGGCAGCAGCATCACCCGGGGAGACCTGGCATCGTTAACGGCAAAAGCGGGCGGCAATCTGACACCACCCATGGTAACCCTCTGCATTGATGGCGGGCGCAAGAACAAGCTGCGCCCGGGAGACATTCTTGGTGGTCTCACCGGTGAAGGGGGGATAACGGGGAGCGAGGTCGGAAAAATTGATGTTTCTGATAACCATTCTTACGTGGCGATCGTCAGGAGAAGTGTCGATCAGGCGCTCGCCTGCCTCGGGAGCAACAAGATCAAAGGGCGCTTTTACAAGGTCAGGAAGGTCGATGTTTGTAGTAATTGAAATGGTTTTCCCTCGTTACCAAGCTCCAGCTTGGTAACGCATCGTGTCACCGTGATCACTTACTCTGGATATTCACAAATTACTGCCTCATTTCCTCTTTTCACCGGCAGGGTAATAGTGAACGTTGTTCCTGCACCAATCTCACTTGTTACGTCGATAATCCCCCCATGCTTGTTAACGACAATATCGTAGGCGATGGCAAGACCGAGCCCCGTCCCTTTGCCAACCTCCTTGGTAGTGAAGAACGGGTCGAAGATGCGCTTGACATGTTCAGGCGCAATACCGCCGCCGCTGTCGCTGATGGCAATTTTAACTGATTCCGCCTCAGCCCGGGTCACAATCCGAATCTCCCCCTGCCCCTCGATGGCGTGGACGGCATTCACCAGGATGTTTAAAAAAACCTGGTTAAGCTGGCCCAGGTTGCACCATACCAGCGGCAGTTGACCATATTCCCTGTTAACTGTTGCCTTGTACTTCAGCTCATTCCAGGCGATGGTCAGGGTGCTCTCCAGCCCCTTGTTGATATCGCTGAATTCGTCGGTTGAATTGTCCAGCCTGGAAAAGCTCCTCAAGTCCTGAACGATCTTGCGAACCCGCTCTGCCCCCTCTTGTGATTCGCAAATAAGCTCGGGCAGATCCTGGCGAATGCGGTCGATCTTGTATTTTTTTCGTTCCCGGGCGAGGTACTCCCAGGTTCCCGATTTACTCCCGGCAAAGTAATGCTCAGTGGCATCCAGATAGGAGGTCAGTTTATCTACGTACTTGCTGAGGCTCGCAAGGTTGCTGATAACGTAGCCCATCGGATTATTGATCTCATGGGCTACCCCGGCGGCAAGCTGGCCGATGGAGGCCATTTTGTCCTGATGCAGCAGCTGACTGTCTTTTTCCCTGTTTTTGCCGACCTCTTCTGCAATCCGGTATTCCAACTGGTCATTTAAAGACTCAAGAAACTGATTTTTGTTGCGAAGAGAATCTGCAGCAGCCTTCAGATCGAGATGCGTCCGGACACGTGCCATAACGATCGGAGGGCTGATCGGCCTGGTTATATAATCTGCCGCACCCAGTTCGAGGCCACGCTTTTCGTCTTCCACCTCAGCACGGGCAGTCAGGAATATGACCGGTATGTCACGCGTACGTGCGTCGCTCTTAAGCTGCCGACATACTTCGTAACCGTCCATACCAGGCATCGTGATGTCGAGGAGAATCAGATCAGGAGGATTGTCAGAGCGGGCGATCCGAAGCGCCTTTGCCCCGTTGGTGGCAACTTTGACATTGTACCGGTCACAGAGAATACCGTTTATTAACAGCAGATTGTCGGGAGTGTCATCAACCACCAGCACGGTAGAACGCTTACTGTCAGTCATTGTAAACCCCATTATATTTTTTCATTGCTCTCTCAAGATGCTCCACCGCCGTTTCAAAATCGCAGCTATTCAGCGCCGCTTGTATGCCCGTAAATTCCTGCGGAAATGCCGCATTGAACAGGCTGCCATGTGATTCGAACAGTTCTACCGCTGCCATATTATCGTTCGCCGACAGTTCGACGAGCCTGCGGTAGATGATTCCCAGTTGCTCACTATCCACTGAGACCGGTAGCGCATCGGGCTGCGCCGGCACCTTTATTTCCAACTCAGTGAGCAACTCATTGAGCGCTGTATCGAACTGAACGATCATTGATTCCAGCGTGTCGCTACGCTCCCTGAGCGCCGATTCAAGAGCCAGTGCGCATTCCTGCAGGCAGACTGCTCCGATAGTGCCGGCGACCCCTTTGATGGTATGTGCCAGTCGTTCGGCAGTATCCCGGTCATCAGCATCAACTGCCTGGCGAAGCAAGACGGCGGTATCTTTATGCCCCGCACGGAACTTGTGTAACAAGCTGAGAAAAAGAGGTTTCCTGCCATCTACCCGCTGCAGCCCGAGCGGTATATCAATCCCGGTAATGGCCTCGGGAAACGTCATACCACGCCTGATTTCAGCAGGTGCCGTCGCAGTACCGTATTGTAGCCGTTCGCCTCGAAGACCTTTCGCACACTCCAGCAGTGTTACCTGTAACTGTGTTCCGGTGAGGGGCTTCATTTCATGTCTCAGCTCCCCGAGGTCCCCGGATTGTCTCTGCTCTTCGGTTATTTCAAAGGCCGACAAGACAATCGCCGGGATCGATGCATCAAAGGTATGCACCTGTTTCAGCATTTCCAAGCCATCCATCACCGGCATCTTGATATCGGTGATGATAATATCAGGATGGTGCAGGTGGTAGGCGGCCAGTCCTTCCGCCCCATCTTTTGCGGTTATCAAAACGCCGACCGTACGGGACAG
>JBMOEI010000223.1:0-2794 GCA_049318985.1 Desulfuromonadaceae bacterium
GGTGGGTAAACCTGAATTCAGAAAAACGGGTCAACACATTACTGGTGGTGGCACGACTTCAGGATTATACAGGATGAAGTCAGGTTCAGTGTCGTTGATATCCGGGGAATACCAGACGATATATCGGTCATCAGGCTTGGCGACAGTGCGCAGGAATCGGCAGAACACTTCTTCGCCGATGGTGGTGTAATGATCGATATCGTCAGGGATTATCAGGGGCATGGCAACTGAGGCTTTCCCCTCCTCCGCGGACGACGCCTGTTGAGAAGAAGCTTATCTTGGAGATCCTGGTCGTAGAATGAAATAGCTTTATTGAGAAATGCGATTAGCTCGGCAAGAAAAGGGTAACGGGGGTTGAAGTTGTAAAGGCGTGTACGTCCGGCAGTCCGACTTATGAGCACCCCTCCAGACTCAAGTTTGTCGAGTTGTTTTTGGAGCGGCGCAAGAGATGTTGCAAAGAAGGTTGCAATCTCCCGCGCATACCCCTCATCACGCGCAGCAAGAAAGACAAGTACCCGTTCGCAGCTTATGGATCCAAGCACAGACTCGAGCATGTAAAACTCCATACAGATAGTAGGTCATATGACCTACATAGTAAGTCAATATAGCAAGCCAAAACAGTTGTCAAGGGCAATAGTTGCTATGCTGGTCTTTGATACCATCTGCGGCAAGAAACGTTCGGCACGTCCTCACCCTAGTCGGTTTTGCGTACTCCGCAGCCTGATTCACCAATCTGCGTGCCAGGCCTCTTTTGCTCTTACATGTTGTATAACAAAGCGTACACCCTGATTATTACACCATTAATCTTTTAGTTCAATCTTCCGCCAGCGTGCATAACTGCCATGAATAGTGTTCAGAACATCTCGATATCCGGCAATTTCAGCTTCAGGACGATTGGCCGGGGTTGTACGCTCCAGCACCAACTCTTGTATCCTTTTAAAGTCAGCGGTAATGCCTTCCAGGCGGTTGGATGATTCGGTACTCTGGATCATAGCAACATGCCGAAGGTTTTCCAGCATTTCAGGAGCCTGTTGCTGGTAAAGCTCCTGCTTGCCCTTGTATTCGCCAATCTGCCGGATAATGGTAATCAAGCGGTGCGGAATAACCAGTTTTTGAATATATTTCGAGTCAAATGATTTCATTTCGCTTACTCCTCGTCCCCCACAGCCCGAAACCGTTGCCTCAGGCGTTTCATGGATTCGGCGTTGTTCACGCCAACCAACAAGCCGTCGCTTTTGCTTCCACGCTCCAGCGTCCCGTCTTGCTTCCTTCTGCCAGGCTGAAAATCCGGCCACTTTTCCAAGCGGTATTCTTCAAAATCAGCATGTTAGCTCAATTTCCGGACGTCCGGAATTTTCAGGTTTTTACCCACGTCCCCACCCACTGCATCGAGTATCGTCGGGGTGATTCCTGATCATGCAGGCTCTTAAAGACAACTGCGGCTAGCGTAGGTTGGGTAGAGCGGCTTCATCGCGAAACCCAACAGTCAATGTTGGGATTGAGCTAATCGGTATTGTGTCCCCGGAATGTTAATCCAAGCTGTATTCTTCAAAATCAGCATGTTAGCTCAAATTCCGGACGTCCGGAATTCTCAGGTTTTTACCCACGTCCCCACCCACCGCATCGCGTCTCGTCGGGATGATACCTGCTCATACTGGCTCGTAAAGACAACTGCGGCTTTTGTAGGTTGCTTTTGAACAGGCTCATTGCCACACAACAGTCAATGCCGGGAGGTGATAATTGTTATTTGTCCCCGGAATATCCCTAACAATTTAGACACCCCGTCAATGCTCATATCTGTTTCATAATCGCCACTTACTGCGGTGTTCACTCAGGTATTCCCGTGCCGGTCGCAGTGCTTCATCTGTTGGTGAAATGATTCCACGGCCTGTCAAAGTCTGCAAAGGTCCGGCAAAATTAGGCGTCAGATTGATTGAAGACGAAATGATGACCGTGTAGCTGTTTGAGACCCCCAGCATTCCCTCATCAAATCCCCAATGGCAAAGACGGCAAAGCGCCATACCGTTACGGATATCGTCATTCCTGCTTTCGCTCCACGGAATTATGTGTGCTGCTTCGACAACGGTATGACCGTCCGGCGTCACAATTCTAATACCACACAAAGTGCAGCGGTGATCGTAGGTACTGACGACAATCTTGCGGAAGCCCTGGTCTCGTGCGGCAGGCCGATAGTTATCTGCTTCCACGGTCTCTTTCACCAGTGGAAGGTGAGACTTTTCCTCCAGCAGGCGACTGTAATCAAAAGCTTCACGGTTAACTATTGATTGCTCGCATAGCTGAATCCGCGCTTCTTCGGAAAAGCATGATAACAGCAGTGTTTCCCGCAGTGCTTCTCGTCCCTCGGGGGTCTGCATGATATGGAACAAATCTTCGTCAATTCTCGCACCTATGGCATATTTTCTGAGGAAGCTGACTGATGTTGTATTGTTGATCAACGCCGGAGTGATATTGCAGCCCGGTTGCGGCAGCAGTTCCCAGAAAGGTTCTCCATTCAGGCGTGGAAAAGGAAAGGCAATACTGCTGGTCTGCCCCAGCGGCATCACACGGCGCCAGTAGAGATTGAACAGGTCGTTCAGTTCGATGAGATTACCAGTGACATCAATAAATGGGGTGGTGATAACGCCACGAGCAACCAGATCAAGCACCGCAAGCAGCAGGATCGGTTTGTGCGGGGCCCTTTTCATTGTATCCGCAGAGAACACGGCATTCGGAGCGCGGCGTAGATGAGCAAACTGGTGTATGTAGGTTTTCAGCTCAGCCATTGTTCCAGTAT
>JBMOEI010000224.1:0-2790 GCA_049318985.1 Desulfuromonadaceae bacterium
CGGTTGTCCCAGTTGGGCGATCTGCCTCAGAATTGGCACGGTGTTCTCCTACTCAGGCGAGTCCGAGTCTTGATATTTCGTCACAAAATGATGGGGGACTCCGGTTGAGCCCCCCTGATAAAACTATTTTTTCTTGGCTGGAGCTTTTGCTGCTTTGGCTGCTTTTACCGGTTTGGCATTCAGATCTTTGAGAGCCTTGCCTGGAGAAAACTTACCATTAGTCTTTTCAGCGATCTTCAGTGGTTTGCCGGTCTGTGGGTTTCTGCCGGTACGGGCTGCACGTGTAACCGCACTGAATGTTCCGAAACCGACGAGAGCAATTTTGTCACCAGCTTTGAGAGCGGCGGTAATTGTAGCGATGAAGCTGTTGAGTGCTTTTTCAGCCTGTACTTTGGTTAATTCTGCACCTTCTGCAATCTTGGCAACGAGTTCCGACTTGTTCATAAACCCTCCGTTAAGAAATTTTCGTCAGTTATATTTGCGAACATTATGAAAGTCCAGAAGAAACAGTAAGTTCACTGCTTAATGCAGTATAAATTCACCTCAGCATCGTTGATTTTGGGTCATGGCGCTGAGTATTATTCAAGGCACGTTCAGTTGATGTGGTCACGTAGCAGTAAAAACAACCACCGGGACATACTATATCAACCGTCTTCAAACAACGGCAGCTTGGACATATTTTGTCCAGAATAGATAGTCAAGAACATCCTCTTGTTTTAACGACACTTGAAAACGGCCGTTCTTGCCACCTCCATAAACGGGCAAAGCCAACCTTGCGGCGCTCTCCAAAACATTTGGAGAAATAGTGAGGTATGTCGGTTCGTCAAGACGCACTTATTATGTGCATATCAACATCTCCCATTTATCAAGAGCGCTCAACTCAAATTTCTCTCTCGCCGGGCTCCCGTAACCATCTTACATATCACCTCCAAAACAATATCCATTCAAAGATAAATTTAATCATACGGCTTTACTACCCTCACCACCAGCCACAAACTAAACATGTTTTATCGTCATCATGTCCTATTTCAAGATTGGCACTGCATTCTGGGCAGATGTTTTGTTCAACAAGTTTAATTGACTTATCTACTTTTTGGAGCAGCAAGTCATATTCCTTGAGTATTTTCGAATCTTTGATGATTATATGAACTACTTTATGATTCACAATTAGTTCATATACAAAATCGATAGTTTCATCGCTCTGACTATCGAGATTATTATTCTCAATGTCCCATTTGCAGAGCAAGTTTTTGTCAGAATCACAAATATAACCAGCACCATAAAAATGTACCTGTTCATCAATGGACCTAAAAATGTCAAGATATGCACTGTAAAAAGAGTATTTCGTATAGGCATCAATAAAGCCACCGGCGTCCTTGCAATAAAGTTGCTGCTTGCGTAAAATTAGTTTCAGTTCTTCTTTCTTATCCATGAAATCACCTAAACCTTCACTATAATCCTTCAACTATTTCCCAGCAGTCCTCAAATGGCATCGATTTTCTTGATAATTTGTCTGCCATCCATGGTAATGGATCGTATTTCATGCTGTCGCAATTGCCATATGGCTACCATCTTCAAGTCGGTGAATGTCTAGCAGAATCTTTGCTAAATTGATGCTCTTATCCGGCAAAATCATGAATACATCGTCACCAGCAAGCTGCGCTACTAACTCAATAACTTCTTCCTGTGCCTTATTATCCTTGAGGCAGCCTCTAAAATAATATGAGCACCCCATACCTCCTGAAAATTTTTAAAGCATCAATTACGGATGTATATAATTGGACCAGTCTAGGCAGATCATCCTTGGATTTGTCGCCATTGTTCAACATGTGGATTTAGCCGTCCCGTAGAAACAGTACGTTCATTGCTTGATGCAGCGTAAATTCACCTCATCATCGTCGCCTTCTGATCATGTATTTCATAATTTTTTATGGCACGTTCAGTTGATGTGGTCACGTAGCAGTAGAAACAACCGCCGGGGCATGTGGTATCCATACCCACATCAACCGTCTTCAAACAGCGACAACCTGGACGTGAAGGGCCAGACGCAAGATCAGCAACTCGGGTTTGCAAATCTGACCCGTACGCTTGAAAAAGTTCCAAACCACAACAGACCGCCGTTGGATAACGCCCGTTATATTCTTGATTACAGCACACTCGAAGTTCTATATCCCGTTGACTGGCGATTTCAGTTAGGTCGGCCAACAAATCATCTTCATCAGCACCGATAGCGCGAATGTTTGGATACTTGCTCAATGCAGTTTTATGACGAACCGGATCTGGTTTGCGCCATCGGATATCCCGCCAATCTGGAGCCTTTGTTATTGCCTTCAGATATGGCTCAATAAAGCTCACATTGACCACACGAGTTGCACCCTGTAGTTGTTCCGCGATTTGTTCAAAATTAGCACGATGCCAGTCCGCATCGTAGTGCGACGACACCAGAATAGGATCATAACGCCATTGGATTGCCGACGCGGCTGGCAGATCTGCGGAGACTCGTAAAAAATCGTCAATAGCAGCAGTGCGCTCAGGTATTCCTAGCTGAATGTCCTTCCCGTACCCGGTTATGGTATATTGGAAAACGTACGGAACTCCGCATCTGCGCAAGTCATGTAACTGCTCGTGGAACGGACCGGCGTATTTGGTCCAGAACAAATATCCAAGCACGTCGTCCGGCTGTAATGACACATGAAACCGGCCATTTTTTCCACCGCCAAAGACCGTTCGGTATTCTGCAAAACCGGCTTTGCGTCGTTCTCCAAACCAATCAGAGAAATAGTGAGGAAT
>JBMOEI010000225.1:0-2753 GCA_049318985.1 Desulfuromonadaceae bacterium
TGACACTGCTAAGGGCAGTGCATACAAGGAGAATCACATGGCCGCAAATAAAGCATCGTTAGAAAAAGTACTTCAATCAACTCTTAAGAATAAAAGAGCAGGAACAGAAGTCGCGACATCAATCTTAGGTATAGAAGCATTACTTGTTTCTGGTATTGCTGAAACAGCAGTAGTAGAAAACTCAAATGTAAGATTTCTAGGTAGATGTCGTGCAGCAATATGCCATAAAGCATACGGCAAAAGACTTGCTGATGCAGTATCTACATTAGATTCTATTATTGTAGCAGAAGGATTAGTTGTCGCTCCTACTGATAAAGATATTCAACCAAGTAGAGATAAGCAAAAACTAAGAAAAGTTTGTATTGATGAGATGGCCAGAAAAGATGTTGGTACAGCGGTAGCTGATATGGTATCTAAATCTGAACAAGCAGTTAATCAATTAATGGTTATTTATGCAGCTGTTCCAGCTACACTTGCAGCATTAACAGCTATTAAAGCAATATTGGCATTATAAGGAGTATTTATGAGCATGAAGTTTAAAGATATGGAAAAACTTTTAAAACAATTAAAAACAAAAACTATGGAAGTAGTTAAAGAAATTAAAGTAGAAAAAGTAAAAATAGTTGAAGAGATTAAGGTTGAAGTTGCACAAGTAGCTGAAGAAATTAAAGTTGAAGTTGTACACGTAGTTGAAGAGATTAAAGTTAAATCTGTACAATTACAACAAAGATTACAAGAACTTAAAAAATAATAGGGATATTATATGTTATCAGAAAAAGCAAGTAAACGTTTTATTGCATCAATGGCTCGTCGACCTGAAGCACAAGAAATTCTAGATGCTATTGAAAGTGGTAGTGGATCTCAAGGAGATCCAGGTCCACAAGGTCCACAAGGTCCACAAGGAGTTCAAGGCTCACAAGGGATTCAAGGGATTCAAGGTGTCAAAGGAGATCAAGGGGATCAAGGAATTCAAGGGGATCAGGGAGATCAGGGAATTCAAGGGGATCAGGGAATTCAAGGAGATCAGGGAATTCAAGGAATTCAAGGAATTCAAGGCGATAAGGGCGACAAAGGTGATCAGGGAGTTCAAGGGGATCAAGGGATACAGGGAATTCAAGGAGATCAAGGGATACAGGGTATTCAGGGTGATAAAGGTGATAAAGGCGATACTGGTATGCTTTCAGTGAACGGTTTAGTAGCTCAAAATCAATTTATTTCTGTAGGTACTACGGGAACAGATTTTAATGTTTCATCATTGACTGATACTCATCATTTAAACCTTCCAACTTCTTCTGCATTAAACAGAGGAGCGTTAAGCTCTACTGATTGGACAAACTTCAATTCTAAGGCAAACGGAGTTCATAATCATGCCTTATCTGAGATTACTCAGTCAGGTGCAACTAGCAATCAAGTTCCTTCGTGGAATGGTTCAAATTGGGTTCCTGCTACAGTGGCTGGAGTTAATGGATTAACTAAGGGCGTTAAAACTATTTTTTGTATTGATAATGGAGATTTTGCAACTGGTCAAGCTGCTGTAAATTCTGCATCTCAAGGCGATACTATTCTTTTTGGAGCTAAAGCAGGTGGTTGGGGTGACATTGTAGTTCCTTCAGGAAAAGGTATGTCACTTATGGGTCTCCAAGCAGATAATTCTAAATCTGCTAGAATTGGTTCTTTAACTTTTAGCCCTACGACTGGAACAATTGGCACAAACGAATTATATGTAAATAATTTATATATTACTTCGGCAACTCAAGCAGCTGTTTTGTTTGGTGGAACTGCTCCAGCAAGAATTCGTATATATAATTGTTATATTGCTCCAACTTCAAACCAAAAGGCTGTGTCTCTCATAAATACAAACCAAACATCTCCTTCGGTTTATTCTTCTGCATATATCAACAGTTGTGTGATTGATGCTGGTGTTTCTACTTCAGCTACTGTTGAAAGTAGTACTCCTTATGTAAGAATTACCCATTCTACTATTGATGGTGGTTCAATGTCTCTTCAATTAAATGCTGGAACATTGGAGTCAGATAACAATACTTACTCACTAGATAAATTAGGAGAAATTATAAACATCGCTGCTGGTACATTTTTATGTACTCGTTCTTCAATTGCCAATGCAACGACTAATGGATCAGGAGTATTGATTGCAGGACCCAGTGGAGTTATGGGTAATGTAAGCAATAGCTTTGCAATAAAAGCAGGAACGGGGTATTGTGTAAGAGGAACTGGGTATCATGCTTATGCGTATATTGTTTTTGCTGATTCATTATTAGGAGCATATAACATAAAAGTTCAAAATACTCTTGCAGCAAACGTTCCTTATACAACCGTCTTTGCTTTTGTACCTTAAAATAAATCATTAATAAAACTACAGGCGACAATCTTGTAGTTTTATGTTTAAATCATTTTGTTATATCATACTTTAATCTATAAAAGCCTTCTGGTGTCATCTCTTGCGTTATATGTAAATCTAATAAATCTATTGTATGATCTCTATAAATATCTCTACATATAACCTCTGTAATCCCTGCTTGCCACATAAGTCTAAGACAGCGTTGACAAGGACTTAGTGTTATTACTAGTGTACAATTATCAATTGCAGTTCCATTTCTAGCACAATGTGCCATTAAATTCTCTTCTGCGTGAACCATATATTTATATTTATCAGGTCTAATCTTAGGAAGAATAGCATCTGGAGCACCTCTAACAAACCCATTAAAGCCACTAGCAATAACAGTTCCTGTATC
>JBMOEI010000226.1:0-2742 GCA_049318985.1 Desulfuromonadaceae bacterium
TCAAGCATTTTCAGAATTTTTGTGATGACACACTTTCTTGCTCCGTTGATAAGCCGTTGCGGCTCTACGATGTCATTGTAGAACCGGGTGATTTCTTCATGGGTGAATGAGGGCTTGGCAACGGTCATATCTTGTATCTCCTCGCCTGCCTGTTCCCGCCAGATCTTGGCTATTGTCCTGAAGTTGATGACGTCGCCTTTCCATACGCTTGATACATCAACGAGATCCGCCTGCAAAACTCCTTCATCATCAGGCGGAAATGACAGGAAAAAAGGCAGCAAATCATCTAATTCCGACGCTTCTGTATCTGATAGTTTGGTGAACGACCATATGCCATAGCCAACCATTACTGTGCCGAGCAGGCCGCAGACAAAAAGCAAGGTATTCACTTGGCAGTTCCTGGTTTGCGTTCGGGGTTGGCCGAGGGGAATATTATCTTCATGGTGGGATCCTTTGCCTGCAGAGTCTTCCCCTTGTATCTCCCTGAATATGTCAGCATGTAGAATTCGCGAGGCTGCAGGCTCAGGATGTCCTGTGCATCAAGAACGTCCTTTTCCTCCTCCCGGGTTGTCACCTGGTTTGAGCCATAAATTCCTGTCAGTTTTTTGTGCTTACCAAAGTGCCGCACAACGTATTCAGAGGTTTCAGCATCTGAACAACGCATGAATATCTTCGTATTGGTATTATCGAGAATTGATTTGCCAAATTCCTCGCCTACTGCCGCATAAATCTGGTTTACCGATTGGGCAAAGGCGTGAACCATTACGTCAGCGGAACCTGCTTTGGCAAAAAGATCTTCTATCCCTTGATAAAAAAGGCTTTGCGCTTCATCAATGTAGATTGCAAGTGGTGGCGAAACCTTCTGCCGGTCTGAAAGATAGACCCTGCCTATAAATGATTGAATCATTGAGAGAAGCACTTTGCCAAGGGTTGTTGCAGCCTCTCGGGTTATCATGGTCCCGGTATGCACAATCATGATGACTTTTTTGCCCTCTTCGAGTTGGCTCATGAACCGGTTGCTGTCAGCTTGACCGATGATTTTACCGATATTACCGGAGGAAAGTTCCATAAGGCAGGTACGGAGTGTGGATGAAACTTTCGAGTAATATTCCTGGGGAGATTCGAGGATGTCCTGAAGCATTCCTGCCGTCAGTTTCGCCTCGTGTGTACCGATTTCATTTAAGATCCCCACGGTCTCTTCAAGCTTGGAACGCCGAATGCTTTGGCGGATCGAGTCCATGTTTTGAGAGGGCAATTTCCCTTTCCATTTGGCGATGATGATATTTGCGGTAATTACGGCTGTAGTGATCTCTTTGGCGATGTTTCGGTAAAAGGGTTCCTTACCACCCTGTATGCCTGAGACAATATGGCCTACCAGTTCATCAGGCATGAAGTAATACGCCATCGGATCAACTACGGCTGAGTATTCCGGAAAGATCGGGGTGACGAGCATGAGATCATCAAGGCGTTGCGCTTTCCTGGCGACTTCAACGATTTTGGTGAATATCTGCTGGTCCCCTTTTGGGTCAAAATACACGACACTGTTGCCTTTCATTATGTCCTGTTCAATCAGGTTCTCACACAGACGGGTCTTACCGACTCCCGTTGTGCCGAAAACAAAGGTATGGCGTTTCCGGTCAGAATCTGGGATTGAAATGGGAACCATTTTTGTTGGATGTTCCATCTGCACACCCGTCCCAATATTGGTGATAAATCCGGCGGGTTTATTTTTTGATAAAAACTTGAACATGTTCTTTTAGTTCCTTTCCAACGGTATTGATTGCAGACTTAGGAATGCGTTGTGGTGTTACTATTTCGCTAAATCCACCGGCAATCCGTCGTTGGCATTTTATTCCTGCCACCCCGGTCAGTTGATAGAGTAAGCGTGCCGGCAAATCCCGTGACGTTCTGTTCAAGACTATCCTCACTCTGGCGAAGGACCTGCCTGCAATTGGCCGAACACTGGTTACAAGGAAACTTTTTGTGTCTCCTATGCGATAGAGACTGCGCTCGTGAGGCGGTTGATATGTCAACGGGCACTCTCCGAGAAGTATCACCCTATTCACGAGATCGTCTATTTCCAGCATTACAAAGAGGACATGGTTATTGGCAATCCGGCTGATTGTTCCGGTGATGACTTGTCCTTGTAACTCACGCATCGAGTTGTATTCGTTGATTGCCTGGCGCTTCTGCAATTCCAGCTCGACGCTGTAACTGATAGCCCGTCTCAACTTCTTTGAGATTTTTCCCACTTCAATCGTCATCGGATCATATAAACCCATTACTGCTGTTACGTGCAGCTGGCCTTCTTGTATCCGGCAGGTTATCGGCGACCGGTATGCTTTCGTCAGGGTACTGGTTATAGCGGTCTCTACGGCATCGAGGACTATCGGTTCAGGCAGACTGTATTTGTGTGTCAGTTCATCTGAAAGCAGTTCCACCGAAGACCTCATCCCATGGGGTAACAGTCGTTATAGCGCTAGTATTACTGGCAAATTGTTCTTGCCGCCGGGCCGGTTTCTGTTCTCCAACACCGTGTTGCTGTATGACACGAAAAACCTTGGCGGCGTACTTGTCTCCCTTGGACGGTGTGCGTGAGTTATAACAACCAACCGCACGCCAGGTGTTCCCATAATCCTGAATACATTGTGCCAGTATCCAGGCTCCTACTTTGACGTTGGTGCATGGATCGGAGAGCTCACCCCATGTTTTGCCGAGCTTTTTTGACCAGATTGAGTTGAT
>JBMOEI010000227.1:0-2729 GCA_049318985.1 Desulfuromonadaceae bacterium
AGTTCAATGGCTTTAAGCAGATAGTCGGTATCAGTAAAAGCGGTACAAAACAGGAGCGGCAGGCCAGGAAACTCTTTTCGCAGTGATGTGGCAAGCTCAAGGCCATCCATAACCGGCATGCGGATGTCACTTATAACAACGTCGGGGCGGTTAGAGCGGATAATCGCCAGGGCCTCCTTACCGTTTGCGGCGGTCAAGACACTATTGATATGAAGACGAAGTGCAAAGGCAACATGCGCGCGAAGATCAGGTTCATCTTCCACATAAAGCACTGATAGCCCCGATATATCAAACATTTGGCAACTCCATACGGAAGATCGTTTCTCCCGGTTTGCTGGTAAAAGTCAATTTCCCCCCCATGCTTTCTTCAATAATCTGGCGACTCATATACAGTCCGATGCCGGTACCATGCCCTTCTTCTTTTGTAGTGAAGTAAGGTTCAAAAATCCGCTCGGCGGCACCAGGAGAAATGCCGCATCCGTTGTCGCATACTTCAATGACAAGCAGGCTGCTTTCGACTCGTA
Source organism: Desulfuromonadaceae bacterium (assembly GCA_049318985.1). GTDB lineage: Bacteria > Desulfobacterota > Desulfuromonadia > Geobacterales > Pseudopelobacteraceae > JACRCG01. Next base: position 525 of record JBMOEI010000227.1, read on the forward strand.
CCGTTACGGTGATATTTTTTGTGCCGTCGTTGGTTGTGTTCGTTTTGTCCAAAAGAGCGTCTCTGGAATTGGCAAAAAGGTTGAGGATTACCTGGGTAAATTCATTAGGAAATCCGGTGATGCTGAAATTGGTACCGTTGTTTTCAGGTAACCTGACAGTGATGCCATGCCCCTGAAGCTGGGCGCTTATAAAATCAATGGCATCATCTATTTTTTCAATGACATTGAAGCGCTCTTTGGTCTTTTCCGGTTTGAAAAAGTTACGAAATGAGTCGATGGTTTTGGACATATGGGTAATCAGGGCTGTGGCATCGGTAGCGGCCTTCTCCAGATACACTTCATCAAGTTTATTCATCTTGCGCGCTGCCAGCAGGTTCTGAAAGATAACGGAGACGGTTGAGAGCGGCTGCCGCCACTGGTGGGCGATAGCGCCGATCATCTCTCCCATGTCGGCCTGCTTTGACCGCTGGATAATGAGCCGCTCGTTTACCAGGCGGCGTTTTGCCTCGTCATCAACCCGTTGTACCAGATTCTCATTTAAGGCATGAAGGTCTGTCTCCAGCTGTTTATCTTTCGTAATATCCTGGGTAGTTCCATAGATTTTTACAACCTTGCCCTGCTCATCAGTTGCTGCTTTTCCGGTGCCGCGATGCCAGAAGGTGTTCCCATCAGGCAGGACAACCCGCGCATCATGTTGCCAGGACTCACCATGCTCAAGGGCCTGCCGGAAATACTGTTCAACATCAGGCGCATCGTCAGGATGAAAGTATTTGATAAGTTAGGAAACGTGCAGTTCTTTTCGCTTTGGATCAATATCTAACAGCAGGTACATCTGCTCAGAAAAGCTGAACATACCGCTCACTGGGTCAAATTCCCAATCGCCGATCCTGCCGATGGCCTGTGCGTCATGCAGCCGTCTTTCGTTCAGTTCCAGTCGGGCTGCCGCATTTTTATGTTCATCTCGCCGCTTGGCCTCGATGGAAAGAAGCAGTGCCAGCAGAAGCGTAAAGACCAGTGTACCCAATGAGGTGATCACCAGCAGGCTCATGCGCTCGCGAACGCCTTGCTGCAGATCGTCATTCGAGAAACCGGTCACCATGACCAGGGGTAATGTCCCCACCTTCTTGAAGGCATAGAGTCGGCGGATAGCATCAACCGGACTGGTATTCTCGTATTGTCCGAACGGTGCCTTACGCAGCATTTCCCAAAGAGGTGAATCTACCGGTATCGCCCACTGTTCTGAGAGTGGCGTCGGTACGCGAGCCCGCAACTTCCGGTCAGATATTCCCAACAGGGAAGCAAAACTTTTTGATCCAACTGTCAGGTCGCGGTAATAACGGGCGAAAGATTCAGGATTTACTGTTGCCAGCACGACACCGCCGAAGCTCCCGTCAGGGTTGTCAATGCGCCGCGTGATGCGAAAATGAAACTTGCCGGTAACACGACCTGGTTCCACCGGAGAAATTATAATTTGATCTGTTGCAGTAGAACGATGAAAGCTGAAATATTCCCGATCTGTCACACTGCGTCCCACGGTTGCCGGATCATATGACAGGACGATCCTGCCATCAGAAGCAATCAGATAGATATTGTCAATGACAGTCCGGTCAAAACCAAGTTCACGGACAAAGGACTCGGTTTCGCTGATGGAGTGGGTTTGCAGGTAAAAGCTGCGCACCGAGCGCAGAATCGTATCGATATGGCTGGCGACCTGGAGCGTATGCTCCACGAAGGCATCATTGACCAGAGCGGCGGAACGGGTCAAGCGTGCCTTCTCTACATCTCTGAAGTTCACATACCCAATACCCAGCATACTGACAACGCTGACGATCAGAACGGTCACGGCACTCCAGAGCAGCAGCAGTTTGTTACGGAAATATTCAACAAAACCGGATAACGTGCCTAAATGGCGGGCCGCCTCGGGCTGCCTTTCTTTAAGTCGGCTGGCCTCCATCCACATCACGCATACAGACATTAACGACATGAGGACAATGTAGCCGAACACTGTCATCCAACCGGTCGGATTGGCGCCCCGCAGATCGGGTGGAGACGGATCAGAGAAGAGCAGCACACCGAAACGGGCCGTCATCCAGACAGTCAATACAGCAAAGAGGAAAGTCATTATCCTGGTCGGAATACCACTCGCTCGCTGTACGGCATTGCGTCCAAACAATAGAGCCGTACGACTGTTAATGGCAGCTACCG
>JBMOEI010000228.1:0-2720 GCA_049318985.1 Desulfuromonadaceae bacterium
TTGTATATGCGAGGAAAGCATCCCAGAAGGCCGCTTCACCACCGGCAAAGCAGCGCAGTCCCCTGATGGCTTCAAGAACAGACTTCCCGGTTTCCTGGGTAGAAGACTGATTTATTTCAGGCATGTAATGGCCTCATAGTAATGGCCTCATAGTAAGTTCAACATTCTCACGTACTAAAATAATATCTGGGCAATAACACCCGGAATAACTGTGCCGTTCCTGTTTTCAAACTCCACCTTGACCTTGACCAGGGCACTGGCCCTGTCTGCCACTGAAGAAACAAAAACAATTCGGCCTTTTTTACCGGTCATCGCCTCGCCTTCCTGCACCCGCAACGACACAGGCTTTCCTGTTCTCAAAGCGCGGGCATATCGTTCTTCAATATTGAAGTCAACGACACAGAAAGATTTGTTCACAACCGATATCATCATTTCTCCGGTTTTCGCCCACTCCCCCTCCTTGATTTTGATGGCGGTAACGGTGCCGTCAATAGGGGCAGTCAGGATATAGCGGGCAAGCACTTCCTGCGAAATGTTGTACTCAATCAACTCCTGCTTTTTCTTAGCCTCTGTAATTTCAATCTTGCCTTTCAGCGTGTGGTACTGCATTTCAAGGTTGATAACCTCATCATGGCTGACCGATGCCGTGCTTTCAAAAAGTTTCTGTGAGGAATCAAGAAGTGCTTTCAGTATCACGATATTTTTTTTGTTTGCATCAAGTTCCGAGTTATCCTCAAACACCTCCTTACGGCGAGCGACCTCAAGAGTCTGCAAAGTGTCATCAAGTTTCAGCAACCTTTCACCCTTCGCAACCTGATCACCCTCCTTGACAAAAATCTTTGCAACAATACCGTCAATAGGCATTGCCAGTTTTATGTCATAGAGCGGGTTAACAATTCCCTCGAATGTTGCCGCAGCAAATGCCTGATTCGTCCCGGCAGCCAAAATCAGCAGAATAACCTGTATGAGCAATCTCATTGTAGCCTTTCACCAAATAGTGTAGTCAACCTGCCCGATAACGCCTCATCAGAATAGTTCAACGTTTTTATGTCAACGCCATATTTGTCCAGAATTCTGCCGGTAGCGCTATCAAGTGAAGCTTCAGCCAGTTTGCAGTTTACCACTCCGCTCAGTACCCTGCGTTGATACGAAATATATTCGTCCTGCTTGTCGAGCAGTACTTTCAGATTGGAGCGACCAGCCTTCAGTTTTTGTCGTTCGATTTCCAGAAGTTCCGTTTTAATACGCAATCCTGTCTCAAAATCATGCAGCTGGCTTTGATTGTTGCTTACCTCGCTGAGCTTACTGCGTATCGAGTTGCTATAACTTTTTACGAATGAATTCAGTTCCATTTCCGCCTGTTTGGTTCGCATTCTGGCAATTTTGAGGGTGCTGTTTGCCTGTGCATTTTCGAGTGGAACACTGAAATTCAGCCCAGCCGACCAATTGAGAAACCCGCCATCAGTAGCATAATTGAATGACTTATAATATTTTCTATCCAGACCCGTTGAGCCGAACGTACCAAGAAGATCCAACTGGGGCAATGCCTGATTTTCCAGATATTTAATTTGCGTTTTTTCCTTTTCAAGTTTTTTTCTGGCAACTCTGTATTCAGGCCATTTATCCAGGGAAGAGGTGATATAGCTTTCAGCGTCCTGAAGTATTTCACGCGTACCGAAGGGGTCATCAGTAATACGAAACTGGATTTTTTTTATCTCGGCAGCAGAAATGTTCAAGAGCGTCAGCAATTGGTTCTGTGCCTCGTCCACTTTGCTTCTGGCGTTATACAGCTCAGCCTTCCTGATATTCACGGCACTTACGCCCTCCAGGTACTCTGTGCGGGGAATCTTTCCGGCTACAGCCCTGAGCTCCAGATCCTTGACAGCCTCTTCGGCAACGCGATTTGATTCTTCCCAACTTTGGAGAATCTGCTGGGCACCATACAGCTTCCAGTACACCTGCACGGCAACGCCGACAAGCTCCATCACCTTCTGCTCAAACTTATATGCATCAATCTCGCTCTGCACCTCGGCAAGAGTGATTTTTGCCTTGGTGGCTTTTGTGCCGAATCCTTTTAACAACGGTTGGGTCAAAGTCAATTTCAAACCATTATCGTACTCACGTTCATACGATGTGTACTGATCGATTGTTGAGCTTCTTCGTATATTCTGGTTGAACTTTACATCCCACAGCGTGCCGAGCGGCAAAAGACCGCCCAGTCCCATCTCAAAACTATCTGTGCGGTCGTAGTAAACATTTGCCCTTCTGTTGACCGCATCTTCCGCTCCGTTTTGGCTGTGCGAACTTATTGCCTGCAGCATTGTATGGAAGACCGTATCAAAGACTCCTCCCTCGGCCAGCACTTGTTCCCGGGACATCATGCTCTGTAAATAGTCACTCATTGCGCTCGTATTCCGATTTACGGACTCCAGGACAATTTTTTGCAGCGAGACAGGTACAACGACTGCTTCGCGACTATTCTCTGTGGTCTGTTCAGCACAATGCGCCGTTGCAAACAGACCTGATGTCGTACAGAGTACCATCAAAATAATGTATGTCAGTTTCATTTTTTCATACCGGGTTTACGGGGGAATTGACACAATTCACTGTACAGGAGCAAAACAACCTCCTCACCTGCACAGTGAATTGTGTTGACAGTATGTATCATCTATCGGGGTAAAGGAACCTTTTCAGAACATCATATCTTCGATCCAATATTC
>JBMOEI010000229.1:0-2698 GCA_049318985.1 Desulfuromonadaceae bacterium
ATGCGGCACTCATCAGCTGATGATAGAGCAGGCGGAAAAAAGACAGAAGGCGGCAACAAAAGAGAAACATTCAGCGCGCTATAAAGCGTATTGAGGTAACTTGAGTGAACAGGAGTAACTATGAGTCAAGAGCTGTTAACATCCGTCCTCGAAAAAGAATTAGGTGACCTGCGGCAAAGCATCCTCATCATGGGTGGGAAAGTTGAGTGGATGATCGGCAACTCGATCAAGTCTCTTATTGAGAGAGATACCGCCCTGGCTGAACGTACAATTGCGTATGACCATGAAGTAAATGCTCTTGAAATAGCAATTGACGAGCGCTGCCTGGAAATATTGGCCCTCAGGCATCCGACAGGGCGTGACCTGCGCTTTATTACTCTGGCGTTAAAAATTGTTACCGATCTGGAACGGATTGGTGACAAGTGCTCCAATATTGCCAAGCGGGCCCGCAAATTGAGCGGGAAACCGCCCCTTATACCGTATGGCAACATAGCTCAGATGGCCCATTGGGCCTCGTTGATGTTAAAGGATGCGCTGGATGCCTTTGTCAACGACGACCCGATCCTTGCGGCAAAAGTATGCAAAGATGACTCTTTTATGGATGGTCTCAATGACACTACTCAGCATGAGCTTCTCACATATATGATTGACAACCCTGCCATGATTTCAGATTCATTGAAAATGAACTATGTGTCAAAATCTTTGGAGCGTGTTGCCGACCATGCCACGAATATTGCCGAGATGGTGATATTCATGGTACAGGGAAAAAATGTACGACATGCCAAAAACCGCGTTGCTTCAGCCAGTTCAGAAGCACTTAAAAAGGAATCACAGCCATGAGCCTTCAGGACCCGGTCAGCAAACGCTGGTCAATTAAAGATTCCGCCAGGACATATAATCTTGATAATTGGGGTGACGATCTCTTTTCGATCAATAAGAGCGGTAACATGTGCGTCCACCCTTCCTCAAACGCCAAGCAGTCAATCGATTTGCGTGTTCTGGTTGACGATCTGATCAAACGTAAAATAAAACCACCGATTCTACTCCGCTTCATGGATGTCCTGCAGCGGCGTATAGCGTCAATTTACCAGGTATTCAAACACGCCATAGCAGAAAATGGCTACCCGGCAAAATACCAGACTTTTTACCCGATTAAGGTTAACCAGCAGCGTCAGGTTGTGGAAGCAATCGTACGCTACGGAAAACGGTACAATATCGGGCTCGAGGTGGGGTCGAAGCCGGAGCTTATCGCGGGTATCTCTTTTTCTACCGGTAAGGGACTGCCGATTATCTGCAACGGGTACAAAGACAGCGAATATATCGAGACGGTGCTTTATGCCACTAAAATCGGCTATGACATCACGCTGGTGGTGGAGAAGCTGTTCGAGTTGGAAAAGATCATCGAGTTGTCCAAAAAGACCGGCATCATGCCCAAGCTGGGGATCCGCGTAAAACTGTCCTCCAAGGGAACCGGCAAATGGGCCACCTCCGGCGGCGAGGATGCCAAGTTCGGCCTGCGCATGTCCGAGATCATCGCAGCCATCCGCATGCTGGAGGAACAGGATATGGTGGCGTGCGTCAAGCTCATGCACTCGCACATCGGCAGCCAGATCACCAAGATCGACAAAATAAAGACCGCCCTGATCGAAGCAGCCCGCGTCTACACCGAGATGAGAAAGTTGGGAGTCGGCATCGAATTTCTTGATATCGGCGGCGGCCTGGGCGTTGACTATGACGGCTCCAAATCCAGTTATTTCTCAAGCGTCAACTACACCATTGCAGAGTACGCCAACGACGTCATCTACCAGATCAAGAGCATCTGCGATGAGGCCGGTGTACAGTGTCCCAACATCATTTCAGAATCGGGCCGGGCTACGGTTGCCCACTACTCGGTAATGGTAACTAATGTTCTCAACACCGATACACAAAGCCTGATGCCTGATTTTGAAGAAATGCTGAATCAATCGGAAAAGGTGGCACCTACGGTAAAAAAGCTGCTTGATATCTACAAAAGTATTGATCGGCATTCACTTCGTGAGGATTACCACGACACAATGCAGTTGATCAGTGAGGCGGTCAGTCTGTTCAATCTGGGGTACCTTACACTCAAGGACCGCGCTATTGCCGAATGGCTTTATGCCAAGATAATTGTAAGGATCAACGGCCTTCTGGAGAAGTTTAAACCGGTTCCCGAAGAAATGCAGAACTTCAAGCTGCATTTGCGCCAGACATATTTTGCCAATTTTTCCCTGTTTCAGTCAATTCCCGACTCCTGGGCCATCGACCAGCTTTTCCCGATCATGCCTATTCAGCGCCTCGACCAGAAACCGGATGTAATGGCATCAATAGCCGATATTACGTGCGACTCTGATGGAGAAATCACCAGTTTTGTCGGTACAAATGGTCGCACCAAGTATCTGCCGCTGCACAAAATCAGGAAAGATGATGACTACTATATCGGCTTTTTTCTGATAGGCGCCTACCAGGAAATTCTGGGCGATCTGCATAACCTGTTTGGGGACACCAATGCCGTACACATAACTTTTGATAATAAGACCGGGTACATGATTGACACAGTGATAAATGGAGACGCGACTCAGGATACCCTCAAATACGTCCAGTACAAGGGGCCGGAGATTCTCAAGCATGTGCGGGATAATTTGGAGAAAAATATTGTCAGCAAAAAGATAACCATCGA
>JBMOEI010000230.1:0-2680 GCA_049318985.1 Desulfuromonadaceae bacterium
TCGGAGCGGACGAAGACAGAGCTCTTGATGAGCAGATGGAGCAGTTGCGGAATTATAACAAGATACTGTTCGATAAGCTTGAAGCGAAAATGAGTACGCTGCAGCGAACCATTGAGGAACAACAGAAGACCGAAAAAATTTTAAAGCTGATGCAGCAACAGATTATCCAGCAGGAAAAGATGGCTTCCATCGGTCAATTGGCTGCAGGTGTGGCACATGAGATTAACAATCCGGTTAGTTTTATCGCCAGTAATCTGACCTCATTGGGGAAATATGCCGACCGTTTCGATCAGTACATCGCTGCGTTACAGCAGTCACTGTACTCCTGCGCGTCTCATCATGACCTGGCACAAATTGACGCGCTACGCCAGAAGCTGAAAATCGATTACATCATCAGCGACGTGCGTGAGTTGGTTAACGAGAGTATTGACGGGGTGAATCGTGTCCGGCGAATTGTCCAGGATTTAAAGAGCTTCTCACGTGTGGATCAGGCGGAACACTGCCGTATCAATCTGAATGATCTGCTGGAAACGACAATCAACATTGCCTGTAACGAATTGAAATATATCGCTGTCCTGGAGCGCAATTTTGGAGAAATCCCCGCTATTTACTGCTATCCACAACAGTTGAATCAGGTATTTCTCAATCTGCTCGTCAATGCAACCCAGGCAATGGAAAAACAAGGGAGTATTACAATCAATACCTGGTCAGATAATGATAATGTGTTTGTCTCGGTGGCTGATACCGGTAAAGGCATGTCGGAACAGGTTCAGAAATGCATCTTCGAGCCGTTCTATACCACCAAAGAGATCGGCAAGGGCACCGGTTTGGGGCTCTCAATTTCTGCCGACATTATTTGCAAACATCTCGGTAAAATTACTGTTTCAAGCGAAGTAGGGGTCGGCTCTACTTTTACCGTGCGCCTGCCGTTGAATCAGCCAAATGTGATAAAATAGAAATAATTTTTCCGCATTTAAACAGTATTGGAGTAATTATGAGCGAAACTATCGAACAGATAAAAATCCTCTGCGTTGATGATGAACATAACGTCCTGCGGGCGCTGGAGCGTATTTTTCTTGATGATGACTATGAAATCGTGCTGGCCGGTTCGGGTGAAGAAGGGCTGCACGCCATGGAGGATTCCGGTCCATTTCAGGTAGTTGTTTCTGACTATCGCATGCCGGTTATGAACGGAGTCGAATTTCTCAAGTCGGTTTATGAACGCTGGCCGGAAACAGTGCGTATCGTCCTGTCCGGTTATGCCGATGCCAGCGCCATAGTGGCTGCGATTAATGAAGGTCATATATACCGCTTCATCCCCAAGCCATGGAACGATGAAGAACTGAGAATCACCATTAAAAACTGTGTGGAACGCTATTTTCTCCTGATAAAAAACAGCGAACTTCTGGCGGAACTTGGCGCAGCAAACCGGGCTCTTGAAGAGAAAGTTAAAACGCGCACTGAGGAACTGGAGATTCGTAACCGCGTACTGGAGTTTACACAGACCTTGATGGGAAGACTGCCGGTCGGGGTAATCGGCGTAGATGCAAATGGTATGATTGCATACTGTAACTCCATTGCCGTAAGACTTTTGAAAGATGTCTGCAGAGACATATTCGGTGCTGATGTTGCCTCAAGTTGCGATCCAATGCTCCATCGCCTGGTTGAACAGGTGTGGCGGGATAAAAATATTTCCGTTGACGTAACGTTAAGCGGTTACCCCTGTCGTGTACTGGGACGCACTGTCGATTTCGGCGGTAATGAGGCGGTCGTACTGGTGTTCCTGGAGGAGGGGGTATGAGAACTGTTCTGTTTATCGATGATGAGCAATCGATCCTTAATGCCATTGAACGCATGTATCTGGAACGGGATGACGTGCGTTGCCTTTTTGCCGTTTCCGGTCAGGAGGGACTTGATATGTTACGCCGGGAAGATGTCGGGGTTGTCGTTTCCGACTGTCATGTCCCCGGAATGTGCGGCATTGAGTTTCTTTCAAAAATCAAAGAGGTGCGACCTGATGCGGTACGCATTCTGATGACGGCATACGTCGATATTTCATTTGCGATTGATGCCATACACAACTGCGAAGCATATCGTTTTGTCACGAAACCTTGGAACAGCAACGAACTGATGGCGGCTGTCGACGAAGCGCTGAATCGCTATGAATTGGCCCAGTCTCTGAGGCTGGAAGATGAAAGCATGTTCCTTTCTCTGGCTCAGGAAGTTGAACTGAAAGATACTTACACTAATGGGCACTGTGACAGGGTCGCCCGCTACGCTGTCGCTCTTGCCCGGGCTGCCGGGCTTGACGAGAACTGCATAAGCGATATCAAACATGGCAGCTGGCTGCATGATTGCGGCAAGATCGGCGTTCCGGAAGAGTTACTCAATTCTCCCGGTCGTTTATCGGGTGAAGAGCTTGAAACGTTACAGCAGCATACCCAGTGGGGATCTGAAGTTGCCAGACAGGCGCACATGCCGGATATCGTCATCAATATCATTCTCTATCACCATGAACGTATTGACGGGAAGGGGTACCCGTCAGGGTTGAAAGATGGACAGATTCCGATTGAAGCGAGAATTGTTGCCATTGCAGACGTTTTTGATGCCCTCTATTCCGACCGACCGTTTCGCAAGGCGTATGATTTTGACCGGGCAATCGGGATCCTGCATGATATGA
>JBMOEI010000231.1:0-2628 GCA_049318985.1 Desulfuromonadaceae bacterium
TACAGTTTGGAAAGATTCAGTGCCGTTGCTGTTGCTGAGTGTACCATGGTCGTGCCTCCTTGAATTAGTGTTGAGGAGACTATCTCATAGGCACACGACAGATCGTGACGCGCAAGAACAGATAATAAATTATTTCTCGGCGATTAAAAATTCAGGCATATCATACACCTCTGCATCTTCATCCTTCTCTTTGAAGTCATCCAGTCTATTCCCGCCAATATCCATCCAAACCACCGACTTTTTGAAACCACAGAATCTGATGCCTGGATTATCCTTGTAGTCAATTACCAATGCGCCACCGCATGAATGGCGAAAGTTTTTTGAAATCAGTTCCGAACCGTTGATCGACTCGTAATCGACAAGTGTAATATCCGCTGTCCCGCAAGTAAGGCAGTGCGGCGGTGCGAGTCTCGCCTGCCTCCAGATGATCCGATTTTTCAGTTCCTTGACATTCCCTCCATACCACCTGGTTCTGAGCAGCGGCTTACTGCTGCCAAACCTGCAATCAGCGCTTTTTGGTACCGGTTGTGCGGATAATGGTCTGACACGCCTGTCATATTCAAACTGCAATTCAGCAAGATCAGGCAGAAACTCGATATACCGAATGGTCGCACATTGATTGCACCACGCAGTTGTATGGTCGTACGTCACAATTTCATCACCAACCCTACATTTGATGGTTATTGGGACAAATATTTCATGATGCCTGTATTCACAGCCATCGCAGTGGATAATGATAGAGTCAGTTGACATAGAATTCCCCTCCTGATCTCGTAAATAATACAGCACTACCAGTAAATCACAGTAAGACGTCAGTTCATGTCGTGCATGATAGGTTCAAAATTTACACGACGCGTTCTGTCGCTCATCTGCGGTATATAGAAAGAAGCCTTCAGGTAATTTTGGGTTCCAAAGGAAGTCATCATGTCAACAGAACCGCGTATCAGCAAAAAAACACCACGTATAAAAGTGCTTCAACAATCAACCTGCCCGGTTACTGGTATGAAATTTATTCAGGTTCCGGGCGGTGTCTTTCAGATGGGCAATGTGTTTGCCACGGACAACCCCAAAGATGACTTTTTTTATTTGGATGATCCGGTGCATTCGGTGGAAGTGGGCGACTTCTATATGGCGAAATATCCGGTCACACAGGCAGAGTGGCTAAAAATAATGGGTCAAAATCCTCCGCAGGATATTATTGCCGACAATCATCCGGTAACGGGTGTCAGTTGTTTTAAAGCCCATGATTTTATCGCATGCCTGAACAGTCAGGCTGGATTAGCCTTTCGGTTGCCATCCGAGGCAGAATGGGAGTATGCGGCTCGTAGTGGCGGAAAGATGGAGCGGTGGGCCGGCACAAGTAACGAAGAGGAGTTGGATGAGTATGTATGGCATAGCCGGCCATACGAAGGTACACATCCGGTGGGCATGTTGAAGCCGAATGGCCTTGGTTTATACGATATGAGCGGCAACGTGTGGGAATGGTGCGAAGACCGGAATCTGCCCTATTATGCAAAAAATCCGCAGGGACCGGGGCGAGGAGTTCAGCGGGTTCTGCGCGGCTGTTGCAGCATAAACGAGCCGATGCGTATGCAGTTGGCAGATCGATTTAATGCTGATCCTCATGATACGTGCTTTGGACCAGGGTTTCGTCTGGCGCTATCGGTAACTGAAGTCGGAAAAACAGGTCACGCTTCCAAAGCTCCTCATTATACTGCCCCTTCACACATAACTTGCCCGGTCACCGGTATGGAGTTTGTGTTGGTCAAGGGTGGCGAGTTTTTGATGGGAGATGTCTTTGCAGAAGGAGATGGCCGAGAACTGGACGGGGAGAGTTATTGTAGTGACGATGAGTTGCCTGTCCATGAAGTCGAACTGGCTGATTTCTCAATTGGCATGTACCCGGTTACGCAAGGAGAGTGGATCAAAATAATGGGTAAAAATCCTTCTCGCTTTAATAGGGAATCTTGTTATCCGGTAACCGATGTCAGTTGGCGCGATACACAGAAATTCATAAAACGCCTCAATAGCCAGACCGGACGCATATACAGACTGCCGACCGAAGCGGAATGGGAATATGCCGCCCGCAGTGGCGGTAGAAAAGAACGGTGGGCTGGCACCAGTGACGAAGAGCAACTGGGTGAATATGCGTGGCACAAAGGAAATTTACGCGACGGTGTACATCCGGTTGACATGTTAAAGCCGAATGGCCTTGGCATATACGATATGTGCGGCAATGTGCTGGAATGGTGCCAGGACATTTATGATTCGGCTTATTATGCGGTGAGTCCACGCAGCAATCCACAGGGGCCTAGTTGTAGTAAAATCAAATACGAGACGCGGGTGGTGCGAGGTGGTTATTACTACTTGCCGCCAGGCAGAATGCGAGTAGCATCCCGATTATCACAACAACCCGACTTCAAAAATTCCAGTAATGGTTTTCGGCTTGTACTCTCTTCGCACTAGAATTGATTCGGTGACACCAAGCAGCCGTTCAATTTATCGCTGAACGGCTGCTATTCACCAGAGACCTCTATACATCGCTACTCGGTGCCACGAGCCGTCAGATTTTTAAAATTCATGTTATCGCCACAATAGGCAAGGCAGACCGTACCGATTGCTCCGTTC
>JBMOEI010000232.1:0-2608 GCA_049318985.1 Desulfuromonadaceae bacterium
AGTATCGAGCGGCGGCTTGATAATGGCTCCCATAAATTTGTCGCACACCCATGACAGGTTGACTTGGTTGTATCCAGATGATATTTATCGCATGCTAAAACAGGTACACAAAAACATTTGGGGGTACATTTGGGGGTATCTCTGTTTTTTAACATACTAAAAGTGTTATTTTATAGATACTTGAACAATCAGTTGCATGGGCACCGTCAATTGAAGTTTAAGCACTCTAAGTTGATTATATTAGGGTGCTTTTTCTGTTTTTAGCACTCAATTTTCTCTCTTGCAAGTTGTCTCCTGCTTTTACCACAATCTTTACCACAAAAGGAGGCAACATCATGTTAAGAACAAGAGAAAACGAACCTGAGTAGTAAAATGACTCGGATCGTTATCGCACTGCTAAAAAGAGGCCTAAGGAGCAACAAGCTAAAAAGTAGATGCGGATGTAGTTAATCATAACGATGGAGGAAAAGGTGTATAGCAGCAGGACAACCCACAACCTCCAGGGAATTCAGAAAGTTACAGAAGAATGGGAAGCAGAATATATAAAATTGGGGAATTGACCAGGCCATGCCTGAATACGAAGAAGTGGCCATAGAGCGTGAGCAGCAGAATGTCTATGCCGAGGAAGGCGTTGTAGTGCCGATTGAGCGCATCAATCCCGATACGCTCCGAAAAATGGTAGAGGAATTTGTAACAAGAGAATGGAGCGAACTTGCAGATGCAGATTATACCTTTGAAGATAAAGTTGATTTGAATCGCAGTACAACGATGAGATGGAAGCCGAAGTGAAGCTTCTGGAAGCACAGATGCGAGCCGTCAATGCCTGACAGGCGGCACAGAACCCTCCATCACACTGTTACGTTAAAATAATATGCGTCAATAAACAACGGGATCAGGTGAATCAATCATCGGATTGAGGCGAACCGCTAGTGAGAAGAGGTATGGGTAATCGAGTTTTAAATGTTGCATGTACAAGACCCATTCTCTGGAGATATGGCCAAACACCCGTTTAATATCTCCGTTAATATGGTCGACATCACTTTTTGGCATATTTTCTAAGCTATCCCTTGCCTCAAGCTCTTCCACCAGATGAAAAACGGCCCAGAGTAAGTCGGTAAATTCCTCATGTTCAAGTAAGTTCTGATTTTCCAATAAACTGACAAGAAAGCCACGTTTATCAACGAGGATTTTTTTAAGCTCCACCATGTCACAGACACTGGAATCGATTTTAATGTCACTTTTTCCCAATAAATCGAGAGCCAGACTAAATTCCTGCTCTTTCCAACTTCCGTTAATCAATAAATGACTTTTCAGTTCATCACTGGAAACAACATACGCAGACAACTCTTTAAGAAGACGGTTTCCAACTTCACTGAAAAATACGCCAATTACCATGTTCAGTTTTCTGATTACGGAGAGATGCTCTCTCTCCTTCAATACCCGTTCAATCATTAGCGTCACAATAATAACGTAAACCGGGAGGAAAGCTAGATTACCCAGAAACCAGATTGTTACTTCTTTTGCGCTGCCAAGCAGAATATAGTCTGTACAGTAGAGAAACAATGAAAGCATGAACAGAGAACAGACCATTAGCGTTTTGTTCAAAATCAATTTGCGAAGCATTTTGAGAGACTTCCTTTGAAAGATTATGGATTAATCGGATTTTTTATAAGAGGGCTTTTATGTTGTATATTTTATAGAATTTACCCTCAAGCACAAGCTTATGCTTTTCCCCCACAACCCCCTTCAGTACCTCACGCAGCCGATCAAAACTGTACGGCTTGCTAATCCCCCGCCTGGAATCCGCGCCGTATCCGTTCCAGTTCAGCAGCCGCCCGTATGGAGACCAGCTTCAGAACCGTTTCTGCAAAATGAGAGTTAGCCAGCTCTTTTCGTCCGATCACGGCGATCAGGCCGATCGGTTTCATATCAAAACTCCAGAGCGTGGTGCCGACATAACTCTCGGCCTGTAAATCCTGTAACGCCGGATCCTGCGGGAACAGGCTGCATACGCCCCGGGGGAAGACACAGATCTCTTTGCCGACCACATCGCCGCAGGGAGTATCTTTCAAGGTATACTCGACATTGTCTTCGAACCGGCCATCGTGGTACACGGCCAGGGTCCGGGCAGCGAGACAATCTCCCTGCAGGCGGTCGATACAGACGTAATCCATGTTTAGAGTCTTCGCCAGATAGGAGGCCAGCGATTCAAAGAAATCCTCGCTGGAGGGGTTAGAACCCATCTGCAGCAGATACGACTGCACTTCATCGATCTTCCTGCGTTCGCTGATATCGCTGAAGACAATCCAGTATTCGCCGTTGTGCGCCGGGGTGGATTGCAGATGCGCCCAGAAGACCGAGCCGTCGGCCCGCATCAGGCGCATATCCCAGGCCTGCACCTCCCCGGTTTCAAGAAGCCTTTTACGGTGCAGATAATAGATATCTGAATCTTCGTGGAAGAGGGATTGAGCTATCAGATTCTTGAACAGATCCTTTCGTGTCACACCTAGCATGGTGGCGGCAGAAAGGTTGGCTTCATAGATCAATCCCCGTGCATTAAAGGTCAGATAGCCCATCGGCGCCAGGTCATACAGATCGAAATAGCGCG
>JBMOEI010000233.1:0-2579 GCA_049318985.1 Desulfuromonadaceae bacterium
AATGGCATAATAACATTGTTTTAAATGTATAGCATGCCAGCGCATGCACTCTCCCTTGCATACTGCTAACGCAGCTAATCAGCCCTGGGAGGCGGCGCCTCGACACCCATAAGGGCATCAAAAGAGGCCCTAGTCTCCGTAAAAACAAGAATCCTTGCCTGCTGCAAAACGTCTGGAAGTCCCATCAGCTCCTGAATGCCCTTTGCGATTTTCGCCAGATGCACCAGATCCTTCGACTTTGCGTAGAGAGCCTTCACAGCATCGCGTAGCGCCTCCTCGCTCATCACCTTTTCAGCATCAAGCTCAACGTCGAGCGCCTTCAACTGCAATTGTTTCGCCTCTATCTCACCAGAGATGCGACCGAGGAAATCTTCCGTCGCTGCATTTTCACGGCGAATCACTCGCGTCGCCTCGTTCAAGGCGTAGGTTGCGCGATTCACCATTTCCTTTTTGATTGACGCCAGCGCAGAGCGGTCGCCATCGCCACCGTCTTCTGGAATGTTTTCCGACAGCGTCCCCCACGTCACATCAATTGACTCCTTCATCTTCTCCATAGCAAGCCCCATTTGTTCCTCGCGCTTGTCACTTTCCTTCTTCTTGAGATGCAGCTCCTTTTCCTTTTCCACCAAAACGGCAAGCTCCTCTTCAAATAAATTCTTCCGCAACGTCGCTTTGCCCATCAAGACCGCGCGAGGCACCAGCAGCTTCGCGATGTCCTCCTCCATTCGCCGCTTGCGTTCACCCACCTGGGGTTGCTCGGCAATAGCCAGCACCTTTCGGAGGATCTTGAAAAGGCAGTCTCGAGAACCGTTCACCGTCGACACCACCACGCCCACCTTTACGCCCATCATCACCACCTGCTGCAATCCAAAGTCGCTTTCCAGGCTTCCTGCCTTTTCTGATACGATCATTGCCTTGAGCAAAATAAACGCGTCTTTGTTTTCAGCCTGCGTCGTTATCATGCCATCAATCTTGCTCTCCACCGCCAACTCAGCCTTTTGTGTCACGTCCGCGATGCCGCCAGCGAGCTCCTTTAACATTGTGGTGTGAATGCTTTCCATCACGCTCAACGAAAAAACACGCACGCTGTTTCCGCTGAGGTGCACGTCAGTGAGGGGCAAAATGTACGATTGTCTCACCATACTCAGCAATCGATCTCCACCATTTATCTTCCTGGGTTCAGCATCTTGTTTCGCTTTCTTTTGCTTTAGTTCTTCTGATTTTTTTCCATCCTGCTCCTCCACTCTGACACGCTTTGCTGGATCCGACATGTTTGTTTTGCTGATAATTCTTTTGCTGTTTTCTTATAGACCCCTGAGGCCTTTTCCTCTTTTTTTAACTTTTTTTTTCACCCCGGGCCTTAAACTTTAAATCAAATATTGAAGCAGTGGAAGCCGCCGTCCCCACGCTCCCACACTTGCCCGCTGCACGTCTTGCCCAGCACACACTGGCAGTCCGCCGTTTGCACAAAAACGCCCTGCTGCGCCTGGGGGCATTTGCAGTCACGCCCCGCGCGCTCATAGTCGCCACCCGGGCCTTGGACCAGCGGACCGCGTATCGGCTTGCACATACAACCGTCGCTGTAGCGAGACACGGCCCCTTGCGGACACTTCATATCGATGGGGCAGCATTCGCTGTTACCCGACCCAATGTTGCGAGTTCCCGCAGGACACATTGTCATGGTGTGACCATCACAGCGCCGACCGGGCAGACACAGCGAGCAGACTTCGCCCCGCGTGAGATCGAAGCCGCGCCACTCGCCTGGCTTGCATCTGAGCTCGGACGCGCTAGTCACCAAAAATAATACCGTGCAAATAAGGAGCTGACTCAGCATTCTGCTTCAAATATATCTGCTTCGAATATATCTGCTTCGAATATATATTCCTTAATATATAGCTACTCTCGTGCCTGCATAGCATTTTGGGTTTTCACGCCGAAAAGGCCATAGACAGCAAAGGCCAGTGCCGCTGCCCCCAGCATCTCCATTTTTCATAGGAGGCGTGCAGCTCTCGCTGCGTCACCGCCTTGCACGAGGCTCCAATTTCATACCAAGGGTTTCCATTAAAGACGTGCAGGGCCGCTGCCTGATGCTCGGCTGCCGGCGTCGCCGCCAAGACGGCAGCAAACTGAGGCTGCGTGAATTGAGGCATCTCCGCCAGGTTTTGAATGCGCTTAAGAAGCTCGCTCAGCTCATCGTGCACAAAGACAGATTTGGACGCGTACTCGACAAGCGCGTAGCCTGCCGAGACATAGCTCGGGTGCTCCATGAGCCAAGTGACGGCTCGCACTACCTCACTATTCGTACTCTCGCGCCTGCTTGACATTCTTTTTGATATTGGTGCGCCTTTAACTTTCGCAATATATATATAGCCTTATCGTCAACTTTATTGTTCAGCTTTTATGATACGTGTGCTACTCTTGCTGCTCGCTACGACAGCTAGGCTGACACAGCAGCAACAATGCTTTGACAACATGCCCGCCGCCGCGCCGCCGACCTCGGACGAGTTGCCCCTGTGCGGCAACGGTGTGCTTGACCCCGGCGAGACATGTGACGACGGTAACAAGGACGCCAACGACGG
>JBMOEI010000234.1:0-2559 GCA_049318985.1 Desulfuromonadaceae bacterium
CGAAAACTTTTTCATGGTGGCTCGGGTCAATCCCTTTGCCGTTGTCGCTGACAAAGAATACGGTATTGATACCGTCCTGCCGTGTGCCGATCTCAATGCGAGGCAGAGCCTGATCGCCCCGGTATTTGATGGCATTCTCAATGAGGTTCTGCACAACCTCCGCGATGCGTTTCTCATCGCCGTGAACGGGGGGAAGGCCGGGCTGCAGCACAATCTCAACGTGATTACCCTTTATTGGGCCAGCCAGCTGCCTCAGAGTCTCCTTAACCAGTCGGTTCATATCCACCGGTAAAGGCTCGCTCATTATCCTGCCGGCGCGGGATAGGTTCAACAGATCGTTCAGCAGTGCGGTCATCTTATTTGCCGCACCCTCGATCCTCTTCAGATCATCCTGGGCACGTTCAAATTTGCCCGTTGCAATATCCTTAAAAATCATCCCGGCATACGCCTGTATCGTGATCAGCGGGCTCTTCAGATCATGCGATATGGTGTAGGCGAAGCGTTCCAGTTCGGTATTCTTGGCTTGCAGCTCCTTCTCTGCCTGCTTGCGCCCGGTAAAATCGGAAAGTGTCACGACGCAGCCGACGATGCTGCCCTGAGGGCCTTTAAGCGGCGAAGCATTTAGTTTAAGAGAGGATATCCGGTTGTCTCTTCGCTTGAATTCTACCTCCATGCCCTCGAAATAATTACCATGCAGCAGAGGTATAACGGAAAAAAAGGCGTCCGTTTTGACCTGCCGCAACCGGAACAGTTCGTCAAACGGCTTTAAGAGAGGGTTTTCACCGCAAAGCTGATGGGCGAGCCGACTGGCCCGGATGATCATCCCCTCTTCGTCGCAGACAACAATCGCTTCCCCCGCCTGTTCGATGATCGAGTTGGCGAGTCTCTCCGAGGCCATGATCTCCTCGTTTCGATGCTGCTGCGTGAGGTCGGTGACCACCAGGCTGATCCCCCTGCTCCCCGAGAGGTCGAGTTCGCGGGTGGAAAACAGCACCGGCACTGCATTTCCCCCCTCAGTTATCAGGGAGACTTCATCGGTGGAGCACTCCTGTGAGCATTTTTCCAGACGGGCAGCAATGAGGGGGAGGTCCTCCCGGGCCACGTAAGAAACGATCTTCATCCCGAGGAGCCGTTCCATCGGTGTCTGCAGCATGGCTGCCAAGCGGTGGTTGCAGTAGAGGATGGTTCCGTCTCCGGAGAGGGTGGCGGCCCCCTCGTTCATGGTCTCCACCAGAGCGCGGTAGGGCTGTTCCGCCCCTTTAAGGGTGAAGATCTGCTCCCCGCCCGGCCCGGAGACCACGAAGGCGTCCACTTCGGCGCTGCCTATGGCGCGCAGGGTCTCTTCACTTTCTTCCAGGCGGGTGCGGAGCGCCTCGATCTCAGCCATGAGTTCTTCGCGGGGTCTGTTTGCGCTGTTCATCTCACTCATTTTTTCCTCAAGTCCAGGCCGAGAAGAATCTTCTCCTTCTGCGACATATCGCCGACGAACTTCCGCAGCGGCGGCGGCAGTTCCTTCACCAGAGTGGGGGCGGCGACGATCTGCCCCTCTTTGGCGAATATCGGCTGCTGGTAGATGTCGATTATTTCCAGTTGATAGCGCCCCTCCAGGTGTTCCGCGCAGATCGTGCGGATATTCTCTATCGCCCGGATGGAATTAGGGGTCATGCCGCTCACGTAGAGACGCAGAAGATAGTCACCCTTTCCCGTTTCTTCGAGCGCCAGTTCGAAAGCCCCGGTCGCATCCTGAAGCGACGCTGCCGTATCATGTTTTTTTTCATTACTCATTTTATCTCCCCTCTGCCATCAGATCTGCCGAGCGGTCGTATGTCCAAGCCAACCAGGACGCGCTCGGTGTCAGAGAGGTCGCCGATGATCTTCTTCACCGGTTCGGGAAGCCTCCGCACCAGGGTGGGGAGGGCCAGGATCTGGTCCCCCTTGGCCAGTTGCGGGTTCACCATCAGGTCGATTACCTCGATCGTGTATTTCCCCTCCAGGTGCTCTTCGCAGATCCGCTTCAGGTTGGCGAAGGCGGTAAGTGATTTGGGCGTCATGCCTGCGACATACAGCCTCAACTGCCAGCACTCCTCAGCAGGTTCCATCTCTTCATGCTCCCCTTTTGTCTTCAATTCTCCCGTCATCAGCGCACCCCCTTCCCGCTCTCTGCTGCATTTTCCGCTTTGGGAGGTGTGGCGTCCGCTTCCCGGGCCCGTCCCATTGCCAGGGCGTCTTCGGCAATTACCTCGCGGTGCAGCCTTCCCCTGGCGATGGCACGCTCCAGCTCATCCTGCTCGGACTCAAAGCCGATGCGAAGCGCCGTAATCTGCGCCTCGACCAGCGCCTTCTTCCGCTCCAGATCGCGCTGTTTGCACTCAATCTCTTGCCACCGCTCCAGAGCCTCCGCCTTTTCACGCGCTTCCTGGGCTGACCGCCCGGCGCCGGTCAGCACCCCGCCCGGGCCGACATAAACATCCTGGAGTTTGGCACCGTTGTCGGTCAGACTGAACTCCCTCACCTGGTTCGAGTGCTGCATGCCGCGGGACTTGAGGACGTAGAGGCTCC
>JBMOEI010000235.1:0-2536 GCA_049318985.1 Desulfuromonadaceae bacterium
CCCCCCGGAAGCGCCCGGAAAATAAAGCCTGAATCCGGTATTTTTGCCCATCAGAAACAGAAGGAACGCAAAGGGTTTGTGAAGATATTCAAGAGACTCGTTTTGCGGAAACAGCAATGATGCGGCCTGATGGTGCATAAAAACGGCGCCTGCGAATTTCCGGCAGGCGCCAATCCAATAACTTCACGTAGCTGAACGGAAACTACGCTTTTGTATGCCTGATATCTTTGCCTTTTACCATAAAGATCACCATTTCTGAGATGTTGGTTGCATGGTCGGCAATCCGCTCTAACGATTTAGAGATATAATTTATTTTAATTGCACGTGATATTGTCGCCGGATCCTCAATCATAAAGGTCAACAACTCCCGTTGTACCTGGATGTTAAGATCATCGACAAAACTATCATCCCTGCACACCTTGACGGCCAGTTCGGCATCGCCCCGCACAAAGGCATCAAGCGCTTCCTTAACCATGGTCTCTGTCCAGTGAGCCATGCGCGGAATATCAATATACGGCTTGAGCGGGGGCTCTTCATTTAACTCCCGGGTTCGCTTGGCTATGTTGGCGCATTGATCGCCAATCCGTTCCAGATCGGTAACAATCTTGAGGGCGATAGTAATGAAGCGGAGATCACGACCAACCGGTTGGCGCAACGCTAACAGTTCGAGACAGCGTTCGTCAATTGACACCTCTGCGCCATTAATTTCGTGATCCATTGCAATAGTTCGCTCGGCCAACGGGGTATCCCGTTCTACCAGGGACTTTATCGAGTTGGCAATCATCAACTCAACTTTGCCACCCATAATCAGTATGCTCTGCCTCAAAGCGTCCAACTCAATGTCAAATATCGTACTTATATGTTCATGAGCCATTATTTCTCCTAGCCGAATCTTCCGGTGATGTAGTCTTCAGTCTGTTTTTTTTCCGGATTGGTAAAAATCTTACGCGTCCCTCCGGCTTCAATCAATTCTCCCAGATAAAAGAACGCAGTGACGTCAGATACCCGTGCCGCCTGCTGCATGTTGTGGGTAACAATGATGATTGTGTACTTGTTTTTCAGCTCTTCTATCAACTCTTCAATTTTGAGTGTCGAAATCGGATCAAGTGCCGAGCAGGGCTCATCCATCAGGATTATCTCCGGATTGACGGCAATAGCCCGGGCGATACAGATGCGCTGGGCCTGGCCACCGGAAAGACCCAAGGCCGATTCATTCAATCGATCCTTTACCTCATTCCAGATGGCGGCATTTTTCAGGCTCCGCTCGACCGCTTCATCCAGGGTCGCTTTGTCATTTACGCCGGCAATTCTCAATCCATAGACGATGTTCTCATAGATCGACTTCGGAAAGGGATTCGACTGCTGAAAGACCATGCCGATGCGACGTCGCAGTGAGATTACATCTGTTGCAGAATCGTTTACCTCTTCACCATTAAAGCGGATGCTGCCATCGATCCGTGCGCTCTCTACCAGATCGTTCATCCGGTTAAAGCAGCGCAACAGAGTTGACTTGCCGCACCCGGACGGACCGATAAAGGCGGTCACCTGATGACGGATCATATCGAGGTTGACCTCTTTCAAGGCGTGCGCCTGACCATAGTGGAGGTTCAGGTTGGAAACGGAAAGTATGGGTGTACCGATTGTTTGTGACATATTGATTCCTTGAAATTACGACAAAGCTGAAAAATATTTACCACGGAGACACGGAGACACGGAGAAAGTCAAAAGCGAAAACATGGTTAAAGAAAAAACTCCGGACGATAATCTATGTAACTGTTCGATCCAACGTTTTCCCCGAACTGTTCTGCTTTAAGGTTTTGTTTCCTCCGTGTCTCCGTGCCTCCGTGGTGGGTTTTGATGTTCTCGCTTAAAACGTTGAAGTCGTATATTTGCTGCGCATCCGGTTACGCAGGTAGATTGCCGTGCTGCTGGCGATAACGACGATAGCGAGCAGCAGCATGGTCGTAACGTACACCATCGGTTTGGCCGCTTCTACGTTGGGAGACTGAAAGCCGACGTCGTAGATATGAAAGCCGAGGTGCATGAATTTCCGGTCCATATGAAAGAACGGAAAGTTTGTGTCAAAGGGGAGCGTCGGTGCCAGCTTGACCACCCCGACAATCATGAGCGGTGCGACTTCACCGGCGGCGCGTGCCATGGAGAGGATCAGACCGGTCATTATGCCGGGAGTTGCCATGGGCAGCAGAATTTTAGTCAAGGTCTGAAACTTGGTGGCACCAAGCGCCAGCGACCCTTCGCGAATACCTTTCGGAATGGAAGCGAGCGATTCTTCGGTTGCAACAATCACCACCGGTACGGTCAGGAGCGCCAGGGTCAGGCTCGACCAGAGGATGCCGCCGGTGCCGAAGGTTGGAGTGGGAAGTCGTTCCGGAAAGAACAGGCTGTCAATACTGCCGCCGATACCGTAGACAAAGAAGCCGAGACCGAAAACGCCATAGACAATGGAAGGGACACCGGCCAGATTGTTGACCGCAATCCGGACCATGCGGGTCATCAAGCCGTCCCGGGCATATTC
>JBMOEI010000236.1:0-2527 GCA_049318985.1 Desulfuromonadaceae bacterium
ATCAATATTAACCTAGTAAATTCGATCATTAACCATACCATTAGAAAGACCTTATCGTGAAAAAAATCAACAAGAGAATTCAAAACAGTACAGATGTATACTTCGGAGAGCTCTTCGATACATATTCTAAACTCAATGTCATCAGACTGGACTTAAGCTACAAAAAAGAAATTGCAGAAAATATAACAACAAAAGAAGTAAAACAGGACTTAAATCGCCTATTGAATAATCGTAGACACAATCAAACCGTATTTGGCGATTGCGTTGGACACTTATGTAAGCTTGAAAAAGGTGAGGATAAAGGTAACCATCTCCACAGCATGTTTTTCTTCGATGGACACAAGATCGAGAACGATGGTTATAAGGCTTCACAAATTGGTAAGTACTGGGTTGATAACATCACCAACGGAAATGGCCTTCATCACAGCTGCAATGCTGACAAATCAAAATATAAGCATGTAGGTGTAGGCATGATAAATCATTTTGATACTGAAAAACGGAATATTTTAACTAATATGGTGGCTTCATACTTCGCCAAGGAAGAGCAGCAGGTAAATAGCGATACATCTGCCAAGGAAAGAACCTTTTTTAAGGGCATAGTTACCAAGCAAAAGAGTAATGCTGGCAGACCACGCAAGGAGCCAGAGAGTTGAGCCTGGCTTAGCATCTATTTCAATAGCCATATCTTGCGTCATGAGCAGTCTTTGCAACTGACGCATTCATCAGCTATTCGGGCTAAATCAAACCCGTTTGCAGAGCCTCTATAGCCCCTCTACAACGATTTAATACCGCCGAAAGGGGCACGGTGGCATCGTAAGAAATAATAACCTTTATCGGTCTCAATTTGAATCGCATTCAGTTTTAAATAACTTGGTGAACTCAAACGAAGAAAAAGAAAGAATGCAAAATTACCTAATAGTATGAAAACAACTAACTTCGGATGTTTTCATAACTGACAAGGACAAATATCATGCAACCTGTATTTTTTGATCAATTCACCTGCAAAAATCACTCTTCTTTGGGAAAACTCGTTAACTGTATTTTTGATTATGTCGATAGTATCCTAATAATCAGAATTGACTTGGGCTATAAAAAAGAATTCAGCGACCAGATTACGCTTAGCGTCATTCAAGAACACCGTGCCAGAATGCTAGATAACAGACGGCAGAATGAATTATTCGCTCACCTACTTGGTTACAGCTGGCACATTGACAATGGTGAATTCGCAAACGATGTGGGAGCACATGGCTTGCATCATCAATTTCTGTTCATATTCAATGGAATTAATTCTCATTCTGAAGCGCTGATCGGAGGGCAAATTGCAGCTTACTTCGAAACGGTGATTACCCATGGTTGGGGTTATGGCTGTTACAGCAGTGGTTTGGCTACGGGTGAAAAAATTGGATTTCTCGGATCGCAACTTATTCATCGCACCGATATAGAACTACACAATCACCTGCTGGAGCATGTAGCCGGGCATCTGACTCATCCATCAGCACCATTGGCTGACCTTCGCGCGGAGCTCAACGTAGCCAGCAGATTTCGCACATTCAGTCGAAGCCGTGTTTGGAAGCCGCTGCCCATTAACCATACCGTTTTGAAACCTTCTTGAATATTACAAACTGCACTCATTTATAACATCAAGAGGACATAAAATGTTTGACAAATTCGCGGAATTAAAAGCTATTTCTAGTGGAAAAGCTACCTCAAAACACCCAACCTACTGGAATCACGAAATTGATAAACCTCTGATCGGGACAATTAAGGAATTCAGTACATTTCAGCATGACCGTTTTGGTCAGCAGGATACAGTCATCGTCGAACTAGAGTCTGGGGAGCTAGTATCAGCAATACTAACACCCTATTTGAGTTCAGGTATGCGAATGCAAAATGCGTCGGTCAATGACTTGGTGTTGATTCAGCTACTAGGCAAGGACAGAATCAACAATGGCAATACGTTTAACAAGTTCAACCTTGTAGTGAGAAAAGCCTGAAAACTGAATAAAAAATGCACTGGAGTTCTGACAATTCGTATCAATACCTGATATTTAGCTTCAGATTTCTGCTATCATTTTCCACTCATCCATCACTTATTCAAGATTATCATGACTTCTCTGAAAGAACTTATTGCGCAACGTGATGCTATTATCAAGCAAATTGATGAAACTCGTCTTTCGGAACGCAGTGATGCCATCAATGCAGCATTGGCACTGATTTCAGAGCACGGACTCACCCAGCAAGACCTGTTTGGTAGTGCTGCCAGTAGCGTCAAAAAGGTTAAATCTGAGAGCAAGGCCAAGGTGGCAGCAAAATATCGTGACCCAGTTTCCGGTAAGCAATGGTCCGGTCGTGGGCTTGCTCCAAAATGGCTGGCCGGGAAGGATCGTACGGAGTTTTTGATTAGCTGATATAGATAGGGGCATGAATGTCGCTCTGGCATTCATGACTTCCGCCTACATCAACATCCGATATTGCCCAGTGTCAGCGTCAGCGTCAGTTGATTTGTTAGCCGATGCTCCATGCCGCT
>JBMOEI010000237.1:0-2524 GCA_049318985.1 Desulfuromonadaceae bacterium
AACAGATCGATCAGGCCTTCTGCGAGCATTGGAAGGCACAGACCGGCGAGGCATTGGTCATCAACCAGTCACACGGGGGATCGACGAAGCAGGCGCGTGCGGTGATTGATGGACTCGACGCGGATGTGGTGACGCTCAACCAGTCCACCGACATCGATGCGATTGCGCGGAGCAGGAAGCTAATTCCAGCAAATTGGGCGAGCTTGTTACCGAACCACAGCGCCCCCTACACCTCGACGATCATCTTTCTGGTCCGCAAAGGGAACCCGAAACGGATAAGGGATTGGGGCGACCTGGCGAAGCCGGGAGTGTCGGTTGTAGTGCCGAATCCGAAAACGTCGGGCAACGGGCGTTATAGCTACCTGAGCGCGTATGCCTTTGCGCTCGAGAAATTCGGGCATGATGAGGCCAAAGCGCGTCGGTTCGTCGGCGACTTGTTCAACAACGTGCCCGTGTTGGACACGGGCGGGCGGGGGGCGACGACGACCTTTGCGGAGCGCGGCATTGGGGATGCGCTGGTCAGCTTTGAGGCGGAGGTTCTGCTGGCTTTGAAGGAGCACAGCGACCAACAGCTTGAAGCGGTGGTTCCATCCCAGAGCCTCGAAGCAGAGATGCCGGTGGCCGTCGTGGAGAAAGTGGCGCGGCGGCGGAGCACGGACCGGGCTGCGCGCGCCTACCTGGAATTCCTGTACACGGAGGAGGCACAGGAAATCATCGCCAAGAACTTCTACCGTCCGCGGGCGGCGGCCGTCTCGGCCCGATATTCGACTCAGTTTGGCAAGCTGAAGCTGGTAAACGTCGATGAGGTGTTTGGCGGCTGGGACAAAGCGCGGCGGGTACACTTTGCCGATGGCGGCCTATTCGACCAGATTTACCAGGAGAGGAGATGACGATGGCCACTGGCGCTGTTCAATCCACATTTTTGCCGACCCTAACCCAGGGAGTGCGCACTAGAGAATACCAAAACCCAACCGGACGCCCGGAGGTCAGCACGAAGCCAACAAACCAATAAAGGCACGCTGAAACACAACTCAACAGGCAAAAGATATCAACGAGAGATCATGAAAAAGATTATCGACGAACACTACAAACTGAGAAGCGGCCTCGCGGTAGCGGGGGGCGGCCTGGCGTTGCTGACCGCCACGCTGGGCGCGGCACCATTCGCATACAACTCGGGCGACCTGATCCTGGGTTTTCGGCAGATAGGTGGTCCGGCACCGGACCTGGTCGTGAACATCGGGCCTGGGTCGATCTATGAAGCGGTAGCCCCCGGTCAGAGGCTGGTCGTGGGCAACCTCACGGCCAGCCAGCTAAACACGGCCTTTCCCGACTTGAACGGGATCAACTGGTCGGTTACCGGGGCGGTGCGGGCGTTGGGCGATCCGAACTATGCGGCCCAAACGATTTGGGCAACGGCGGCACGAACCGACGTGAATGTGCCGAGCGTGCCATGGCGGCGGAGGAATCAGTTTGGCCAGGGAGGCGCGGCCAGCCAGTTCGCGGCGGTGGGTGTCAACGCGGCGACTTATAGCTCGGTGCAACCTGCCGGCACGAACAACACGACAACCGGCGTGCTCATCCCGTTAGCCGACCCGAGCTCCTACACCGCGCTGGTTGAGAACGCGGATAATTCCAGTGCGAGCGATTTCAACGGTGGCTTTCAGGGCAGCGTGGAGAATACGACGCCCTTTGATTTCACCAGCCTGGAACCGCTGTCGCGCTCGGATTTATATGAGCTGATTCCCGGCACGACCAGCGCCGGGACCGTGAATACCGCCGGGAAATGGGTCGGTTACTTCGACCTGACGCCGAGCGGCACCCTCACCTTCACGGCCGCAAGCACGGCTCCGGCTGCGCCGACCATCACGGGCGTGCAACGCAGTGGGAACATCACCACCGTATCCTTCACGACCGCCAACCTGGTGAACTACCGGCTGCGCGCAACGGACGCTGCCGGGCTAACGACGCCGGTTGCCACCTGGTCCACCAACGCGGTGACCCGGGCGGGCAACGGCTCGGTACAGTCCCTCCAGGATACCAACGGAAGCAACATCCACTTCTATGCGGTCGAGGCCTTCCGTTAGAGGTCAACCCACCGATACAGGCGAGACATTTGAACTGAAGAAAACGAATTAGCAGCAACCAAAATAACAGAATTTCACAGAGGAAACAGAATTATGAAAATGACGAAATTAGCAGCGACAGCGATTGCGGGCGTATTGCTCGCAGCGGAAGCCAAAGCGCAGGTCAATATCTATCTCACGGGCGCCGTTGCGTTCCGGAGCCAAACCTACAGCATCATCACCAACCTTTACGGAGCCAACCTGGCCTCGCAGAACCCGGTCAACGGGGGCGCGAGCGCCAGCGTGATCACCTGGTCAGGGCAAATCCCCAATTTATTCGGGGTCAGACCGTGACGGTTTATGCCAATTACAACGGTGCGGTGGCTGGCATTCAGAACCTGACCCTGAACACCCCGGCCTCGTTTCTGGTGGCCACCCCCGGGAACACCAACCGCAGCAGC
>JBMOEI010000238.1:0-2487 GCA_049318985.1 Desulfuromonadaceae bacterium
TCGAAGATGCGCGGCAGGTCTTTGAAGGGGATGCCGATACCGGTGTCAGCAATCGAGACCTTGATAAATTGCCCGGTCTCTTCGCAATACAGACGCACCGAGCCACCTTCCGGAGTATATTTAATGGCATTTTCAAGCAGGTTGACAACGACCTGTTCAAGACGCCCCTGATCGGCCAGAATGCGTGGCAGTGCTGAGCAGCTCGTTTCATTGATGATGGCAATATGTTTCTGCGTTGCACCATCCTGAAGCAGTGTACATGCCTTGGCAATGGTTCCTGATGCGTCCATCGGGTTAAGTTCCAGGAGTGCTTCCCTGGTTTCCAGACTCGAAAGCGTCAGAATGTCATTGATCAGGTTGGTAAGGCGCTCCGAGTGGCTGGCAATGATTTCTACAAAACGGCGGGACCGGATCGGGTCCGATTCAAGGGCGCCGTCCAGCAACGTTTCGGCGTACCCTTTGATAACCGTGACCGGTGTGCGCAGTTCATGAGAAACGTTCGCAACAAAATCACGGCGCATGTTTTCGGCTTTTTTTAAATCACTGATGTCGTGTAATACCGCAACAATGCCCTTCTTGACGCCATCAACGTTCAGGGGAACCCAATGAGTCAGGAGAGTCATGCCACCCTGCTGAAGAGATATTTCTCTCACCAGTTCATTGACATCCGGCCTGCCCATTTCGGTGAAGGCTTCCAAAAGATCCGGATGACGCGAAATTTCAGTAATGCGTTTACCTTCAACAGTGCCGACGATCGAGAATAGTCGGTGGAAAGCAGGATTGACCAGAGAAATCACCCCGTCCGGGGCGGTTACCATGACACCCTCGCCCATGCTGTTGAGAATGGTGTCCAGTCGCTGTTTTTCGGTTGAGAGACTCTTGACCTGATCTTCAATACGGTCTGACATAGCGTTGAGAACAGTAGCGAGTTTGCCGATTTCATCTTTGGAGACAACCGGAATCTTTACTTTACTCCCTCCCTGACCGATGCCGGCAGCGGCGTCAGCCATGTCGCGCAGCGGCTTGGAGGTGAGATTCGAGAGGAGATAACTGAACAGCAGTCCAATCAGGATAGCAGCCAGCGACGCCCCGCCGACAAGTCCGTGCAGAGCATTCCGGGCAGAAGAGATATATTCCAGCGGCATGGCCAGACGGATAACACCACCGGTGATGCCACTGCCGTATCTGACGGCAGAATAGAGCATGGTCGTGTGCAGCGTGTCCGAATAGCGCAGAGCAGTACCGCTGCCGTTTTTAAGCGCTTCCTGTACTTCAGGCCGTTGCAGGTGATTTTCCAGCTGTGGTAATTGTGACCGGCTCACATCGGAATCACCGACAACAGTACCGTTCGGAGCAATAAGTGTGACACGCGCCTTGATGACCGAGCCGATGGTTTCAGCGAGCTGCTGCGGGGCGGTACTCTGTTTGTCGCCGATAACCAGGAGCCGTGCCAGCTGTGTCTGGCCGGCAAGATTGCCCTGACTCTCTTCTATCAGCTCTTTTTGCAGTGTGTGATTAAAATACAGGTAGAAACTTCCGGTGATCAGGGTGATCAGAAAGATATAGGACAGGCACAGTTTGGTTCGGAAACCCATTGGTTACTCCTCAATCTTATAGCCAAAACCACGAACAGTTTTAATGATGTCACCAGGGACCCCCAACTTGCCGCGCAGGCGGGTAATATGGGTATCAACGGTTCTGGTGTCACCGGCATTATTGTAACTCCAGACATGTTCCAGCAAATTTTCCCTGCTTTGTACGTAGCCCCGTTTTACTGCCAGAAAGAGCAGCAGTTTAAACTCGGTACTGGTCAAATCTATTTCGAGTCCCGCACTCATGACCGAATGGCGCAGCTTATCGATAGTTATGTCACCAAGAGTCAGTAAATTGGGAACCGCCTCCGATTTAATTTCTGACTCCTGGCGCCGCATGACCGCTTTGACCCTCAGGAGGACTTCGCGCATGGAAAAAGGTTTGACAATGTAATCGTCGGCACCGACCTCGAAACCAACCACGCGGTCAATTTCGTCACTCTTAGCTGTTATCATAATAATCGGAATATGTGCGGTTTTTTTATCCTTACGGAGTACCTTGCAAATTTCCGTTCCTAAAATCCCCGGTAACATGAGATCCAGCAGAATCAGATCAGGAAGATCTCTACACGCCTGTTCAAGACCGAGCCTGCCATCGTGCACACAGGTTGCGCTGAAACCTTCCTTCTCAAGATTAAAGGCGAGAAGTTCGGCCAGATCCTTTTCATCCTCAATAATCAATACTCTTTTCATCGTGCTCCCCCCTGCATCGGAATCGGTTACAATCCGCACACATCCATCTCGATTTCTCTTTACCATAGTATTGTTACAACAATGTTGCGATCACATAACGATTGTGTAGATATTTGCCATGGGTAGCCGGTACTGAAAAATTCACAAAGAATTTATCTGATCTTCACATGAATGTAATATTGACAATGTATAATAACAAAAA
>JBMOEI010000239.1:0-2420 GCA_049318985.1 Desulfuromonadaceae bacterium
TTCAGAACTCCTGACCTCCTCTCATGCGCTTAGAACTGGTGTCAAAACTAAAATGTTTTGTATATCGAGTTGTTAGCAGTATAGATTGACTTCTGTTGATATATTTTCTAGCGAGTCTGCCCGGATTTTGATAAGTCACCTGATAAACCATATTTTGGATTCAGGAGGATGTCATGCCACAGATGATGCTGCCGATTTTCCCAGCCGGTGTAACTGAGATTAACGATAAACTTGCCTTCAAAATAGAAGGCGGTGTTGTGACTTATTTCAGTGCGACCATGCCGGTATTCCAACACTCTGAAACTGATATTGCCTCGTTCAAGATGATAGTAAGCCAATTTTACGTATTGGACATGGCGAAACAGTCTGAAATAGTATCGGCATTCGGCTTAAACCCTCAATTGGTGAAGCGTGCCGTAAAACTATTCAGGGAAAAAGGGGCCCCCGGATTTTTTGAGCCTAAAAAGAATCGTGGTCCCGGCGTATTAACGGAATCCGTATTAACAGATGCCCAAGGTCTGCTTGATAAGGGTATGACTCCAAGTTCAGTAGCTCAGCAGTTGGGTCAAAAGGCAGATACGATACGCAAGGCAATAGCATTCGGTCGTCTTCATCGCCCTTCAATTCCTCCGGATCGTGGCAATAACCGTGAAGCGAGCAGTAAAAGTGAGCGGAGCGCAAGTGACAGCGATGGTGAAATGGGGTAGCTACGACCAACGTCATGGCTCGTTTGGCCGTGAGCGTTGGTCTTGACGGAGAAGATGGAATAGCCCCCGAGTTTGTCCCTTCGCTGGATGTTGCTGGCGGAGGTGTATTGCTGGCGCTACCTGCACTATTGGCTGTGGGACTGCTGCGCCATACCGACCGGCGCTTTAGCCTGCCACGTGGCTATTACAGCCTGTTCAGCATCTTTTTGCTCTTGGGATTTATGGCCTTGGCTCGGCTAAAGAGCATTGAAAAGCTGCGCTACGAGGCCCCCGGCGAATGGGGCAAACTGTTGGGTTTGGATAGGGTTCCGGAAGTACGTACGCTGCGGGCAAAGGTGAAACACTTGGCCGAGCATGGTCAACCAATGCCGTGGAGTGCCGATCTCTGCAAAGATTGGATGAACGAAGCGCCGGAACAGGCTCAGGTTTGTTATGTTGACGGTCACGTCCGCGTTTATCATGGTGAACAGACAAAATTGCCCAAACACTTTGTCTCGCGCCAAAAGCTTTGTTTACGAGCGGCGGTTGAATACTGGGTCAACGCCATGGATGGGCAGCCATTCTTTATCGTGCATCAAGATGTTGACCCTGGATTGATCAAAGTATTGGAGGCGGATATTATCCCACGACTGTCGCACGACATTCCGGGTCAACCGAGCGCAGAGGCGATGGTTGCAGATCCCTACCTGAACCGCTTTACCGTAGTATTTGACCGTGAAGGATACAGCCCGGATCTGATGGTTCGCTTATGGCAGCAAAGAATTGCCGCTATGACCTATCGCAAGCGTCCCGGCGACGATTGGCCTGCTGCAGAGTTTACCTGCCATGAGGTTCGTCTGATTGGTGGCGAAGTAACCACGATGCTTCTCGCTGAACGAGGCGTGTTGTTGGGGGGTGCCATCTGGGTCAGAGAATTCAGACGCCTAACTGCCACCGGTCATCAGACCTCCATCGTCAGCACAGTCTATCGTGGTGAAATGGCACAATTAACAGCCACAATGTTCGCCAGATGGTGTCAAGAAAATTTCTTTGCATACATGCGTCAGCACTACGGATTAGATAAGCTTATTAGTTATGGCACCGAACAGGTGCCTGATACTACACCGATCGTAAACCCAGAATATCGACGATTGGATGGCGATATCCGAAAGAAGACGGCAAAATTGAGTCGATTGGCTGCGCAGTTTGGCGGACTTGGCCTGGCAGGAGAGATTGAACCGGACAAAGTCAAGATGTATGAGTCAAAAAAGGGAGAACTTCAGGAAGCGGCAGAACACCTCCGGACGGAGCTGACCCGACTCAAGGAACAGCGCAAGAACATCAAACGGCACATCATGTTTGGGGAATTACCCGAAAGTGCCCGCTTTGAACGTTTGACCGTTAGCAGCAAACATCTGATAGATACGGTCAAGATGGTGGCATATCGTGCAGAAACTGCTATGGCTCACATTTTGAGAGAGAAACTGGTGAGAACTGATGATGCACGGGCGCTGTTACGATCCATTTACACAACCGAAGCGGACTTGATTCCCAATGAAACGGAGGGCACTTTGACGGTTCGTCTGCACAATATGACCAGCCGGATTCATGATGCAGCCGTCACTCATTTGTGCAATGAACTTAACGATACAGAAACCGTCTATCCGGGCACAAATCTGCGGCTGATTTATGAACTGGTATCATCGAAAAATCCGGGAGGTAAGGAGTTCTGAA
>JBMOEI010000240.1:0-2385 GCA_049318985.1 Desulfuromonadaceae bacterium
TAAGAGGCGAGCGAAGGTGATGGCAAAAACGGTTAGGTGGGTCAACTAAACGGCGGGGTGGGTCAACACATTACCGGTGGTGGCATCAAAAGCTTCTGATCCTCCATGCAGATAATAGCGATCGGCCTGAACTGACGCGACCGTAATGGTACCACCCGCAAACCATGGGCGATGCAGTTTTGCCAAAGCCTGTTTCCGGGCAATAAGGCAACCTACGCCTGTCGGATAACCAAACATTTTATAAAATGACAACGTCACAAAATCCGGATGCCAACGTCCAAGATCGAGCCGGTTTGTCGGAGCATAAGCAGCCGCATCAAGCAACACCTCCCACCCTTTTTGCTGTGCCCGTTCAATCCATTCGAGAGAATGGCGTACGCCGGAGAAGTTTGATTGGGCAGGAAAAGCAAAGAGGTTGCCGGTGCCGGGAGTGGCGCTTGCGAGCAGACTTTCCAGAATATGGTCATTGAGACGCAAATCTGGGGGGATAACCGGTGCATAGAACACCTTCGCACCTTTGCCACGGGCAAACTCTCTGATGCCGTTTACCGAGTTGTGGTTATCAAAGGTAAGCAGATATCGCCCTTCCGGCCCAAAGGGATACGATTCGCCAACCAGCTTCAGGGCACCGCTGGCATTAAGGGTAAATATTACTTCGTATTCATCCGGCGAAGCATTGAAAAAGTCGAAGACATATGCTCTGGTTTGTTCTACTAATCTGGTCATAGCCAGAGATGTCGGGTTAGTTGAGTGTGGATTGCCAAACGTATTATTGAGCAGCAGTGCTGCATGGTCTTGAATCTGCGAAGCTGCATAGAGGCCTGCCCCGGTATAGTCGAGATATACATGTCCATCCCGGTCGAGCCCTGCGTACTGATTTTTCCGGAGTTCATCAAGCGATGTGGTTGATTCATAGGCAGGAAAAACGGTCAGGAATGCTTCTTCGACTGTTGTCAATCTGGTAGTCATGAAAAACTCCCCTTTTAAGCGTGCGATGTATGGCGTGAATGGAAAACCGTAAACTGTAGTCGAGAATACTTTCAGATGTTAACATACAAATACAATATGGCAATCCGAACTAATGATGCAGAAGGCGTTATTTACCGTGGCGACTCATGGAAAGAGCCGTGAGAAGATAAACCAGTGAAGAACGTCCAACGCTAAATTGGTCGTCGCTCCGCTCCAGCCTCTATACAGTAGCGTTATTGCTTCCATCGCCATCTCCCTCAGTAGCATACATAGTACTCATCCTCCTGTGATCTCACCCGCTATTGCAGCGCAGCATGTTTAATATCGATATGTTAGCCCTTTTATTGGTGCTCTGGAGCTGTTGGCACACAGTATGCTCCTGCTAGCATGAGAGTAGACGAAGGAGTTCAGATGACAAAAACGGCATTTTCATACTGGAACAAGCGGATAGCACCTGTTTTTGATATAGCGCAGCGGCTTCGTGTTGTTGAGATAGAATCGGGCAGAATTGTCTGTGAAACAGAGGAAACTCTGACAGGTGATCTGATGGTACACAAGGTGAGGTTCCTTACTGAATCAGGTATAAGGACGCTGGTGTGCGGCGCAATTTCCACGCAGTTTAGTGAGTTAATGGTCGCCTACGGTATCATGGTAATTCCTTTCGTAGCCGGAGACCTTGAAGAAGTGATTGCAGCATGGTGTAACGGTAGTATTGATAGCAGAAAGTTTGACATGCCGGGTTGTACAGAACGTCATCGTATCAGTGGAAAGGTGCAGCAAGCAACGTAATAAATATAAAGGAGGCTTGATATGAGCGCTAAAATATGTGGGGTAAGAAGAGCAGAGGGAATTCTCAGTATTGTTTTCCCGATTGCGGTGATGTTGGTATTTGAAAAGCTGTGGAGGAAAGACACCGAGGCTGAAATATAAAAGAGAGGAGGTGTGTAGTATGCGAGGCGGAATCTGTAGAATTGGCGGATTTGGTGGATTTTTCGGGTTTGTTATTCCTATTGTGGCGATATGGCTTCTGGGCAGACTATTGCAGAAAGATGCTTAGCAACTTGCGCCCTGCCGGTTTCAGCAGGGCGTATGTTTTGCCCAATAATATATTGACATTCATATTATTGAATAGTATTTTGCGCATATTCACAAAACAAAAGGTGTACACAATGAAAATCTGTTTTCCGGTAAGCGAGAATCAGGGGTTGGCCAGTCAGGTATTCAATCATTTCGGATCGGCCCCGGAGTTTGTGGTCGTCGATAGTGTTACCAGTGCATTTCAGTCAATCAGCAACAGCGATAAAGTACATGAGCATGGCGCATGCAATCCAGTGGCAGGTCTTGGCGGACATCAGGTGGATGCTATTGTTGTCGGTGGCATTGGTGGAGGAGCACTGCATAAGTTGAATTCAGCGG
>JBMOEI010000241.1:0-2381 GCA_049318985.1 Desulfuromonadaceae bacterium
TCCCTGACACCCGATACCCTCGGCTGGCCGCTCGGCTGACACCGATAAGTTAGTGATTACTCCCCTCGGCCTAAAGGCACGGGGGCTTCTTTTTTAAGAGAATCTAATCCAATTCTCAATATACTTATGGACGAGTTTAGGTCACGGTCTATCACTAGATGGCAAGACGGACAGGTATAGACCCGCTCCGACAAGGGCATCTTCTGGCGATGATGACATCTACTACAATCCTGCGTCGTATATGCAGGGTTTACTTTAATGAATATCCTACCAGCTTCCTCCGCTTTGTAGGACAGCATACTAAAGAAACCTGACCACGCTGCATCGTGGATACTTTTAGAAAGGCAATGGTTGTGAACCATTCGACTAACACGCAAATCTTCTACACAGATAATACCGTAGCCATCAACTATCATCCGGCTCTCTTGATGCGAGAAGTTATCCCGCTTGTGGGAGATGCGTTCATATACTCTGGCTACGGCCTTTCGCTTAACCTTACGCTCTTTTGTACCCTTTTTGGCTTTGGAGAGCTTGCGTTGAACCTTAGCCAATTCCTTTTCTTCCGACCGAAAAAACTTGGGGTTTTCAACCTTGTTGCCATCGGAAAGTGCCGCAAAGGTGTGAAGACCCACGTCAATGCCAACCGCGTTGTCCTTTGGTGGCAAGCGTTTGGGTTCTACTTCGCAACTGAAGCACACGAACCATTTACCTGTTGCCGTTTGGCTGAGTATCGCACTCTTAGGTGTTCCCTCAAGCCGACGGTGCATCACAATCTTGATTTGGCCTATCTTGGAAACGAAGAGCTTACCATTCTGGAGATTGCACCCGTTTGGTACTTGTGGGAAGGTGATACTATCGTAACGTCCAAAGCCCTTGAAACGGGGATAGCCGGGCGTTTCACCCGCATTAGCCCTACGATAGAACGCTTGCATCGCCAAATCCACCCGCTCTGCCACATTCTGCAAGACTTGACTGTGTATATTTTTAAGTTCTGCCACACGTTCTTTCAGCGGGGGAAGGGTTTTATCTTGGTCGAATTTACTAAGACTTTTCTTCTCTTCTTCCCACGCTCTTTTACGCTTACCCAAAAAGTGATTATAGAGTTGACGACACTCTTCCAACGTATTATCCAGCAAGCGGCATTGTCCCTTAGTAGGATAGATCCGATACTTGAAAGTTGTCACCTTGACATTCTTGGCTACGTTAGATTTTTTCTTTTTCAACTGAAACTAAATTCCTTTTTGGGCCTCGATATACTTTTGAATAGTTTCCGAAGAAACATTACCTGCTGTGGAAGCAAAATAGGAGCGCGTCCACAGACTAGGCATTTTCAGAAGTTCGGGATATTTGCCACGCAAATCATGACTAGTGCGTCCTTTGATAGTACCTACTACCTCGGCGGCACTATCACTAGGCCAACATCGCACAAACAAATGCACGTGGTCGGGCTGAATAGCCAATTCCAGAATTTCCCACCCCTTCGTTTCACAAACTTCTTTGATGAGAGCCTCACAGTCAGAAGCTATCGCGTCTTTAAGAATTTTGCGACGACGCTTAGGGCAAAATATCAAATGGTACACAATCAGGTGTACTCTATGTTCATCTCTTTTATACTCCATAGAACAATTATACTATATATCTGTAGAAATAGCAAGTATTTCAACGAACATATATACAAAATTAGAAGCCAGCTTACAAATCGTGCCAATTGGAAACGACAATCAACTCACCAAAGGTGAGAACGGTTCGCTTATATCCACTGCCCCTAAAGGGGCGTGGCTTTACGCGATTAACTGTAAGGGTTGCCATAGCATAATCTTTCAAATTGCGTGTTACGATGACGGAAACTCCACTACTTTCGGCACTGCTATGTTGCACGGCATCCTCATAATCTTTGATAGCTGAGAATCTAGCGGCCTGCAAGACAGTCTGATCTATTGGGCAAATTTTGAAATTATCCAATAGCTCTTGCACCACTTGATCTGCCACCATTGCTCCTTTGAATTTGCGGACAAAATAGTGGACGTTAATGGGCGTGATCGCAGAATTGGTATCAATCAAGACTTTCATCAGCTATATTTTTGGAGCATATCGTTAAAGCGCATCTCTTCTAATGCTTCGTCACTCGGCAGTGGGCCTTCCGGTTTGGCGATACCTCGCAATCTTTCAGCCGGAGTTCCCAAATTGACGGCGGCGGATTTGACTTCCTTCTGAATAGATTGGGCTAAAACTTGTAATAGCGAAAGCCGCTCATCCAACGGGCGTTGTTGAAGTTCTGATACCAAATCTTCGTATTTAAGCATTTTACCTCTCCTTGCCACTATTGATTTATCACCATTCTGGTAGATGGCCTGACCATGTTGGCGGTTGCGTCAACCCCT
>JBMOEI010000242.1:0-2371 GCA_049318985.1 Desulfuromonadaceae bacterium
AAGGAAAGGAAAGGAAAGGAAAGGAAAGGAAAGGAAAGGAAAGGAAAGGAAAGGAAAAGCCGTTGCAGCTTTCCTTTCCTTTTTTTTTTGTTTTTAGCGGGAAGTCTTGGGCTTCCGGCTTTCCAGCGTCTCGCTGCAAAGCCGGGTGTAAGCTTCTTCTGCGGAAAGCCCAGCTTTCCAGGCTCTCAAACCCTTCCGACAAAACTTCCTGGTATCCGTCTTATCCATCCTTTCTAGGATGGAAAGGCATACCGCTCCCCTAGCGGTATTAAACTCAACCGCGTAAAAATGGAGTTTTTCCAGTTCCACCTTGACGTTTCCGCCTTCACTTATAGCTCTGGCGTAGTTTTCCACCGTCAAGTGCAGATTTTCCCTCCCAAAAGGCATCCGCCTGTTGTACAGCGCGACCAGGAGCGCATGACACTCCTTTTGAGAAGAAACTACGGACTGAAAGCAGTTAGAGTCACCAATATAATCAAACATAACAATCTCCCAAGCGAAAGTCTTTACTTACGAACCGACACTATCACGAAGCGCGATAGTGTCAAGAAGAAAACGCTGTGAAAGCTAAGCTAAGGTTGCGAAAGTACCGCTGCAAGACACGCGGCGGAAGAAATTAAAATCCCGACAGCCAATAAAGCCACCGGAAGCAGGAATCCTGGAAAGTCTCGATTCATCATTGTTCTATCCTCTTTTCTACGTTTCCAGACTTTCCCCCTACCGAGCACTATACGCGGTAGGGGTATCGTGATTTTAATTTGTCAGGGACCGGGCGGGAAGCTTGCTTGCTTCCCTCGCTGCCAAAATAGCATATCATCTTCCCCTCAAAGATCAAGCAAAAAGTTTTCTTTCTGTAAGTATGCGAAAACATTAGGCTTATCGGTTAGCCTAGCGTCTTAGTTCCTACCTTAGCGCCTTATCTCCTACCTTAGCACCTTAGCTCCTACCTTAGCGCCTTAGCGCCTTAGCTCCTACCTTAGCGCCTTAGCTCCTACCTTAGCGCCTTAGCGCCTTAGCTCCTACCTTAGCGCCTTAGCTCCTACCTTAGCGCCTTAGCGCCTTAACCTAGCCTGCTTCCACGCGAGCATTTGAATGTTCCAGGTTCTTCGGGGAAACGTGCTTAGGCAAGCTGCGCCAGCCTTTCCAGCCTTTCCAGGCTACGGCTGCTGATGGTAAAGGTGACAGATTGCTCGTCTGATTCACGAAAGCGGCTGAGAGCAAATCTACTTCAAGCAAGTAATGGTAGGTAGCTAGTTGACGCCAAGGCAACTTGACCTGCCATGGTAGGTCAAGGCAATGGCAGGCGGGATGCGAGGTAGGTCTTAATGGTAGGTTGGTTGATAGGTTGGGCTATAGGGCTTAATGGCAGGTCTTAATGGTAGGCAGAAGATTGACCTACCATGGCAGGTTGTATGAGTTAGAATCTTTGGATAATCTGGAGTGTGATAATATAAAAGGAAAGTAAAGAAAGTATTACTTGTGGAGTAATGGTTCTGGGATTGTGTTACTTCCAGGTTATTGACGAACCGGAAGTTAGTTGGAAAGTTTGGAGTTACAGTGTGGACGGAATCCGCTCTGGCGCTACCGCGCCGCCGCCCCAGTTTATAATGATTTAAACCGCTCAACTTTTATTTTTAGCATAAAACATAGTCTTTTTAATATAATAAATCGTAACCATATCAAAAAAAAATCATTACATATTTCAAAAAAAATAATCAAAAAAGGCTTTAAATATAGGCTTTTTTGATAATTTTATTCTGGAACCCCTTGATTTATAGCCTTTCAAACACATATTTATAATTATCAGCAAAACAAAGCAATTTCAATAAACGAGAAAATAACAAATTATTTTAATACATTTTGTAAAGCAAAAGTAAGTAAAAAAGCAAAAGCAGGTAAAAAAAAAATAATATGGATGCGAATATAGGTAATAAAGCAGATGCATGTAAAAAAAACAATGCAGAAGTAAGTAAAAAATAATATGGATTCGAATATAGGTAAAAAATAATATGAATAAAGCGGATGTAGGTAAAAGCATAAGTAGGTAAAGAAGCAAACGACACGGACACATCATTTTATGGGACCTAAGTAGGTTATATTATATCTATAGTCTATAAGGTATATAAGCACTATAAGGTCTATATAGTCTATATAGTCTATAAGGGCTATAAGGTATATAAGCACTATAAGGTCTATATAGTCTATATAGTCTATAAGGGCTATAAGGTATAAGGTCTATAGGTACTATAAGGTCTATATAGTCTATAAGGGGTATAAGGTATAAGGTATAAGGTATAAGGTATAAGGTCTATAAGGTATAAGGTATATAAGTACTATATAGGCTATATAGGCTATAAGGTATATAAGGTCT
>JBMOEI010000243.1:0-2361 GCA_049318985.1 Desulfuromonadaceae bacterium
CTCCATCTAGCAATTTCTTGTGATTTGTTCGCCTTTGTGATCATCCCTTCGACGATGTCTTGTTCCAGAGCGGTGATGATCCTTTTTCGTTCCTCCTTCAAGGCGGCATTATTTAAATTCAGCTTGATAATGATAGTCGATGCCAGTCTATCTTGGGACTGCACCACGTCTACCCCACCCCCGCCGAGGTAGCGGAATCGCTGCTCACAGCCCATAAGCCATGGAAACAGGTCCACATTCTTTGGATCAAACCAGTTGCCCTTCGCATCACCGCAGGTGCTCATCGCGTCTTCTTTTTTGACCTTCGGCGGACCACAACTCGCGACCATATTTGTATAGTCTAACGCGCGGTCCGGGAAATGTTTTTGGGGCCAGAAATGGTCGATATGACTGTCACTGCGGTCGGCTTTGAGGGCGCGGCCACAATAAGCGCAGACAAAGCCCTGTTCCTCCAGAAGAGATTTGTGCGTCGTGTCCTTCTCTGGATTCTGGAAATCACCGTAATTTGGCGTCCAGTCTGCATTGGCAAGCCCCAGCCACGCACGAAGCGCCGGCGGTACCGGCCGTTTGGCGGAGTACTTCATTTGCCACGGCTCCGCTCGCGGCGCTCCAGGCGGGCCTGTGCGATTGTCAGCTCCGGCGGTTCGCCTTCCATCTCTTGCCGTAGCGCGGCGAGCGCGGTTGAGGCTTCGTCCAAGCGACCGCCAGCAATTGCGGCGTCCAGCGCATCCAACCGATCCTTCAAAGGACGGTCACGTTCATCGGCGCCGAGGACGCTGAGCAGGATGTAGTTACTATCCCGGCCATAGGTGGCGCTGGGGACAACCACGTCGACCCGGCCATCCGCCGCAACGCGCAGAATGCGAATGGAGTC
Organism: Desulfuromonadaceae bacterium; assembly: GCA_049318985.1. Classification (GTDB taxonomy): domain Bacteria; phylum Desulfobacterota; class Desulfuromonadia; order Geobacterales; family Pseudopelobacteraceae; genus JACRCG01. The sequence continues at coordinate 875 of JBMOEI010000243.1, forward strand.
GGCGCGAATCTCGCCCAGGACCTGGGGGGAATGGGTGGTGACGATGAACTGGCACTTTGGAAACGTCTTCAGCAAAAAAGGAAGAAAATCGCGTTGCCATTTCGGGTGCAGGTGCAGTTCGACCTCATCAATCAAAACAATTCCAGTGCCCGACAATGGGTCGCTGCTCTCGGGGTTAAGCAAGGCCAGCCGCCGTGCCAGGTCACCAACCAGCGCCAGATAGCTTTTCTCACCGCTGGAGAACTGATCGACCCGAAGAATTGTACTGCGCTTGCGGACGTACAGGCCACGTGATGGTGCCATTTTATATTCAGGGTCCGCCAGGCCGGTGGCCTGGGTCATTGCCTGACGGACGGCTTCCAGCTGGGTATCCCGATATCCGGCATTCTCTCTCCAATGCTGCGCCTCAAGAAGACTGCGGTCTCGAAACCACGCGACGAATTCACGGAAATCGAGCTTCGCATCGAGCGCTTTTTCAAAAGCCGCTCGGGGCTCCAAATCGGCATTACTCAATATCCGAGCTGGCACATCCAAGACCGCTCGCTTTTGGCCAAAGAATACGATAAGGGGGGGCGCAAAGCTGTCTTTTTTATCTTCGTCGGATTTCGACTTGATATACGCGTTGAGCTCGTTAAAGTCACTCCCTTGCTGAGCGCCTTGCTTTCTTAAGAACGGCAGAGCGCTCTCAACAACCCAAGTCAGCGGTGAGGACCTCCCAACATCGGCCTGAAGCCTTAAGGTCGAATCAAAAGTGAGCGCCTCGAGATCAGCACTGACATCGGCTGCCTTAATTTTTTTCGCGCTTTGGGGTGAGTTCCGGACGTAACGCGCAAGAAACTGATCGAGCAAGATCGCGAGTGCGTCAAGAACGCTGGTCTTGCCAACCCCGTTCTCACCGACAAGCACAGTCAACTGGGGATCGAAATCGCAGTGAAGTTCGTTCAGCCCCCGGAAGCCTGTTATGTCTACAGACAAAAGTTTCATCTTATGCCGCCTGTCAGTCCCTAAAACGATACCCCATTCGCTATGGCCTGTAAACGCGCGAAACTGCCCCCCCGGCCCGCCCCATCTTCCGCTCCCCCGCCCCGGTCCCCGCCGGTTGCCACGACGGGATCAGCTGGTGTTTGCCCGGGCCGATCAGGTCGGCGCGGCCCATGCGCTTCAACGCGTCCCGCAGCATCGGCCAGTTTTCCGGGTCGTGGTAGCGCAGGAAGGCCTTGTGCAGGCGGCGCTGGCGGAGGCCCCTGGCGGTGAAGACGGTGTCCTCGGGGCCGGCGACGCGGCGGACCGGGCGCAGCGGGTTGCGGCCGCTGTGGTACATGGCGGTGGCGAGCGCCATCGGCGAGGGCAGGAAGCTCTGGACCTGATCGAGCCGGAAGTCGCGCTTCTTAAGCCACAATGCCAGGTTGAGCATATCCTGGTCGGTGGTGCCGGGATGGGCGCCGATGAAATAGGGGATGAGGTACAGCTCCTTGCCCGCCGCCCGG
>JBMOEI010000244.1:0-2335 GCA_049318985.1 Desulfuromonadaceae bacterium
ACCCGGCAGCGGGCTTCACCGAGATGGAATTGTACCCGCAGGTGATCACCGATTGCCAGTGAAGCGGCGTCTGTAACCACTGTTCGAGCGCTTTCCCGGGTAGCAATTGCATAGCCGCGAGCAAGTGTTTTGAGCGGTGACAGTACCTCCAGCCGCACCGCATTGTCATAAAACGCCTGCTTGAAAGCATCTAAACGTTGTACCAGCAGTCCTTCCGATCGCAACGTTAACAGGGCAATCCTTTGCCGGAAAACATCGATTTTACCGTTCGGATCGTTATGCTGCAGGGCGTCCTGAAGTCGTTCAAAGCGGGCGCGGCGACGTGAGACGGCGACAGTCAGCGCCAGTTCGAGCCTTCCGGTCAAATCATCTGTCCGTTGTACCATGTGACCCAGCATCGTGCGCGGATCATGGAGCGCCCTCCGCAGGCTTTCAAGTCGACTGATGTGAGCCGTCAACAGGGCCTGGATTGACCTCCGCGCCCGGCCGGATAATGTTTCAACCTGGTTGCGAAGTTCGTTACTGCTCGCTATCACCAATTCGGCTGCTGCTGATGGCGTTGGCGCCCGCACATCGGCAACAAAGTCGCAGATAGTCCAGTCAGTTTCGTGCCCGACTGCCGAGATCACCGGAATTTCAGACCGATAGACGGCGCGGACCACAACCTCTTCGTTAAATGCCCATAAATCTTCAAGCGAGCCACCACCACGGCCGACGATAAGTACGTCAACCCCGGCCAGACGATTCATCTCACCAATCGCACGGGCAATTTCCACTGCAGAGCCGTCTCCCTGGACACGTACCGGGTAGAGCAGCACATTGAGCGAGGCGAAACGACGCTTCAGTATATGTAAAATATCGTGGATAGCGGCACCGGTGGGTGACGTGATCACACCAATGGTACGGGGAAAGCGCGGCAGGGGACTCTTGTGCGCCTCGGCAAACAGCCCCTCAAGAGCAAGTTTTTCCTTTAATTGTACAAAGGCGGTCTGAAGAGCGCCGATCCCGTCCGGTTCCACGTATTCACAAATCAGTTGATATTCGCCACGCTGGTCATATACTGAAATCCGGCCGCGCGCAATCAGCTTCATGCCGTCAGCTAAACGGAATTTAAGATTCTTTACCGCACTTTTGAACATAACGCAGCGTATTTGGGCGCCGGGGTCCTTAAGGGTAAAATAGCAATGACCGGAAGAAGGGTAGGATAGATTGGAGACCTCCCCCTGCAGCCAGAGCTGCTCGAAGTTTTCTTCAAGCACACCACGAAGCAGGGCGGTGAGTCGACTAACCGTGAGAATTGTTTTTTCTGAGAAGATGTCGGTATTCATGGTGTTTTTTCGGTTGTTAAGCGATCTTCCCTGCCATAGAGCAGTTTCATAGCGGTCAGGATGACATTACAAGCCAAAGGAGTAATGTTGGCAAATATCAACGGTAAGTCCTTGATAAGGATACCGTATATCATCCAAAGGGCAACACCGAACGATAACAGGAGCGGCTGCCAGATGGATATATCCCGGACGTGACGGGTTTGCAGCGTTTTTACCACCTGCGGAATAGCCGCAATGCTGGTAAGTGTTCCGGCCACCAGTCCGATGGTTGTTGCGGTCATGAACGTTTTCTCCCGTCAAAGGCTGAGCTGGACCAATCTATCTGCGTCAGCATGCCACGCAATACGGTGACTTCACGACTGTCAAGGTTTGCCCGAAAGAAGATTCTCCGCAGCGAGCGCATCATATGCTCAGGATTTTGCTCATTAAGAAAACCGATTTTGTTCAGAGTCGCACTAAAGTGGCCAAAGAGTGATTCCATCTCATCGGATTTCGCCAGGTCAAACGGGCGACCCACCCCGACCGGTTCAGAGGCTTTGCCCAGTTCATAGCAGAAAAGCAGCACTGATTGGGCCAGATTGAGCGAACCATATTCACTCGATGTCGGAATGGTGGCATGCCAGCGACAGAGGGAGAGTTCTTCCGTTGTCAAGCCGCTATCCTCGCGCCCGAAAACAAGTGCCGCCCTGCAGTCGGGCGTGACCTGCTCCCTGAGGCGACCTGACACCTCTACGGGGGAAAGAATCTCCTGGCGGTATTTTCCGTGTCGCCGGGTTGTCCCTACAGTCAGGGTACAGTCGGACATGGCTGAGGCGAGATCGGGGAAAACCACCGCCGATTCGAGCAGATCACGGGCAGCGACAGCAAATTTGAGCGCTTCCGAGTCAAACCGGTCACACCCTTTTACGATTCTCAATTGGGTGAACCCCATATTTTTCATAGCCCGGCAGGCCATGCCGATATTGCCGGGTGATTGCGGTTCAACCAGAATAATGATGATATCGTTG
>JBMOEI010000245.1:0-2333 GCA_049318985.1 Desulfuromonadaceae bacterium
GGCTCAGGATGTCGTCCAGCAGGGCGGCCGGAATCAGCACGGCCCCGTCGTCGTCCACTACCACCACATCTCCCGGAAAGACGGCCACACCGCCGCAGGCGATCGGCGCTTGCCAGTCAACGAAGGTCAGGCCCGCTACCGACGGTGGCGCCGCTGCGCCGCTGCACCAGACCGGCAAGCCGCTGCCCAGCACGCCCGAGACATCGCGCACCACGCCGTCGGTCACCAGCGCGGCGACACCACGCTTGACCATGCGTGTGCACAGGATGTCGCCAAAAACGCCGGCATCGGTAACGCCCATGGCATCGACCACCGCGATGCAGCCGGCGGGCATGTCTTCGATGGCGGCACGGGTTGAAATCGGTGAGGACCAGGATTCGGGTGTGGCCAGGTCCTCTCGCGCCGGCACAAAGCGCAGCGTGAAAGCGCGCCCGACCAGGCGCGGCTGACCGGCTCGCAGCGGCCGGGTGCCGCGCAGCCAGACATTGCGCAGGCCTTTTTTCAGCAGCAGCGTTGTCAGCGTGGCGGTGGTGACCTGGCTCAGAATCTCAATGGCCCTGGCGTCGAGTTGCATGTTGACGGTGTTGTTCATCGTGTTCATTAATTGAGCTTTCCATAAATCATGACGCGCACAAAAGAACACACTGTCATGCCGGACTCCGAAGTTGTCATCCCGGGCTCCGAAGTTGTCATCCCGGGCTCCGAAGTTGTCATCCCGGACTTGATCCGGGATCCAGTGCTACGCGAACACTGGATTGCGGGTCGTTGCCCGCAATGACAAGGTACCCGCAATGACAACGCGGTATCCGTTCCTGTTGGGACGGTGTCATGAATTTCGGACATGTCAATAATAAGTTACGGTTGCAGAAAATCGCGGATCGCAAACAGCAGGCCGTCGGGTGCCTCGGTCATGAGCGCGTGGCCGGCGTCGAGCAGCGCAACGCGTCCCTTGACCGCCTTGCTGACCAGCGATTGCGCCGCCTTGGCCGGCGTCATCTGGTCCTGCCGCCCGAGCACAAATAGCGTGGGTGCCTGCACCTGCGCCATCGCCGCCTCGCCGTTGCGGTAGTCGTCGCAGGCCTTGAAACCCGTGTGGAACACGTTCACGCTGCTGTTGCTGGCGAGCACGCGCTTCATCAGTGCGCGTGAGCCACCGTAAAGCCAGGTACCCGGCCCCAGCGTCGAGGGCGGCGGTGCCAGCGTGGAGTGTGAAAAAGTGTTGACCATGTCGATCGCCTTCATCGGTTGGCTGATCGAGTTCTCCAGCAGCAGCGGCGACACTTTCATCGGGTAGGCGGTGCCGACCAGGATCAGGTGGCTGACCCGCTGCGGCGCGCGCGCTGCCGCCTCCAGCGCAATCAGCGAGCCAAAGCTGTGACCGACCAGCGCGGCTTTCTCCACGCCCGCCGCATCCATCAGCGCGATGATGAAGGCCGCCGCTTCTTCAACACTGGCCGGTGGTGCCCCGGCGCTGCGGCAATGGCCCGGCAGGTCGAGGGCCAGCACGTTGTAACCGTGATTCGCCAGGTAGCGCGTCTGCAGAATCCAGACGCTGTGGTCGTTCAGTACCCCGTGGATGAAGATGACGGTCGGCTTGGCAGCGTCAAAAGTTTTGCCACCGGTGTAGCAGTAAGTGTTAGCGTTTTGGACTTGCAAATACATCATGTTTCCTTTGTTTGTCATCCACATTTGTATGTCATGCACTTCTCTTATGTCATCCCGGACTTGATCCGGGATCCAGTGGTAGGAATGCACTGGATTGCGGGTCAAGCCCGCAATGACAACTGATTAAGTTTTCTCGGCGGTCTTGAGGGCACGCTTGAGGTCGTCAATCAGGTCCTCGGGGTCTTCCAGGCCGATCGACAGGCGTATCGTGCCTTGCGTGATACCGCCGGCAGCCAGCGCCTCATCGCTCATGCGGAAATGCGTCGTGCTGGCCGGGTGAATCACCAGGCTGCGGCAGTCGCCCACATTGGCCAGGTGGCTGAAGACCTTGAGGCTCTCGACAAACTTCTTGCCCTGCTCGCGACTGCCTTTCAAATCAAAGCTGAAGACCGAACCGGCGCCGCGTGGCAGCAGTTTCTGCGCCAGTGCGTGGCTGGGGTGACTCTCCAGCAGCGGATGGCCGACACGCGCCACAAAGGCATTGCCCGAGAGGAATTCCACCACCTTGCGGGTGTTGCTCATGTGGCGCTCCATGCGCAGCGACAGGGTTTCTATGCCCTGCAGAATCAGCCAGGCCGAATGCGGACTCATGCAGGCGCCAAAGTCGCGCAGACCTTCGCGCCGTGCCCGCAGCAGGAAGGCGCCAACGGTGGACTCCTGACTGAACA
>JBMOEI010000246.1:0-2332 GCA_049318985.1 Desulfuromonadaceae bacterium
GTGCTCGGTCCGCCGAAAATAACCCTGGAAAAGGTCGCCTGGTACGCTGCCATGGTGCTGGGACCACTGTTTATTATTCTGGCCGGAACGGTGCTCTGGTCCCGGACCCTTCAGAAGCGGGTTGCCCAACGGACAGAAGAGCTGGCGCTGGAAGTAGTAGAACGGAAACGTGCTCTTGACGAACTGAAACTTCATCAGGACAAGCTGATACAGGCTGATAAAATGGCTTCGCTCGGTATTCTTGTGGCCGGCGTCGCGCATGAGATCAACAATCCGAATGGTTTGATTCTGCTCAATATGCCGATCCTGCGCGAGGTGTACCGGGATGCGGAGGAACTGCTTGAAGAGCAGTATTTGAGCCGTGGTGATTTTACCCTTGGCGGCCTCCCGTACTCCCGCATGCGCGACGAGGTTCCGCATCTGCTGGAGGAGATGCAGGAGGGTGCCAATCGTATCAAGCGGATTGTTGAGGAGTTGAAGGATTTTGCCCGAATGGACACATCGGCAGCGGTTGAGCCGGTTGATGTCAATGCCGTTGTGAAAGCCGCAGTCCGCCTGGTCGATTCGTCGCTACGATCTTCGACAAACAGCTTTGAGGCGCGCTACGCCCCCTCTCTCCCGGTTATTTTCGGCAACGCCCAGCGGATTGAACAGGTAGTCATAAATCTGATTTTGAATGCCTGTCAGGCGCTGCCTGATAAGGAACATGGGATCTCGTTGAGCACACGTCACGATCAGGCGGCCGATGCCGTTGTTCTTACCGTGACAGATGAAGGGACCGGCATATCACCGGAGCATCTTTCCCACCTGACCGACCCCTTCTTCACCACCAAGCGGGAAAGCGGCGGCACCGGACTCGGCCTGTCGGTATCGGCCACTATTATCAAAGAGCACAACGGTTCACTTGAATTTGTCTCAACCCCCGGGGTCGGAACAACCGTGACCCTGACACTTCCCGTCGCAGCGAGGAACTAACCATGCCTTCATCCTTGTATCCCCATTTCGGCGTTCTTCTTGTTGATGACGAAGCGGCATGGCTCCGTTCGCTGCGGCTTACGCTGGAACGCTCCGCCGGTATCACCAATATCATGACCTGCCAGGAGAGCAGCATGGTTATGGATCTGCTGGAGCTGCATGAAATCGGTCTGGTACTGCTCGACCTGAATATGCCGCAGTTGAGCGGTGACCAGTTGATCTGCCTGATCGCCGAACGGCACCCGCAGATAGCGGTTATCGTCATCAGCGGTATGAACCAGATTGAAAGCGCGGTGAACTGTATCAAGCAGGGGGCCTTCGACTATTTCGTCAAGACGGTCGAAGAGGATCGGCTTGTCAGCGGTGTGCTGCGGGCGATCCGGGTATTGGAGCTGGAGCGGCAGAACCGTGAAATGTCGAGCCGGATGCTGTCGGGAGAACTCAAGCACCCGGCGGCTTTTGCCGGTATCGTCACAACTGATCGCTCCATGCATGCCATATTTTCGTATATTGAAGCGGTCGCCTTGAGTGCCGAACCGTTGCTGATCTTCGGAGAAAGCGGCGCCGGCAAAGAGCTGATTGCCAAAGCTGCCCATACTCTGAGCGGCTGTCGTGGTCAACTGGTTTCGGTGAACGTGGCGGGGCTCGATGACGTTGTCTTTGCCGACACGCTGTTCGGGCATGTCCGCGGCGCTTTTACCGGAGCTGACCAGCCCCGGCGCGGCATGGTTGAGGAGGCGGCTGACGGCACCCTGTTTCTTGATGAAATCGGTGATTTGAGCATCGCCTCGCAGGTAAAACTGCTGCGCCTGCTGCAGGAGGGGGAATATTTCCCGCTTGGCAGTGACCGACCGAAACGCCTGAAAGCACGGGTGGTGGTGGCAACGCACCAGAATCTTATGCACAAACAGGAGGCCGGCTCGTTCCGGCGCGATCTCTATTACCGGCTCTGTACCCATCTGGTGCAGATCCCGCCGCTGCGGGAACGCAAAGGAGATCTGCCGCCGCTGCTGGATCATTTTCTTGAAGAGGCTGCCCGCGCACTTGGCAAAAAGAAGCCGACCCCGCCGCGGGAACTGCTCCAGCTTCTGGCGACCTACGCGTTTCCCGGCAATGTCCGGGAACTGAAGGCGCTCGTGTACAACGCCGTCAGCGTCCACCGTGACCGGGTACTCTCGATGGATACCTTTCTGAAAACGATCATTCGTCCTGATGTAAAGCAGGGTGCACCAGCAACCTCTCAAGCGGAAAGAAATCTCTATGCCGGTCTCGAACGGCTGCCGACATTTGGCGAGGCGGCGGAACTGCTCGTCGAAGAGGCCATGACCCGTGCCAACGGCAACCAGACCATCGCCGC
>JBMOEI010000247.1:0-2315 GCA_049318985.1 Desulfuromonadaceae bacterium
GTGCCCAAAGGAGTTCTTGTCCGGCGGGTGCAATGCCCGCTTTGACGCCCTTTCAGGGCATAGCCAGTTTCTTTTGCATGGTTCTTGATGTAACTGGCTTGTAACCACTTGCCAATTTCATAAAATCGTCACTCAATTTTGATTCGTGACAACCTGAAAACCGCCTCTTGCAAAGTCGCCTTTTGAAAGCGAATGAAATGGCTCGTGAGCCCCGCAAACCCGTTCGTTTTTGCAAGTCACTTTTATTTTCCGGAGAACATCCCATGAGCACAGCCCCGTCGCAAGAAGGTCAGAGCCTGAATACACCCGATTACGTCAAGAATGCGAAGTTGATCGCCTGGGTGGCCAAGATGGCCGCACTGACCAAGCCGGACAGCATTTATTGGTGCGATGGATCTGACGAAGAGTTTGCCAGCTTGTGTCAGCAATTGGTGGCATGCGGCACCTTTAAAAAGCTCAACCCGGTCAAGCGCCCCAACAGTTTTCTGGCTTGCTCTGACCCCAGCGACGTGGCGCGTGTCGAGGACCGAACCTACATCTGCGCTGAGGAAAAAGAAAGCGCTGGTCCAACCAACAACTGGATGGCCCCGGCCGAGATGCGTTGCTTGTTGCAGCACGGACAGAGTGACGGCAGCAAAGCTTTGTTTGATGGCTGCATGAAGGGGCGCACCCTGTACGTGGTGCCGTTTTCCATGGGGCCACTGGGCTCACATATTTCACACATCGGCGTCGAACTGACCGACAGTGCCTATGTTGCAGTCAATCAGAAAATCATGACGCGCATGGGCAAAGCGGTTTTCGATGTGCTGGGCGAAAACGGTGAATTTGTGCCTTGCATGCACACGGTCGGTGCTCCCCTGGAGCCGGGTCAGGCGGACGTCAAGTGGCCTTGCAACAAAACCAAATACATTGTTCATTACCCGCAAACGCATGAAATCTGGAGTTACGGTTCTGGTTATGGCGGCAATGCCTTGCTGGGAAAAAAGTGCTTCGCGCTGCGAATTGCTTCGACCATGGGCCGCGACCAGGGTTGGCTGGCTGAGCACATGCTGATTCTGGGCGTGACCTCTCCAAGCGGGAGCAAGTACCACCTGGCGGGCGCTTTCCCAAGTGCCTGCGGCAAAACCAATTTCTCCATGCTGGTGCCACCGGCCGGTTTTGAGGGTTGGAGCGTCACCACCATCGGTGACGACATCGCCTGGATCAAGCCTCATGCAGACGGCAGGATGTACGCCATCAACCCGGAAGCCGGTTACTTTGGCGTGGCGCCGGGCACCAACCTGATGACCAACCCGAACTGCATGGCAAGCTTGCATCACGACGTGATTTTTACCAACGTGGCACTCACTGATGATGGCGACGTCTGGTGGGAAGGCATGGAAAATGACTCTGGCAGCCTGCCAGCGCATTTGATTGATTGGCAGGGCAATGACTGGACACCCGAGATCGCCAGCCAAACCGGTGCCAAGGCGGCGCATCCAAATTCCCGCTTCACGGTGGCTGCCACCAACAACCCGGCGCTTGATCCGGCGTGGGATGACCCTGAGGGGGTGGCGATTGATGCCTTTATCTTTGGTGGTCGTCGCTCTACCACCGTGCCGCTGGTGACCGAGGCGCGCGACTGGCGACAAGGCGTTTATATGGCTGCCACCATGGGCTCAGAAACCACTGCAGCCGCAGCTGGCCAGATGGGTGTAGTGCGGCGCGACCCGTTCGCCATGCTGCCGTTTTGCGGCTACAACATGAGCGACTATTTCCAGCATTGGCTGGATATCGGGCACGCGCTGGAGGCTGCAGGCCATGCGTTGCCACGCATCTTCTGCGTGAATTGGTTTCGCAAGGGTCTGGACGGCAAATTTGTCTGGCCCGGCTACGGAGACAATATGCGCGTGCTCAAGTGGATGATTGACCGCATTGAGGGGCAGGCACTGGGCACAGAAAACGTCTTCGGCGTAAGCCCTGTTTATCCGGAAATCAACTGGACCGGCCTTGATTTCAGCCAGCAGCAGTTTGATACTGTCACCAGCGTTGAGTCATCCGCATGGGTCGATGAGCTCAAGCTTCACACCGAGTTGTTCCAGCAGCTGGCTTATCACCTTCCCAAAGAGCTCGAAGAGACAAAGATGCAGATTGAAATGCGCCTGGCCGCATAGCAAGAAGAACTAAAAAGCCACCTCTCGGTGGCGTTCAGTTAAAGTGTTGAATAGGCAGCGTAGAAATTTCAACTTTAGGCTGGAAGCCGGTCTACACGACAGTCCGGTATCTGGTGGTCCAGCCCATCGCCCTTCAGAAGCCGTTCATGGCATTCGGCAATG
>JBMOEI010000248.1:0-2312 GCA_049318985.1 Desulfuromonadaceae bacterium
TATCGACCTTCAGAGCGGTGTTGCGAGCGGTACCGGCAACATAACAGTGCTTGCCCAGGTCAACGTATCCCAGAGCACGGCGGCATCCGACATCACGACGGTCGGTTCCGCAGCCGGCAGCGGCACCGTTGACGTTGAAGCACTCTCCGGCACAATCACCATGCATAACGAAGCAGATACATCCTCCGGCAGCGGCAACATCCGCTACAGCGCAGCCACCACCATGACAATCGGCTCTCTGACAACCCTCAGCAACGTCAGTCTGAGCGGAACTTCCATCACCGACAGCGGCACAACTGAAACCGACATTACCGCAGCCACCCTGATGGTTCGCGCCACAACCGGTTTTGGTGAGGGAAGCAATCATATCGAAACCACCATCGACGCCCTGGCGGCAGCAGTAGGGGCAGGGGGGCTGTTCGTCACCGAAAGTAACGGGGTGACTGTCGACACCGTGGCCGCCATCGCAGTCAACCGGATCGGGTTGGACGGTGCTATTCTCTCCACCCCGACCGGTGCTGTCCTGTACGATCTGACCACCACCGGTGGCGGCAGCGTTGTGCTGGTTGCCACCCTCGGGAACATAACCCTGAATGATGGCGATAGTAATAACATAGCCATAAGCGCCAACGGCAGCGGCAATATCCTGGTTCAGGCAGTTGGCGCCACCGGCAATATCACCGCCAATGCCGACATAGACTCCACCAGCGGCAACGTCAGCGTCCTGGCCGGCCAGTCGATCACCTTTACTGCCAACGCAGACATCCGGACAACGGTCGGCACCATCGACCTGGAAGCAGGTGTAGGCAGCAACAACGTCAATGCCACCATCACCATGGATGCTGCCAGCTTGTTCACCACCAGCGGCGACAATGGCGACATCCGCCTGCTGGCCGACAATAATGTGGTAGTCGGTGACATCGTCGTAACGACCGGAGATGTTGCCGTAACCGCCACCGCCGGCAGCATCAGCGATGCTGACGCCCTTGTCGACAGCGCCAACGACAGCGACATCGACGTAACCGCCATCGGCCTCAGATTGTGGGCAGGTGTCGGCATCGGCGCGACGGTCAACCACCTTGAAACCACGATAACCACCCTGAGCGCCCGCGCCACCAGCGGCGGCATTTATCTCCTCGAAAGCGACACCCTTGCCGTGGGTGACGTATCTGACACCACCAACCGCGTAGCTTCTGATGCCACAACCGCCACAACCAGCAGCAGCGACGCCACCCAGAGTGATGTAAGGACAGCTTCCGGAAACGGAAACATCGTGATTCGCACTACTAACGGCAACATTGACTTGAACGGCGGCACCGTACTTGTCGGCCTTGAAACCCTTGTCAACAACACAACCATAAGCGCTGACGGCAGCGGCAATATCCTGATCCAGGCGCTTGGCACAAACGCCGACATCACTGCCAATGCCGACATCACCTCCGTCAGCGGCAACATCAGCATCATGGCCGGTCAGTCGATCACCTTTGCTACCAACGCCGACATCCGTACCACGGTCGGCACCATCGACCTGGAAGCAGGAGTCGGGAGTGCCAACGGCAATGCCTCCATCACCATGTCCGCGACCAGCTTGTTCACCACCAGCGACGTCAATGGCGACGTCCGCCTGCTCGCCGACAATAATGTGGTGGTCGGCGATATCGTCGTAACTACCGGAGATGTTGCCGTAACCGCCACCGCCGGCAGCATCAGCGATGCCGACGCCCTTGTCGGCAGCGCCAACGACAGCGACATCGACGTAACCGCCATCGGCCTCAGATTGTGGGCAGGTGTCGGCATCGGTGCAACGGTCAACCACCTTGAGACCGCGATAACCACCCTGAGCGCCCACGCCACGAGCGGTGGTATCTACATTCTCGAAAGCACTGGTCTGACCGTTGACGACGTCTCGGTCACCACCAACCGCGTGGCTTCCGATGCCACAACCGGCACAACCAGCAGCAGCGACGCCACCCAGAGCGATGTCCGGACAACTTCCGGTAACGGAAACATCGTGATCCGCGCCACCAACGGCAGCATTATTCTGAACGACGGCACTGTGCTGGCGAATCTCGGCGCAGGCACCGACAACACTGCCGTAAGCGCCGATGGCAGCGGCCACATCCTGATTCAGGCTATTGCCGCAGCCACCGACATCACTGCCAATGCCGACATAAATTCCGGCAGCGGCAACATCAGCGTCCTGGCCGGTCGGTCGATAACCTTCAATACCGACGCCGACATCAGAACCAGCACAAACGGCACCATAGACGTCCTGGCCGGTACCGGCGGCAGCATCACCATGAGTGCCACGA
>JBMOEI010000249.1:0-2300 GCA_049318985.1 Desulfuromonadaceae bacterium
AGCTCATTGACCGGTTGGTAAAAGGGCAGATGTACCCGTTAAATATGGACGGCATTGATCGGGCAATCAGCTATTTGAGCAAATAATCAAAGAACTGCCCCGTTATCCAATTACCAATAGCGTCGCTATTACAACGTGGGCGGCAAGTTAAAGCAATAAAACGGCTACGTCCCCCCCCAAGACGTCCCAGTATTTCTAGGCAAGTTCTACTTTCAATCGTTTTCCAAGTGCCAGAGCTGCCCTTTCGAGTGTTTGTAATGTGACAGAAACATTCCCTGGGTCGAGCAATCTGTCCAGTGACGAGCGGCTTGTGCGCATCTTGTGTGCGAGCGCAGTTTTTGAGAGATTTGATTTCTGCATCTCCTGCTCAATTTGATACGCGACAACTCGCTTGATTGCTGTGGCCTCCACGTCAGCCAGCAAACCTTCCTCTTGCAGAAAATCGTCAAAGTTTGATCCCGAGTGAATGTTGTTCATTGTTTGTTCCTCCAATAGTTACCGAGTCTTGCTGTTGCCGTTTTGAGTTCGTTTTGTGGTGTCTTATCTGATTTCTTGATGAATCCATGAAGCAGAATCATCTGGCTTCCATCGACGGTGAATAAAATCCGCGCTATGCCGTCCGGCAATGATGCGCGGATTTCCCACAGATTCTTGTCCATCTTTCCGATAAGTGGCATTCCCAGCGGCCAGCCAAGCTGAGCGGTTTTAATGTCTTCGCCAATGATTCGCTTATCGTCTCGTGGGAGGTCTTTAAGCCAGTCACGTACCGGCTCATTTCCGGCATCGGTGCGATAAAAGTTAACATAAAGGATAAAATTGGTCTGTTCCATGTCAGCAGTGTACCATAATTGGTGCAGCCTTCAACAAAATAATGGCCGGGCTTGTCCGGCCAAAAATTAATAGTAAGAGAGTCCCTCTTTTCCATTCAAAAATCAGGGATTCAGGCGGGTGAATGGTTTTTAAAATGAAGTTAAAGCAATAAAGCTGCTACGTCCCCCCAAGACAACCCCAAATCGTAATATCGACGAGGAATTGCTCCAGGCCGTGCGGGACATCAAGGCTGGTCGGGTTGGGCGTGTTTCTACCATGGAAGCCTCTCCGTTAGCTTCAGCCCGTCTCAGAATCGCTCTCTCGCAGAAAGAGTTTGCTAAAATGCTTGGAGTGTCGCTCCGAACCCTTCAGGAGTGGGAGCAAGGTCGTCGAACTCCGTCGGGCGCGGCGAAGTCGCTGATCACCATTGCCATCAAGAAACCGGAAATTATAAAACAACTACTCGCAGCCTGAGGCTCTGAAAGCTATTTGAGGGTTGTCCACTATGTCACGCATAACGGGGAAAGGCGCACCGGCTCGGCGGGGTCTTTTTCCCGCTGATCGGTGCTACTGTTGGTTGAATATTTAGTTTCAGCTTTATTTTTGAGTACAAATGCAGAAAAAGTCTATTTTCCGAACTTGCACTCAAAAAACAGCCTCTCTCTTCTTCTGTTCCTGTACTGAAAGTACGCTACGCTACTCGCACCTCAAGATGTTTGCCCAAAGCAAGAGCAATGTTGCGAAGAGTCGAAAGCCGGATGTCGTCGGCATGATTTTCTATTCTTGAGATTGCAGACTTTCGGGTGTGAATACGAATTGCCAACTCTTCCTGGGTTATGCCTGCTTGCTCTCGCGCCTGCCGGAGCATAGCGCCAATTTTAAATTCTTCGTATCCAGTATCGAAAGATTCGGTAAACTCCGCAGACTGATTTTTCCTTTTTTCAATATAGCGATCAAGATCATCCATTATTTATTACCTCCCTGCCTTGGTGTTCGCGTTTTCTGGATTCAGCTAGTTTTATCTCATTCTGAGGTGTCTTTTGTGTCTTTTTCTGAAAACCATTGGTCAGAATAATAAGGCGGTCGCCTTCAATAAAACCGAGTAGTCGAAATATATTGCCGCCTGTTTGCACTCTAACTTCCCATATATTATCGGTATTCACCAGTTTTGTGAAATATTGAGACGGAACGGGGTTAAGCTCTTTTACCAACTTCATAACCCATAATATTTTTTTGGTTTGAGCGTCGGAAAGCGTGTCGAGGAACTCTTCAACAGGCGAAACACCAGCGTCCGTTTTGTAAAAGTCTATCCGTCTCATATCGCTGATGTTAACATATTAGTGACCCTAGTCAAGACATTTGACCGGCTCGGCGGGGGCTTTTTCCCGTTGATCGTTGCTGCCGTTGGTTGTATATTTGATGTTCTCGCCGTTGGTTTATTCGGATTTGTTAAATGCGTGGGTGCCCCTCAAGGCTTTTAGTAGCGTAGC
>JBMOEI010000250.1:0-2276 GCA_049318985.1 Desulfuromonadaceae bacterium
CGGTATAGCCATACCCGCCGAGCATCTGCAGCGCGCTGTAGCAGACCCGGTTCGCCGACTCAGTGGCAAACAGTTTGGCCATGGAAGCTTCTTTGGCAAAACTCCTGCCGTTCTCCTTGCGCCAGGCGGCACTCATCAGGAGCAGTCGTGACGCTTCAAGCTCGGTGTAGCCATCGGCCATCAGCCACTGCAGCGCCTGAAAATTACTGATCTTCTGGCCGAACTGCACCCGCTCCGTAGCATAGCCGGTGGCGTAATCCATGGCGGCAAGGCCAATCCCGAGGGCCAGTGAACCGATGCCGATACGCCCGCCGGTCAGTTCTGCAACAGCAATACGGAAGCCGTCATTCAGTTTCCCCATCATGGCGCTGGCAGGCACCCGGCAGTTATCAAAAAGAAGTTCATTGGTTGCGGAGGCGTGCTGCCCCATCTTCTTCTCTTCTTTGCCGACAATCAGGCCGGGTGTCCCCCCTTCCACGAGAAAACAGCTAATCCCCTTCCCCTTCGGAGCATCCTTGTCGGTCACCGCCCAGACGACAAACACGCCGGCGTAGGGGGCACTGGTGATAAAAATTTTGGAGCCGTTCAGGACGTAATCATCGCCATCCCTGACCGCCTGCGTCGTCATGCCGGAAGGGTCGGAACCGGCCCCCGATTCGGTAAGGGCAAAACCACCGGCGGGGTATTCTCCGGAGCAGATTTTGGGGATATAGGCCATTTTCTGTGCTTCGGTACCGACCGCCTGAATCACCTCACAGACCATGTTGCTGACCGACACGGTAACTGCTGTGGAGGCACAGGCACGGGCGATTTCCGTTATGGCGAGACTGAAGGCGATAACACCCGCTTCTGATCCGCCGTACTGTCCCTTGACGTTCAAGCCCATAAAACCGAGCTCTGCCAGTTTTTTGAGATTTACCAGTAGCGGCGTCCGGTCATGGCTCCGGTCAAGCGCAGCAGCGACCGGCTCCAACTCCGCCCTGGCAAATTCACGGGCAGTATCCTGAATCAGCTTCTGCTCTCCGGTAAGATCGAGAAACATGCGCACCTCCTCTATTGTTCACAGCCTTCTCTCAACGGACTGTTTCTATCGGCACATCCTTCTTTTGTCCCCACTCCTGCCAGTATGCTGAATTGTGCGCAGCAAAGGCGGACTGATATTCGTCCAGGGTTGATATGGCAAGGGCCTCTTCCAGCCGCTTTTTGAAATGAGGCTCCAGTGCAGCAACCGCAACCCAGCCATCTGAGGTCTGGTAAAGATTGTATTCCGGAATGCCGCCACCGAGATTCGCACCTGATGCTGTGATATTATAGCGGAGCGGTTCGGCCAGTGAAGCTGCAGCAGCAGAAAGGGCAATTTCCGCATAACCGGCCTCGCCACTCCGCTCACGGCACAAAAGCAGTGCCAAAGCGGATGAAACCGTCATTTCGGCTCCTGCCATGTCTGCCAGCAGGGTACGCGGCATATGGGGAGGGTTGAGAAGTCCTAATGACGCCTGATAGGTAAGATCGTGCCCCGCTTCGTTCTCGCGGGGAGCCGGATACCCGATTATTGCCGTCTGGCAGAGGCGTGGGTATTTTTGATGCAATGTAGACCAGTCAAGGCCGAGACGTGCCAGAGCGGCGGGGCGGGTAGCACTGATAAGCAGATCGGCACAACCAAGCAGGCGGTCAAGTTCGGTACGGCCGGCGTCAGATTTCAGGTCGAGCACGACCAGCGTCTGCCCTTCCAGCATATCCTTGTACCATCCGGCGTGATAGGTCTCCATCGGATCACCGGATGGAGCCTCTACCTTCACGACCTCCGCGCCCAGGGCACAGAGGCGCTGCGCAGCGACCGGGCCAGGAAGATTGGCCGCCAGATTGACAACTGTAATGCCGGTCAGCACGTTCATCATACCAGACTATCTCGCCAGTTTCGCCGTCAGCGCCGGCACGAACTGCATGACATCGGCCACCACCAGCACATCGGCAACCTCTCCGATCGGGGCATCTTTGTCCTTGTTGATGGCAAGGATGAAATCTGATTTCTTCATGCCGGCCAGATGCTGGATTGCGCCGGAGATACCGCAGGCGACGTACAGTTTTGGAGAGACGGTCTGGCCGGTGGTGCCGACCTGATGGCTATGCTCTACCCAACCGGCATCAACAACGGGGCGACTGGCACCGAGTTCGCCGCCAAGGGCTTTGGCCAGGGCCAGGATGACCGGGACGTTGTCTTTCTTGCCGATGCCGCGACCGGCGGAGACAATGATTTCGGCTTTGCCGAGATCGAC
>JBMOEI010000251.1:0-2268 GCA_049318985.1 Desulfuromonadaceae bacterium
AAGACTGGCACAGTCACGGTCTTAAAAACAAAACGCTTGAAAACTATGTGAGCGTGATTCGAAGGTTGACGGAATGGATTAACAAACCAAATTTAATCCCAAGCGTAAATGCGCTCCAGTTCTATTTACCCACCGTCGATAAAGCCGAGCTGAAGGTTAAAACCTACACCGATAAAAGCAAAAGCTGGACAGAGAACGGGGTAGACGTAGCGGGCAAGATTAAAGAGGCCGAAAGTTTCGACACCAGGTTTGCCACTATGCTGCTGCTTGGTTTCGCCTTCGGATTAAGAAGAAAAGAACAACTCAGAATTATTCCTAGCCAGGCGGACGGAGGCGACAAACTGTTGATTCGCGGAAGCGTGGCCAAATCTGGGCGGGACCGGGATATTCAAATCGAAGACCCGTTCCAACGATACTGCCTCGACCGCGCCAAAAAGGTTGCAGGCAAAAACCAAGCACTCGGCTGGTCAGGGCTTACCTACCAACAAGCCATGGAGCGCTATAACTACTACCTACGCCACCGGCTCGGAATCACAGGCAAAGATGCGAACTGCGTGGGACACGGCCTGCGAGCAGAATTTGTGGAAAACGAGTTTCTGCGCCTGGGTTTTGTCCCCCCGACTTTGGGCGGATCAGTGGACCAAATGCCGCGGCTGGAATTCAAAGCAAAGGCAAAAGTCGTCATGGCCAAGGCAGGCCACAACCGCATCACCCCCACCGGTGCCTATTGCGGATCGTTGGCGAGACGGCCCAAAGCGATGGGCAAACCCGTGGGCCGTTATTCGCTGGGCGACGATTTGATCGGAACCATTTTTATGAATCCGTTGCCGACACCAAATATTGACGGCAGCTACCCGGCGTTACGCCAGATTGACAAGCAACGCATCTTGATTCACTTGACCATCGAGCAAGAAGGAAAGGCTGACCCTGTAGCGGTGGCTCGCCTCGAAGACCCAAGCCAACTCGAATTCAGCTTTGATCAAGAGATGCCTGGATTGGCGGGCTTCAAAACGAAAGTGGTCGCGCTGCTTAAGCACTACGGGTGGCATTAAACCGCAGGACTAATGACGCGAAGGACATCTCAAACCACAAACCGCCGCCTATTCGGATAGCCCTGCAGCACAGCCCTGAAGTCGTCCATATGGCGAAGCCGGCTTAACTGCAAACGCCCGTCTAACAGCCAAAGCCTGCGGTTCTGAACACCTTCTTGCCTTACCAAGCGTCCAGCGACTGAAAGGAGCGAGGTTGAGCGCCGGGTTGGGCGTCTGTCAGTGAGAGTGGCTCATTAGCGTTAACTGCTCAGGGATCACTTGGCAGTCCGAGCGAGTCGAAACCCGAGGTCATCTACATGAAAAGTGGGGTGGCTCTTTCGGCGACACGAAGCGCGACAGCCTCGCGGAGAATCGCACCAACCGCCGCCACGGAAGACTCGGTATGGGCCATAGACCTTCACGTCGTATACATCCCAACACCACTCCCAAACGTTTCCAATCATGTCGTAGAGGCCCCAGTCATTTGACTTCCGTGTTCCGACCTCATGGAGATATTGGCCTGAGTTATCGCGGAACCAAGCAATCTCACTTAACTCGCCGTATCTGACCTCAGCGCTGCCCGCTCTACAGGCGTATTCCCATTCAGCTTCTGAAGGTAGCCTGTAGCCATCCAGTTCCCAGTCGCACAACACTTCACCCGCAGGGTCAAACGAGTAGCATTCCGGCAAACCGGCCTTCTGGGAGAGCAGGTTGCAGAAGCGAATAGCATCGATCCAAGAAACATCGACGACAGGCTTCTTCCGGTCGTCGATGGCAACGGCTTGGCCTTGGCCGACAAGAAGGGAGTACTGCTCTTGAGTGACGACAAACCTACCTATGAGGTACGGCGGTAGCTGGACCGTCCAAAAGCGATCTGTGCCCTCATCTTTCAATGTGATTGTGCCAGCATCTATCATCACCATTTCAGCATCAATATGCTGGGTAGCAGTGCTGTGTTGTTTACTCTGATCCATGTCTTGTGCATCGCGAGCCATTGTCATGACGTCCAACGTTTTAGTTATGCAGCACTTCGCGGAATTCACGCTGGCCGGGCCTGCCCGATTGCGAATGTTGCCTTTACGATCTTATCTTGATCGACCTCATAAATGCAGATCATTTCTACGGTCCCGATTCCGTCCGGAAATGTTCGCGTGACGAACTCATGATCGACAACTATGTTCTCCATTACAGTGCGATGAATCAACTGAGCATGGAGCTTGGGGTCGTTAAACCTTTC
>JBMOEI010000252.1:0-2225 GCA_049318985.1 Desulfuromonadaceae bacterium
TCTTTGGGTTGAACCCCAAAAAATGGGGCTGGCGCGACATCGCTGCGGACTGTGCCGGCTTTGCCAACGCGCGCGGAGGGCACATCTATTTCGGAATCGAGGATGCCGCTGATGCTCCTGCTCCCGGTCAGAAGATTGACTCGCAGTTGCCTGATCGTCTCACAAAAGGCATCGCCCAGCACACCTCGAATGTCCATGTGCGCGCCAAAATCCTTATCCACGCGAACGGCGGCGAATATCTCGATCTCGAAATCGTGCCCAGTTCAAAGAGCATCGCGTCCACGTCCGACGCCCGCTACTACCTCCGCATCGCGGATGAGACCCGCAAACTGCAGCCCGATGAACTTGTGCGTCTCGTTGCGGATAAGGATGCCTACCAGTGGGAAACCCAGATCACGCGCCGGATTCCAGCGGACCGGGTAGATCCGCCGAAGGTCACCCGATTCATCACAGACCTTCGCGCCTCGGATCGGGTAAAATCCTCGATCAAAGAGCGCCCCCCCGAAGAGATTCTCGAACATTACTTTTTTGTCCAAGATGGCTTGCTCACGAATTTGGGCGTCCTTTGGATCGGGACTCGGGCGGACCGCGCCCAGCTCCTTCACGCTCCCATCATCCAGTTTCTCAAATTCGACAGTCACGGGGATCGCGTCTCAAAATTGGTCTGGGATGACTTCTCACTCAATCCCGCCGAACTGATCGAAGCGGTTTGGTCCGACATTCCCGATTGGCGGGAGTCCACTGAACTTCCCGATAATCTCTTTCGGAAGTCCGTGCCTCACTACGACCAGGTGGTCATCCGCGAGCTGATCGCCAACGCTCTGGTTCACCGTCCTTACACGACACGCGGCGATATTTTTATCAATCTCCACCCGGATTATCTGGAAATTCACAACCCCGGCCTTCTGCCGCTGGGTGTCACACCCGGCAATATCCTCCAAAAAACTGTGCGACGGAACAATCTCCTCGCCCAAGTCTTCCACGATCTGAAGCTGATGGAGCGCGAAGGCACGGGTTACGACCGCATCTATGAAACCCAGCTCACCCAAGCCAAAGCCATTCCACAGGTCCGAGAGGAAGGAGATCGTGTGGTGGTCCACGTCGAGCGCCGGATCCTTCGTCCCGAGTTGGTCAGTTTTCTTGCCGCAGTGGACGACCAGTATTCTCTGAACCAGAGAGAACGGATTGCTCTCGGGCTGATCGGCCAGCACGGCAGCCTGACTGCCATTGAGTTCGCCCACCTTCTCCAGATCGAGGGAGACGACCGCGCTCGCTCCTGGCTGGGCAGCCTCATGGCGAAGGATATTGTCCACTCTCGGGGCCAAACCCGTGCTGTGGAATACTTCGTTTCTCCCCAGATTTTGCGGTCCGCCAAGTTTCGCGGGCGCACGACTCTCAGGCCAATCCAAGACCACCGCCTAGAGGAGCTTATCCGCACCGATTTGGCTCTCTACCCCCGAAGTTCATCCTCGGAAATCCATGCCCGAATCGGTTCGGAAATCCCGCCCTACAAGCTCAAGCGCTGCTTGGAATCTCTGAGGGCCAGGGGGGAAGTGGTCAAGGAAGGCAAGCTTCGCTGGACACGCTATTCTATGGCACAACAGCCGCCAAATAACCCTCCTCAAGGTGCCCCTGAAGAGTCCCATAGCGCTTCAGATGGGTTTCAAGACACTGAAAATCAGTGAGTAGCATATAGAAATATCCCTTCCAAATGAACGCCTATAGCCCTCGCTCCAACAAACTGCCGCCGGAGGCAGAACTCGGTGGCAACTGAGGATTACGTAAGATACGCAATTTAACGCAATCCAACGCAATTACACCAAGTGACTCTATTTCAGTTTAATACGAACCTTGCCCGCGCCCATCGCTGCCTTGTCCGGGAGTCTGCCGGAGGCGTTTATGAGATGGAGCCGGTCGCCCGCTATAGAACCCCCTGTTTTCCCGGCAGTTCCATAGCTACAAACATTACACCTATTCCCTTAACATCAATTACTTCCGTATAGAACAACCTCTGCCAAATGAACCCTAGACCGTCGGCCTACTCAATTTAATCAATCCCGTAATCAATAGCTTCATGTCCCGCAGCCGTAAATCTTCCGACACCACCCCGTTTGACACCCTCCGGCTCGAAGGCTCGCTCTTCGTGCCCGAGCTGCTCGAACGTGCGGCCGGGGGCGATGCCGCCGACCAGAAGGAAGCCGACTACGACTTGCCGAAGGGGCTCA
>JBMOEI010000253.1:0-2223 GCA_049318985.1 Desulfuromonadaceae bacterium
AAGCGGATGGGTTTCGCGCCGGGTTTCGCCGCCTCGCTTTGCCAGGCGAAGCCGCTGACCGCAATCCGCGCCAACGGCCCTTCTGCGTTGAGGCTTTGGTCTTTGGCGGCTTCTAAATCGTGCGCTTGCCAGAAGTGTTCGGCGTAAGCCTGGTTGTGGCGGCTGTTGTGGGCAAACTCCCAAATTTTGTAGAAGATGATGACCCAGGTGATGACGGAAAAGATCACCAAGGTGTACAAAGTGCCGTCGATGATGAAACTTGGCGTTATTGACGCTGGCATGAATAGTCCTTATGTGTGTTAGTTTTGTAGTTTGAAATTAATGGGAACGCGCACTTCTCCAGTCACGGCTTTACCATTCCGCTTGGCTGGCGAGCAACCCCAGCTGCTTTTGACGGTTTGGATGGCGGCGTTGTCGAGCATTTCGTGACCGCTGCTGGTGTCTACGGTGACCTGTTCAATAGTCCCGTCCAAGCCAATTTTTACCTTTAGTTTGACGCTGCCTTCGATATGCCGGCTTTTTGCTGCCCGTGGGTATTCTGGTTTGGGTGTGCTGTGACAGTGTGGTGGCGCATTACCGCCATCGCCGCCCTCTCCTCCAGTGTCTTCAACGGCTTTGGACGCAGGTTTTGCCGATGCGCTTGGCGCTGCAACTGGCGACTTTGCTGGCACTGAGACAGGGCCGGGCGCGGCAATCGGCGTGGGGGCTTGGACGCTCAAGGCCGGACTCGGGCTGGGACGGGTGGTCGCTAACACGGGCGGGCTGATGGGAGCGGGCTTGGGCGCGGTGGGCTTGGCAACTGGCGCTGGTTTTTCCGCTACTGGCTTGGGTATGGCTTTGGCCTGAGGCTTGGGCGCAATTTTCGGTTCAATTTTTGGTTTGACTTCTTGCTTAGGCGGTAATGGCTTGGCCTTAACAATGGGTTTGGGCTCTTTTTCTTTTACGGGCGGCGGCAGTAAGGTCACTTCAATTGGCTGGGGTTTAGCGGGCTTAACTTCGGTAAATGGCTGGCGCAACCATTGAGTGACGAAAAAGTGCAAGAGGACAACCGCGAAAGTGGACACCAGCAAGCGAAAAAAACGGCGATTTTCATGACTTTTTGGTGTATTAGCGGGTTTTACTAGGCTTGTCTGCATATTGTTGGGCGTTTTTACGGGCAAACTGCCCATGCTTCCTTTGAATTATTAAAAAGTGGCGGTTACGCCCATCCTAAAGCTAATAGCTTCGACAAGATGGAAATGGATGTCGTAAAGGCCAATGGCTTCCTTGCAATAAGCTGTCTTTGCGGGATTGTCACCGCAGAGCCAATCACACTTAATTAGCCAAATCCCTGATATAAATATTATCGAAATCATGTGTTGTTGTAAATGGCGGGGCAGTATAGCCCATTAAGCCGACCCTGCCAGCACCAAGGGGATGTTTGTCCCTGTAGGTGAAAATCAATTTATTGTTTATGTAAAACTTCAACACCCTACCTTTAGCAACGATGCCGACACGATTTCCCTGGAGATCACATTTTAATTGCTTTGCCGTCGTCCAAGATTTGATGTTTTGGTAAACCCCATCGGTTAACTTATAAATACTATAGCTTGGAGGCAAGCCGCTGCCACAATCGTTACTGATGCCAAAAGCATAGCCGCTGCCTTTGTTGATGCCATCTTTGCGGTAAAAATCAGCGCTGGCCCGAAAAATGGCATAAACGGCATAGCCATTATCTTTTTTTATAGACACCCTATAGTCAACATCTTGATATTCCGTACCCGCATAAGTTGAAATCATGACGCTATCATTATCAATATCTTGGGCGCGGTAACTCAAATTTTTTGATCCGTATATTTCCCATTGTTCAGGTTGTTGCGGCTCCCAATTATCCGCCACGCCATCTTGAAAGTTTTCCACATAAGCAACAGCCGAAGACAAAAGTGGGAAGAGCAGGGCGCTTATAAATAAGATTTGGCGAATGGACTGCTTAAACATTAAAAACCTCCAAAGTTTTTAAATTAAAACTAACGGTAATTTGCTGTGGGTAAAATAATCGAGTTAACCTATGTCGGAAGCAAATGTGATGCCAATATTTTTAGCCATCACATAAGTGGTGGGCATTAACCTCTTTTTTTATTATTTGTTAGTAAGAAAAGCCAATCCTAAGTGCAATATGTGTAAAGCAGACAAGTAAATTGTGTCATTTGCCATGATTTTCTGCGTGAAATAACCTATTTTTTT
>JBMOEI010000254.1:0-2195 GCA_049318985.1 Desulfuromonadaceae bacterium
CCGTTTTTCCTATCGCCCAATCTAAAAGACTTCCCAAGTGAACCTCCCAGAAGATACTGTGCAGAATTTGTCGTAGTATATCCAATGAAATTTATCTGTCCTCCCAATAAGCTATTATTTTCCGAATAATAACCCAGTAGACCAGCAATGGCATGGAACTTTCCAGAGTCATCAAGTTGCATTCGTTTGTTGAAGTACAGATTGTATTTTCTGTCAGATATTTGCGAGCCGTCTAAATATTGAATACTTGACCCTATTTCAAAATCGTTGGTGATACCATACCGCATATTTACGGCATGCATGAACTCATGCGAATTTGCTTGTGCTGAATCGACATGATTGCCTATAGATGCCAAAAAGTCATAACTGGCAATAATCTGATTTTCTTTGCTCAACGTTACTAAAGTAATGGCGTTTGATTGCTCGACTGTAAAATGTTCAAAATACAATACTTTCTTGTCTGTCGATAAATAAAGTATCGAGTTTTTAGGGCGATTGGAAGAAGGGTTGATAGCCATGACATACCATGCAGGATAAATTTGGTTGAGGCTTTCTTTGGCAAGTTCTTCGTAGGGCATGCGGATATTCCCACGAACAGAATCCGCCATATATGCATTGCCATCAATCACTCCCTTTAACACAACAAAATGAGGGAATTCGCTATTTAACCCGGTTAGGATAACGACTGGCTGCTTAATTTTTGGCAATTCGCTTTTAGCTATTTTTCGCCATTCGGCATAATGGCCTAATTTGTCCGAGGCTTTTTTCAATTCCACCAGAGTATAGCCTTGCTCTTCGCCTTTTGTTTGCGGTGAAACGGCTTGTATGGCATGAATCACATCCATTTCAGAGATGTTGCTATCGTCTGTCGTTCCGCTAACCAGCATGGACAAAGCCGCTGCACCGCAAGATGTGTCCCGCGATTGTTTAATGACACCTTTGAACAGTAAATCGCTATCAATGTCCTGTGAATAGGCATGATAAGGTATCAAGGCTGAACAAAATTGTAAGACTATCAGATATCCTCGAAGCTGCATTATTTGCGTCTCTGAAAAAAAGCCCACAAGATTGCTCTTGCGGGCTTTAAGTGTCCCATCTCAGCGTTGTAAATTACCGCGCTTTCGGAACGCTCCATTTTCCATTTTGGATTTTGTTGGCAATCTTACCGGCTATGCCAAATCCCAACACCCCGGCCACCACAGCAACAACAAGCAATGGTCCAAATTTGCCAGACACTTCTTTAAGTTCTTCATCCCCCACATTCGCGGTTTGAACGCCATCAAAAGCCGACAAGTGATTTGGCGCTTGGTTGTCAAGTGCGGCAACGGATGAGGCAGCGGTATCGGTGGCAAAGGCCGTTGATGTGCTTAGCATCGCGACAATCAACACAGCAGAAACAGTCTTTAACATGCTAAAATCCTCATCAGGTTAGGGTTTGAGATATGCCCTGTTTTCGGATTTGGGGTTGCCCCTTCGGTTCAATCAAGGCAATTTCATTTTACACTGCATACAATGTATGTCCACCCATTTAAAGTGGTTATTTTAACCAGTAGGACTGTGTGATGTTCCCTGTACACGAGAAAATTCGTCTAGTGAGATTGGCCAAAGGTTGGACTCAAGAGGTTATGGCCGAAAAATTGGAAATGTCGATCAATGGCTATGGCAATATCGAACGCGGCAACTGCGACATCACCCTGTCAAAGCTGGAACAAATTGCCAATTTATTTGGAGTGGATTTGCTCGAACTGCTTGATGCCAATGATAGAAATGTATTCAATTTCATGGGGACAAATAATACAAATACACAAAACAACCAAAAATTTTGCACCGTTAATTCGTTATCGCTTGAGCAAGCCGAGCATCAATTAGAGATTGAAAAGCTGCAAAATATCATCGAGTTAAATCAAAAGGAAATTGTATTGAAAGACCAACAAATTCGCCAATTGACAGACATTTTCGACATGCTTAAAAAGTAGGAATACCTCAGTGCATCCTGCTATTGCAAGATGCGGCTAATGCAGAGAACCGCACGAATTATGGTTCGGCTTGATCGTCACTACAAATAACACAGTTAATCATGCAAGGGGCAGGATATGGCGTTGAATATCATTGCGTCCCGGATTGCGCCAGGGCGCAATAGCGAACTCGCGTATTGCGCCGAATGGCACAATCCAACCCCATGCCCCCTATCGACT
>JBMOEI010000255.1:0-2192 GCA_049318985.1 Desulfuromonadaceae bacterium
AGATATTCCAACAGGAAAAAATGGCGTCTATTGGTCAGCTTGCTGCCGGAGTGGCCCATGAAATCAATAACCCGATGGGTTTCATATCCAGCAACCTGTCAACCTTGAACAAATATGTCGACCGTCTTGCCGAATTCATTGCTGTCGGCGATGAATCACTCGCCGGCAGTGAAGCGGCTGAAAAAATAAATGCTGCCCGAAAACGGCTGAAAATTGACTATGTCATGGAAGATTCTCACCAACTGATTGCTGAAAGCCAGGATGGCGCCGCACGGGTGCGGCGTATCGTGCAGGACCTCAAGAGCTTCTCGCGTGTTGACCAGGCAGAGACTGCGCGGATCAACCTCAACGAGGCCATCGATACCACCATTAACATCGCCTGGAATGAGATAAAATATGTGGCAACACTCAACCGGGAATTCGGCGAAGTCCCGCAGATAAGATGTTTTCCGCAACAGCTCAATCAGGTGTTTCTCAATCTGCTGGTCAATGCCGCCCACGCCATCGGAGACAAACAGGGAAGCATTACCGTCCGCACCTGGAGCGAAGACGAAAACGTGTGTGTCTCCGTCACCGACAGTGGCTGCGGTATTCCTGAAGAAAACCGGCAAAAGATATTCGAGCCGTTCTTTACCACAAAAGAGGTTGGTAAAGGGACCGGTCTCGGACTTTCCATCAGTTACGATATTATCAGGAAACATGGTGGAGAAATTTCGGTTGAAAGTGAAGTAGGGCGGGGCACTACCTTTATAGTCAAGCTGCCGGTGGAGGGACCGAAAGAGCCTGAACAAGAGTTATGAGGAGTTGGAAATCAGGCGGCGTAACATCGTCAAATGGCTTGTTGAGTGAGGTTAACAGTTTTTTGCATACGGGGGACTTGCAATGACTAACCATAACAGTGAGAAACGATCGTCAGGAAATGAGCCGTTTCCGGTAACGGCCAGGTCTCCCTTGATGCCTATGATTTTCCTGTTAGTTTTCGTGACAGTGATAATCGGGGTGCTTGGTGTACTGCAAATCCGGCAGACATATACTCAAACGTTGAGCGAGGCGGAAAATACCGGAGGTCTGCTTGCGGGAACCCTTCAGCAGACGATTGGCTCAATGCTGCAGAAAACAGATATCGTGCTAAATTCGATTGTCTATGAAGTTTCGCATCAATCTGCGGGTGGCGGTGTGCAGACTGACCGCCTCAAAGCATTCATTGAAGGACAGTTCAAGATGATGCCTGAACTTGAGAACCTGCGTGTCAGCAATTCACAAGGGGTTCTCGTGAGTGGCAGTGGGCCTGCCCCCACCGTTGCTGTTTCCATAGCTGATCGTGACTATTTCCGCTACCTGCGTGATCACCCTGATGCCGGAATGATTCTTTCAGAGCCGATAATCGGCAAGATCAGTAAAATATGGGTCATTAGCTGCGCCCGCCGCGTTACCCTGACTGATGGCGCCTTTGGCGGAGTTGCCTTGGCCATTCTGCCACTTAAGCTGTTCGATGATCTTTTCAAAGGGGTTCCCATCGGTTCCCAAGGCTTGATAACTCTGCACAGTGACGATTTTTCCCTTATTACCAAATATTCACCGCTCCAGCAGGAAAAAAATGCAGCGTCCGCAAACACCGCCCTGATTGCACCGGAATGGCGTGCCCTGATTGCACAAGGTCAGACGCAAAACGCCGCGTATACTTCTGATAGCAGCAGTGACGGCATCAGGCGGATTTATTCGTACCAACGCATCGCCTCCTACCCGTTATATATCAATGTGGGCCTTGCTCTGGATGACGTACTCAGGGGACATTGGACGCATCTTTGGGTTGTAACAGGTATCCTCCTGGTTTTGCTGGTAACGGTGGTAATTCTCGTCTGGCAGGTGTACCAGAACTGGCGGAAGACTGCTCTCCTGAAGCGTGATTTTGGCCGATTGGAGTTACTACAGGAGGTTAATCAGATTCATGCGGCGAACGTTCAGGAACTGTTTGATTTTTCATTGGAAAAGGTTATCGCTCTGACCGAAAGCAGCATCGGCTACATATATAATTATTCCGAGGAGGGGACATAAGGGGTCAGCCCTTGACACGAGACAGCGAGGGGACATAAGGGGTCAGCCCTTGACATGAGACAGTGTTCTTTCAAGCCAAACTATTTCCTTCTTTAGAGAATCATCCGTTTTCAAATCAATCATCATTCGTTGATATG
>JBMOEI010000256.1:0-2189 GCA_049318985.1 Desulfuromonadaceae bacterium
ACAACCGCGACAAGACGCTGTAGAAACTCGCGCAACATCCGTTGCGTAAACGCTTCATTTTCAACCAGAAGCAGCGTGAGACTTTTCAGGTATTCTTTTGCCCGAGTATGATCAATCATGAGTTGTCCTTGTTATGAATCAATAGTATGACCATCCATCTCACTGGTGCTTGTCCGGCTTAACCATTTTGCAAGCATTTCAGCCAGGGCCTTCTTATTAAGCGGTTTTGTCAGATAATCATCCATGCCGGCCTCAAGACATTTTTCCCGATCACCTTCCATAGCATTGGCTGTTACTGCAATAATCGGCACATTGTGATTAAGAACATGCGAAGAGGCGTCTCTGATTACGGCAGTTGCCTCATAACCATTCATTTCCGGCATCATGCAATCCATCAGCACCAGATCATAATCAATGGCTTCCAATGCCTGCACTGCTTTCAGTCCATCAGCCGCAATATCAGCCTGGAAATCGAGTCTGGTGAGCATATGCAGGACAGTTTTCTGGTTTATGGCATTGTCTTCTGCAATGAGAATCCGGGGGACCGTAACAGTTGTTTTTGTTTTACGGTGGCTGGTATCCTCCACTTTCAACGGAGCTGCCACTTCAGCGTTACAGAGTGGTGTCTCCCCGCTCAGTTCCAGGCGGACAGTAAACCAGAAGGTGGATCCTGTGCCGACTTCGCTCAAAACCCCAATCTCACCCCCCAGCAATACAGACAGCTCCCGGGAGAGGGTCAACCCCAGGCCGAGACCACCATGGGCGCGGGTTGCTGAACTATCAACCTGGGAAAAAGCGGAGAAAATATCATTGAGCCGGGACTCTACAATGCCAATGCCTGTATCGTGGACATCGAACCGTATAATTGCAGAGCCATGTTCCACCGCCGGGCATGTCACCGATATGTCAACAGTCCCTTTTGTGGTGAACTTAATGGCATTATCGACCAGATTAGCAAGTATCTGCTGCACTTTACCGGCATCCCCGTTCAATTGGCAGGGGACAGAGGGGGCGATCCGGCAGGTCAGGCCAAGCCCGGCTTCCGTGGCTCGGGGAACAAACCTGCTTGTTGTTTCAGTTAAGAGACTCTGGAGATTGAAAACCACATTTTCAATATTCAGCTGGTTGACCCTGACCAGGGTATAGTCCAGGATAGTGCTGACTATGCCAAGAAGATCATGACCACAACTGTTAGCAACCTGCGCAAAATCACGCTGTTCATCAGTCAGATCACTTTCAAGCAGCAGGCCGGTCATTCCTATCATCCCGTTTAACGGGGTGCGCATTTCGTGGCTCATGACTGCCAAAAATTCATCTTTGGCACGATTCGCTATTTCGGCTTTTTCTTTGGCTTTGAGCAGTGAGGATTCCATTTTCTTACGTTTATTGATGTTTTCATTAATTCCGACATAATGAGTTATGGTACCGTCATCATCACGAATTGGTGATATTTTGGTCTGTTCGAAGTTTATATCACCGTTTTTGCCTCTATTTATTAATTCCCCCTCCCACACCTGCCCACTCTTTATTGTTGCCCAGAGCTCACGGTATGTTTCCGGCGGAGTGAGGCCTGATTTAAGTATTCGCGGCTTCTGGCCGATAGCTTCTTCGGCTGAATAGCCGCTCGACCGGGTAAAATGGGGGTTAACTAATTCTATAGTGCCCTCTGTATCGGTAATAACAACAGCAACGGGGTTTTGGTTGATGGCACGGGACAGCAGGCGCAGTTGTCTTTCGGCAACTTTGCGCCAGGTAATGTCTTCATGGGATATTACGGCGTAATTTTCACCCGCGATGCTGAAAGCGTCTGCCTTGCAGATAAACCAGCGCTCTTTTTCAGGGGAATTGCAGGAGTATTCCTTCATGAATTGCGCTGAAGTGCCATTCAGCACGGAGTGGATCCCTGACGTACATTCACTGACTGTGGGATCCTGTTCTGCATCAGGTGACAGGCAGGCAAAGAAATAATTTGCGCCAATATTTATCTGTTCTTTAACAGCTCCGTTTTCTTCACCAAAAACCTGCCAGGCCCTATTTGTAGTAATGATGGTCCCCTGTGCGTTTATGACGCAGATATGGGCGCTTTGTCCGTCAAGCGTGGCCTTGGCTAACTGCTCCGCCTCTTCAGCTTCCTGTTTGAGAAACTGATTTTTGTCGCGAAGAAAATCTGCAGCAGCTTTCAGATCGAG
>JBMOEI010000257.1:0-2170 GCA_049318985.1 Desulfuromonadaceae bacterium
ATGGTGGCTCCAATACTTTGGTGCCACCGCGCTGTGGCAGGCACAGTGCGGGCGTTTCATGCCAAGCGTTGAAACAACCGAGCTGCCCCAGAGTCTGATGGCGCGCTTCACAGGTGCCGCGCATGAAGCCATGGGGCGGTTGCTGATGTTTCTCAGCCCCTTGAGTGTGCGAATCTGATCACACTGGCTGATGCCCGATCAACACCCGCAGAGAATGCCAATAGTCAAAACCCTCATCTCTTCGTAATCTCACTCCTGCAAGCGATACCACCGGTATTGCAACATTTGGAGTGTTATTTGAAACCCGTAAAAGACCCGAGCCAGCGCGATCGATGGGCGCGCCTGCGCTTTTTGATCATTGGCCCCTTGATGGCAGCCCCGCCTGAAGCAGGCAAGCTGTACAGCGCATTGGAGCTACTTGCTGCAAAAACCTGGCGCCACCCAGCAACTGGGCTGGATGTCACGTTTGGCCTGTCATCGCTGCAGCGCTGGTACTACGCCGCGCGCAAGGCCGCAGATCCGGTGGCCACCTTGAAGCGCCGCCTGCGCGGCGACATCAACCGTTTTCCCAGCCTGTCGCAAACCGTCATTGACACCTTGACCCAGCAATACCGTGAGCACCCCGGCTGGACGGTGCAACTGCACTTTGACAACCTGTGCGCCACCTTCAAGGGTAGCCAAATCACGCTGGTGTCTTACCCCACAGTGCGCCGCTACCTCAAAGCACAGGGCATGTTTCGCCAGGCTCGCATGCAGCGCACCACTGCCGGGGCACTGGCTGCGCGCGATCGCCTGGAACGTCTGGAGGTGCGCAGTTTTGAGGTCGACCACGTCAATGCCCTGTGGCATCTCGATTTCCACCACGGCTCACGCAAAGTGCTGACCCGCTCAGGTGCCTGGGCCACACCCATGATCATGTGCGTGATCGATGACCGCTCCCGTCTGGTGTGCCACCTGCAGTGGTATCTCGATGAGACGGCCCAGAGCCTGATCCATGCGTTGTGCCAGGCGTTTATGAAGCGCGGCCTGCCACGCGCTTTGATGAGCGATAACGGGGCGGCCATGACGGCTGAGGAAACCACCAACGGTTTGGCCGCCTTGGGTATCGTGCACCAGACCACACTGCCGTATTCGCCATATCAGAACGCGAAACAGGAATCCTTCTGGGGGCGTATCGAAGGGCGGCTGATGGCCATGCTCGAAGGCGAGACGGGCCTCACCCTGGATGCACTGAATCTGGCCACACAGGCCTGGACAGAGCAGGAATACCACCGCACCTTTCATTCTGAGATCAATGCCACACCCATGGCGCATTATTTGGCCGGCCCCAACGTGGCCAGGCCCTGCCCGGGCAGCAACGTACTGGCCAACAGCTTCTGCATTGAGGTGGTGCGCCGGCAAAGACGCTCTGACGGCACCGTGAGCCTGGCTGGCAATCGCTTTGAAATCCCCTCGCGCTACCGCCACCTGGAGCAAGTCAACTTGCGTTATGCCCGCTGGGATTTATCGCGTGTTGATTTGGTCGATGGCACAACGGGTGCCACGCTATGCCAGGTCTTGCCGCTGGATAAGTCAGCCAATGCCAGTGGCCAGCGCCGCGCCTTGAGCCCGGCGGCTGTCGATCTCTCGCCTGTGGCACCCAAGGCGCTGCCGGCTTTGATGACGCAACTGCTGGCGGATTACGCCGCCACCGGTGTGCCCCCGGCCTATCTTGCCATGCCCGAATCAAGCGCCTTGCCCGACACCTCACCCAAACGCACCTGAGAAGCACTTCAATGAACCAAAAATTGCTGGCCCTGTATGGGCTCAAATTCAATCCGTTCTCGCCCGAGTTGCCAGTGGAGGCGATTTATATTGCACCCAAGATCGAGAGTTTTTGTTGGCGTATTGAGCATGCGCAGATCCGTGAAGGGGGATTTGCCATGATTCACGGCGACCCGGGCAGCGGCAAGAGTGTGGTGCTGCGTGTGTTGGCCCAGCGTTTGAAGCGCTTGCCTGATGTGACAGTGGGTGCCATCAATCATCCACAGAGTCATTTGGCTGACTTTTACCGTGAGCTCGGTGATATTTTTGGCGTGCCGCTGCGCCCCAGCAATCGTTGGGGTGGGTTCAAGGCTTTGCGCGAGCGTTGGCTCAGCCATATGGAGTCCACCCGCTGTCGGGCGGTGCT
>JBMOEI010000258.1:0-2069 GCA_049318985.1 Desulfuromonadaceae bacterium
ATTTCGATCTCAACGACAGTCAATGGTTTCTCAACCGTGAATTGACCTGGCTTGAGTTCAACCGCCGGATTTTGCACGAAGCCGAAGAAGCTCGCACTCCTCTTCATGAGCGGCTCAAATTTATTGCCATTGTGAGTGCCAATCTGGACTCATTTTTCATGAAGCGCATTGGTGGGTTCAAACAGCAGATTGGCGCCGGCATGAGAGAGTTGACGCTTGACGGAAGGACACCACATCAGCAGGTGAGCGAATGCCATCAAGTCATCCGCGATATCAATACTCACAAAAAAGAAGTGCTGGAAAAAATTCTGGAACTGCTGTCTCAAAAGGGTATCGTCATTGAAAGCTATGACACCCTGACCGCTCGAGAGAAGATATATCTGAGAGAATATTTTTATTCGAATGTGTTTCCACTGCTCACGCCTCAGTCTATTGACCCGGCCCATCCGTTTCCTTTTGTCTCCAATCTGTCACTCAACCTGCTTGTCACCCTGAGATATTCCAAGGCTCGTGACGTTTCAGTGGCACGTATCAAAGTTCCTGTCGGCTTGGGAACACCTCGTTTCATACGAGTTGGTAAGGGAGACCATTTTATCCCGATAGAAGAGTTGATTATACACAATCTGGATATACTGTTTCCCGACATGCACATTGTTACCTGTGAATTGTTTCGCGTTACCCGTAATGCCAATACTGAGAAAGACGAAGATCAGGCCGAGGACTTGATGGCCATGATCGAGTCTGAATTGAAAGAACGCAAGTTTGCACCTATCGTGAGGTTGGAGATAGCCCAGGGAATGGTTGCTCTTCACCGTGGGCGATTGGCGGCGGAGCTGGAGCTGGATGAAGACAACGATGTTTTTGAAGTAGATGGAATGCTGGCCATGCGCGATCTGTTGGAGTTGGCAAATCTTGATTACGTAAAGTTGCATGACCCGCATCATTCACCTATTGATCATCCACTACTGAAGACCCCGCGAAGCATTTTCCATATTATCCGTGATACAGGATCAATCCTGTTGCAACATCCCTACGAATCCTTCGCCAGCTCTGTTGAGCGGTTTTTACGTGAAGCGGCCATTGATCCCAAAGTGCGCGGTATCAAGATGACCCTGTATCGAACCGGGACTAAAAGCAGTGTTATCGATTCTCTGATCCTTGCTGCCCAGAAAGGCAAGCAGGTTGCTGTGGTGATTGAGCTGAAAGCGCGCTTTGACGAGGCTGCCAACATCCAGCTTGCCGAACGGATGGAGCAGGTTGGTATTCATGTCACCTACGGCGTGATCGGACTCAACACCCACTGTAAAGTCATCATGGTTGTGCGCCAGGATTTTAACGGGCTGAGGCGTTATCTGCATATCGGTACCGGTAACTATAATGCGGAAACTGCCCGCATCTACAGCGACATCGGCCTGCTGACGTGCGATGAAACCATCGGGCAGGATATCAGTGAACTCTTCAATTACCTGACGACCGGCTTCATGAACAACCGCACCTTCAAGACGTTGTCTCCAGGTCCCCGGCTTCTGAAAAATACGTTACTACAAGGCATCGAGCGGGAAATTGCCCATAGTTTACAACAGAGCGGAGGCGGTCTGATCCAGTTCAAGATGAATTCGCTTGAGGATGGCGATGTTGTTCGTGCTCTCTATAGAGCATCACAGGCCGGGGTCAGAATCGATCTCATAGTTCGTGATACCTGCCGGCTCAGACCCGGTATTCCGGGGCTTTCTGATACTATTCGTGTTGTGAGCATTGTCGGGCGATTCCTCGAACATGCCCGCTTATATTATTTCCGGAACGGCGGCGCAGAAGTCTATTATCTGTCGTCAGCAGATTCCATGAAGCGCAATCTGGAGGCAAGAGTCGAGATCCTCTGCCCGATTGAGGTGCCTGACCTTATGCAGGAGTTGCGTACTATTCTCGATACCCAGTTATACGACCGCTGTGCGGCCTGGGACATGAAGTCTGACGGCAGTTATAGCCAACGTTCATGTTCGAATGATGAGACGCCATGCGGCACTCATCAGCTGATGATAGAGCAGGCGGAAAAAAGACAGAAGGCGGCA
>JBMOEI010000259.1:0-2068 GCA_049318985.1 Desulfuromonadaceae bacterium
GCCACTCCGGCAGCAAGCTGACCAATAGACGCCATTTTTTCCTGTTGGAATATCTGCAGTTGAGCTTCCTTCAGATCAGAATACGCCTTCTCCAACTCCCTGCTGGCGGTTCGCAGTTCGGTAGTGTCGTTGATTGAGATTACCTGGCCGGGCAGTTGTCCGGGAACGTTGATCGGATACAGGAAGATATCATAGGAACGGAGCGTACGCGTGTTGAACATTTCGCCGGTCGTGCCGGTGAAGGAGACAAACGTGAAGCCTGCCTCGTCAATCAGTTCCTTCCAGTTACGCCCGACCAGTTCGGCTACCGGTCTGCCGGTGTTCTCAGCCAGCAATTTATTGCAGCGTCTGATGCGCTGTTCTGAATCGGTAAGAATAATATAGTCACGCAGATGATCAAGAGTGCTCTCCCATTCCTCCTTAGCGCGCGCTACCAGATCAAAGAGCTGTGCCAGTTCGGCCTCGACCCGCTTCCTTTCGGTAATATCCTCTTTTACGGCAAGATAGCCGTTGATCCCCCCATCCTTGTCAAACAGGGGTGAAATTGAGGCGTACTCCCAATAGAGCGTACCATCTTTGCGTTTGTTGTGAAATTCACCGCGCCACTCTCTCCCCGAAGAGATTGTCAACCATAATTCGTTATATCCAACTACAGGCGTTTCTCCTGATTTGAGAACCCGGGGATTCTGACCAATCGCTTCCTCAGAAGTGTACCCGCTTGTCTGGAAAAATTTTGGATTAACATATTCAATGACACCGTTACTATCAGTGATAACTATTGTTGCCGGACTCTGTTCAACGGCTCGGGACATTTTGCGAATTTTTTCGTCCATTTCGCGCAAAGTTTTGGAAGCAATATTTTTTCTGATGCTGCGAAACCGAAGCTTGTTCAGATTCAGGAACATAGCTGCCTCCGTAAACTATTTCAGTTTTTCAATGAAGTTGCTTTTAATGGTAATCAGCGTGCAGTGCATTATATCGGAGAATGAGAATTTTACAAGCATGGTACCAATTAAGATCAAGAACAATTGTTGCCTTGAATCATCAGCATGGTATAAAGGATTTCAAGAGCGCTGAATAGATAATAAAAAAGGAATCCAATGCCACAGACAACATTTTCCTCACTTCACCTGAAACCGTCCATGCTGAAAAACCTCACTTCTCTCGGGTATGCCGGGATGACACCAATTCAAGCTCACACGCTGCCGTTGATTCTCGCCGGAAAAGACATCATTGCCAGGGCGAAGACCGGCAGCGGCAAGACAGCCGCTTTCGGTATCGGCCTATTGACACGCATGGAGACAAGTTCCCTGCGAGTACAGGCGCTGGTACTCTGCCCTACCCGCGAACTGGCCGATCAGGTTGGCAAAGAGTTGCGTCGCCTGGCCCGCTTTACCGACAACGTAAAGATTCTGACTCTCTGCGGCGGTGTCCCCTTCGGCCCCCAACTCGGCTCACTGGAGCATGGTGCCCATGTCGTAGTGGGAACACCGGGGCGCCTGCTCGACCATCTGCGCCGTGGGAGTCTTGACCTATCCTCACTGCAGACTCTCGTTCTTGATGAGGCCGACCGGATGCTCGATATGGGCTTTCAGGAAGATATCAGTACCCTCATTGCTGCCACCCCATACAAAAAACAGACCATGCTTTTTTCTGCCACCTACCCTGCCGTGATGAGTGAGCTGACGGCAACATTCCAGCATGAGCCGGTTGAGGTAACTGTTGATGAAACACATGACGAAGGCGCAATCGAGCAGGTTCTCTACGAGGTGACAGCGGATGAACGGATAGCGGCGGTGGTCAGGATCATCAGGCATTATCGACCGGAATCCACCCTGCTCTTCTGCAACACCAAAGTTGATTGTCAGGAAGTGGCCGCATCCCTCACCAGAAGCGGCTTTACCGCAGTAGCAATCCATGGCGACCTGGAACAGCGGGAGCGAGATCTGGTGCTGCTCCTGTTTGCCAATAAAAGCGCATCGGTGCTGGTTGCCACGGATGTCGCCGCACGCGGCCTCGATATTAAGGAACTCGCAGCGGTTATCAACTACGAACTTCCGCGCGACCC
>JBMOEI010000260.1:0-2045 GCA_049318985.1 Desulfuromonadaceae bacterium
CTCGCCACAAGGATCAGGGTGGTACATGAGCATCAGGCCCTTGACAGGAGGCAGACACCAGCGCTTATTTTTTATCCTTGCCTGCCTTGACAACTTCACGAGTTTCGGTTGCTATTTCGCCAAACTGCTGTCCAAGATCCTTGGCACTGATCACTTTCTTCTCTTTGAAGTTTAACAGACGCTCGATTTGTGAAATGGAACTGAGGTGCGAGTAAACTACCGGGATATACCTTTTGGCATGCATTTCCAGGAAAGTATCGTTGGATAGCGTGTTAAGACGTTCTTCATTGATAATATAGGCACCGGTGATATTTCTCAGTTCGTTGCCGAGTCTCACTTTCATATTGAGAGGAGTAAACATATTTTTCTCCGCAAGATAGGTGCAGAAACCTTCGGTAAATGTATCCATCTGCTGTAGTTCGGCGAGATACCGTTTGACACGTTCCATCAGTTCTGCCGGCTCACCATTCTCATTAAACAGGTCCTGCCCCTCTTCAGTATTAAAAAGATCGCTCCCTTCATCTATGCACACCATAAAACGCCCTTCTTCTCCTGTTTTTGCAAGCGCAAAGGGGTAGCGGCGAATAATGGCGGGGATATAAGATGCCTGCCATTTTTCATCCTGCACGAAAAGGTTTTCCCCTTCTTCAAGTCCGAGCAGCACTACCGGCTTAAACTGATCTTTCGTTTTATCTTCAATGAAAACGATCGGATAAATTGAGGCAGCTCGCGAAAATTCATGAACCATAATTGAAGCCATGTTGACATTTTTTGCGTAATCAAAATTCTGAATGGTTTTTACTTTGCTTTTTCCATGTTTCTCCATAGTGATTGGAACGACTGACTTAAACATAATAAAATCTCCTTTTGTATATTATTTGCCCCGAAGGTGATTATTTATTAGCACATGCCTTTCAAAAGTAACAATACGTAGAATTACTGAAATTGCAGTAAAACGTGACTTTTTTACCGTAAAAATGGTTGTTAATGTTGATTTACGTAAAATTACGTAGCCCTTTTCCATACATTCGGATTGCCAATAGAGTGTTGACAATGTTACTTAATCCCCACGTACATTCACTTAATCTCGGAGACTGGAATGATTTCTGTAGTTATAGCGGACGATCATGACATTTATCGGCATGGGCTCTCGATGTTGCTGCATGACGACGAACGCTTCACCCTGGTTGGTGAGGCAAAGGATGGTGACGAAGCTCTTGCTCTCATTCACCTGCATAAACCGGATGTTGTCATACTCGATCTTTCAAAGGCCGGCTTGAGCGGAATAGAAATCACTGCCCAACTGAATGCTGAAAACGTCACCACCAGCAGCATCATTCTCACCATGGCTGATGACGCCAACTCTGTCAGGCGTTCAATGGATGCGGGTGCCAAAGGCGTTGTGCACAAAGAATCAGCCTATGCAGACCTCGCCAATGCTATCGAGTTTGTCTCTTCGGGGCGCATTTATTCTGGAATGTTTCAAAAGGCCGGGGATACGTATACACACCACGGTCTGGATTTACTTTCCAGGCGGGAGCTTGATATTTTGAGATGTGTCAGTATGGGAATGACGAGCAAGCAGGTTGGCGACAAATTATGTATCAGCCCCCGGACGGTTGATACTCATCGTATGCGCATCATGCAAAAACTTGACATTCACAACGGTCCGGGACTTACTAAATTTGCTCTTGAAAGCGGTTTGGTGTCTGCGTCATCAGGTTAATATTTTGCGTATTTCCACAGCAGAACGCTCATCCCGACAACCATTTGCGTATCAAGGTGATTGAACAGTGCATGAATTGACGGGAAACGTAGGATGCGGGGGAATGTTTAATGCCGCAATACCAATTAGCACAGGATTTTGTAAACCACCTATATTCAAAAGCATTACTGAACACCTCTAACGAAAAACTATGGTTTCCGACAGACCATTACCATCTTGTTGTGCGGCTGGAAATAGGAAGAGTGCATGCTCGTAACGGAAAAGCCGATTTTCTCCACGAGCTTCAGCAACTGCCGAAGGGTAAATATCTGCTTGTGGC
>JBMOEI010000261.1:0-2041 GCA_049318985.1 Desulfuromonadaceae bacterium
TAGAAATGCACTGGAATGGCACCCTCCTTAGCAGCATTGATGTCATGACTAAATGTTAGTTGCCGGATTGTTTTGACTTGAAGGATGGATTAATTTTCAGAATAGATTGACAAGAGCCCAGTGGATGTCGGATTATCTGGACTCAGTTGGAAGGAAAGTTTTTAAATTAAGTTGGGCGGTGAGTTTATCGAGAACTCACCGCCCTTTTACTTTTTGGGGAGGCTCCCCATAAAACAACGCAGGTTCATGATATATTTTGTTGAGAGTCTTCTCAAGGACATTTTTGAGCTGGGTAAAGATTTTCAATGGACTCGCCCTGCTGCCTGCTTAAACTGCAACCATTACATGGTCTGGGGCCATGGTTTTGTCCCTCGTTATTTTGATGGATTTGTAGGCTGCCTGTATATGAAGTGCTACCGTTGTCCCCTGTGTCGTTGTGTTATGACCTCCCGTCCCAATACCCATTTTACCCGAATTCAGTGTTCCAAAGAAACCATCCGTACCTTGCTTACTCTCCGTATAACGACTGGCCACTGGCCCTGCTCTTCCCTGTCACTACCTCGCATGCGCCATTGGCTGGCAAACCTGAAACGTCACGCACTGGCCCACCTGACTGCCTCTTGGAAAGAAGGGCTGATAGCCGCCTTCGACCGTTTGCTTGATATGCGTTTTGTCCCGGTAAACCGGTCCATATAATCTCGCAATAAGAATCACCACATAACCACCCCAGTGACGTCTGCCGTCGTTTTACGCTTCCCCCTGATATATGGTCGGGCATCATCAGCAAATATCAGCAAAGGAGTCATTTTATGACAGAGGACGAGAAGAAACAGGTGGCGGTATTCCGCTACGGCATCATTAACGAGTTTGTTGGCGGGCGTAGACTGGAACATGGAGAGCAAGAGCAGCTCTTGGGGGAGAAGTGCGCTCACAGCTGGCATATCCCATTATCCGGCAAGAGCCGTATCAGTCGCAGTACACTCTTGCGCTGGGTACGGATCTACTCGGGAAGTAACAACAAGCTCGAATCCCTTTACCCGAAGGACAGAAATGACAACGGTCAGGCCCGGGCGCTGGATGAAGATACCTGCCTGGCATTGAGTGACTTACGGCGTCAGATGCCAAAGCTGACGGTTGTAGAACTGATCAAACTCATGCACCAGAGGGATCTGGTGACCGTTGGTACAGCCCTGAACCTCAGCACCGTCTATCGGTTCCTGCACAGCAACAATCTGATGAGCAAGGAACAGGGCGTTCCAGTCGACCGTCGCAAGTTTGAGGCGGAGTTGCCCAATGACATGTGGCAAAGCGACGTCATGCACGGACCCCATGTTACCTCTGGCGACAAACAGCGAAAATGCTACCTGATAGCCTTTATCGACGACCATTCCCGCTTGATACCACATGGGCAGTTTTACCTCTCCGAGGCAGTGATCCCCTTCATGAATGCCTTTGCTGCCGCCGTCTCCAAACGGGGTCTTCCCAGAAAACTGTATGTCGATAACGGCTCAGCATTCCGCTCCCGCCAGCTTGAATATACTACCGCCGCATTGGGTGTCGCCCTGATACATGCAAAACCATATCAGCCCCAGGGGAAGGGAAAAATTGAAAGATTTTTCAAAACTGTACGCACACAGTTCCTGCCGACCTTCAGTGGTAACACTCTGCAAGAGATAAACATGGCCTTTGATATCTGGCTCGGCGAGTACCATAGCCGGGAGCACAGCTCTACCAAGCAAAGTCCCTTTAAACGCTTTACCAGCAAGATGGAATGCCTACGGTCGGCACCGGATAATTTACAAGACTATTTCCGTAAAACAGTACGGCGCCGGGTCAACAAAGATCGTACCGTGGTTGTTGATTGCCGCTTGTACGAGGCTCCGGTGGAACTGATTGGCAAACGGGTGGAAATACTCTACTTCGAGGAGAGTCCGGAGCAGGTGGAGATCCGCTGCGGCAGTACATCTTATGGGACGATCAGACAGGTTGATCTACACGTCAACAGCAGAGTCAAGCGAGACAAAAACGGCCAGATAGAACT
>JBMOEI010000262.1:0-2037 GCA_049318985.1 Desulfuromonadaceae bacterium
TATCTCTAAGCTTAATACCATCTTCCTGAAGCTTGGAACTACTCGCGGCTTCCTTTTCTGACATGATCTTCGTGAGATCATTTTTCTCTTGTTCCATTCGTTTTAACTGGCTCATGAGATTATCAATTTCTTGTTGCTTTGTGCTTAAGCGGTTTTTGGCCTCAGAGTTATTTTGGACTAACATGCTCAATTCGTTCGATCTGTCAACGAGCTGCTTATTTAGATCTTCAATCTTACTGTCCCTTTCCTCCAGTGTCTTCTTCAAAATTGAATGCTTCAACCGGATTGGTCTTGGATCCATAGGGCAGACGTGACAGGAAGCGCGGCATGGCCAACCCGATGTATTTGG
This sequence comes from Desulfuromonadaceae bacterium, assembly GCA_049318985.1. Taxonomy (GTDB): domain Bacteria; phylum Desulfobacterota; class Desulfuromonadia; order Geobacterales; family Pseudopelobacteraceae; genus JACRCG01. The sequence continues at coordinate 350 of JBMOEI010000262.1, forward strand.
AGTCATCAGACTCGCGCAGCGATCGCCACGCAGCGTATTCAGGCGTTGAGAAAATTTTGGTTAAATCACGAGGATTGGCCAATTCTTGCCAAGAATCCATTTGCATCAACGTAGGAGACCCACCGGTGATAAATGGCGCCATGGCAGCTGCCGATACTTTGGCCATCTCTGCCAATAGTTCAACATCAGGTGCGCTTTGGTCAAAATGGTAATCACCCACCAAACAGCCAAATGGCTCGCCACCAAACTGTCCAAACTCTTCTTCATAGATCTTCTTGAACAAGGGACTTTGATCCCAATTGGTCCCTTTGTAACGTTTCAACGTCTTGCCAAGTTCAGCTTTGGAGATATTCATCACCCTAATCTTGAGCTGCTCATCGGTCTCGGTGTTGTTGACCATGTAATGCAACCCACGCCACGCACCCTCAAGCTTCTGGAAATCTTCAGTGTGGATGATCTGGTTAATCTGGTCTGAAAGCTTCTTATCGATCGCGGAAATCATGTCCTCAATTGATTTCACGACATCTTTGCCAACTAACTGCGTTTGCGCCAGAGCCTGCTGCGCCAAGGTTTGAACCGCAACTTCTACAGCGCTCTTTGCTTCTTCTGATTTCGGCTTGAATTCCTTTTGCAACAACGACGCCAGGTCATTGCCCTCAAAGGAAACCGCCCCCAATGCCGAACTAATTTGTGTCTCTGCCATCAATTTCTCCTATTTCAAAATGCTGAACGAATTGACACAGCTAACTATTTGCCAGGCACTTCGGGCGGTTTAGCCGAGCTTGCCAGTGAGCTTAGCAGAGCGGGGTCAGCCAGCACTTTGGCAACCAGTTCTTCGGCACCTGTCTTGCCATCCATATAGGTGACAAGATTTTGCAATTGTTGACGCGCGTCGAGCAATTTGCTCAACGAGTCAACCTTACGGGCGACAGCAGCGGGTGAGAAGTCGTCCATGCTTTCAAAAGTCAGATCAACGCTCATATTACCCTCGCCGGTCAGGGCGTTAGGGACTTGGAACGCGACACGTGGCTTCATGGCTTTCATGCGGGCATCAAAATTGTCAACGTCCACTTCCAAGAATTTGCGATCCGCGACCGGTGCCAATGGGTCAACCGGCTTTCCAGAAAGATCCGACAAAACCCCCATAACAAACGGTAATTGAACTTTCTTCTCAGCTCCGTACAACTCGACGTCGTACTCGATCTGAACCCTGGGCGCCCGGTTGCGGGCGATGAACTTTTGACTACTTCCCATGAGAGCTCCCTATAAAACTGATGGATGAAAATCGGAAAATGATATCTGGAATTTCCTTAAATTTCTGAAAATCAATTTTTTACTTCAACATCATCCGGGTTAACCCCCATGATGCGTGCAACCTCGGACAATGCGTCTGGGGCCAGTTCTTTAACCAACTGCAAAAAATTATGATTAATCATCTTGCTTGCGCGCCGTAAAAGAAACTGTGCTGGATTGCTAGGTTCGGTGCGCTCCAAGTAGTCGCAAACCATATCGATTGCACGTACCGCATCTTCACGCGAGCGCACGGGGCCGTTGGATCGGTCTTCCCTCACTGGCGACTCATTAGTGCCTTCAAATTCAGGAACCGAATTCGAACCCTGCCCAGCGGACGGAAGCAGGCTTTGAACCAATTTGACAACATCAGAAATGGGTTTTAAGTTCGGTGCTTC
>JBMOEI010000263.1:0-2032 GCA_049318985.1 Desulfuromonadaceae bacterium
ACAGTCAGTTTTGCAAGCTTTACGGTGAGTTCACCGACCAAGTGGACTGCTGTATGCGCCAGTGCCACGTAGCCGGTGAAAAGCTGTTCGTCGACTACTGCGGGCAGACGGTACCGTTGACAGATTCCGAAACTGGAATTGTAAAGCAGGCCCAGGTGTTTGTCGCAGTCATGGGGGCAAGTTCCTACACATACGCCGAGGCCACCTTGAGTCAATCTCTTCCGGACTGGCTCGGCTCCCATGTGCGGGCATTCCTTTTTCTTGGCGGACTGCCCAGGATCGTTGTTCCTGACAATCTTCGTTCTGCGGTGTCAAAGCCCTGCCGCTATGAGCCGAAACTGAATCCGTCATACGCCGACCTTGCCAATCACTATAACATCGCCGTCATTCCCGCCCGAGTCAGAAAACCCCGCGACAAAGCGAAAGCAGAAGCTGGAGTACAGTTGGTACAGCGCTGGATATTGGCCGTCCTGAGAAATCGCACCTTCTTCTCGCTGGATGAGCTGAATCAAGCCATCGCCGAGTTATTGATCAGGCTAAATGCAAAACCGTTTCGAAAGATCTCCGGATCAAGGGAAAGCCTTTTCGCCGAACTGGACCAACCTGCACTTGCACCCCTGCCTGCCACCCGCTACGAGTACGCTGATTGGCTGCCGGTACGCCTCGGCTTCAACTACCATGTGCAGATCGAAGATCATTTCTACAGTGCCCCATATCAGCTCAAAAATGAAAAACTGGACGCGAGGTTAACGGTACTCACGGTTGAACTCTTTCATAAAAGCAAAAGGGTCGCCAGTCATATTCGTCGCTACAAAAGAGGCTATACCACCGTCCCCGAACATATGCCAAAGGCTCATAGGGAGTATGCAGAATGGAGTCCCGAGCGCCTTATCAGTTGGGCTGCCAAGACAGGTGAAGCCACGGCAAAATTGGTAGATACCATTCTTGCCGGCAAGGTTCATCCGCAGCAGGGATTCATCTCGTGCATGGGGGTTATCTCCCTCTCGAAAAAATACGGCAAAGAGCGTGTCGAGGCGGGTTCTCAAAGGGCGCTCGCCATCGGAGGCATCAGTTACACAAGCCTGAAATCGATACTGGTCAACGGACTCGACTCAAAGCCGCTTCCAGCGCAAATACTGGCAAAGCCGTTCATCATTCATCCCAACATTCGCGGCATTGATTACTACAACTGACAATAAAGGAGAAAACAAAATGCTTATCCACCCGACTATCGACAAGCTCAACAGTATGCGACTCACCGGTATGGCCCAGGGGCTTAGAGCGCAGATGGAAAGCCCCGAGATTCACAACCTCGCATTCGAGGACCGGTTGACTCTTATCGTAGACATGGAGTTCATGGAGCGAGAAAAGAGACAACTTGCCAGGCGACTTAAAAGTGCGAAAATGCGCCAGGATGCGGCCCTTGAAGACCTGGACACAAAAGCCGATCGCGGAATCGATCGTTCTCTACTCGCCAGCCTTTCCACCTGCCAGTGGATCAAAAAAAACCACAACCTCCTGATAACCGGTGCAACCGGCGCAGGTAAAACCTGGCTGTCGTGCGCTTTATCCCACACCGCCTGCCGCTTGGGGATAACAGCCCTTTATCACAGGCTCCCGACGCTCATGCAGGAATTGGATCTTGCCCGCCACGATGGACGCTACAAAAAAGTTATGAAATCGATCGCCAATGCAGATCTTCTTATCTTGGACGATTTGGGCCTCGCGCCAATGTCACCTGAGCAGTTGCGGGATTTACTGGAGATCATCGACGAGCGTTACCATAAGTCTTCAACTCTGATAACCAGTCAACTGCCAGTAGCAAATTGGCACGAGGCACTCAACGATCCGACAATGGCGGATGCCATTCTCGACCGGGTGTTGCACAACGCATACAAAATCGAACTGAAAGGAGAAGAATCAATGCGCAAAATACGATCAAAGATTGACGCAAACGAAACCATGTGAGAATCTAATTTTTCACCCAGCGGCGCACCCCCTCAGGGGGTGGCCGACTTCATCAGAATGCCCG
>JBMOEI010000264.1:0-2018 GCA_049318985.1 Desulfuromonadaceae bacterium
TATCCGTGGCATCCAAGAGTACCGAAATCAAGCAGGACTCCGTTGAGTGGGCAGGAGTAACCATTGGATATAACTGGTGCCATTCACGGCGCAGGACACTTGGCATAACTGTTCGTGCCGACAAGTTGGTCATGGTACGGGTGCCTCTGCGGACACCGATTAAAGAAATCAGGACATTTGTAACGAGTCGGGCTGAATGGGTATTGAACGTTTTGAAAAAGTTGGATAAACGACTTCCCCGGCATCAGCAGTATTACAGTCGTGGTGCTGAATTCATGTATCTGGGGGAGGCAATTCGGCTTGAATTTTCAAAGGGGCCTGACCGAACTCTTCAATTATACGACGGACTCTTGCTGCTGACCTCACCTGAGATACCGTCTGAAGATACTGTACGTAAGATGATTACACAATGGTATCGGAAAAAGGCTGAAGAGATTGTGAAAGAGCGCTCTATCGAATGTCACCACCTGATGCAAGCAGAGGGAATCCCGCTACCACCTATCACCATCCGATCCATGAAAACTCGTTGGGGTAGCTATTCTTACGTAACCAAACGAATTGCTCTCTCCCTCAACCTGATCAGGATGCCACTTGCCTGCCTTGACTATGTCATCATCCACGAACTCTGCCACATCAAGGTACGGCATCACGGACCTGACTTTTGGCGGATGGTATCCCGCTATTGTCCAAATTATCTTATTGAACGCAAACTGTTCAAGCAATACGTCTGAATCAAATACCCTTCAAGTTGGTTTTTCAATCATTGAAACCTGTGCAACTGAGTCCTTGGCACCAAGAGCAATTTTCCCAAAAGTTGGAAGTCGATATTCGGCAATCCAAGACAGATTTCACGGATGGTGTTGATAACTCGTGCGGCAACCGTTTCGCCCCAGAACCAGTTAGCAATAGCCGTACTGTCACCAGGTTCACCCGGTTGGGCGGTTAACCCTTCGCAGTAAATAGCTTTTAGGTCCTCCGCTGCCATTCTAATACCAGACGCAACTGTAACGCCGACTATAGGATAAGTATCTCTGGCTCCCGAAATAAAAGAGGTGAAGAACCCAACAATTTCATCTAATGACATTCCGGAAAGGCCTGCTGTGGTTCGCCCTCGTTTACTTAGAGCGATTTCATACCACCCGTTCATATTGGCTGCCTCGCTTAAAAAAGCCTCCAGCATCAAGTCTATAGAGGTCATCTCAACTGTAAACGTTGCAAAATTAACCGGACAGACAAAGTGGGTATTTTGAGAGGCTGATTCTGGCTCGTCATCCGGAAAGTTAACGAGAACCGGTCCTTCTGTGGCTTCCAACAGTTTAAGTGCACTTACTAAAACTCTCTTCTGGAAGGACGCATCATTTGGAGGGCCAAAAGGCCGTCCCAACCCAAAAGGCACCCAGAGAGCTCTCGGAGGTTTGATAATCTCCGTATGTTCCCGGACAAGACTAATCTCAGTTGTAGCAAGCCCTTCTTCTTCAAGATAGTGTGATAACGCGCCCACGGCGCGTGTGCAGTTCGGTCAGACAGGCACAAGCAGCACCGCATCCACCATGTCATTTTTCAAGATTTTAGCTAAATCCCGAGCTGCGCTTTCCATTTTGACCGGGTCGGTAGCTCCCATGAATGAGTAATGATACCCTGCCACAGATCCGATAACTTTTTCTTCGGCAAGTTCCCATAACCGATCCAAGGGGAATACCACATTCCAGTCTTGCTGGAATCCAGAGCGGTCGAAATTCGTGGAAATGTGGCTCATCACAAGTTCATTGGCCGGTATGTCTGAGGGAATAATTCGATAGTCGGCAGCCCCAACACCAAAGAGTACGTCGCCAAGACGATGAAGACCGGCTGTGGTAATAAGCGCAACACGCCTTTTAGTCAGAGGCTGGCCGTTTACCCAAGGCGCGGTACCAAATGTTGGACAAGGAAGAGCCAGGATATGCTTTTGTTCGTCAACTGGCATGCGGTCTAAACGGGCCATGTTTCCTCCTGTTATTAGTTCGGTTGTCAGGGACTAT
>JBMOEI010000265.1:0-2013 GCA_049318985.1 Desulfuromonadaceae bacterium
TCCCCTCTCCCCCCGGGAGAGGGTTAGGGTGAGGGCGAGTTAAAACAGAACCCACACCGCATGACGCATGGACAGACCACTTAAAAGGACGGGCGCTGAACCTCCGCGATGGAACGATCAACCCATAAGGACCATGGATGCATCCCGGAGGATGATAGATGCACCTCATTGAATTGAACGATGAACCGATGAGGTTCACCGATGCATCCCGGAGGATGAACGATCAACCTCCCTAATGGAGCGTTGGACCCCCTAAGGCCCACCCGCCTACCTCAAAGGATGACCGCTGCACCTTAGGAGTTCAACGCTAGACCGTCAAGGATGACCGGCGTACCTTTTTCAGTCACGGATGGAGTAGGACCAGTCCATACATGGACTTTTGTGACTAACGGATGAACCTTAACAAGTTCACAAAATAGCCTTAGAGGATGAACGATGATCCAGCTAGGTTCAGCAATGTTTTGGCTGAGTTGAAAAGCTGGCCTGAATAAATTTACTTAAATTTATATTAAGAGGCTACTTAGTATGTCTAACGCTCAACAATTAAACATTTCTGCGGATTATGCCCCGCAGCGCCAGCATTCCGAAATGTTTATCAGAGGAGAAGATGGTTATCTCAATTACTACTATTTTGAGAACAATAGCTGGAAGCATGATGGAGAGAGTTTCAAAGCCGCCAAGGTAGACGGGTCGATTACCGCAGTTTTTGCCCCACAGCGGAATCATACCGAGGTTTTCTTTAAAGGAGATGACGGTTACCTGCAGTATTACTATGTTCCAGAAGGGGGCGGATGGACGCATGATGGCGTGAGCTTCAAAGCCGCGAAGGTAGCCGGAGCGATTTCAGCGGTGTTTGCCCCGCAGCGGCATCATTCCGAGGTGTTCTTCCAAGGGGATGACGGTTATCCTCATTATTTCTTTGTTCCTTTAGGTGGCGGATGGACTCACCAAGGGATAGCTAACCAAAATATATTCTCAGGCGGATATTATAATTTAGATATACCAGGATTGGGCTGGGCACAGCACACATACGTTATCGCAGATTATCATACCTCGAATGAAGTGAAGTTCCCCTGTTATGGTGATACAGATACTGAACATAAACTTGATGGGAGTATTTATCCGACGACGCTATACAAACCAGATTTATTGCCTCCATATACCAAATATGGAACTGATGTTAATGGGAACCTTTTGTTGGCACGAGGCATTGCATGTGGAGATATAAGTGCAGCCCCAAGAAGTACATATAACCTTAAAACTGGAGGCTCTTATTTATTCGGTGACTGTTGTGGATTAGTATATGCTATAAATGGAGTCTGTCACCATATGGAAGCTAGAATTCTTTGGGCATGCAACAATACACCAATCATATGGCCTCCAACTGTAACTTTGAGTTTTTGGGTCTGGTACGACATAAACATGCTTACCGGTTTTTATGGGAACAGTTGGTTCATTTGGAAACCCGTATTTGAACAAATGAAGAAAAAAACTAAAACGCGTATGGCATACGATATTCAAAACCTCATCAGAGAAAGCGTGAAAGAAGCGCTGAAACAACCAGATAAACTGGAAATTAGAGCTGTTGTTATGGATCAAGCAAAGCTAGTCAATGAAGGCGAAACAACAACCGAATCGCGTATGAACACCGTTGCAGATCAGATGATAGTCTTTCACCAGTTCAAAAAAGACTTAGATACGCAATTATTGAAAGGCGCTGTAACCAAAGAAGAATACGCTGAACAAGTCAATAAAAAGTTCAAAGAAACTATGACTGAATTCGCAAACGTCTTGAACGAAAAAGATTTTCAAAACCTCTTCGGTATTGCACCAGGAGGGGAATATAATCTCGGAATAGATTCAAAAATGATACCGGATAATCTCCTTGAATTGAAGCTTATTGACTAGGGTCGTAGGGCGCATTCGTAAGGCGCAAAAGCGGTATCCCGCGTATATTGCGCCGGATGGTTGCGAAGCGCGACGGGGTTTGCAACCCCGTCGCTTATGTTTTGT
>JBMOEI010000266.1:0-2001 GCA_049318985.1 Desulfuromonadaceae bacterium
ATGTAGCGGGTGAATTTTTCGATATATTTGCCGAGGGTAACCATATTGCTGCTGACAAATCCCATCGGGTTGTTGATCTCATGTGCTACACCGGCTGCCAACTGGCCAATGGTCGCCAGCTTGTCATTTTGCATCAATTGCTGTTGTACTGCCCGTACTGTTTCTTCCGACTGTTTGAGTTCAGTTATATCAACGGTATAATCAGCCAGTATTCTTTTGCCGGCTGAATTTTGAATCGGAAATTTGTAGATAATATAGCTTTTTCCGTTCAGTTCCTCCTCAAGGCGTAAAACTTTTTGCTCGATAACTGCTTTTAGATCGTCAGCAGTTGTTCTATCGGCAAACTCCTGCGGAAAAAGCTGATGCATGTTTTTTCCAATCATTTCGTTAGCCCGAAAGTCTACCAGTTCGACAAAATTTGCACTGGCCTGCAGTACCCGGCTTTCCGAATCAATGATCTCTTTTATGTAACAGTAGATCGGCGAATATTTCATAAAGAGGTTGAACATTTCATTCAGATCTTTGAGTGAATTGAGAAGCGTTACCTGTTCCGTAACATCACGGGCTATATGCACCGCTCCGTTCAGTTCGCCACTGGCTGACAGCAGAGGATCGACAGTTATTTCCAGCCAGCGGTTGTGATGCTGAATAGTTGCCGTCTCCGAGTGCCGCGAAGACTTCACTTTCTCCATCGGACACCCCGGAACCGGAGTTTCCGAATTATGAAACAGTTTCCAGCAGGGTTGACCGATAATGTCGCTAAACTCCCGTCCCAGCAGGTTTTTGGACGCCCGGTTACACCGGATAATCCGCTGATCAACATCAATAATGGCAATGCTGTCGCTGATTGAATCGAAGGTTGTTTGCCATTCACGTCCGATACGCTCGAGTGTATCGGACTTCTGCCAGTTCTGAAACACCAACCAGACAAGAATACCCGATATCACCAGTAATAACAGGATGGCACCCGTAACGACCACGATATGCACATGCGTATCAGTTTTGACGTCACCCAGATCAAGACCGGCTCTGACATACAGATGCCGCAACTGGAGAACTCCCAGTGCCGCTGTCACAAGCATCATCAGAACATATCCGACTACCAGAGGTTTCAGGGGAGACCTGACCTTTGCTGGGCACTTTTCATCCCCTGACGACTCTTTATCGCTATGATGGTTATTCATAACCACTACACCCCCCCCTGTTCCGCTTCAGGATCTTTCGGTGGTCCATCCACCGGCAGCCTGACAATAAAGGAGGCACCCTGCCCTACTTCACTTTCCACCGTAATCTCTCCGCCATGTTTATGAACGATGTCGTAACTTATGGAAAGGCCGAGCCCGGTACCTTTACCAACATCTTTGGTGGTAAAGAACGGCTCAAAAATCTTCTGCCTGATTTCTTCCGGAATACCGCAGCCGCTGTCGGTTACGGACACAAAAACGTTCCCGGCCCCGCTCCAGGTGCGAACCGTGATGCTGCCCTGCTTGTCTCCGATGGCGTGGGCAGCATTGACCAGCAGATTGAGAAACACCTGATTGAGCTGTTGCGGGAAACAGTTTATCAGTGGTACTTCACCGAATTCACGCGTAAGTGTCGCCACATATTTTATCTCGTTCCAGGCGATATTAATGGTGGTATCAAGAGCTTCGTTAAGGTTGATCTGTGCTGTCTCAGCATGGTCAACACGCGAGAAACTCTTGAGGTCCTGAACGATGCGCCGTACCCGGGCGGTGCCATCCAGGCTTTCGGCTATCAGCTGGTGGGAATCTTCCATGACATAATTAATTTTAAGTCGTTTTCTGGCAGCATTTACTATTTCAGCCGCCTCACTGTCGGCAAGTGATGCATCGCCGACGGAAATGAATTCGGCAAGTCGATCGATATATTTATTCAAGGTTGAAAGATTGCTTGATATGAAACCAATCGGGTTATTGATTTCATGAGCCACTCCGGCAGCAAGCTGACCAATAGACGCCATTTTTTCCTGTTGGAATATCT
>JBMOEI010000267.1:0-1971 GCA_049318985.1 Desulfuromonadaceae bacterium
AGATGCTGAAGGATAAGCAGGCAGCTTTGAAGCGGTTGGAAGAGTTGAAAGGGTTATTATAATGGAGAAGCGGTTGACCATCAACGTCAATGTGAACCGAATTTCAAGTTTGACCCATCGCCCATTCCATAACTTACTGATATTTCGATTATGTAAGCCAAGTTGATGCAGATATCTCAACTATGATTAAATAACAGGAGAGACCTCATGAAAGACCTTCACAAAATGTTTTCGGAATTCAAAAAAGATTTTCCAGATGTTTATGCGAGTTATGAGGCTTTGGGATCGGAAATTCACGGGGGCAGCGGTCCTCTGTCTGAAAAAACCCGCTGGTTACTAAAGATAGCCGTTTCCGGAGCAAGTCACCATATGTCGGCGCTTGAAACTCATATCTTCAAAGGAAAAGAAGCCGGGTTGACTAACTCTGAAATCAAGCACGCCTTGCTTCTGCTGCTGCAGACCACAGGATTTCCGACGTTTATGGAAGCATATTCTGTGTACAAAAAAATGGAATAATCCTCTAGGAATAGGCATGAATTGATTTTTGCTTCTGAATGTCCCCGGAAAAAAGCATTTTTGTTGCAGAAAAACGATGAGCCGATTTCGTAATAAATCGGCTCTCTTTCTATCAATACACTCCTTGGTCCCGACGTAACAGGGGGTACCCCAACATTCATGCAATGAGGGGCCATCTGTTAAATTACCACCTCACTAAATATTTCCCCAGTTTTCTCCCCATTCTCAGAGCATTTCTCAGAAATCACGAAAAACAGTTGTTTTACGCGAAGTCGTCATCACGCCTGGAGCCATCCGATAAACATTGTTAAAAACATTGCAAATTATCACGAAAAACATTGACGAAATGATACGAGTTTTGATATTCACGAGAACGTCACAAATAATGTTTTTCGTGGAGGAATAAGCATGCTTGTTGGATACTGTAGGGTCAGTATAGCTGATGACCGGCAGACAACTGATTTGCAACAAGACGCACTCTCTAATATCGGAATAGATAAGCGGAATATTTATGAGGACCGGGCTTCTGGATCTAAGGACAACCGTCCCGGACTCAAGTCTTGCCTTGATTACCTCACTGAAGGTGACATTCTTGTTGTATGGCGACTTGACCGCCTGGGACGTTCATTGACGCATCTCATTGAAATCGTTGCTGGCCTCAAGTCTCGTGGTATCGGTTTCAGGTCCTTGAATGAGACAATCGACACAACCACTGCCACAGGTGAGTTACTTTTCCATTTATTTGGCGCATTAGCCCAATACGAAAGAGCTCTTATTCGCGAACGCGTGATAGCCGGTCTACGAGCAGCGGAACGTAGGGGACGACAAGGTGGGAGGCCGCGGGCGCTTGATGTTGAGAAAATAGAAGCAGCAAAAGAGTTACTTGCAGGAGGACGTACAGTGTCAGCGGCTGCACGTACTCTCGGTATCCCACGTAGTACATTAGTGAGTACGCTACAGCGAGAAGGTGAAGTGCTCCAGGAGATAGTGTGAACGGGGCTTCGGCTGACCTGCCAGCTTTTGGGCTGGTCGTGCCGATGGTTGGAACTCGCCGTTATCTTACCTTGCTCTTTTCTCCATAACTCTCCGGCACGCCTTACGCATAACACATCTCCGGCAGGTGTGTCATGCAAAACTCATGTGCGCCATACACCCCGCGCAATCCCCGAATATCCGACTATTACCGTTGTGTCGAGGATTATTTCGAGGAACTGGAGCGGGTGCACGAAGATCGGTATCAAGCCCGTTTGGGGTATCTGCGACCCGAGATCAGGTTTACCATCTTTCGCTACCTCGATTGCGGTTGTCTGCAAAACGGTTTCGCCCGCGTCCGCTGTGACGACTGCGGCCACGAATACCTGGTCGCCTTCTCCTGCAAGCGGCGTCATTTCTGCCCCTCATGTCATCAGAAACGGGTGATTGAATTCGGTGAATGGTTTCTTGATGATCTTGCCG
>JBMOEI010000268.1:0-1945 GCA_049318985.1 Desulfuromonadaceae bacterium
TAACCTACAACCCGACAACAATTCTTGTGGTTATCATCATCGGGATGCTTGTCACCCGGGTATCTACGTCGGCCTTCTTTGGCCCGAATGGGAAGCTTATCATGAACCACTGTCCCGAAGGTGCGGTCGGGAACGGTTCCGGGGTGATGATGATCCGGTACGTCGGATTTGTCTTTGGGATCGTCGTGTTCCAGTCGGTCTTTGCCTTCCGGATGTATGCTGCCGGGATTCCCCGAGACGGAACCCCGCTGGTACCCCGGCTTACACCGGAACTTTCGAGACTTGGGTACCAGGCAGTTTATCTCACATCCTTTCTCCTCTGTCTTGTAGTTATCTACATCCTATGGAAGACCAGGGAAGTTCCGGAGAGCACATAACCTTGGAGATTTTCCCTGCTTATATTGGCAGGAGGTTACGGCCCCGGGAGTTAGCTCTTTGAATCGGCAAAAATATCCCCCGGTGAATGCAAACGTGGATCAGGAACGCGATGGATGAGTTGATACCTGAAGATGAACCGTGTGAGCAGTGCGGGCTGTGCTGCCGGATGTTTGGCCCCAATATTACGCCAACGGTCCCGAATGTGTACGTCTGGATGGAACAGGGTCGGACCGATATCCTGCGCTGCTTTATCGCCTGCATGGAGAAGAGCGGACCCATAAACTGTGCCGATCTCAAACCCGAAGATCTCGGGAATGTGGTCTCGGTCGAGATGCGCAATCCCGATACCGGTGACTACGTGGCGGTCTGTCCGTTCCTGCGCCGCGTAACCAAAGAGCGGTACCTCTGTGGTATTCACCTGGTGAAACCCGATATGTGCTGTACCTACCAGCCATGGATCTGGGGCGAGACGTACTTCAACCGGTGCCGCGGCCTGGGGAAGATCAACCAGAGCGGCAAGTGGTAACTCTGAAAAGACCGGATGATTTTTCCCCTGTGACCGATCATTCCCTGCCCCTGTTTTTCTCCCCCATGGCCGGCTGAATAATTCCGGTGGTCCTCAGTCCCAAGATAGGGAAATGAAAAAACGCATTTTCCAAAGATTTCCGGTATGCCGGATATATGCCCCAGGCCCTAAGGTTCCAGGATTACTGCGTCCCGTTATTTTTGTTAAGACCGGTTGCCTTCTCGATCCTGACAGGGGCTTCGGATCCTTCTTTTTTGAGCCCGTCTTAAGGCAGTACTCGAATCTGCCCAGTAGCTCCGTCGGGTCGCAGTCTTCCAGTCTCACCAGGTGAGCATTCGGGATGGGGGTCCGAAGCATCTTCATGAGTACTAACAGGTTTATTCTCCACGCTTATCTGGATTATGCCCGGCCGGACCTTCCTTCAACCCGGTGATCCCGCTGCTGAAATGTGCAGGCTGAAACGGAGCAATCCCGACATTCCGGCTGGGCTCTGGCTCCGGTCCCGGCACGGTACCTGGTGTTTCCTCATGAAGATGTTAGGCTCGTTGACCGGGATCGACCGCGAGGGAAACGGTCGTGCTCAGGACCGGCGCTTCGCGTGAGCCGGCCGGGAAATTTTTCAATTTTTTTTATAGCGGATTTTTTGTGAATAGTTACGGGAATTTTTTTAAGCGATTTGTTTCCGGTCCGGGAGATCTCTCGCGCCTGATTCAATCGTAACCGGTCTGGGGGAATTTTTTTCTGCCGGGATTTCCTGCTGCCGGTGCAGCACGAGAAAGCCCCGGGCTGCCGGTACCTGCTCCTGAATCCTGGCGGGGGATCATCGTCGGAGGAATGGATTTTCTTCCCTTCAAACTCCCCCGTGGGGAAGCTGGTACAACGGAGCCCGTAAAATGCCCGGTTGTACCTCTTTTCCCTCACCCCCCGGGATCCAGAGGTCATAATTCCCAAAAACACGGGAACCGGGCCGGAATAATTGGACGTTATCCGGCGGGAATGGGGGAGGTCATATTTAGCTATGTTACACTGGCTGATGTGGGG
>JBMOEI010000269.1:0-1941 GCA_049318985.1 Desulfuromonadaceae bacterium
AGATACAAAATATGCTTTATGTGGTGGTGTTGCTTAACCAATTAGCAGATCTATACCTATTGATAATTAATTTAACTTTTAAGTAAATGCTATTTTGTATGATATTCCAATATTAGAAAGCACATCAAATAATTCTTTTTTAAGATCAGCATAAGATTCATAAGCATCAAAAGGCAACCAGTCATATTTTATTTTACGCCATACGATTTCTATAATGTTTAGTTCTGGCGAATAAACTGGAAGACGATAGATTGTCAAACCCTTTTCTTCCCAATCTTTAATGTTACTGTTAAATTCATCACTTGTATGAATTGATGCATTATCAATTATTAGGGTTGTCGGCTTTTCAATCTGATTGGCATACCAATTAAAGCATTCAACAACCACCGCACTTGTAACAGTATCTTCAAAAACAAAAGATTCAAACTTACAATCTCTATTAACAAACCCTAAAACATTAATACGATTACTTTTTGAACTCGGTATTTCAATTGTTGTATTTACAAGTTGCCAAGCGTAAGGAACGTACGGTTCTAGGGTAAATCCTGACTGATCAAAATAGGCTAAATTTATCAATCCATCTTTATGTTGTTGAATGAACTCTTTTATTTCTTCAGTGGCAGCGTCAAATTTTATTTGATCTCGTTTTGAGCGTAATGATTTTCTAACTCTTTTCCATACGAGTCCCGATGCTTTGCAAATGCGTTTTATTATATCTATACTTAGAGGCATTCCGAATTCTTGTTCCAAATCTGCAAGTACTTTATTTAGTGATCTTGGTGACTTTTTAATATTATCAAGAACTATTATTTTTTGCACTTCAGTTAAAACACATGGACGACCGCGTCCTTTACGGTCAACTAATCCAGACAACCCTTTTTCCTCCCATTTAGAAAACAAAGTAGAAACCGTTTGCCTACAAATATTATAAATAGAGCAAATAATAGGTACAGAATATCCACTATCGCTTAATAAAAGGCAATGTGCTCTATTTCTAGTTAAATGGAGCGGATGATTTTTATGCATTTCTTCTAGCGTTGCAATTTCTTCCAATGTAAGTTTTTTTATATACAGCATTTTTAATTCCTAACAAGATTGATAAATATTGCGTTTATTATACACTAATTTTGGTCAAATTAATTATCAACAAGTACTTACTTAAGGCGTTCAACTTCCGGGACAGCCTGGCGCTCACCGTATCCAGAAGGCGAATATCCGCCAGCACCTCGCCTTCCGGGCCGTCACGCAGATTTGCGGAACGTTTATCTTCCTGCTGGGCCGTCAATGCATTGAGCAACAAACCGGGCGCTTCGACCATGCGCGCGCGCACATCCTTCGAAGCGCGCTGATACTGCTCGAACCAGGCGGTCAATTGACGCGTCGACAACGGCGTCTTGTGCAGGCTGGCCAGCATTTGTTCGCCATGCGCGGTGTTGGCGCGCGCCAACGGCGCTAAAATTCGCACCGCTGCCCAAGTGGACACGTCGCCGCTACGCACGGCCTCGAGCACGCTGTCGGGAAGCCCGGTCAGCAATTGCAGGCGGCGATTGACCCAGCTCACATCCCGATCACAATGTCGGGCGATTTCATGTTGGCTCAATGACGCGTCGGCCATCAATTCGCGCAATAATAAAGCCTCCTCGATGGGTGCCAACGTACGGCTTCGCGCACGAGCCAACACCCCCAGGAGCACCTGCGTCAGGTCACCACTCCAGCATTCAACTTCGGCCGTATCTTGCCCCAGCTGCTTGAGTGCAGCGACGCGTCGATAACCGTCGACCAGAACGATCGCCCCTTCAGCCCCGATCACCCCGATGCAGGGCACGATCTGGCCATTAACCGCAATCGAGCGCGCCAAATGCGCGATCGCCGTCGGGTCCGCGAGGCGTAGTGAGGCATAGCGCAATTCAAGTCGGTGCCAATCGAGCGATTGCAGACGGG
>JBMOEI010000270.1:0-1927 GCA_049318985.1 Desulfuromonadaceae bacterium
GCCGTGGCCATGGCAGTGCCGGCTTCTGCTGAAACGATACCGTATTCAACTCCGCCACTGGCGCCACCTTGAGCGGTTGAATGGATGTCAACACTATGGACGCCGATGATTTTGCCAGTGGCAGTGGCATTGCCGCCTGCCCCAGCTAAATCATAATTGCTTCCCCCGCCGGAGCCGCCGGAGCCGCCTCTGGCAGAGACTGCCCCTTCCACGGTTTGGCTACTGGTGTCTTCAATGGAGAGGCTGGACAAGGCATTGCCCCCCGTGCCACCCCGAAATTCGCCATTACCGCCATTGCCGCCTATGGCAACTTGGTTCAGCTTGAGCCTCCCGCCCAAGGTCGTTCCAGTCGCCGCGTTGATTAATATGCTATCCGCGCCGTTGCCGCCGCCATAGCTGCCCCTGCCACCCGAACCGCCAGTTTGTTGGACGCTGGCAGTGGCCGTGCCAGCCTTCGCCGTCGCCGAGGCTGAACTGCCGCTGGCGGCTCCGCCCTGGCCGCCATAGCCGCCGATAGTGAAGTTATCGCCAGCGTCGCCACCGTCGCCACCGACTGCGGTGGAAAACGAGTTGGCAAAGCCGTTGGAATCGGAGTTGGTGGCGCTGGTGACGGCTTGGGCATTACCACCTTGACCCGCCTGGCCACCGCCAGTTTCAGAGAATGATCCCCCACCTTGACCGCCTCGGGCATTTGCTGTGGAGGATACGCCCGATGCGAAGCTGGCAAACGTGCCGGTGTTGGCGAAAGCCGCCCCGCCTGCACCGCCTTTGATGGCATCGAAACCGCCTATCCCCCCAAAGGCATTGGCTGTGTTGTGATCATCCGGGGCAGGGTTGTTAAGGGCAGAGGCACTTTGTCCGTCTCCACCCGGTTCCAGGCCATTATTTCCGTTGACCGTGACATCAGAAGCCACTGCCGGGAGTGCGGCGGCGATGGATAGGGCTAGTAGCGATAGCTTGGCTAGTTTATTGGATTGACGCATGACTATTATCCTCAAGATCAGATTGGTAAGGAACGCAGGCAATTTATTAAAGGGGGGTTCTTTGCTGGCGTATTTAGCCCTTTGAACGTTACATTTTATTAATCAATAGCCTACTAGATTTATATCTCAGTTTTTTATACGATACCTAGGTGTTAGTTGTGGTGTGGGTTTAAGGTCGCATTACTCGGCGCAAGAGTCCATTCCAAAATGCCTCGCATTCATACAATTCTGTTTTTATCATTAATGATTTGAGATTACCGCGAATATGCGGTAATTTTAACGGATTTTTTTCTAATGTTCAGCTCACAGCCATGACCACATCCAATTACCGCATCGAAAAAGACAGCATGGGCGAACTGCAAGTGCCCACCAATGCCCTTTATGCCGCACAAACCCAACGTGCTGTTGATAATTTCCCCGTGTCGGGCATTCCCTTGCCCGCCGCATTCATCCGCGCCGTCGCCTTAGTCAAGCAAAGTGCGGCCAAAGTGAACATGGCATTGGAACTGCTGGATGAGTCTCTAGGCGTAGCCATCGTTGAATCCGCACAAGAGATCATCGATGGGGCGTATTTGGAGCAATTCCCTATCGATGTATTCCAGACCGGTTCCGGCACCAGCACCAACATGAACGCCAACGAGGTCATCGCTACGTTGGCCTCTCGCCGCTGTGGGCAGCCAGTCAGTGCCAACGATCATGTCAACATGAGCCAAAGCAGCAATGACACCATCCCCACGGCGATTCATGTCAGCACCGCCTTGGCTGCCAACGAGGACTTGATTCCCTCGCTGGAACATCTGCAAGCAACGATTGCGTACAAAGCCCGTGCGCTGGAAGATGTCATCTACGACCGCATCGCCGACCAGCCAGCCCTCAGGAACGTCAGCCTGATGTGCTCGGCGGTGAACGACATCGACGCCAGCGCGCTGGAAAGTCTTGAGGCG
>JBMOEI010000271.1:0-1924 GCA_049318985.1 Desulfuromonadaceae bacterium
AGGAGACAACCATGACAACCCCAAAAAAGAAGCCTGTCGAAAAACCGGAACCAGCCGCAGTTGTAGTGAGCGCGATTGTCACCGAAGCACAATCCAAACAGCACTTCCCTATCGTCGGCATCGGAGCATCCGCCGGTGGTCTGGCGGCCTTTGAAGCATTTTTTTCCGGTATGCCCGCTGACAAAGAGCCGGACATGGCCTTTGTCCTTGTTCAGCATCTTGCGCCTGATCACAAGAGCATCCTGACGGAACTGATCCGGCGCTATACCCGGATGCAGGTTTCAGAAGTAGAAGATGGAGTGATGGTCCAACCCAACTGCGCCTACATCATCCCCCCTAACCGGGATATGGCTTTTCTGAACGGCACCCTGCAACTTCTGGAACCATCATCACCACGCGGCCAGCGTCTCCCGATCGACTTTTTCTTTCGCTCGCTTGCTCAGGATCAGCACGAACGGGCAATCTGCATTGTGCTTTCCGGTACCGGCAGCGACGGTACTCAAGGTTTACGGGCGGTCAAAGCCGAGGGGGGGATGGTCATGGCCCAGAACCCCGAATCCACCGAATATGACGGTATGCCGCGCAGCGCCATCAACACCGGGCTGGTGGACTATATCCTCCCGGCCGCCGAGATGCCGGGGCACCTGATCGCCTACGCCGCCCATGCCTTCGGACGGATTGCCCACGCACAGACCCCACCAATCCCCAAGGTTGAAGACGCCTTCAAGAAGATATTTATCCTGCTCCGTTCCCAGACCGGACACGACTTCTCCCAGTATAAGCAGAACACCATCAAACGCCGTGTCGAGAGGCGCATGGCAGTCCATCAGATTGCCGAGATCGGCGGTTACGTCCGCTTTCTGCAGCAGACACCGGTTGAGGTGGAGGCGCTCTTCCGCGATCTGCTCATCGGCGTCACCAACTTTTTCCGTGATCCGGAAGCTTTCGCAGCGCTTGAAACCACCGTCATCCCCGGCCTCTTTGACGACAAACCGGCCGGTACTCCGATACGTGTCTGGATCTGCGGCTGTTCCACCGGCGAAGAGGCCTACTCCATAGCCATCCTGCTTCAGGAACAGATGGAGAAACTGAAAAAAAACTTCAAACTGCAACTCTTTGCCACCGACATCGACAGCCGCGCCATCGATCAGGCGAGGAGCGGTATCTATTCCGCCAGTATCGCCGCCGATGTTTCAGCGGAACGGCTGGCGCGCTTTTTCACTGTGGAAAATGACGGCGGCAGCTATCGCATCAACAAAATGATTCGTGATCTGCTGGTCTTTTCCGAACATGACGTCAACAAAGACCCGACCTTCTCAAAACTTGACCTGCTCAGTTGCCGCAATCTCCTGATCTATCTCAACGCCGACCTGCAGAAGAAGCTGATTCCCCTGTTCCACTACTCACTGAATCCCGGCGGTACCCTCTTTCTCGGCACCTCCGAAACTACCGGCGACTTTCTCCACCTCTTCTCCACGATTGATCGTCAGCAAAAACTGTATCAGCGCAAAGAGGACCCATCCGCTGTGCAACTCCTTCCCCAGGGACGCTTTGCCCGAACCCTGACAGAGAGCGGTACAATTGAGAGGCATACAGCGCAAACCCTCGGCGGCGGCAAGATTTCGCTGAGAGAGACAACCGAGAAAATCCTTCTGGAGAAATATGCACCGACCAGCATCCTCGTAAGTGAACGGGGCGAGATTCTCTACGTCCACGGCAGCACCGGCCGATACCTGGAAATAGTAACAGGCGAACCGGGCATGAATATCCGCAAAATGGCTAGAGAAGGGTTGAAGCGGGATCTGACCACCGCCCTGCACAGTACGGTCAAATACAAGAAACCGGTGGTGCGTCATGGTCTCAAAGTCAAAACCAACGGCGACTTCAGCAGCGTCAACCTGACGATACTGCCGGTGCCGCCAAC
>JBMOEI010000272.1:0-1905 GCA_049318985.1 Desulfuromonadaceae bacterium
AGCGGATAAATTCTACAGAATAAAAGTGTAAAATACCCGGAAAGGGGGATACGGTTTTTCAGATTAGGGACAGTGTTCAGCCGTTTTTCACCAGCAGCATAAATTTAGAAAAACCGGAGGTTGTATGAAACTGGAAATGGTAAAGAAGCTTCTTTGTATCGCGGTTGCCGGCATGATCTTCCCTCTGGCTGCACAGGCCACAGAGGCGGATTTGCAGTTGAAAGTAGACAAGCTGACCAAAGAGGTCAATGACCTTAAGGGCTCGGTCAAGAAGGTCGAGGACAAGTCCCTCGGTAAGTGGCTGACGATTGGCGGTGAGTATCGCTTCAGGGTTGATAGTCTGCGTGGGGAGACGGTGCCGTACTCGGATGCGATCGGAACGATGCAGAAGATGGTGGGTGGTATGGTTAATGGGTATAGTTATGTTAATCCGATGACCTATGCAATTGTTACTGTACCAGCTGTGGCGGGACTTACTATTGGAAACAATGAAACTATTGCAAATCCATCTGGAACTGCATTTATATTTCAGGGCAAAGCGGGATCTCTGTTTACCCCAGAACAATTCACCACAATCCTCACTCAGTATATGCCTTCTGCGATGTACAATGGCTTCACCACACAGATAATGCCGGCACTTGCTACTATGACACCTGCTATGGTCACTGGGTACCTGCAAACCAATGCTCTTACCGCCCAACAAAATGCTATTTTGTCAACCCTTACTAACAAAGGGCTGATGAATAAGGTTATGAGCATGATGCCGCAAGCCTACCAGGATGCTTTTGCGGGGATGCCGCAAGCCTACCAGCAAGCTGCCATGGTCATGGCAATCCAGGGTTTTCTTGGTGATCCAGCATCAAATCCATCTTCATTCCTGACAAAAGTCCCGGCCTACAAGCCCAAAAACGAAACCCTCTACACCAACAAATTCGGTCTGAATCTGACCGCCAAGCCGATTCAGGACATTACCGTTCATGCAAGTCTGGGTATGTACAAAGCGTTCGGTTCGCAAACGGAAACTCCGACAGTCGGCAATTATTATGCCGATCGCGTCGGTGCTTTTGACGGAACAATCGGGCATATTCCGTCTGACAGCAAGCTGAATGTTGATCGTGCCTACGCTACCTGGGCCAACATTGCCGATGAACCGATCTGGTTCTCTGTTGGTCGTCGTCCTTCCACGAATGGTGTCCCGGCACATTTGCGTCTCAACAAGCCGAGCCCCGGCAGTACCGGCACTCCGGCGATACTGGTGGATTATGCCTTTGATGGTGTGGTGCTTGGGTACGCCCCGGATATTGATATGCTGCCGGGCGCTTCCGCCAAGGTCTGCTATGGTCGCGGCTTTGAGAGCGGTTTCCAGACTATGGACAACAGCGTAAAAGATACTGATATGCTTGGAGTCTCAGTAGTTCCGATTGATACGGATCCTCTACGCGTCTGGCTGCAGTGGAATCGCGGCTTTAAAATTTTCGACTTCCCCGTCATGGAAAACACGGTATTTGGCAATACCGCACCGGCTACTAATCTCGGCGACATTGACTGGTATGGTGCCGGCGCCATGAGTACCCTCAAAAAAGTCGGTCCCGGCAGCCTGAATATGTTTGCTGATTTTGGTCTGAGTGTTACCCACCCGAACGGCAATGTTTCTGATAATGCCGGATTTCAGGGTTTGATGAGTGGTGAGTTTTTTGCGCAGGATTTCGCACCGAAAGATCAAACAGGCTGGGCAGTATATACCGGTATCCGCTATGATCTCCCTTCCAAAACCAAGCTCGGTTTTGAATTTAACCATGGCTCTAAATATTGGATCACCTTCGCTCCATCAGCCGACGATATGTGGACCAGCAAAGTCGGTACACGCGGTAATGTCTATGAGCCGTACATCATTCAGGAGCTTAA
>JBMOEI010000273.1:0-1905 GCA_049318985.1 Desulfuromonadaceae bacterium
CGCCCTTCGGTACTCACGGGCCGGTAAACAGATCGAAGAGGGGTTGGGATGGTCGAGCGAAGGGTGGACGCTGAAGCGTGCCCAGACGCAACTCGGGGAACTCCAGAAGGCTGCCGACAGCGGCGAGGGGCCGACATCGCTCCGCGAAAAGCGCGCTGCGGTCCAAGCGGAGAGGGTGGCTCGGGAGAGGGCCGAATCCGAAGCCGCAAGGCAGGCTCACGAGGAAGCGGAACGCCGCCGCCGCGAGGAAATCACCCTCGCAGAATTTTGGCCGCGTTACTGGTCGGACGCGGTAGAGGGGGCGAACAAGCCGACCACTCGCGACGAAAAACACCGCATGTGGGAAACCCAGATCAAACCCAAGCTCGGCCATATGCCGGTCAAGGACATAACTGACGGCGATGTATCCGACCTCATACGGTCCGTCCAGAAAGTAGACAAGGCCGGCAATGTGACACACGGCAAAGCTGAAGCCGCAAATATCTATAGACTGCTTCGTCATGTCTTCAATAAGGCGCTGGCATGGAAGGTGCGCCCCATTGCTGCCGGAAACCCGGTGAAGACCTTCGGCATCGAACCGAAGGTGAAGCGTCGTGAACGCCTGCTGTCGGATAGCGAGATTGCGGCTCTTCTTCGGGAATTAGACCGTTCGTGGACAGACGGGGCCGAGACGCCCTCCATGTGTGCTGCGCTTACTCTATGCGTCCTGATGGGCTTCAGGGCAAACGAAGCCGCAACGTTACGGCACGACTACATCCGGCGTGATCTGGAGGAAATCCACCTGCCCGAAACCAAGAGCGGCCACAGCGTCCGACCGCTTCCGCCCGCCGTCATCGCCGTCCTGGACCGGTTGGGGCGTGTCGCTGTCGGTTCGCCGTGGGTGTTTCCGGCCGCTCGCGACTCGAAAGCGCCCCTCCCCTACAACAGCCTGGACAAGGCCGCGCGTCGGCTCGGGCAGCGCGCCGGCGTTGAGGGCTTCCATCTGCACCAGCTCCGGCATCGGTTCGCGACCGTGATCGCAAACGCCGAGCCGAACCCGCGGGTGGGCATGGCCTTGACGGGGCACAAGAGCTACGCGGCATTCGTCAGGTACATCCACTCTGACCGAGACCGCGCGAAGGAATTAGCCGCGAAGCTTGGTGACGTGACGGCCGCGCTGGGCGCGCAACACAGGCCCGAAGGTGAAAAAGTAATTCCGCTGCCGACACGGCGCCGCTCAGAGGGGAAGAAATGATGGCTGGAGAGAAATGGCTTGCGGCCACGGCGCTTGTCTTGGAAAAGTTTGAGGGGCACATCCTCGATAAGTACGGCACGGCGCTTGATGCGCTGGCGGAACATGTCGGCCCAGAAATTTTGGGCGGTAATCATTTCAATCGGCCGGTAGAGAGTGAAGTCGATCGCCAAATTAGTTTGACATTTCTTGCGTCGCTGATTCTCAAAGAGTGCGAGAATACAACGGTTCCTGTGGCGACCTTACACGTCTCGACAATTCCGACCAGTAAGTCCCGCAACCAATTGGCAAACATTTCCAGAAAAGCAGCAAAATTATTGAGAGATTTCGGTCCACACCTGAGGCCAGCAATGAATGATGCGAGTAAATATATCAGGACGGCACCAACATATTTTCCTAACCTTCCCGACGAACTTAGACAAACTCAGAGGGATGCAATTCAACACACTAGAAGCCAGCACATAGAAAGAGACGCTCTCGCCAAGGCATTGGAAGCAATCGCTGAGACGGTTGAGAAGCTTGACGGAAGAATTGGTTTAGGGCATAGCATGAGTACTGATACGAGATTGGGAGGAGATATCGTTAAGTGGTTGCGCGTGTCTACAGGAGCGGATCATCACTGGCAACAAGGCCGGAGTTTGCCGCATGGGGGGCGACCATTTTACTCGGTAGCG
>JBMOEI010000274.1:0-1897 GCA_049318985.1 Desulfuromonadaceae bacterium
TCTTGCCGATGCCGCGACCGGCGGAGACAATGATTTCGGCTTTGCCGAGATCGACGTCTTTCTTTTCAGCCGGTTCATAGCCGATGAATTCAAGGGCGCTTGTTGTTTCTGCGGTCAGTTTCCTGATTGCAGGTGAGCCGCCCGGCTGAAGGACCGGAAAGGCGCCGGCCTGAATCGTCAGGACTGTTCTGCCGGTGGCCGGTTTGACGCTGCGGCGCATTTTGGCGTTGCAGCAGCCGACTTCAAAGCTGCCGTCGGCAGCGGCGATGATTTCGGAAATCTGGGCAACCTTGAGTGCTGCAGCGACGCGCGGGGCGAGGTCCCAACCGTAGGAGGAGTGGAGGAAGACGATGTAGTCAGGGTTTTCCTGCTGTACGGCGTCAAGGATCAGTTGTTTGTGCAGGTCTGGATTGTATTCGCCGCAGGTTGTTGCATCGGCAAGGTAGAGGGTGCCGGGGTATGCGGGAAGTTGGCTGTCGCTGCCGATGAGGAGCAGGGCGCTTTCAGCGCCGAGTTGATCGGCAAAGCCGAGCAGTTCGTAGGTGGATTCAAGCAGTTTGCCGTCACGGTATTCGCCTATCAGTAATGTTTTCATGGTGGTCTCCTTAAAGTCTAAAAAGCTTCACCACGGAGACACGGAGGCACGGAGAAATTCTTTTAGGAAAACAAAAACATACGATCAGGAAATTTCTAATATTAAAAAAAGTCTCTGGTTTTCCTAAAATTTCTTCGTTTTTGATTCTCTCCGTGTCTCCGTGCCTCCGTGGTGGATCGAATTTTGTATTATCGCAGTACCGCAGTCTTATCCTTGAGGATCGCCATGACCTTCTCAACCAGATCCGCAACATCGCCTTCAAGAACAATGCCGCCACCTTTTTTGGCGGGGGGGTGGAAGCTGGTGGTCGTTGCCAGGGCCGCTTCTTTGAGGAGATCGGC
This sequence comes from Desulfuromonadaceae bacterium, assembly GCA_049318985.1. Taxonomy (GTDB): domain Bacteria; phylum Desulfobacterota; class Desulfuromonadia; order Geobacterales; family Pseudopelobacteraceae; genus JACRCG01. The sequence goes on from JBMOEI010000274.1 coordinate 937, forward strand.
GACCGGAATGGCGGTGATCTCTTTTTTCTTGGCTTTCATGATGTTCGGGAGCGTCGGGTAGCGCGGGGTGTTGAGACCGAGCTGACAGGTGACGAGGGCGGGCGTCTTCAGTTTTACAGCCGCTTTGATGCCCCCTTCGAGTTCCCGTCTGGCGGTAATCGTGCCGTTGTCATAGGCGAAGCCGATGATCGTGGTGGTGCAGGCCAGGCCGAGTTGTTCGGCAACGGTGACGCCGACCTGTGCGGAGCCCCGGTCCTGGCTCTGCATACCGGTGAAGATAACGTCGAAGCCTTTGTCTTTGGCGTAGGCGGAGATGATCGAAGCGATCTGCCAGGGGTCTTTGGAGGATGCGGCGCTGTCCTGGATATGGGCGGCTTTGTCGCACCCCATGGCAAGGGCCTTCTTGATCGCTTCGACGACGCGGTCGGGGCCGATGGAGAGGACCGTCAGTTCGCAGCCGTCACCCAGTTTCTCGCGCAGCTGTACGGCCTGTTCCACCGCATATTCGTCATATTCGTTCATGCGGAAGGCGAGGTCGGTTTCGTTGTACCATACCCCTTCGGCATTTGCTTTGAAGCGGGATTCGAGATCCGGGACCTGTTTGACGCAGACAAGCAGTTTCATGGTGACGCCTCCTAAAATTAATACTAAAAACATTTACCACGGAGACACGGAGGCACAGAGAAAGTCAAAAGAGAAGGCCAAAAACAACTGCTATTGTAAAATCTTAAAACCGTTTACCATTCCCAGTTTTTTAGATTTTCTCCGTGTCTCCGTGGTGGATTTATTTTTTAAACTGCAATTCTCTCCGCCACGATCTCCGCCAGGTCTCTGACCTGCAACTGTCCTTCCGCGCCGCCGGTTTTGATACCGTCTTCGAACATGGTGAGACAGAAGGGGCAGTTTGAGACGAGCAGCGGTGCGCCGGTGTCGGTAGCCATCTTGACCCTGACTTCACTGA
>JBMOEI010000275.1:0-1890 GCA_049318985.1 Desulfuromonadaceae bacterium
AAACATATGAGTGGCAGGAAGGCATGGACTTTGTCTGTGTCGCATGATAAAAATCAGCAGACCAGGTGGCTGAATAGGGTAAACGATTTATAAAGGTAAGGAGTAGTCGATGTTACCAAGCAAAGAAGAGATGGCTCTTACAATTGATGAAACAGATTGGGGCAGTCTGCGCGCTCACCTGAATCGTGGCGGACTCATTCTGGTTGATGATTCCCTCGACCTGGCGGATACCGCTCATAAAGTCGCTGCCGATGACATCACAATTATTCAACGTCTGGTCGAATATGGCATGATCGGCAAACCACCTGACGCAAAGATTCGCGCATGGGAAGATGATAAACAGAAAAAATTTGCCATGCTGATTGTCAGTCCATATGTGCTGTTCCAGGAAAAAATGCCGGTATTTCACTGAGGTTCAAAATGGATAGCATCCTTAACGACATTGAAGTGCGCGTGCTGGGCAGCCTGATTGAAAAAGAGCTGACCACCCCGGAGTACTACCCGCTGTCACTTAACGCTCTCACTAACGCCTGTAACCAGAAATCAAACCGTGATCCGGTCATGAGCCTGACAGAGGAAGATGTAGTCCGGGCACTGGATTCGCTCCGCTTCAAGCAGTTGGCGGTTCTTTCTGCTGATGGCGGCCGGGTTCCGAAGTATCGCCATCTGATGGCTGAAAAATCAGGCTTGATGCCGGCTGAACTGGCGATCCTCTGCGAACTTCTGGTGCGTGGTCCTCAGACTGTCGGAGAGTTGCGCACCCGGGGAGAACGGATGCACCCGTTTGGTGATCTGGCTGCGGTTGAAGAGGTGCTGCAGGAGCTACTGGTGCGGGAAACGCCACTGATTACCCTCGTGCCACGCCAGTCGGGCCGAAAAGAGGGGCGCTATGCCCAGCTTTTCTCCGGAATTCCGGAGAATACTGAAGATGGTTCAGAGGCACGCCCGGAGCTTGCCCGGCAGCGGGTAGCAGCAGAGAATGATCGGATTGCGAAGCTGGAGGCGAATGTGACTTCCTTGCAGGAAGATCTTGCAAGCCTGCGACGATTGATGGAGGAGTTTAAGAAGCAGTTTGAATAGTAAATTACACTTTGTAGAGACCTTTTTTTAACCCTCTGTCGTTAACTTTACATTCTCAATATATGACCGATTGAATCAGACCTAAAGTTATTCTATTTAATGCCGATTAGCTGCAATACGAGGGTAATTATAAGTATTTTTGGGGGTATTAATATGTCGGTATCAGGAATATCATCAAGTAGCGTTGCAACTGCATATATGCAACCACTTCGTGCGCAGCAACAAGTTGCTACTCAAGTTTCTCAGCAAACACATAAAATGGATACCGTGACCATATCCAAACAGGCTCAAAAATTAGCGAGTGATGGAGATCCTGCTGCGTTGGAAGCTATGGAAAGTTCAGCAGAAAAAGCTAAAGAGAAAGCAAAAGGTAAAGCCTAAGATCAACTATAACATTAAATATTTGGGAACTCGTTATGAACATTAATTCGATAGCAGATGGAATGTCTTCGTTTAAGGCGCCATTTATTAAATCAGCTAATCAGATAAAACAGCCTGTGAAAGATACTGCTGGAATGGTTGCGCCTTCTAAAATCCAGGAAGATCCCTCAAAGGTTTTTGACGCTGTCAATGCCCCTACTCCAAAAAACACTGTCAGGGAAATGAGCCGCGTATCAGAGTCATATGATGCTAGAGGTAATGTCATTACTAAATATACTGATAGCCGAAGTAATGTAATCTATCAAACGCCTTCAGAGGCAGTACTTAGAACACAAGAACTGATGAGTAAAACCCAAGCAACAAACATTAAGGTATAATTGTCCTTGTCAAACAGTTTCATAACTATAATTCCCGACACTGAAAGACACA
>JBMOEI010000276.1:0-1883 GCA_049318985.1 Desulfuromonadaceae bacterium
GCGCTCGGTGAGCAGATCGAGGGCGAGAGCAATCTCGTGCCTCAACATCTGCGTGATCGCGCTGGTTTCTCCCTCCCTCTCCAGGGGCGCAGGAATAAAATCCCCCACGGTGTTTGTTCCGTTTTCGCCCACCGGGGTCGCGAGCGACTGGGGGGCTTGCGCGATCATCCGCAGCGTGTGGATATTCTCCTCCGTGGTGTGAAGGGTCAGGGCGAGTTCGCTCTCGTGGGGTTCGCGTCCGAGGCTCTGGGTCAACCGGGAGTGGGCCTTCCTGATACGGCGAACCTCGTCGTCCACATGCACCGGCAGCCGGATCAGCCGACCGGTGTTGGCTAAGGCCCGGGAGATCATCTGCCGCACCCAGCGGGTCGCGTAGGTTGAGAATTTATAGCCCAACTCTCCATCAAATTTCTCAATCGCCCGCATCAGTCCGATATTCCCTTCTTGGATGAGATCCAAGAGGTCTAGACCCCGGTTCTGAAAATGCTTGGCAATGTTCACCACGAGCCGAAGGTTCGCGGCTGCCATCTGGTGTCGTGCCTCCTGCGCGAGGGCGATGGAGTGACGGAGCCTCAGCGCCTCCGGACTCTCCGCAGGGAGAGTGTTCAGTTTGTTGGCGGCGTCCACACCGATCTGGATCGTCTGCGCGAGACGACGCTCCTGATCGCGGTTAATCCGTGGCTGATGCGACACCTCCCGTAAATACGCATCAAGACTATCGCTGTGCCACATATCAAGGACATCATCCGGTATCGGGATACCGAGACGATCCTCGTCCTCATCGGCGTCTTCCCCCTCCGCAACGATCCGCACACCGAGATGGTCGAGCAACTCCGTGAGGTGTCTCTCATCATCGATCGTGTCTGTCTGCTGACGGAACGCCTCCCCGCTCATCCATCCGCGCTGAAGGGCGGTCAGGAGGGGGGTACTCGCCAGGTGGACGGACATGAGCAGCGACTCCATCCGCTCGTGAGCGAGGGGGGAGAGGCGCTCCTGACACCGCAGGTAGGCGATAAGCAGCAGACCTTTGCGCTGGTTCACAATCCGGGTGAGTACCGTCCGGGGATTTCCCTGGCCCCGCAGCATGCGTTCATAGGTCGCATCATCCTCGGCGAGGAGCGCAATCGCGTGAATGACATCCTCCCCGTCATCCGGTTGTATGTGTGCGAGAACCCGCATGGCGCGCCGCACCGCGTTGGTATCCTGGTGCCTGAGAAGGGCCGTTAACGCGGAGCGGATCGACGGAGGTTCGGGTCGGTCCCCGCTCAGCGTTATGTCGGAGCTGGTCGGTGACCGAGGGGCCGGACGCTGCGGTTTCCCCCTCCTCCCCTCGGTTTCGACATCCAGATGGACACGATACCGCCCTGGGGGGACATCGTGCCGACGGATCGCCCATGTGGAGGTGGGGGCATCCGTCTCCGGTAGGGGGAAGGAGATCGGCTCATCCCACGGCCGCCAGAGCGGCCAGAGGCGAACGACGCACTCCCGCAGGGGATAATCGCCGTTCCAGGTGAGGCACAGGATCCAGTGGTCGGAGTCGTCCTCGACCTGGACCTGAAGATCGCGGATGTCCCGGTCCTGCACGCCACGACGAGGGACGACCGATCCCATTCCGGTCAGAGATGCGGGTGGGTCGCCCTCCGCGTTGACCGTTACCGGTACGGGAGTGACTACGGCATGGCGGACACGACGGGTGTCGAGCGCATCCGCATCGTGGAGCCGGACGTTTTTTCCATGCGGCAGGGTGTCCGGTGTTCCGCGTGTGTCTCGATGCATCAGAATCACGATTCTCACGCCACGTCATGGAGTGGCCCTGGGGTGTGCGTACGCATGCGCCACCTCCTCCGCGATAGAACACCTGAGATGCATTATAGATCATGAGG
>JBMOEI010000277.1:0-1876 GCA_049318985.1 Desulfuromonadaceae bacterium
GGTGGGTCAACTAAACGGCGCTGGGTGGGTCAACACATTACCGGTGGTGGCACTGAAGTCGGTCTGATCGTCTTTGAAGTGAAAGACTGGACCATCGACCAGATCCGAGAGGTCAATCCCAAAACCTTCAAAGTCAGGTTCGGCTTCAAGGAAGAATCCCGCACCAATCCTCATGAACAGGCACGTGGGTATGTCCACAACCTGATGGAATGTCTCCGCAGTGACGGCAGACTGGTCAACAAGGCCGGCTTCGCCCAGGGCAAACCGAAGATCCCGATCTCGCATGGCGTGGTATTCCCCAACATCAACTCCTACGAATACAAAGAGCGCTTCACCCATGACGGCATCATCCCGCTCGCCAAAATTTTATTCTTTGATGACCTTGACCCCCATTCCGAACTGTGTGATCCCTCCGGCAAACCGTTCCTTAACGCTCTTCGGGAGCGCTTTGAACCGAAATTTCCCTGCCACATATCACACCATGAACTGAACCTTCTCCGCCAACTGCTCTATCCGACCATCCGGGTCAACACCATAGAGCGCGGCCCGCAGGATGAACTGAAAAACCACGAATATAACGTGAAACTGCTTGATCACCATCAGGAGACAATCGCCAGGCGTTTTGACGGCGGCCATCGGCTGATTTCCGGCCCGTCAGGATGTGGCAAGACGCTGGTACTGATCCACCAGGCGGGATTCCTGAAGAAGTATAATCCTGCGGTCAAACGTATCCTGTTCCTCTGTTACAACGTGACACTGGTGAATTACATCCGCCGCCTGCTGGCAGCACAGGGATTGCCCCTTGGTCCGGAAGGTGTGGAGGTACTGCACTTCTTTGAACTGTGCGAACGACTGACCGGCGACAGAATCATTCACGAAAAACAGGATAAAGACTACTACAATATCACCATTGAAGATGCCCTGGCGAAGGAGCTGCCGGAGTCGCTCTGCTACGATGCTATTCTGGTTGACGAAGGACAGGATTTTTCCAATGAGATGCTGCAGGTTGTCATGAAATTCCTCAACCGGAAAACCAGCTTCCTCACGATCGCCCTTGATGAAGGGCAGGACCTCTATTGCCAGAAGCGCGTCTGGAGTAACGTGGGAATTCACATCAAAGGGCGGAAACGGCAATTGAACGTGATCTATCGCAACACCAAAGAAATTGCCGAATTTGCCAACCGTTTTCGTTACGGCAGTACACACGCCGGAGAAGTAACCAATCAGCAACATGCCCTCTTTGCCGATCCACGCATATCCAACGGCCCCTGTCCGGTGCTGAAACAGTTCAACGATATTGACAAAGTAATTGATTCCGTTGCCAAAGAGATAAAATCGCTTGTTGATTCCGGCACATTCCCACTGTCTGAAATAGCAGTTATGTACACTATGAAAAAATCGGGAAAAGAAGGCGGCCAGTCAATACCAGAACTGCTTGCGACTGCACTCGACAGATGCGGCATCCTCAACAAATGGCTTTCAGAAGATTATCGCGCCAAACGCTCTCACGATATCACCGCCAACAGCGTGACTATAACTACTATCCACAGTGCCAAAGGGCTGGACTTTGCCTGTGTGTTTCTGATCGGGCTTGATGCCCTGGAACCCGGTGAACGCTGGGCTCAAGAGCAGATCGACAGCCTCGCATACGTCGGTATAACTCGAGCCAGGTATCAGCTTGAAATCCCGTACGTAACGAAAAGTGCCCTGATTGAGAGGTTGCTGTCAGTGGCTAAGCCCTAATTTTCAGGAGGCAGCATGTTCACCTTCATCCATGCCGCAGATATCCATCTTGACAGCCCCCTGCGCGGGTTGGAATACTATGAGGATGCTCCGCTGGAGCAGATTCGCGGCGCAGCACGGCGCGCGCTGGAAA
>JBMOEI010000278.1:0-1853 GCA_049318985.1 Desulfuromonadaceae bacterium
TTTGATGGATGTTATTGACGATATTGAATCCTCCTTGTCTGCGGGTGTCACACGTTCATTTATCGTTGATGAACTTGTGGCTGGCGGACTTGAAATTAACTTGGCATCCTTTGAGACAATGCTAAGAAGGATTCGTAAGAAGCGTGGCAAGCCAACAGCCAAGCCTTCTCATTCGGAGCCAAACAAGGCAAAGGCAAGCACTGTACAAGAATCCAAGAAAAACGATGAACCGGAACCGGAAGCAGAAAATGATTATGATGAATTGGCCGTTCTGTCAGTAAGAGAAAGAAGAGAACGGCGCATTGCTCAGTTTACCAGTGAAACACCGACTAACCGAATTGCTGAAATGATTTTAAAGGATAAAAAGTAAATGAAAATTGTTGTTATGAATTTCTCAGGCAATGTGGGCAAATCGACGGTTGCCCGTCATTTGCTTTCTCCCCGTATGGAGAATGCCAAGATATTTCCAGTCGAAAGCATCAATTCGGATGGCACTCAAGACGAGGCGATAAAGGGCAAGGAGTATGGCGATTTGTTACAGGCGTTGTCCTTGGTGGATGATGCGGTGATTGATGTGGGTGCGTCCAATGTGGAGGATTTTGTGGCATTGATGAAAAAATATGATGGCAGTCATGAGGACTTCGATTATTTTGTCATCCCGACGGTCAAGAACACCAAACAGCAAAATGACACGATCAGTACCATTGAAGCACTTCATGAAATTGGCATATCGGCAAAGTCTATTCGGCTGGTGTTTAACATGGTCGATGATGCGGATAATTTACAAAAGTCATTTGACAGCTTGTTTAAATATCACGCGGCTTCAAAGCATTTCACGTTAAGGCCCGATTCGGTTGTGCATGAGAACGAGATTTTTCTAAAGTTGAAAAACTCGGCAGAGAGCATTTCTGACATTCTCAACGACCCCACTGATTTGAAGGGGCTGTTGAAGGCTGCAACAGAGCCAGAAGATAAAATGAATATTGCTGCCAAAATTGGCATTAAACGCCTTGCCAGCGGTGTTACCAAGGAACTGGATGGGGTTTACAAAACGCTCTTCCAATGACAAGGGGCGCAATGGTTTTCCATGGCTAACGAAAGCATTGCATAGGATTCGTAGAAAACGGAGACATCAATTAGATGGCGGATGACCGTAAAATTTTGGATGCCCTTGTTGCTGAAATGCTCGGTGACATTGGAAAGCTTCACGATGCGGTTGATTCGCTCTCGGAGACACTGCCAGCACAGACAGAAGCCGCTGAAAAGCGGCTTTTTGCTTCTGCTACGCTGCTTAACACTGCCGGGGATGCGTACAAGTCTCAAATTGAAGCCTACACCAATGCCCAAGGGGATAAGATCAGGGTGCAAATGGAATCCGATGCCGCCGTCATCAAAACCCGCTTAACCGAAGATGCTAGCAAGGCAATCAAGGCGGTTCTCGCTGACGTTGAATTTAATGTGCTGCGGTCGATGCAGAAAAGCCGTTGGTTGAATTTCATGGGCTGCTTGGCCTGTGGCATTCTTGGCGGTCTGCTGATGTGGGCCTCCGTGGCCTTCACCGAATATTATCAAAATCGGCGTTACATCGAATTGGGCAAGGCCACTGCGACCACTTGGGAAAAGCTCGACGGCAAGGCGAAAGCGGCGATTAACGCGGAAATGAAATGATGGGTTCTGTATCGGCATTGCCTTGGTTTCGTGCGGAAGTGGATTGCAGCAATAGGCAAATTATCCCGCCGCACGACTGACACCGATTTTTGTTTTTTCTCGATGGACAGCGAAGGTGTTGCAGCTTTCCCGCTCATTGCTGAGTGCTACAATGACCGGCAAACATTGACGGCGCGAAAAAACAG
>JBMOEI010000279.1:0-1804 GCA_049318985.1 Desulfuromonadaceae bacterium
CATCCAATATCAGTCGCAAATCGAAGTAGATCAGCTCCAGATCAAGTTTTCCGGCCTCAATTTTGGAAAAGTCGAGGATTTCGTCGATCAATATCAGCAGATTTTCACCACTTCGGGAAATAATTTCAGCATAATCCCGTTGCTCTGCGTTCAGATCGGTTTCTAAAAGAAGGCTGGACATACCGACCACTCCATTCATCGGAGTGCGGATTTCGTGGCTCATGGTAGCCAGGAATGCACTTTTTGCTACTGTTGCCGCTTCGGCATTGTCACGAGCATTGACTAATTCGGCCATGGCCAGCTTAAGTTCTGTGATGTTTTCATGTGAAATCACGGCATAGGTCTCACCATGAATGGTAAACGGATTGATTCTGCACAGGAACCAACGCTCCTCGGTGGGAGAATGACAGGGGTATTCTTTGGTAAACTCCTGGAGAGTGCCGTTCGTCACCGCCTTTAGAGCTGCGTGGAACTCTTCAGCATCGGATTTACCCTGATCATCTGGCGCACAGCATGCGTTCAGATAGTTTGCACCTTCGCCACATGTGCCATCAGCAGCGCCGTTTTCTTCGGCAAAAGAATTCCATTGCCGATTGGTGACGACAATCTTTCCGGCATTATCAATAACGCAGATATGGGCGCTCACCCCGTCAAGGGTGGCACGGATAAACTGCTCACTCTTCTGCAGAGCTTCCTCGGCCTGTTTTCGTTTGGAAATATCGCGTGTGCAGGAAAAAAATACTTTCTGACCTTGCATAGTCATTGTTTCGAGAGAAACTGCCGTCCAGAACTCAGTACCGTCAGGACGGCGGTGCCGCCATTCAAATCTGGAGCTCCCGGAGAGGAGTACTTCAGCAAACCTTTCTGAGGCGGCTTCTGCGGAGCTGCGTCCTTCCTCCTGGTATTCTGGAGAAAAAACTGCAGGCGATTGACCACATATCTGATCACGACTGCTATGCAACAATCTTTCAGCTGCTCTGTTGCATTCGATAAAGATGCCGTCTTTGGAGAGAAAGTAGGCATCCGGGGATTCTTCAAAAAGCTGCCGGAAACGGGCGGTACTTTCTTCCAGTTCCACTTCGCGTCGCCCGGTTTCATCGAGCAGAGCGTTGAAGGCTCCCCCCAGTAATCCGATTTCATCTGAACGGTTTACTTCAATACGCTGCGATCTATCTGCATCAGGATGGGCTAATTCACCGATTCTGCTGGTAAATGCTTCCAGTGGCCGGGTAATACCCGTACCGATAAGATAGGTGAGACAAGATGCCAGCAGCAGTCCTGCTAAAACAGCAGGAATATATACGTTTCTGAAGTTGGCTAGCGGTTGAAAGGCCTCTGCTGCCGGATAGTTTGCAGCAAGAATCCAACCGGTTGTGTGCAGTCGCTTGTAGCTGGCCAGGTAGCGGTTCCCTTTAGAGTTGATGGTCTCTCCGGATCCCTCAAAGCCTTCCATCGCCTTGTCTAATAGTTTATTAATACCGGGAGCGGGGGCAGGTTTCATGATACGGGATGTATCCGGATGGATAACCAGGGTGCGATCAGGAGCGATCAGATACATATAGCCGTTTGTACCGAGCTTGAGATCCTTCAGTGATTCAAACAGGTTGTCATCGCCATTATCAAGCAGATCGATTCTACCGCAGAGCAAACCCGCCATGGAGCCGTCTGCTGCCCTGATCGGTGCTGTCATCGCAATAGTCGGCTGCTTTTCCACTGCTGAATCAAACGGTTTTGAAACGTACGGCTTACCTGTCCTTGTCAAACAGTTTCATAACTATAATTCCCGACACTGAAAGACACAGAA
>JBMOEI010000280.1:0-1801 GCA_049318985.1 Desulfuromonadaceae bacterium
TGGCGCACGCCGCGACCGGCCCGGCGGGTGCGGGGGCCGATTCATGGGGTTGGCGGAAGACGTGGTTCAGCATCGCGGTGGCCGAGGGGCCAGCCCGCGTCGGATGCGGCTGAGCCACATCAGCAGGTTGCGCATCGCACACGCCTGGGACAGCTGACTCTGCGCCGCCGCCGTGCCGATCCGCCGCGCCCGCCGACAGCCCTGATAGCGCGTGAGCCAGGCCACGACTGGCTCCACCCGCCAGCGTCCCCCCAGCAACGACCGGCCCAGCGGCGTCTCATTGAAGGTCGCCCCGGCCCGCAGAAGCGGGTGATAATCGCTGATGAAGACGCTGCGGTGGCCCTTCGGGTTGGCGTTCGGGTCGCGACAGCCCTCCCACTCCGCACAGCCGGCGCACTGGGATGCCAGAAAACGGAAATCCACCCCCTCGCCGTTCCCGCTGCGGTAGGCTTTCGTGCTGACCACCCCGCCGGGACAGGTACAGGTGGTGCGCTCGGCATCCACCTGAAAATCGGCCACCGAAAAACGGTTCGGGTCACGCCCCCCGCTGACCGGGATACGCGCCACCATCTCGGTTTGGCCGTCGCTGACGGCGACGACGCGGGCACGGGTTTTGCCCCATCCACCCGCCTGATCCATCACGATCTGCGGGGGCAGGGGCAGGTCGGCGTCGCGCTGCTGCTGAAGCGCCGCACTCGGAGCCTCGCCGTCGGGGATGCTGCCGGTCAGGGCGACAGCGGCACGGATGCGGGTGGGGGTGACGCTGATGACGGCGTTGGTGCCGAGAACCGCCGGGCTGCCCTCGTGTTTACGGAAGGTGGCGTCGAGATCGACGGCGCTGGCGAGGCGATGTTCACCACGCTGTTTCGCCGGGCGCTCGACCCACGGGCCCTCGGCGTCGGTCATCAATTCGTCGGCGATCACCTTCGTCATGGCGTGGAGTAGGGTCTGGGCGCGGGCGCGGGGGGCATCTTCCAGTGCGGACAGATGCGGGGTACACCCCTCGATGAGCCAGGTAGCCACGGAGGCCATGGCGTGGAGACGGTGCTGGCGGTCGGTGTCGGTGTGCAGACGAACAAAGAAGACCAGGGGGCCATAGTCAATCGGCGGAATGGCGCAGTGGAGCGCGGCAGGAGCCTCCTCCTCCCACACGTGAATGAGGCGGAGACTGAGCTGGGCCAGCAGGTAGGCGGTGCTGCGGGTGGGGGTGACCGGGCTCTCCATGGCGAAGGTATCCACGATCTGGGGGGTCTGGTCGGCAGGTTCGGGATCGACCTGATCGAGGAAGCGCAGCACATCGAGAAAGAAGGCGTCGGGTGCGTGGTCGGACAGATAGACGTGAAAATCGGCCAGGGTGCTGTGGTCGGGCGCACACTGAGTGAGCGGCAGGCCGACAAACCAGCGCACCAGGAAATCGGTGCTAAGTAATTGTTCCAACTCACGGTCAGAGCAGGTACCGGCCCAGGCGCGCACGAACTCGGCGCGGACAAACTGCTCAATGGTGAAGTCCGGGGGCCGACCGGGGGTGCCGGGGGCGTGGTGAAAGCCGAGACAGGCGGTGACAACGGCGGCGGGATCGTACCACTGTTTCAGAGCGATAAGAGGATGGTCGGCGCAGTGGGCCAACATGGGGCCGTAGACGCGAGCGGTAAACCACTCCATCATGGGCGCGAGGTGGTCGCCGAGCAGCGCCAGCACCAGCGGCGGAACGTCCGGGAATGCGGGGATGTGGGCAGAGGAAAGAAATGGTACAATCGCCATGACGAACCGTTTTCTGTGTTCTGATGTGGCTTACATATCC
>JBMOEI010000281.1:0-1778 GCA_049318985.1 Desulfuromonadaceae bacterium
TTTCGGCAGCAGCATTAAAGAGCACGTAGCGCCCCTCCAGATCCTTTTCAAAAACAGCGTCAGGGATAGCATTAATGATGTTGCGCAGCAGGCTGCGGTTTTCATACAGTGCATTTTCCGCCAGTTTACGTTCAGTTACGTCCCTTGTAATACCGAAAAAGCCGGTTAAGATGCCATAGTTGTCATACACAGGAGTGGAATTAATTTCCGCCCATAAGAGTCGGCCGTTTTTACATCGGAGTCGCTCTTCGAAACGTAAAGTGCCAACCGGTATGCCTTGTTGTATGGCCTCCCACCTCTGTTGAAAAATTTTCTTCACCGCTGGAAGCGCACTCTCTTCATAAAAATCCAAAACATGTTGGCCGATTATTTCGTCAAGTCTGTATCCGGACAGCCTTTCATAAGATGGATTGATATATGTCACACGATAGTCACTATTCAGTTTCCAGACCATATCAGGGGCATTCTCGGATAGCAGCCTATAGTGGGACTCACTCTTAAGCAGTTCCTCTTTAAGCCGTTTGCTCCCGGTGATGTCTTCCATTGCCAGCAGAATGATATGAGAGCCGACCGTTTCCCGGGAAATCTGCCGGGCGTTGAGCAGAAAGGCCTTCCGACCAATATCTTGAAAAGTATGCTCGATTTCATAGTTATGGATTTCGAAATGAAGAGGAATAATTTTTTCAAGGAGTTTCCGCAAATCGGGAACGTTCCACTGACCATTGCCGAGGTCGTAGATAAAATTGTTGATTGTTTCTTCCGGTGTTACTCTGAATGTCTCGTAGAAGTTCCTATTGGCACTGATAATTGACAGGTTTTGATGAAGCACGAGCATCGGCTCACGCACCGAGTCGACAATGTTTTCAACATACTCGAGACTTTCTATATTCTTTAATATCAGTTCCCGCAGGTTTTCTACCATTACCTTTAATGCCCAAAGGACACCTGATCGATTGTCATCAGCCACCTGTACCGTTATGGACAGGTCGCCGTTTGCCACAGTCTCAGCTATTTTACTGAGTTCTGATGGTTCAGCGCCCAGATCCCGGAACAATCGCTTGACGGTTACGGTTGCAAGCACTCCAGACAGCAGCATACAGACAACAATCAAGATTAAACCAGCCGTTTTTAAATTATTTGTGTGAGTAACAATCTCCTGCAACTCCTGTTCAGTAATTTGCTCTTGAATCGAAGCCAGCGCGGATAATTTGTTGATTAACGGGTCAATATCCCGCAACAGCATTGTGTTGAATGACCTTATTAACTCCTTGCTATCCTCTCTGACTAAAATATCATTCAGTTCTGCTATACCATCATCCGCACGTTTCTTCAGCGGCATAACCTCATCTTCTATGAGTTTCTGCTCCGCAGGAGTGATACCGGTACCGAGATAAGCCTTCCATTTGTCGGCAATTATTTGCTGCGACTCCGATACACTCTTGCGTGCTTCCTCAAAAGTAATGATGCCGTCACGGGTTTTACGTGCTGTAGAGATTATATTAATCCGGTAATTATCCGATACAGCTTTGAGTTGTAAAACCGGCTGCAGATGGTGTGTGTACGCTAATTTGAACGCAGTAGTACTTACCTCAGCGGCGTGCGTTCCGAATACCCAAACGACAATGAGTGCAGAAAGCATCCATGCTATTAGCAAACAAATAACTGTTCTTATTTTCATTCGATTGCCTCCAATAAGCGCACCACGTGCATCCAGGGGGCTATAACAACCGCGACAAGACGCTGTAGAAACTCGCGCAACATCCGTTGCGTAAACGCTT
>JBMOEI010000282.1:0-1766 GCA_049318985.1 Desulfuromonadaceae bacterium
TCATCGCCGACCTTGAAAATGCTCAGCGAACCTTCGCTCTACAGCAGGGTTTTTCCTGACTGCCAGGTCAAGACCGTAAAATCTTACATTGCAGGGGATGGAGTTGCCCACGCCTCACTCATCTTCCACCAGGAAGCATACAATTCGGTGCTGGACAGTTGGTATGGCAAACTCCTCTATCCGCGCATGAAGCTGGCGGTATAGGATGAGTATGCTTATACGGAATCTCATCCAAGCACAGGCAGTTAAACGGGCAACCCGGTGCAAACAGCGCGACCCATTGGCAGCGCAACGACAACTATTTCAGGAATTACTTGCCACGGCAGCACTTACCCGGTTTGGCCGGGATAATAATTTTGCGAGGTTAACAGACATATCGTTTAATGAGGCCTACTGCTATTTTAAAAGTCGTGTGCCGATCAGATCGTATCAGGATTTCATGGCGGATTATTTTTACCGCACACTGCCGGTCTCATCTGGCGGCCGGAGTGCACCTGACCTTAACAATGTGACCTGGCCGGGAACCATCAAGATGTATTGCGAAACATCCGGAACTACGGCACCAACCAAATACATTCCGTTTTCAGCACGCATGTTTGCCGAAAACCGCTCTGCTGCACTCGATATGATGGCGTGCTATCTTGATGCCAACCCTGAATCAGAGTTATTAAACGGCAAAGTGCTGTACATGTCCGGATCTACCCATTTGACCAAAGTCAGGCGTGGTGTCTGGTCGGGTGACATGAGTGCCCTGACACTTCACTTTCGTCCCTGGTATCTGAATCCCTTTGTAGAACCCCCAGCGGAGATATCTGCGCTTCCCTGGGAAGAAAAACTTCAGGCCATGGCAGAATTGTTGCTGCGCGATAAGCGTATTCATGCCATCTCAGGTGTGCCACCCTGGATCATTTTACTACTAAAACGCTGCATGGATATCGGAGGCAAACCGCTCCGTCAGTTACTGCCGAATCTTGAGCTTATTATCCACGGCGGCACGAGCATGAAGCCGTATCAGCATGAATTTGAGACGCTGTTCGAAGGACATCTTCCCAACCTGCTTGAGTTACTGCCCTCTTCCGAGGCTTTCATGGCATTCCAGCAATCTGGGGAAGCGATGATGCGCCTGACTCCATACTACGGGGTGTTCTTTGAATTTGTCCGCTTTGAAGATCTGGACGATACCGGTAAACCGTCACCTTATGCAGATGCCGTCCCTTTGGAACAGGTCGAAGTCGGACAGCGCTATGCGGTTATTCTCAGTACCTGTTCCGGGCTATGGCGCTATCACATCGGTGACACAATCCGCTTTACCTCAACAAACCCTCATTTCATTGAATTCACCGGTCGGGACCGTTTTCTTGACAAGCTTGAAGAAAAGGTAACTCAGGGAGAGGTGGAACAGGCCATTGCCACCTTGAATCAGAGTGGCGACTGGAATGTGCGTGAGTTCATGGTTGGTGCCGATATATCAAACAGGAAACATCAGTGGGTTCTCGCGGTGCAGAACAGCCCGGATGTCAGCGATGCAACTCGAAAACTTGATGACTCCCTCTGTCTATTGAATGCCGACTATGCCGCCTTCAGGGGGCAGGGCCGTATCAACGCCCCCGGAGTACTGCTGGTTCCGGAAGATGGTATTTATCAATGGTCACAGGCTGAACGCGGCAAGCTTGGTGGCCAGACCAAGATACCGCACATTGATCCAACTCCGGATTCATCGATGATTGCCAGTCTGTGCAGCTTTCATGGTAATGCCTGATTACGTG
>JBMOEI010000283.1:0-1766 GCA_049318985.1 Desulfuromonadaceae bacterium
CTCAGTGATACCCGCGAGCGGGTGGCAAATTAGGCCAAGTAGAGCAATTAAGTATCCACGTCTTAAAAGGTTTTTTAGCATCGTTGATACTCAGTTAAGTCATTGGGCTAAATGTTAGGTGGTAAGGACTGGTCATTTTCTGATGTTTTGTCCACTTCGTTTGGAAATGGGGCAAGGTAGCCGATGGCCAGCATCAGCAAACCGACGCCGACGAAAGACACGACCCTTTCCAATCCGCCGATATTGGATAAGTCGATTAAAAAAAGTTTGGCAACCACGATGCCCAATAATATCGCCCCCAACATCCATATTTTGCGCAAAACCCGTTGCGCGGCGATCCTCATTAGGATCAAAGCCGTCCCGCTCCAAACCAGAGACAGCAGCGTTTGGATAAGTTGCGATTGGAATAAAGGTTCAAATTGATAAGGAATGCCCAGAAAGACTGCCGCGCTACGCAGCAGCATCAGATTGAACCAGATATAACCCGAAAACGCTGCAAGCCAGGGGATTTTGCCAAGCCATGGTGGTTTTTCTCCGCTGGCTTCCCCGTCTTGAAGCAGGTGATAAGCCTGCAACCCCAACACTAGTGAAAAACCGGTGGTCAGGTCCAACGGATTCAAGATTGGCAAATAGGGCAGGGGGCTCATTAATCCATTCTGAGTAAGGTTCCACATGGCGACCAAAAGCATAGACCAAGCCGCGCCCAGCGGAATCATGACACGCTTATACCAGTCGGCAATCGGCTTGACCGGCCATCCCCCGTTCCGGCTTTGCCGAATGAGCCAGACCAGTGCCAGCATCATCGCCCATGCAGGGAGATAACGGCTCCAACTGCCTGCGCTGAACCAACCCGCTTCGGTCAGCAACGCCTGTTGCTCGGCGGTGTCGGCTTCCAGCCAGTGAGCGATCAACTGGCGGCCAAGCGGCCAAATCATCAGCCATGGCCCGACGATGCGCAAGGTATGCACGGTCTTAAGCCAGAAGCCATCCATATTCCAGCCCTTTTTAGGCCATAGGGCCAGCAACCATTCGCCTACGCCCCACAATGCCAAGTAAGTCCAGCCTGTTTCCCGGTAGGGTATATGATCTTCCAAATACAATTCGACTAGGATTGCGAAAGTGGCAATACCCAAGCCTATCCATACCGAAACCCCAAACCAGCGCAAAGTCTTCCAATTAAGTCGCTCTGCCAACCAGACGAATCCCGGCGTGACCATGGCTAGGCTAAGGCCATAAGCGCACCAGAATAAACCATCCTCTCGATAGGCTTCAATCTCCATCAAAAACCGATATTGGCCTTGCACCCAATCGGCCCAATCGTAAAGCACGAAGCCAAACCACCAAAAGGCCGACCACCACAACAGGGGCTTGGATAGCTTGGACAGTTCCGATTCAGTTTGGCGATGGAAGAACCAACTGCTGGAAAAGGCTGCCAGAGCAATCAACAAAGCACCTAAAAATGGACCGGCAAACAGGCTGGTGGCAGGCTCTGCGCTCGCCTCGTAACGGAATGTGGCAAGCAACAAGAACACCAAGCCAGCTAGGATTTGGGTAAACAAGGCAAAGCGTTTGGCAATCTGCCAGTGCATCTGACTGGCGATGACGCTTAATAGGATGGCTACCAACAGTCCGCTGACGACCAGCAAGTTGGCTTGTAGCGAACCTTCAGTGCGCAGAGCGATTTCGGTCCAAGCACCGGCAAGCATCCAGAGCGTTGCAAAGGCCAATAAAATAGTGGCAAACGTGGCAAAGTAAGCCGATTGCTT
>JBMOEI010000284.1:0-1755 GCA_049318985.1 Desulfuromonadaceae bacterium
TAACAAAGTTATTTGTTTAAAGATAAAAGCGTTAATATTTTCAAGGGCATCTAATGGAATATAAACCAATTGATTTTGGTGTCTAATCAACCATCCCAACAGTTTTGTGAAATCCCCAACTGGAGTGTCAACCTGCATCCCTGGTGGGAGGATTACTAGTGCTACATTTTCCAAGTAAATGCTGGAAGACACAAAAAACGGGGAGATCCGCCGCGCACCACGCGTCATGAATTCCCCGTGTGTCTGCTCAATCATGGGCAGACCACCGATGCCCGCACCGATATTGCAACCAATGCGGGTGGATTCTTCTTCGCCGAGTGCGTCGCCCACCTTCAAACCGCTGTCTACCACTGCCTGGCAGGCAGCGGCAAACCCCAGATGAATGAAGCGGTCCATGTGGCGCGCTTCTTTTTCTGGCATGTAGTCGGCAATATTGAAACCACGCACTTCCCCGGCTATTCGGCAAGAAAAGGTACTCGCATCAAACTGGGTGATCGGGCCTATGCCCGAGTGACCCGCCAACACATTGGCCCAAGACTCAGCCACCGTGTTGCCCACGGGGCTGACCATGCCTAAACCGGTGACAACAACGCGGCGCCGACTCATCACGCTTTCTGGTGTGTGTTGGCGTAGTCGATGGCGTTTTGCACCGTCGTGATCTTCTCGGCATCTTCGTCAGGAATTTCGATGCCGAACTCGTCTTCGAGTGCCATCACCAGTTCGACCGTGTCGAGGGAGTCAGCACCCAAATCGGCCACAAAGGCTTTTTCGCTGGTGACTTGGGACTCTTCCACGCCGAGTTGTTCGGCAATGATTTTTTTGACACGGGCTTCGATATCGCTCATGGTTGACTCTTGGGGGTTGTTAAAAACTTCGTTATTCTACTGTTTAGAGCCGAGGCTCCAAACAGCGCTTGATAGCCTGCTCTTCAGGCCATGTACATGCCACCATTAACATGCAATTCCTGTCCGGTCACGTAGGCTGCCAGAGGCGACGCCAAGTAACTCACAGCATGAGCAATGTCTTGCGGTTTACCCAAGCTGCCCAGCGGAATCTGGGCCAGCAAGGCTTTGTGTTGATCTTCTGACAGTCCGGCTGTCATGTCTGTGGCGATAAACCCGGGGGCCACGCAGTTCACCGTGATATTGCGGCTGCCCAGCTCGCGCGCCAATGCACGGGTCATGCCCGCCACCCCTGCCTTGGCCGCAGCATAGTTGGCTTGCCCTGGATTGCCTGAGGCACCCACCACACTGGTGATATTGATGATGCGGCCATAGCGCTGTTTCATCATGGGCCGAATCACTGCCCTGCTCATGCGAAAAACAGCCTTGAGATTGGTGTCCAGCACGGCGTCCCAGTCATCGTCTTTCAAGCGCATGGCCAGTGTGTCACGGGTAATACCAGCGTTGTTGACAAGCACATGCAGCGCGCCATGCGCCTTGGTGATCTCATTGATCAAGGCCTCGCCAGCGCCAAGGTCGTTGACGTCCAGCACGGCGCCCCGGCAGTCGGCAAATTCAGCTAACGCTGCGGAGATTTTGGCGGCACCGTCTTGCGTGGTTGCCGTCCCAACGACTTTCAGGCCTTGGGTGGCCAGTTCCAGTGCAATCGCAGCACCAATTCCGCGCGATGCACCGGTCACCAAGGCCACTTGGCCCTGAAATTTGACTTCGCTCATGCCAAAGCTCCTTTAACTTCTGCCAAGGTGGCAGGGTCATACAGCGCCAAGCCTGTCATTTCGGCATCAATCCGCTT
>JBMOEI010000285.1:0-1751 GCA_049318985.1 Desulfuromonadaceae bacterium
GCCAACCGTGCCAAGAGCGAGTTTCTGTCCAACATGAGTCATGAAATCCGCACCCCGATGAACGGCCTGCTCGGCATGACCCAGCTTCTGGGTATGACGGAGCTTTCGGAGGAACAGCAGGAGTATGTGGTTGCCCTCAAACTGTCCGGCAACAACCTGGTGTCGCTGGTCAACGACATACTTGATCTCTCAAAAATTGAAGCGGGAAAGATAACGATAGAAACGGCTGAATTCAGTCTGCGGCATGCCATAGATGAAGTCTATCTTATGCAAAAGTCCGCTATATTTGCTAAGAAGCTTGCGTTTAATGTCACTATTAATGAGGAAATTCCCCGCGTGATACTGGGGGATCAACTGCGGGTCAAGCAGATCATCCACAATCTGCTTGGCAATGCGGCGAAGTTCACAAAACAGGGCGGCATTACTATTGCTGCAGAGGTGCGTGAGTGGCATTATGGCAGTTGTATCATTCAGATCTCGGTTACCGATACCGGAATTGGTATTTCGCCTGAGGCCCTCGAAAAAATCTTTAACCCGTTTGTTCAGGAAGATGGCTCAACGACCCGCCAGTTTGGCGGCACCGGGCTCGGCCTGACTATCAGCCGCCGCCTGGCAGAACTTATGGGTGGCGATATCTCTGTGGAAAGTACCCATGGTGCCGGCAGCAGCTTCATACTGAAACTTCCGTTCACAATCCCGACCATACAAAATACAACTGGCATTATAGAATTTCCAACCGTACCAGTCTGGGATGGCCCTTCCTTGCGGATCTTGTTAGTGGAAGATCACCCGGTCAATCTGTTATTTGGAACAGTGCTGCTTGGCAAAAAGCATGGCCATGAAGTTGTAACGGCTGAGAATGGTAGAGAGAGTCTGGAAGCACTTGATAAAGGAGAATTCGATCTGGTCCTCATGGATATTGATATGCCGGTCATGAACGGTGAAGAGGCACTTCGGGAAATCCGCGCAAAAGAAGAGGGTACCTGTTCCCACCAAAAGGTAATTGCTCTTACCGCCTATGCGTTGCGCGATGAAAAGGAACGCTTTCTAAGTGAGGGATTTGACGGATATCTGTCAAAACCGCTGGAACAGAAGGAGTTGGTTGCTGAAATGAAAAGGGTTATGAATTTAGCTTGAATGTAGCCATGAGGAGAACTGTGATGCATGATAAACCCCGTATATTGATCGTAGATGACGATCCGATTAATGTTCGTTTGCTGACGAAGGCACTGCAGAGAACATACGATATTTGCACAGCAACCAATGGTTTTGATGCGATCAGTCAGGTTAAAGAGACCTCTCCTGATTTGCTTATTCTGGATGTGATGATGCCGGACTTGAGTGGCTTCGATGTCTGTAAAATCATCAAGGCAGAAGAAGCGTATGCCGATATCCCGATTCTTTTTCTGACCGCGATGGGTACCATCGAATCTGAAATAACCGGGTTGAAGTTGGGTGGAATCGATTACCTTACAAAACCGGTGAAGATTGATCTACTCGAACTCCGGGTACGTAACCATATCGAATTGAAACGGCGAAATGATCTTATAAGAGAGCAGAGAGATCAACTTGAAGTTGCACTCAAACAAATCAAGCAACTTGAGGGGATTATTCTGATTTGTTCGTACTGCAAGAAGATTCGTGATGACAAGAGCGACTGGCATCAGTTGGAGACATACATCAGCGACCATTCTGAAGCTCTATTCAGTCACGGCATGTGTCCAACCTGTGCTAAAGAACAGATGGAAATC
>JBMOEI010000286.1:0-1745 GCA_049318985.1 Desulfuromonadaceae bacterium
ACCGTGCTGGCGGAATATCTGCGTGATAATACGACCATGGGCATCATCATGCTGACCGCCAGAGACAGTAAAGAGGATAATCTTTCCGGATACGAAGCCGGTGCTGATGTCTATCTGACCAAGCCGGCTGATGGTCGTCTGCTTGTTTCAGCCATAACAAATCTTGCCAAACGGATAAAGCCGCGCAGTGTCAAGCCGTTGCCGGTAGTACTAACGTCATGGGTTTTAGATCAGATCCGAATGGAATTATTCACGCCTTCAGGCGAAAAAATAGCACTCACCGGAAAAGAGTTCAGTTTTTTACTCCATCTGGCACAATCAAAAGGCGAGCCGGTAAACCGTGCCGACATTATGCTGGCACTCTACAATCACACTGACGAATATAGCGGTAAGGCGCTTGATGCCTTGATCTATCGCTTACGTTCCAAGGTAACTGCTTCTGCTACCCTCCGTCTGCCGGTAACTTCGATTCATTCTGTCGGTTACAGTTTTACCGCTCCGTTCACCCTCCGCTGAATCCTCATATAAATCCAACCATCCAAATTCGTTACTTTTCGTCACTTTTCGTTACTTTAAATGCGTATCAATATATTTGTATTAGCGATAAAGAGTCATAATCGATAAAGCAAAAACACCTGCATCACCGGAGGGCATATCCATGAGAATCCTGTTGACGACCATCCTGATATCACTGCTGGCAGTTGTCGGCACCCCTGCTTTTGCCGCGCCACCGTTCACCATCACCTATCAGGGGTATCTGGCCAAGGCCTCAGGCGCACCGGTAACAACGCCGGTGGCCATGACTTTTGCCCTGTATGACGCCCCGGAAGGCGGCACCGCTTTCTGGGGCGAGCATCAGAGTAGCGTCATTGTCGACAACGGCGTGTACAGTGTCCTGATGGGGAGTGTTACGCCGATCATCGTCTCCTTTAACAAAACCTATTACCTGGGTGTTGCCATCGGCAGTGACCCTGAGATGACTCCTCGCCAGGAGCTTTCCAGCGTGCCGAGTGCCTTTCGAGCCATGATTGCCGACAGTGCCGACACCCTCGGGAAAGTCTGTGCAGATGGCGAGTATCTGAAATACACCACTGCCAGCTCAAGTTGGAGCTGTACGGCACTGCCTCCGGTCGGCAGTGTCACACGCGTCGACCTCTCAGGCGGTACAACCGGTCTTACCGCGAGCGGCGGGCCGATCACAGGTTCCGGCACTCTCACCATAGGCGGTACGCTTGCTGTAACTAACGGCGGCACCGGCGCAACTGATGCCGCCACCGCCAGAACCAATCTGGGAATCAGCAATATTGAAAACCTGAAAGTGAACCTGACCGCAACGACTGACCCGACTGGAGCCGATGATACGACTGCCGGTTATGCTGTCGGATCCCACTGGGTCAACACGATCCTCAAAAAGGAATTTGTTCTGACTGATGCCACGGCTGCGGCAGCGGTCTGGAAAGAAACCACAAACCCGGATGGCGGCACACCGCTGATGGCCTTAAACAACCTGAGTGACATAACCAACGCCGCGACCGCCCGTTCAAATCTCGGTATTGTCAACGTCCCCAACGTAGATACCACCAATGCCAGCAATATCACCAGTGGCACCCTGCCCGCTGCTCGTGGTGGCGCGGGAAACGTCAACGGTCTCATGAAAGCTGACGGCGCCGGCCTGGTCACCGTCGCAACTGCCGGAACAGATTACCTGACTCCGAGCGGGAGCGGCGCAAATCTGACCGGTCTCA
>JBMOEI010000287.1:0-1741 GCA_049318985.1 Desulfuromonadaceae bacterium
TGGAAAATAGGTTGCCATGTCGCCCGCGACGCCGCCAGCAGCTCCCGATACACACGACACGTAGTCAAAGCAAAAGAACGTCCGAAGACCCGAGTCGTCACTGCCTCATAGGTTGCCGTCAAAATCCGGAGGCGATATTCGTTATACAAACGACCCCGCAAAATCTTGAAACCCATTTGCTTTTTTGCCCCATCATTTGAAGAAACAGTTGATGCTGGTTGTGATATGGAAAGATACACATCCAAAGGGAGATCAAAAGCATATCGTGCTGCATGATCAGCGACAGCCCACAAGAAGCGTAAAAGATCTGGGCCACACACTCCTAAAGAAGTTACGACAAGAGGTGCAAAAGCAAATCCTCGCTGCTGGTAGAGATCAGCATATTTGTTTCGCTTTGCTTTTTCTGCTTCCGATATGACATCAGCCTTAAATACGTGCTCCCCCGTAAAGACATGTCGCAAGGTAAAGTCCATGATGAGGAGCGATGAGCTGGAGAATTCAGATGATGGTTTGAGCGGAATCCTGCCCCCCACGAGTGTCATGAGGTCTCCTCGACTATGTGAATCATCATCTGCCGTTGGGATTTCTGTTGGCTTTGCCGTTGTCGGGATTCCACCCCCAGAGGCTATGTGCGCAAGTTCCTGCGAAACAATGTTATGTGAGAGAATACGGGATCGCGAAGCATGGGTGGCGTTATTGAGCAACAGATCTCCCCATAAGTCATAATCACCATAACCTCCCACATGCTCTTTGAGGAATCGCGCATATGGAATCGGATATCCCAATACAAGAGCTGAGGAAGTCAAGAAAGCATTATTTGACAGTTCTTGGTGGCTTGTAAGAGCAAACAGACCCATCGAGCACTGTCGCAATTCCTTTTTGGGGTGCTGGATGGACATTCCAATTGCGGATTCTGGACAATCAGCTGGTATTTTATGAAGAGAAACAGCCTCCAGCCGACGCTTATCCGAAGTTGATAAAGTCTCAAGCAAGATCTGCCTAGATTTGCCCTGCATTTCTGCCGTAATTTCATGTTGAGTCGGCAATTTCTTCGGATTCCACGATAGAATATTCGATGCTGTTGGTAGGCGAAAAATACCAGGACTGTCAGGCTCGTCTCCCTCTTCGAACCCCCACCTATTGACCAACATCTGTGAAGACATTTCAAAACACTGGTGAACATGCAGGAAAGCCAATTCATAACAGTCTGTGTGCTGCGATAACCAGGGCAGGCGCGTGATAGGGATGTGAGAATCTTCGTGCAGCCATTCGATGAATGCACAGATGGCTGCAAAAAGGGCTGCCGGGACCACCATGGCTACACTCGTCAATCCACAACCTCCCTGCTTGATTCCTAAACGCGCTTGTTGGAGTGCCTTGTCATACGGAACCAATGGGGATTCTTGACGATGTGTAGCGGGAAAACTGAGGGTGTGAGCCAAAAAATCATCAAAGCTGGCATCCAGACGTTTCATCACAGGTTCTGCGATATTGGGTGCAATAGCTCTCAAAAAATAGGTAGCGCGCGTATTGGAACAATAAATGGCCAATTTAGTTCGTTGATGCAGCCATGGAAACTCCTTCAGAAGGGCTAGATCCTGTTCGATTTTGACTGCTATTGCCTCCAACACCGAATTGCAATAGGCCTCGGAGCCAAGTGGGCACCCCAACACTTTCATACCTTCCTGCCTCCACGGAATGAGATCCCCATTAAGCATCTTGACTGAAACCTCACCATTAA
>JBMOEI010000288.1:0-1737 GCA_049318985.1 Desulfuromonadaceae bacterium
TGTCCTGCCCCGCGCCCTTCGGGTAAATGCAAATCCGCTCCCGGCGGATTTGTGCCGGAATCCAGATGCCATGGAGGGCAATGCTTAAAAAGGTGCAGCCCTTGGAGGCATAGCCGAATATAGTTGGGCATTGACCTTACGACTGGTTTTACATCCCTGTAGACTGGATTCCGGCATTCCCTGCCGGAATGACGATGGTCATGGACGAATGTCACGCCAATTCGGGCCATAAGTCGCGCCAACTTGACTCCATGGATGTTTCATCGTTTGCCGTCCATGGCACTGGATACCCGCTTCCCGGCGGGTATGACGCACGGTTTTGGTTTGGCTGTAACCCCGTCATTCCGGCAGGGATTCACGCGGGGCTGTCCTGCCCCGCGCCCTTCGGGTAAATGCAAATCCGCTCCCGGCGGATTTGTGCCGGAATCCAGAGGCCATGGAGGGCAATGCCGGGGTTAGGACTTAATCTTGGTGAGTGAGTGCTTCGCGGAACAATAGCCGATATTGCCGTAACGGAAGGTTTTACATCCCTGTAGACTGGATACCGGCATTCCCTGCCGGTATGACGGTTTAAACCAATTCGGGCCATAAGTCGCGCCAACTTGGATTTTGTCGTTCGATCAGACGGATTTTTGCAATCCGCGACCATTTTTTGAGTTGTTTCTCGCGCAAAATTGCACTTTCCATCATTTCATGGATTTCATACCAAACTAAATCATGAACGCCATAGCTTTTAGTAAAGCCATCCACTACCTCATTACGATGCTGATATACCCGTTTTATAAGGTCAGATGTCACTCCAATATAGAGCGTTCCATTGCGTTGGCTGGCAAGCATGTAAACGCACGGTTGTTTGTTCATAAGGGGTGGCTTATTCACATCCCTGTGTTCTGGATACCGGCATTCCCTGCCGGTATGACGGCGTTTTAGCCATAATGAGAATCACAGAACAAGCCCGCGGGTCACGCTCCATAGACCACCTCGCGGGTGCGGTCCACACTGGCCCGGACATAGGGGTTGCGGATGGCGGATGCCTCCGCTAGATCAACCGTTCGGCCAAGAACCTTGGACAGGTCGGTTTGCAAGCCGAAAAACGCCTTGAGCGAAGGATTGTCGGGGGCAGTTGAAAACTCCACGAGAAAATCCGCATCGCTGGTTTCCGGGTCGAAATCGTTCCCCCTCGCGGCGGAACCGAAAACCTCCAAGCGTTGCACCCGATACCGTTGGCAAAGCTCGGCGATGGCATTGCGATGTTCATGGATGAGTGGGTGCATACTGATTACCTAATGTGTGCTTGATTTTGCAACGGGCTGTTGCAAAAGTTCGGCGAATGCCAAGGCAGCTTGAATATCTTCCCGTGTCAAATCATATTCCCGTTGCACCTCTTCGATAGTCATGCCGGCGGCTAGGCTATCGACCACGACGGAGACTGGCACACGGGTTCCCTGAATGAATGGCTTACCATGGCAGACGGCTGGGTCGATCTGAATGTGGTTAGTTGGGGACATGGTTTTCTCGTTTGCTATGGATTGGTGGTGTTATTGATTTTATCGCAGCTTGCGGCCTTTATCGCTCAACCGGTATTTCTGTACCGGGCTTTTGGGTGTGTTCATGTTGTATCTTCTGGATAGTCATCCGGCGCGTTCTGCAAATAGAATTCGTGCAACTTGGCTTGCAGCAGAGCCTTGGCTGGCAACTGGGTTTGGTATTCGGCAATCAGCGCGGGGGACAGGCTGC
>JBMOEI010000289.1:0-1727 GCA_049318985.1 Desulfuromonadaceae bacterium
AAGGGCTGCAGGCGAGCTTGGGCGAGTTCGTCAAGACCAGCGCCATCTCAGAAGTGGCCAAGACCGGTAATTTCGCCGACTTGGTGGGCGCACCGAACCTTGGGCTCTACGCCAAGCTCTCTGATTTGTCTGGCTTTGCCAAGACTGCGGATCTCAAGAAGGTCGCCACCAGCGGCTCTTACAAGGACTTGACCGATCTGCCGGCGCTGCCTCAAGTCGGCAAGTCGTGCGGCACGGGCCTTGTGGTCGCGGGCATCAAAGCCGACGGCTCGCTGGACTGCGTGTCTGGGGGTACGGCGTCACTGCCGGCCGATGGGATCGACGAGATCTCCAACAATCTCATCTTTAACCAGTTTGTCGACAAGGTCCCTGGCACCAAAGACATCCAGATAAAGGACGGCTTTGCCGCCGGCTCCACCGACACGATCGCCTTCCCGAGCGTCGGCTTGGCGCAAAAGATCTGGGTAGAGCTGGACTTGGTCAACTCGGACGTGAGCAAGGTGCTGATCGAACTGTATGCGCCAGGCAAGACGGCGCCTTACAAGCTGTACGCGGGTGGCAAGACGGGCACGGCGGTCACTGCCAAGTACAACGACGACACCCAGATGCTCGAAGGCGACATGAACAAGGACTGGCTGGGCAAGGACGTGACCGGCAACTGGACAATCATCGTCAAGGATACAGCGGCCTTGCAGGTTCCGCCGGGCACGCCGCCGTTCGAGTTCGATGGCAAGTACAACTGGTCCGTCAACCTGCAGACCCTGTCTAGCAAGAAGATCCAGATCAAGGGCAACTTGATAGTCGATGGGACTTTGACTGTCAGCGGCAAGGACCCCAACGCCGCCCTCAGCAGCACCTTCCGCTACGCCCGGATGTCTATGCACGACCCGGCCTGGGACTGGGTCAAAGGCAACGACCCGGCCTACTTCCTGGGGGTCAACCCGAGCTCGTGGTCGGGCAATGCCGTTGCTTCAAGCATCAATCCAGATAAGGACCTGTGGCGGATGGTCTTTAACTACAGTGGCAAGAACCGCATCGGTGGCGTCCTGTGGAATGAGTACCAGCCGATCTACAGCAATAGCGCTGCCGGCCACTTTGTGTATTTCCTGTTCCGTGTCAAGAACAACGGCGCGTCGGCCGTCGATTGGAAGCCGCAGGTCTGGTACACCAGCTATGCCAGCTGGAGTGACATCAGCTCGGCCACCTTAAACGGCGCCAACACCTGGAACAGCAGCGGCCAAGACTGCTATCCGGGATCCTGCACGGCCACGCCGACCTTCTCGGTCCCGGCCAACCGCACGAGTTCAGTAATCTTTGCTATCGCGTCCGGTATCACCTGGTGTCCAAACAGCCAATGCCATCGCTCGCTTTACTTTGCTTTCGCCAAGGGCGCGCTGGCACTACCAGCTGGTCTTGAGTTTGTCGATGACATCGATACCGCTATTGGCAGTTGGGACAAGTAGGTTCCGAGGTTGCTGGCGGTAAGCAGTTCGAGGAGAATCGTATGAAGGCAGTGGCAAAATTCCTGGAGTGGGGCTTTCTGCTGTCTTTGTCAGCTGTTGTCGCTGCGCCGCCAGCCCTCGCGGCAGTCCCCAACAAAAACTTCAAACGACTTGTCTGGCGATCGGTGAGTCGCTTTGGGCCTGCCCTTAGCATCAAAGGTCAGCGGAGGCGGCGGCGCCAGGGACTGTTCAGCGCCCTCTCCAAGGCGTACTCCGTTCCGGACC
>JBMOEI010000290.1:0-1689 GCA_049318985.1 Desulfuromonadaceae bacterium
CCCTTTTCCCGCATAATTACCATAATGTCTTTAGCATCCGCTACCGCACCTACTACCGCAAATGCCGCAACCCTCATGTATTGCAATGTTTGCGTTTTTCGGTTTATCGCTGAAATCATATAGGGATGACCTATCTACATACCATGCAGCATCAACCATTTTTCCCTGCAGGTCGTTCATATTGAGCATCTGCAGTACCACTGCTTCTGTCGTTTTCAACAGTTGTGCAGCTTCAGTAAGTGGTACGAAATCGGTTCCGGATTCACACATAATCTTCCTTGATTATTTAACGGCAAGCAGTTCCATTTCAAATATCAGTGTAGCGAATCGTGGGACGGAACCTACAATCCCCTCATCACCATAGGCAAGATTTGATGGACACACAAATTCGGCCTTTCCGCCAAACTTCATTATCTGCAAGCCCTTAGTCCAGCACTTGATGACGTTGTTAAGCCGAAATTCAGTCGGCCTACCGCTTTTATATGAACTGTCGAATTCACGGCCGTTCAATAAAGTGCCTCGATAATTGACACTTACCGTGTCGGTGCTCCCTGGAGTAACTCCAGTACCTTCTATAAGAGAGGTATACTGAAGGCCTGATTTTGTTGTTTTAGTCTCTTTTTCAAGCTCACCGGCAAAAGAAGTAGTGGCAAGAAGGCACATAATGATTAAAATGATGAGACGGTGCATGTAATCTCCTTATACTTTTATTTTAGTCGGTCGCCTTTAATGCTTGGAATATATGTTTGTTTGTGATGGCATTTTGTCAGTTCGGCAATCCGGATCTCTGCAATTGTTTTGCTGGCAAAACTCCCCACCAGAAATCAATTACCATTATCATCTTGTCGCCAAACCTGCCAAGTCACAAGCACAACTCCTTTACCCAGAACTGCATCGGATGTTCGCGGTTACTGCCATCGATTTCTTTCCAAGCGAAACTGGTGGTAATGCCCTGGAGTTTAATAAATCCGGTGCGGCTGAGAAATCTGTCAATCGGGACATAGCTTTCTGGACGTTGTTCATGATTTTCGGGCCGATCCACAGTAGCACAGGTCAAATACCGGTAGTTGCCAAGACTACAGACATACTCTTCAATTCGACCCAGCAAGCGTATGCCGAGTCCGCGATCACGGTATGACGGGTAAAAGAGCACTTCACCGATGTAAAACAGTTCATCTACCGGATAGGATGTACCGGCAAAGGGATCAATCAACGACTCTACTTCATGCCGCAGGGGAAGTCCCGTTGCCGCTCCAATCATAGCCCCGGAATCAGTTGCAGAGAGGACGAACGCTTCCGGTGTTTCCATATAGAGCCGCAGGTATTTGAGTTCGTCTTCACGACATCCGTCGTACAGGTATGGATACTCGTGAAAGAGGTTTAAGCGGAGCGATGCAAGTTCCCCAAGGCAGGTTTCTACTGCTGATCCGGTAAAAAGGCTCTCAGTAATCACAAAATCCCTGCCTCCAACTCGAAAGTCTGAATCATTACGAGTTTCATTGAACTTTTGTTCTGTATAGCCAATTCCATACGCCTGTTATAAAAATTCTCACCTGTATTAATCTTTCAACCGCATCTTCTGCATAAAATCAGGAACTTTCTTCTTCGGAATTTTGCATAATTGCTGCATCAAGGCAAATGGAACGGTCTGTAATCCATAGTTGGTGCGGATGTCGTCTATCATTCGGA
>JBMOEI010000291.1:0-1683 GCA_049318985.1 Desulfuromonadaceae bacterium
AGGCCATCACCACCCCTATAATAGTCGCTAGATCCATACGCTAATAATCCCTGCTATGTAATGGAATGTAGTTCTGCTTGCCTTGACGTTCCGGAAGCGCCTCGCCCAGTGGGAGAAAATTGTCTCGTTGAAACTGGCTGACTCTGGCACGTCCCAGATATTTTTTAGCAACATGGCTTGCGGCACGCCGTGAAATTTTCGCGCGGAAGGTGACTATCCTGCTTATAATAGCGCTGGCACGGTCAAAAACAATATATCGATTACCGTTAAAAAGCGTAATTACCGTGTCCGGAGTTTCCTCAATACAGATAATGTGATCCGGATTGAGGTACATCAGCTGTTTATCCAGGCGCGTTACTGCTACCATATAAACCTCGATGGATTAGCGATCAAACTGCTATAAATATCAAAAACCGTATAAGGTCAAGCACTTTCTATTTTTTTGGCGCTTAGATTATTGCGTCGATTGCATCAAAGTCAATGTAGCGTTCCGCAATTGAATTTATAAGATGGATCTTTTCGAGATCCTCAGGGCCGATTTTTGAAACGTGCTCACGCAACCGGTAAAATATTTCCGAGGATGTCTCTTCGATGCGTATATACGGAATTTTGCTGTCGTCAAGAATTTTCTGGGTAATATTGGAAACCGGTACGTGACCGGCAATAATGAGTCCGGCCAGACGCACCTTGTATTCAGGAATATGATGCAGCGCAGAAGCCGTAACGAGCAGTTCATCGCGCGAACTGGTCACAATCAGCAATGTAGATTCCTCCAGATGATCAATAACTATCTGTGAAGAGGCTGCACCAAGCTGGATGGTATGACACAAGCGTCTTTGTTCTGCCGTATCACCGTGAAGCGGCAGGTTAAGAAGTTCGGAAACATGGTGCAGGGTGGGATCTGCAAGAGTCGGGAGATAGTCAAAGGCGCTGGTAACCATAATACCGCTACCGGAAAAGGCCTTCCGTAAATAAGAGAGGGTATTGTCCCTTTTTTCTTTCACCAGTTTATTGGCCATGATTATGCGTACATCAGCACCTTCGCGTTGATACAGGGCTAGGTTGAGCTCTACAGCGTCAATAACATTACCAATACCACCACCGGTCACCAGCAGAACCGGCGCGTTCAATTCAGCGGCAATCCGGGCGTTATTCATGCCGACCACCGAGCCGACTCCGCCATGGCCGGCCCCTTCGATAATCAGGTAGTCATATTTTTTTTCAAGCTCTGCACATGCAGCCCGGATAGCCTGGATAGGAGCATTGGCATCCATCTCTCCGTCAAGAAAGCTGCGGGTCGTCCCCGGGGCCAATGTTACCGGGGACATGAGGGTAACATCCTCTTCAACACCAAAGACGCTTGAGAACATTGCGGCATCTTTGTCAACTATCGTGCCGTTAAATACGATCCATTTAGGTCCAAGCGGCTTCATGAAGCCAACGCGCTTATACTTTAGTCGTGCAAGATGCATCAATGAAAGACTGATGGTCGTTTTACCGCAATGCTGGCCGGTGGCCCCTATGAATATTTTTTTACACACACGTAGCTCCTCTCGTTCGACATCTGAACCATTTTGAGTGCACATTGTATTTTATCGTGGAGTTGCCGGGGACACTATCGGACATTTGATGAACATGCCAGAAATATACTACCATTTCAATAGATAGCAGGTTACTGGTGAA
>JBMOEI010000292.1:0-1683 GCA_049318985.1 Desulfuromonadaceae bacterium
GAATCCAAAAATGGATCTTGCGATCCTAGTTTGGGAATGGGGTAGCTATCTTGGCAATGAAGGTATGGAAAAAGGAGTGACTGTGCGTACTTCC
Source organism: Desulfuromonadaceae bacterium (assembly GCA_049318985.1). Classification (GTDB taxonomy): domain Bacteria; phylum Desulfobacterota; class Desulfuromonadia; order Geobacterales; family Pseudopelobacteraceae; genus JACRCG01. The sequence goes on from JBMOEI010000292.1 coordinate 95, forward strand.
TCGTACACTAGGAATCATGTTAATAGTTTGATGAGTAAGGCTAAGGCCAATGGCAATTATCTTAATTCTATATTAGCCGTACAAGAAGCTGCTGCCTGTGGCTGCAATGAAGCATTGTTACTCGATCATGAAGGTTATGTTGCAGAAGGTAGCGGTGAAAATATTTTTATAGTTCGTCGGGGTAAACTCTATACGCCTGACCTGACTTCTGCCCTTGAAGGGATCACCCGTGAGACGGTCATGACGATTGCCAAGGAACAAGGAATTGAAGTCATTGAAAAACGGATTACTAGGGATGAAGTATATATAGCAGATGAAGCATTTTTTACCGGCACTGCGGCTGAGGTTACCCCTATTCGAGTTTTGGATGGCCGGCAAATTGGTTCTGGCAGCCGAGGCTCAATCACCACTAAACTTCAAGCCCTTTATTTTGATTACGTATATGGACGAAGAGACGATCATACTGAATGGTTGAGCTATTAAAAATCTTAATAGTTGGTGGGATATGACTGACTAAATTAAACCGTTTCAGCAGTTATGTTGAAACGGTTTTTCTCATTAAAATATATCATGTCTAGCTTATATACAGCGTTTTTTATATCCATTTGTTACTTACATAATGTTAGTCCAAGTCGGCAAAGGGTTGCCGACCTACTGCGTTACAAGGGCCGTAGGGCGGCAACCCCTTGCCGCCAGTGACAAACAAAGTAATCAATGAGCATTAAAAACGCTGTACCATAGGAGCTGCCTCGTCCTAAGTTATTGAATATTTCTTGCAATTCATCACATCGAGTTAATATTATTCCAACGCTAATGGCTCTGAGATCGAAAAGTAATCTAAAGTTGTTTAAATCTCTATCATAAAAAGGATCTTTATTATTCCATTCTAATTCAAGCGCAATTCTGTTTTTATAGCAATCAACTTTGTGAGTAGGTGATTCTAGTATAGTTTCATCGACAATTACTGAGGTTGTAAACTGTTTTTCGACCCATCCTTTATTACCCAGAAAGCCATCTACCCATTTTGCAAGCTCTGATTTGTTTCCTCCCCCTTTGGTAATCCATGAGTTTTGAAGTTTAAAGGTTCTGAGCATTTCCAGTAAATCATGCCATTCAGAAGGAAAGTCTTCCTTTAGTATCGCTGTTGCATGTTTCCATTCATATATCTCATATAGTTCGCAAATATCAGATGGAAAATGAGTATGTTTCATTTTAATCCGTATTGCCAATACACTTTAGTCCACTCATATAGGGTAACAACACTTCGGGTATATGGATGCGTCCAAGCTCGTCTTGACAGTTTTCCATTACCGCAATCATGGTGCGACCGACGGCCAAACCTGACCCATTCAGCGTATGGGCCAATTCCGGTTTGTTGGTGGACGGGTTGCGCCAGCGGGCTCTCAGGCGACGGGCTTGGAAGTCGCGGAAATTACTGCATGAAGAAATCTCGCGATAGGTGTTTTGACCCGGCAACCAGACCTCCAAATCGTAGGTTTTGGACGAGGAAAAACCCGTGTCGCCTGCGCACAGCACCATGCGACGATATGGCAGGCCCAATCTTTCCAAAATACTCTCGGCGTGCCGGT
>JBMOEI010000293.1:0-1669 GCA_049318985.1 Desulfuromonadaceae bacterium
ACTTGATGTACTGCACATCCACACCGCAGACCGGTGCGCCGGCAAGTTGCAGCAAGCTGGCCGACTTGGCGGTCAGGATGGCGGTGAAGTCAGCCGCGGTCATGGAAGTGATGCGCGGCGGTGGGCTTTGCATCAGCGCCCCGCGTGCGGGTTTTGCATCCTGCGTACCCAGGGGTCCTCCGTCTCCGCCGCCGCAAGCAGCGACCAGCAGTGCCGCGCCCAGTGCGGCCCATGAAGCCTTGAAATTGATCATTCGTGTTCTCCGGTTATGTGAGGCTGAAATGCAAAATAGAACGCTCGTGCGATTTTTTGATTTAGATCATATAACCCATTGAAAGTCGAAAAAATCGGGGTAAACCCTCTGGCACTTTGAATCAGTGCAGCAGGTGGCGTCGGTGTGAGGGCATCGGTCTGGTGCGGTCACAGATAATGGCTGCCATGCATTCCACATCGACCCTTCCAAGCAGTGGCTTTTCCCCACGCACGGTGGGTCTGATGGCTGCGCTGGTCACCGTACTGATCTGGACCTCCTTCATCCTGATTGCGCGCGCTTCGGCCGATCCGGCGCGCGGTGGCACGCTGACGCCTTTTGACATCGCTTTTTGTCGCATCCTGGGTGCCAGTCTGATCCTGCTGCCCTGGGGCGCCTGGTTGGTTCGGCGCGACCGCGCGCGCGCTCTGGGCCACGCCTGTCTGCTCGGCTTGTCGCCCTTGCCCTGGCGCGTGACCTGCATGATTGGCCTGTTTGGCGGCCTGCTTTACGCCCTGATTGCCTACAACGGCTTTGTTTTTGCTCCGGCCCTGCACGCATCCGTGCTGATGCCGGGTAGCCTGCCGCTGTGGACTACCTTGCTGGCGCTGTGGCTGCTCAAGGATCGCGTGACCGCGGCGCGCGCCCTCGGGCTCGGTCTGATCGTGCTGGGCGATCTGCTGGTCGGTGGCGCCAGTCTGCTGCGTGCCTTTGAGGGCGGCGCAGTATGGAAGGGGGACTTGCTGTTCATGCTGGCTGCCTCCTGCTGGGCCATGTACAGCGTACTGGCGCGCCGTCATGCGCTTGACGCGGTGCGCGCCACCATCGCCGTGACAGCCTTCGCATTTTTTAGCTTCGTTCCGCTGTACGCATTGCTGGTCCTCAGCGGCGCCGTGGCGGGCCATGTGTTTGTCGCACCATGGCGTGAGGTGCTGTTCCAGACCCTGTACCAAGGCTGGGGTTCGGTGGTGATTTCGGGCATTGCGTTTACCAGGATGATTCAATATTTCGGTCCGGTGCGCTCGACCATGATCACTGCGTTGGTGCCAGGACTCTCTGCCCTGGGCGCCGTGCTGTTGTTGGGCGAGCCGCTGCACTGGAATCTGGCAGCGGGCCTGGCCCTGGTGACCATGGGGATTCTGTTTGGCGTGCGTGCCGGGGTCAGGCGATGAAACTGCTGGCTTTTGACACCAGTACCGAGCTCATGTCGGTGGCAGTCCAGCGTAGCGTATCGGGTGTCTGCCAGACCTGGCAGCACAGCGGCGAGGGCGGTGCAAAAACTTCGACCCAGCTGATTCCAGTCATTCAGGATCTGATGTTGCAGGCCGGCCTGCAGTTTGATGAACTTGACGCCATCGCTTTCGGCAGGGGCCCGGGCTCCTTCACCGGTCTGCGCACGGCCTGTTCGGTGGCGCAGGG
>JBMOEI010000294.1:0-1653 GCA_049318985.1 Desulfuromonadaceae bacterium
CCCCCGGTGCTGACGGCGAGGTTGTGTTGGATCTGGCACCCTCCCTTGCCGCCGGCCTGCGCGGTGGCCTCGGCTACCTCGAAACTTTCCCCTACGCCTGCACCGAGCAGACCGTCAGCGCCTTCCTGCCAAACGCCGTCACCTACAGGCTCTACAAGCAGTTGGGCGTGGACGACAACGGGCTGAAGGTCTCGCTGGAACAGAACCTGGCTGCCGGGCTCCAGCGACTCTACGCGATGCAGGGTCTCGACGGAGGCTGGGGCTGGTGGGCCAACGACCCGAGCCAGCCTTATTTGACAGCCTACGTCGTCCAGGGTCTCGGCGAGGCGGTGAAGGCCGGGTACGGCGTGGACCAGGCCACCCTGACTCGTGGCCTCGACTACCTGCATGGTGTCCTCGACCAGGGGCGCGACCAGGAGCAGAAGGTACCGGTGAGCAGCCAACTCAACACGCGGGCCTACATCCTCTTCGTCCTCGGCGAGCTAGGGCAGCCCGACCGGGGCCGCACGGTGGCCCTCTTCGAGCAGCGCGAGCAACTCGACCACTACGGGCGCGCCTACCTGCTAATGGCCTTCAAGAGCCTCGGCGACGACACGCGGGCGGCGGCTATCGCAGGCGACCTGGGCGCGGCGGCGATCATGCGCCCGACCGACGCCCACTGGGAGGAAACTCGCCCCGACTACGCGACCATGGGCAGCGACACGCGCACCACCGCCCTGGCCCTCCAGGCTCTCGTGCGCACCGACCCCAAGAGCGCCCTGGTGCCCAACGCGGTGCGCTACCTGATGGGCCTGCGCGAGCGCGACCACTGGCGTACCACCCAGGAAACCGCCGTCACCCTGATGGCCCTCGCCGAATACGTGGCCCAGAGCGGCGAATTGGATGCCGACTACAGCTATCGCGTCGCCCTCGACGACGGGACGCTGCGCGAGGGGAGTGTCGGGGCTGGCAACCTGGGCGACCCGGTGAGCGTGCTGGTGCGCCTGGCCGATCTGGCTCAGGGCACCAACGCGGCCCTGAGCATCCAGCGTCAGGCGGTCGGTGGACAGAGCGGCAAGGGCCGACTCTACTATACGCTGCGGATGCGTGTCTACCAGGATGCGGCTGTCGTCCAGGCTCTCGACCAGGGCGTCGGCGTGGAGCGCGTCTACGGTCTGGTGGACACCGACACCCTCAGCCCAACGGGCGAGTTGACCACCCAGGCCACCCTGGGCGAGGTGGTGCAGGTGCGCCTCACCCTGACTGTGCCCGAGGACATGCCCTACTTCATGGTTGAGGATATGCTTCCAGCGGGTCTGGAGGCTCTCGACACGAGCCTGAAGACCACCAGCGCCCTGGCCGACGACCCGGGCCTCGGCGACACGGGTGTGTGGCCCGCCTGGTGGTACTTTGGTCGCACGGAGGTGCGCGACAACCGCGTGGCCCTCTTCGCCACCGACCTGCCACGCGGCACCTACACCTACACCTACCTGGCGCGAGCGACGACGCCGGGCGCTTTCCAGACCCTGCCCGCGACGGCGATGCGCACCTATGCGCCCGAGGTCTTTGGCCGCAGCGCCGGATCGCTCTTCACCGTCACCGCCCCCTGAGGATGGCTCGTAGGCGATGTACCGTTTGCGAGGCAGGTGCGCCGTGGTGCCCCACACCAGGGGG
>JBMOEI010000295.1:0-1635 GCA_049318985.1 Desulfuromonadaceae bacterium
GAATGGCTACGCATTAGCCAGAAGGGTCGCGAGATGTAGGCACCGCGATCATGGCTCGGTACGCGCTCAGGACCTCCGCGGCCACTTCGACCTTCTGCATCCCTCGGACGAAGACCTTGATGCCCGGGTTGTGCCGGCTCGCCCCCGCGAAGCCGCCGAGTCCCGCGATGATCCTCACGAGGTCTCCCAGCGTGGGGGTCGAGCCGAGCGCCGGCCCGTGGGGGTGGTTCGTGTGGTGCAGCGCGAGCGCCGCGTCCACCTGCTCGCGCACAAAGACCTCCGTCGCGGGCAGCTCGGGCTGCGTCCGCGACAGGCGCAGGATGGATTGCTCGCGAGTGGCCACGCTCAAGTGGAGGGTAGCCCACTTGGCCAGGCTCTCGAACGACTCCAGCTGCGAGTCCTCCACGCGGCAGGCGCCGCTCTTCCAGGTGTAGTTCACCCGCTCGATGACCCAGCGGAGCGAGTAGGCGCGCACCACCCGCAACGCGTCTTCCAGCCCGTGGACCGGGAACGTCGTCAGCAGCAGCCAGTCGATCGGCTCCTCGCCCTCAGGCGTCGTGCCGACCTCACACACCCTCACCGCGAACACCTCGACGTCCGCCAGGAACTCGTGGCTCCAGCGCTTGCGCAGCCGCAGCGAGACGCGCGCGAAGCGCACCTCCAGCCGCGCCACCCGCTCGGTCCGGTGGCGGTGACGCAGCACCTCCAGGTACGTCACCCCGCAGGGCGGCGCCGCGCCCAACGCCTCCCGCAGCTTGCGCAGCACCTTGCGGTCGGTCCCCTTCGCGCCCGGGGTCAGCAGGCGGTCGTGGTTCGCGCGGACCGTGAGCAGCGCCCGAGACTCCAGCGACCGCATCAGGACGTGGGTCGAGTCGCCCTCGCGGTCCATCTGGTACCAGGGCCGCGTGTCGGCGCCCTCGGCCGCCAGGGTGCGATCGAAGTCGTGCTGCAGCTCGATCCAGTGGCGGCTCTCCCGCTCCTCGAGGGAGCGCTTCTCGCGCGGTACCGTGAGCGGCTCGCTCGGTCGGGCCCAGAAGGCATGCGCCGCGACGCCCAGCGGCACCCCGTCGTAGGTGAGGGCGATGGCCGTCATCGCCTTGAGGCCGACGGCCCCCGCGGCGCGCGTGCCGATGGGCCCGACCCCGTCGTCGCCGCGCAGGTCGGTGTGGGTGAGACTGGTGCCGTCGACCGGGACGATGACCACGGCGTGATCGCGGCATCGGCGCGCACAGGCCACGTGCTGGGCCGCCGCGACGTCCTCCCAGCGGACGGCGCGATTCTCGAGCCAACCGTACGCACCTTGCTGGGGCCCGCCCGGCGCGAACACCGCGGGGACCGTCCCCGCGGGATGAGCCGCCATCGTCGCCAGCATTGTCACCGCCCGTTTGGTCCGCGCCGCCTGACCGAGATCCGCGTGGGCCAACTCCGAACGCGCCCAGGTCTGGTAGCTCTCCATCGATCAGGTAGAGCTCTCGCGGGAGACTCGCGCCAACGCACCTACACTTTTGGCCAATGCGTAGCCATGAATGGCGAGGGGCTGCTCTCACCTGACAGTTCGTCGTGAAACGCAGCCGTTCGAAGAGCCCCTCTCCATTCATGGAGAGGGGCGCGCGGCAGCGGGGGTGAGGTCTGCGC
>JBMOEI010000296.1:0-1624 GCA_049318985.1 Desulfuromonadaceae bacterium
GCTGATGCCGGTGTCAGTGTCGGTAACTGCCGATCAGAACAATGTGTGTGCAGGCACCACGGTCAATTTTACGGCCACGGGAGTCAACGGCGGCGCGGCTCAATACCAGTGGTACCGTAACAACCTTGCTGTCGGACTGAACCAGCCAGTTTACAGCTGCGTCCCTGTGAACGGCGACCAGGTACACGTGGTCATGACTTCCGGACTAACATGTACTTCAGGAAACCCGGCCTCATCCGATACCATCATGATGACCATAAGCCCTGCTTTACAGGCGTCCGTTGCGGTGACGGTCAGTCAGAACAATATATGCACCGGAACCCCGGTAACCTTTACAGCTGTTCCGTTCAACGGAGGAAACCCGGTCTACCAGTGGTACCGTAACAGTTTTCCGGTTGGTTCCGGATCGCCTGATTATACCTGTACTCCTGACGACGGCGACCAGGTATATGTTGTCATGACATCCTCACTCTCCTGTGTCAGCGGAAGTCCGGCCACATCGGGGATCATCATCATGTCGGTTACGCTGCCGGTACCGGTTAGTGTCTCCATCACTGAAAGCCAGAACAATGTCTGTGCAGGAACACCGGTCACGTTCACTGCGATACCGATCAATGGCGGCAACGCCCTTTACCAGTGGTATCAAAATGGCAATGCGGCCGGATCAGGTCTGCCGACCTATACCTGCACACCGGCTGACGGTGACAGGATCTGGGTTGCGATGACCTCAGGCCTTACCTGTACCACCGGAAACCCGGCTATCTCCGATACCGTTGTAATGGTTGTTTTTCCTCAGCAGCAGGTCAGTGTCACGATCTCAACCCCGCAATCCCATGTTTGCGAAGGAACACCTGTTACCATCACAGCATCGCCATTGAACGGGGGGAATGCCTCTTACCAGTGGTACGTGAACGGTTATGCAGCAGGAACAGGTCAGCAGACGCTTACCTATATTCCGGCCAACGGAGATGTGGTCCATACGGTCATGACCTCAGGAATGGCCTGTACCTTCGGAAGCCCGGCAGTGTCCGATACCATTGTAATGACTGTGGACGAGCTATTGCCGGTCAGTGTGGTCATCTCAGCGGATAAAAATGACATATGTGAAGGAGTTCAGGTAACATTCACTGCTGTGCCGGTCAATGCCGGGAATGCGGTATACAACTGGTTCAGAAATGAGGTGCAGCAGGGCATTAACCTCCCGGTTTATTCATGCGTTCCTCAGAACGGCGACAGGCTGTATGCAACCGTCACTTCCGACCTGATGTGCACCTTGAACAATCCAGCCTCATCAGACACGGTCACTTTAACTGTTTATCCTGTTGTGCATGCGGCCGTCAGTATTACTGCCGACAAGGAAAATACCTGCCCGGGCATTCCTGTGATATTCACTGCATCAACTATTAACGGCGGAAATGCGGATTATCAGTGGTACAGGAACGGCTACCCGGAAGGGGTGGGGACGGCCGCATTTACGGTTACACCTGCCCACGGAGACCAGGTTCATCTTGTGATGACTTCGGGTCTCATGTGCGTGACAGGCTCGCCGGCTACCTCAAACCTACTGACTGTCAGTCTTAAGCCAATGCCGGGGCCTGCCGGAATGATCACAGGGCTGTCATCA
>JBMOEI010000297.1:0-1614 GCA_049318985.1 Desulfuromonadaceae bacterium
AAGGGTTTTACCGTGGCCAGCAGGATCATGCCGATGAGGAACAGCACCGGCACCTCGTTCATCCAGCGATAATAGACATGGGTGCGGCGGTTGCGGTCATGCTTGAAGTCCATCAGCCAGCGACCACACTGGATATGATAAACAACCAGTATCGGTGGTGATTTGTGCCCGAACGATTACAACAACCTGCGCCGCAACCTGCCCATGTTCCTCGAACAGGACTATCCGCAGTTTGAAGTGGTGGTCGTAAACGATGGTTCCGACGACGAAACATCCTACCTGCTGAAAAGTCTTTCCGAGACCTATCCCCACCTCAGTATCGTTACCATCAAAGAAAACCTGAACTTCTTCTCAGGAAAAAAATTCCCACTATCCATCGGTATAAAATCCGCTAAATACGATGTGCTCCTGCTTACCGACGCCGATTGCCGGCCTGCCAGTCCATTGTGGATCAGGTTGATGCAATCGAATTTTGTCGATAAAAAAGAAATCGTTCTGGGATATGGAGGCTATGAAACACGGCCGGGATTCCTCAATAAACTCATCCGCTACGATGCGATGTTTATTGCCATGCAATACCTTTCCTTTGCCCTGGCAAGGATGCCGTATATGGGTGTTGGAAGGAATCTTTCTTACCGTAAATCACTATTTTACAGAACAAAAGGCTTTATTTCGCATTACAGGATCCGCTCCGGCGACGACGACCTGTTCATCAACAGTGTGGCTTCCGGGAAAAATACCAGGATCGAAATCAGCCACGAAAGCCATACCGTTTCTATCCCCAAAACTACCTTCGCCGAATGGGTGCGGCAGAAACACCGTCACTTCTCTACAGGAAAGCTTTATAAGCCCCGTCACAAGTTCATGCTCGCGCTCTACCCGCTCTCGCTCTTCCTGTTTTACATACTTTTCTTCCTGCTGCTGCCCTCAATGTATAACATTTATTATGTATTGGCGTTATTCGGTCTCAGAACGATTTCTGCACTGTTTATCCATAAAAAATGCATGACCAAATTAGCAGAAGAAAATTTGTTGTTATATTTGCCAATCTTCGAGTTGTTTTTTATCTTCTTTAATCCAATACTTTCGTTGACAGCCAGCATTTCGCGACAACATAAATGGAAATGAACCCCGACCTGACCGATAAAGCCATCCGAGATTATAAACTGGTTCAGCTGGCAACCCAGCGTGGCGATCAGAATGCCTATGCCGAGTTAATGCATAACTATCGCGATTCATTGTATTTCATGCTGTTGAAGATGACAAACGATCCAACAGATGCCGATGACCTTACCATAGAAGCCTTTGGTAAAGCCTTCAAAAACCTTCATCAGTATACCCCGGATTATGCCTTCAGCACATGGTTGTTTAAAATAGCATCCAACAATTGTATCGATTTTATCAGGAAGAAAAAGAAGTATACCTTCTCCATCGACCGCGGCTATAACGACAGCGATGATGGCGAAGATATTAAAAACAAACTCCCTTCCGAAGGCCTCGACCCGGAAGAGAGCTTTATGAAGAAGCAAAAGATTATTATGATGCGTCAGGTCGTGGATAAACTAAAGCCACACTACCGGAAACTCATCGACCTGCGCTACTTTCAGGAACTTT
>JBMOEI010000298.1:0-1611 GCA_049318985.1 Desulfuromonadaceae bacterium
CGACAACGACGACAGATTAATGGGGCTTCCGGCACAATCTGCCGTCACGCTTGCATGACAAAGCCATGATTTGTAATGAATCTTCCCCTATCAAAGCCCGTTTTTATTATTGGCCCAAATTGTGTATGGATGTTGTCAATCGACAAGGAACCCCCACCCTTGGCAGATCATGGTAGGCAAGGCGTGGAATGAATATTTGGGCGCTCCACAAAGACAATGCCATTAGGCGGTTATTGCATGTCTGGCAAGATCGTTTTGGGCCCGATGTCCTTGCCATCAGCGAGCGTTGGGAAAAAGACGAGAGTGCCGTAGGGCTATACCTGCCGGGTGAAGAATCTTTGCTCGCCTACATATTCACCTATGGACAGGAAATAGGCAGATATGGCTTGCATTTGGAATACCCAGGCGCAAATGATCTCAGCGCTTCGACACAGATGCTGGAAAGCTTGGATTTAAACCATCTGATTGGACTGTTGGAAGTGCATTTTAATCTCGAACCGCGACCCTGCGGGTGATTTTCTAAACCTAAAGATTTACATTTTATTTTTCTGACGAGGATATTGATATGGGTAAAATAGGCATCTTTTTTGGGTCCGACACGGGCAACACGCGGCGGGTGGCGAAAAGCATCGCCAAAAAGCTGGGCGATGATGCGGCTGACCCGGTCAATGTGAACAAAGCCAGCGTCGATGACCTGCTTCAGTACACGGCATTGATCCTCGGCACGCCGACCTTGGGCGATGGCGAACTGCCCGGTTTGGACTCGGGCGGCAGCGCCGAAAGCTGGCTGGAATTCCTGCCGAAATTGAAAGGCGCGGACTTTTCAGGAAAAGTGGTGGCGCTGTTCGGCTTGGGCGACCAAGAAGGCTACGGCCATGAATTTGTCGATGCCTTGAAATTCATTTACGACCAAATCATCGAAAACGGCGCGACCGTGGTCGGCGCCTGGCCTACGGACGGGTATGGCTTCGAGGCATCCAAGGCGGTCGTCGATGGCGATTTTGTGGGTTTGGCTCTCGATAACGACAACCAGAAGGACCAGACCGAAGAGCGTGTCGATGAATGGCTGGAACTGGTCAAGCCCGAACTATTAGCCGCCGCGTGAACCCTGAGAACAACCTATCATGAGCATTAAAGTCATCAAAGCCTTCTCGGACAAGGCTAAAACCGATCCTGAGGTCAACGCAAAACTTTTGGCCTGTGAGCGCATTAAAGAACTCCTTGCCCTGGCTAAAGAGCTAGGCTTCGAGATTGAAGAGGATGAGCTATATCCGCCCAACGAACCGCAATTCACTGCCGACCAGCTTTCCGCCCGGTTGGGAAAAGCGTTATTGCGGGTTTGATCTAACCTAAGGTGCGGTAAGCGATGCGAACCGCACCAAAACCGCCGACCGAGATACGCTATCATGTCCGTAGTGCGTACTCGGGTCTGCTGCGGCAGTCAGGCTTTCATAGTCGCCCGTTTGTCCACCAAATACACCCAGCCCCCGTCCTCTCTGACGTGAACCGCCGTCAGCTTTTTCCCCGCACAAATCTCACTTAAGGACTCGCCCGTGACCGGGTCATAGCAAATGGTATGCATGGAACACTGCAAATACTGCCCGGTCTCGT
>JBMOEI010000299.1:0-1608 GCA_049318985.1 Desulfuromonadaceae bacterium
AGTTTTTCCTGTCTGGATTTCTCTATTTCCAGCGCCCGCTGCGGATTCCTTCTCATTACATATCTTACGCCATCAGCAGTTTCTATTTCGGCTAACTCGTTATCAAAAAGTTCAAGCTGGAGAACCCCCGCTTTTAATAACTTTTCTATCTGCGGTTTGGTTATTGCCGTTATGTAATGAAGTCCACTCTCCCGTATTTCTTCAAGGTGGGTGTTCTTAATCATGCCACGATCGCCAACCAGTGTGACTTCGCCACCGCCGAAGCGGTTTTTAATCTTCTCTACCTGGGGTAGCAGCGTCTTGGTGTCATTCGTATTGCCGCTAAAGACCGCTATTGATAACGGGACGCCGCTCTCATTGCAGAGCAGTCCTATGACAATCTGGAGCTTCCCCTTTTTCTTGTCACGGTTGTAACCAAAGGCACCCAGTTCATTTTGAGTCCCTTCCAGGTAGCTGCTCGCCACATCGTAGAGATATAATCCGGTAGAGCTGAAGCTCTGTTTGAAAAGGCGATCTTCAATCGTCGCCTGATTCTCGGCAAGCCAGTCGAGGTTGGTATGTAAATGGTCTTCGTTGAACTTGCCCAGGCTGTGCGGCGTATTATTGCGAACCCTTTGCCATTGATCAACCAGGCGATTGAGATCAGTCAGATCCTTTGGGTGCTGAGTGTAGAGAAACGACCTGATATCCCGGATTTCCGCTGCCGTCCGGTGCGGGTTGGTTCCAGTCAACCGTGAAGACACCCTTCAGCTCTTCATTGGCAGTAGAAACCGCGCGCATTGCCGTGGTCAGCTTTTCGCCAAGATTGGTGGAGGCTGCCAGTACATCGCTCCACTTACTCCCTTCCGGAATGCTGAAGCGATGATCACCGCGAGCACGGAAAATCGCCTTCTGCGCATCGGTAAATTATCGGCCCTGCTCCTTTTCCTTCTCGGCAATAGCCTCGTCCGCCTCATATTCCCACTGGTCGCAGAGGCGTTTGTAAAACATCAGCGACAGGATGTAGTTCTTGTAGTCCTGCCCGGCAGTCTTGCCGCGGAGTATATTTGCCGTGCGCTTCAAGTTGTTGCTGGGTGAGTTTCATTATTCCTCTTTTGGTTTCAGAAATATCATGGTTTTTCTTCTAATCATGGACCGACATTGATGAATTCCCGGTTATACCGATTCACATAAAGCTACAGAATCCTCGTCCACAGATGGCTCTGAATCCCACAATTCACGAAATGCGTTTATATAGCTTGCAGTGGCGGCTGGGTCGATGTCAAAGTAATGGCGGCAGAGACGGCGATAGAGCAGAAGAGCTTGTTCGTGAGAGCAAAAATCAAGCAGACCATCGAGAGTATGTTCGATCTGCCGGACATCGCGGCTGCGGGTGGCTATAATGGTTTCCACAACCGGCGTATATTGGGCCACGGCAACTGCTTGCAGCCCCTGCATATGTTCGGCAATGATACTTACGGAGTGGAAGAGCGTATCGTAGTCGTTCATGTCATTTTGCATGATGAAAAGCTTCATCAACTTTTTCAGCCAGGAGCACTTTCAAGAGTGATTGATAGGGAACGTCCTTTTTATTGGCGAGCATTTTAAGCCGATCAATCAACGAAACCG
>JBMOEI010000300.1:0-1597 GCA_049318985.1 Desulfuromonadaceae bacterium
TCCTGTTTTGTACCGCTTTTACTGATACCGACTATCTGCTTAAAGCCATTGAACTTGGTGTATCGGCCTATATTCCAAAGCCGATAGACACGGAGCGTTTGCTGGCAGCGGTACGGCAGGCGGTTCTCCCCGTTCTTCAACAACGGGAGATTGCCCGCCTTAAAGCCGAGTCGATCAAGAGCTGCGGCATCCTGACCGGCTCCAGCCACGCTATTACGACGCTTGGCGAACAGATTTCCCAGGTTGCCGACAGCGATTACTCCGTAGTGCTTAGCGGTGAAGCGGGAACCGGTAAAAGTGCTGTTGCCGAATGGATACACAAAATGAGCTGGCGCAAAACAAAGCCGCTCTTGAGCATCAACTGCCGGAGCCGCTCGGCTGAACAATTGGAGAACGAGCTATTCGGCCGATTGACCGCCCGTGGTCGGGCTCCGGCAGCGCGTGATTGCGGGGCACTCCAGGAAGTTGATGGCGGTACTCTGCTGCTTGATGCTCCGGAGCTCCTGCCTCTGCACCTGCAGGATAGAATTCTTGCCCTGTTGGAGCAAAAATCATACTGCCCGACCGGCAGCGCCGCATCGCTTCACTGCGATGTGCGGGTTTTCGCAGTAACTTCGGCTGATATGGCCAATGAGGTGACGGCGGGTCGTTTTCTGCACAACCTCTGGCTCCGTCTCAGCGATGTCGTTTTTGTCATACCACCACTCCGGGAGCGTACAGAAGACATACCGCTCTTTTGCCGTACCTTCCTTGCCAGGGCCGCCGATGATATGGGAACTGCCTGTCCAAGGCTGTCGCCAGAAGCCATCAAATGCCTGCAAAAAGAACTCTGGCCCGGAAATCTTCGCCAGCTTAAACAGGTCGTCCGCAGGGTAGTATTTCATGCCGAAGAAATAATTACCGCAGAGGATTTACAACCGCATCTTACGGGGGGAAATGCTGTAGGGGCAAAAAAACTTTTGCCCCTACTTTTGCCCCATGATGATGTGCTCCAACAACGGGATGCATTGTCGTTCAAATTGACGGATCTTGAAGAGTGGGCGATACAGCGTGCTCTTCGCGCCACAGATGGTAAAAAGATGCAGGCGGCAGAACTGCTTGGCATCAGTTACAACGCCTTCAAGGATAAATTGAGGCGATACGGGATGTAGTGACCTCCGCATCAATCAGATCTGTGCTACGTTTCGTGCTGCTCATATCATTGAGTGCAAGCGGAACAGACGCACGCCAGAGGCGGCAGCGCTGGTCGTAGCCCATCTTTGTCAAAACGCCGTCATATTTTTCCTATTTCATGTTGATTTTATCGATTATCTGATAAAAACATCAATGATTTCGGTCATCGGATATTTTCCTTCAAAATGTAGTGCCATAAAATATAATTAGTGCTTGATTTTTCTCTTTCGGGTTGGTACCTTTCCCAACATGTATATACGACAAACAAAAACAAGTAATTCCGCGACAGGTGAATCTTATCTAACATATCGCCTCGTCGCCTCTGTCCGCATAGGAAAACAGGTACGCCAGTGTACACGGCTGAACCTTGGACGGCATTTCCCGTTACCCAAGGCAGAGTGGCCGGTGCTGTGTACTCGGTTGG
>JBMOEI010000301.1:0-1588 GCA_049318985.1 Desulfuromonadaceae bacterium
TGAATGGGTTGCTCTCCCTGCCGTTTGAGTTGGTGCTTACGCAGTCGTTCACCTTTTTGTCCAAGGCCAACGCCCAAGGCCGCATGTCGCGGCAACAGGCCCGGATGGTCAATGCCGGGGATGTTGCCGAAACCCAGATTGCCGACATCTCGGCGGCATTGGACGATCTGGTGTCCAACCGCTTCGTCATGGGGGCGCATAGCCTTTCGCTGTTGGTGTATGCGGAAGATCAAAAAGGCTTGAATGAAAACATCAATGCGGCGGGTTCCGCCCTGTCCCATGTCGGCATCAAATATGCGCGGGAAGAGGCCGGTATTGCGGGTTCGTTCTATGCCCAACTGCCCGGAAACTTTAGTTACCGGGTGAGGGTGGGCGACATTACCAGCCGCAACTTTGCCGGGTTCTCTGCCTTCCACAATTACCCGATTGGGCAGATACGCGGCAACCAATGGGGCGATGCGGTCATGATGTTTGCCACCACATCGGGTAGCCCGTATTACTTTAACTTTCATCGGAATGAGGGTAGGCAAAGCCATCTGGACCCCAATCACCGGGATTTGGCCAACACCATGGTCATTGGGCAGTCCGGTTCGGGTAAGACCGTGCTGGAAATGGCCTTGCTGGCCATGTCGCAGAAATTCAACCAACCGGCCACGCCGGCCTCTTACGTTTTGTTCGACAAAGACCTTGGCGCATCCATCGGCGTGAGGGCCATGGGCGGCAAGTATTACACGGTTAAAAACGGTGTGCCTTCCGGTTTTGCACCGTTCCAAATGGAGAACACTCCGGCGAACCTGTTTTTTCTGGAAGCACTCATTAAAAAACTGGTGCATCGTGACAGCTTGCCTTTGACCCCGACCCAAGAACGGGAGATCAGTCAGGCGGTGGCCGGTGTCATGGGTGCGCCTAAAGCCAGAAGGCGGTTAGGCTCCGTGCTTGAGTTTCTTGATTCGACAGACCCAAACGGGCTGCATCCCAGGCTTTTGCGCTGGTGTCGTGGTGGACCCTTGTATTGGCTGTTCGATAACTTGGAAGACATGCTATCGCTGGAGGGCAGTTTTTTGAAGCCATCTGAATTACCGATCCTTTAAGTTGGCGCGTATGGGTATCTGTCCTTCAAGGGGGGGATACTCGTTTTTTTTTTTGCGAAGTCATGAAAGGTCAATTCGCGCCCGTTGCAAAGTTGGTGTGTTCTTTATCGGCAACAAATTGAGGGGCGCATGGAACGGATTTTTTTTATCGGGCGCATCGCGCCTTTTTTTGGTTGATGAGGCTGCGAAGCCGAAGTTATCCACAGGGCGGAGGTTCTGATATTTCAAAACTTCCTCTGATTTCTGATAATTCGTGCGGAAAAATTTTCAAAGATTCAATTGGTTAAGGCTTTATCGGTAACAAATTGGTGGGTTGCGGTAACAGATTGGTGATGCTGAGGTAACGGATTAGTGGGTCTGCGGTAACAATTTGGTGGGGGCGTAGTAACGAATTGGTGGGGCTGTGGATAAAAAAACAGGGTGGACGGCAACGTATTTAGGGGGCTGAGATGACAAATTGGCAAGGCCATGGTAACAAATTGGTGGGGGTAAATTGA
>JBMOEI010000302.1:0-1586 GCA_049318985.1 Desulfuromonadaceae bacterium
TTTCAATCTGGTAAAGCCGTCCTTCGCTGTCCTTGGCTTTGACATCCACCACGCTCAGTTTATCGTCCAGAAACTCCTTGTCGTTGTAGGGATTGAGTATCTCCACTTCGGTTATCGGTGCGGTTAAATCGCTGGTTAATATCGCATTGAGGAAGTGGATGAGCAGATTGCGGTTTTCCTCCGAACCGAGCAGAGCCTTGAATACGCAGTCTATCTTGGGGTCTATGCGGTGTTTCATGGTGGATGATGGGTTGTCAAGTTAAATCAATGCACGATTCATTATAAAGTATTGAGTGCAAGCAGTGTACCGGCATCAGCTTGGAATCGCTCATTCGGTGCAATACACAGAGGAGCCGCTCACGGTTTGGCTTTGGCCTTTGGGGACATCCATAAATTCCTTGTTTTAATGATGTGATAGGAGGAAAATATTACCGCGCCCGCGCCCGCGCCCGCGCCCGCGCCTTGGCGCAAACTCTATCTCAATAATTTTAAGGATTATCCTGATGAATATTTTAGCTAAACCATTGACGGTCTTCGTCCTGCTGGCCGGGATGGGGCTTGCCCCCACTGCCGAAGCCGCGCTGATCAAGAGGCTCGGCGGGCTGGCGGTTTATGACACTGACTTCAACATCACTTGGCTGGCGAATGCCAATGCCAACGGCCCGATGAATTGGACTGCCGCCAATACTTGGGCGGCGGGCCTGAATATCGGCGGCTACACTGGCTGGCGGCTGCCGACCGCCGATCCAGTTTGTGGGGTGAACTACAACTGCACCAACAGCGAACTGGGGCATTTGTTTTACACCGAAGGGGGGTTGACGCAAGGCCAGAGCATCACCAGTTCTGCTGTTTTGCCAAGTTTCTTTTCTAATATGCAAAACTCCGTTTACTGGTCCGGTACCGAGTACGCGCCCAGTCCTGATTTCGCGTGGTACTTCAATACCGACTTTGGCATCCAGGGCATCGACGGTAAGGACTATAACTACTATGCATGGGCCGTGCGCTCTGGCGATGTCGCCGCCGTGCCAGAGCCGGGCGTGATGGGGTTGTTGGGGATTGGCGCATTGGCTTGGGCGGGCACGAGGGCACGGCGGCGTGGGTGATTCGGTTATTCGGGTGATTCGACCCTTTGGGGGGTCCGGGGGGCTTGCCCCCCGGTTCCGCCCACTAGGGCGGAATTTTAATTTTTTTTTTGCGTAGGCCGGAATAAGCCGCGCCAGCGGCGTTTCCGGCATTCGGATGGTGCTGCGCCGGAAACGGTCGCAATGCGACCTTATTCCGGCCTACTTCGTTTTACTTTTTTATGGCGCGTTACGAACATTTGCCGATTTACAAGCAAGCCTTGGACGTGGCGGTGTATTTCGAGCGGGCGGTGGCGGGTTTCAGCCGCTACCACAAATACACGCTAGGCACGGAATTGCGCAACCAGAGCAGGGAGCTTGTCGGGCTGGTCATCCGCGCCAATTCGGCAAGGGATAAGCAGCCTGAGCTACTCATCCTGCGCGAGCGGCTGGAAGCCCTGCTGGTAACAATGCGCATCGCCAAAGAAGTGCAGGCGTTCAAGAGTTTCGGCGCGTATCAACAGG
>JBMOEI010000303.1:0-1585 GCA_049318985.1 Desulfuromonadaceae bacterium
GACCCCAACCCCTCGACAGAAATCGTGTAGTTCTCATTAAACTTTACCCCTCCCTTGATCCCCATCCACCCGCCGAGGATGGACCCGCCCAGCATCGACAATTTTTGCCCGTCCGAACCCTCGCCCCAAATTTTACCGCCCAGCCAGTTGCCCAGCAAACCCATGCCTAGGCTGCCCACCAAACCGGCAAATGCAACGAGGGGGCCCACCAGCACCAACGCAGCCCCTATCCCCACGATGCCGATGGACCATGACACCCAGCTTGGCACTTCCGGGTGCATGACATCGGTTTGCGTCGTCGGCCCGCCGATGAACACGTTTTGCGAGCCAAGGCTGATGACGGCACTGCATCCGGTGTGGTCGCCGACCCGCGCCGCTGGCTGGCTGTTGATGGAGACGCTGGCGCTGCCTTCCGCGATGGGGGCCGGCGGGCCGGGATGCTGGCTGCACAGGGCCACGTCCACATGGGCGCGGGCGGCGGGGATGCCGTTGATGTAGACATTGAACGACCCCGTGGCAACAATGGTCCCGGTGACGGGTTTGGGCGCACAAGAAAGGCTTCCAAGCACTTGGCCGATGCCTGCGCCCGATGCGGCACCCGCCCCGATCATGGCCGCCGCCACCAGGCCCCCCGTCCCGATGATGGCGACGACGGCAACGGCCACCGCAGCGCCAATCAGCAGCCCGGCCAATAACCCCCCCATCGCAGCCGAGTGGGCGATGGAATCGCCAAGGCGGGCGGCGGCGGTCATGCGTCCCTGTGGGCTGCGTCCGCCTGCCGCAGACGAAGCGTTGTGAGCAACTGACCGAATAGCTGGACATGTTCGGCGGTGAACACTTCTGCTGCGGTGGCCGTTATTTGGATGAAACGCCTTGCGCCATCCGGCAGGACCACGATCAGGCCGACCTGCCGTTGCAGTAATTTTTTGCCTTCACTCTCCCATTGATAATCAAACTGGATAGCCGGTTGGTTAGCAATGCCGATTTCTTTCCGTGCATAAAGTTTGAAGCCAGGCAATGCCTTGGGCAGTTCCTGGCCCAACTGCTCCGCGAAAGCCTGTAGGGTTTCGTCGGGGGCAATGGTTTTGCGGGCGATGGTGATGTTGAATGGGCTAGGGCCGTCTTCGTTCACCGTCAGGATGTGCGTGGTTTGGTCTTTAAGTGTGTCGGGAATATCAAAAATAAGATCGTTGGCATAGTAGGTCGGCATGGTCGGTCCTCGTTTGGGAAGCCGTCAAAGCTAGGGGTTGATGTTGATCTTCGGGCTGATCAGGGTAATGTCGCCGGGAGTCATGACGATGCTGCTTCCACCTACTTGCAGCCGGATTTCCGTCGCGGCTTTGATGGAGACATTGGCTTGATTGGTGGTGATACTGATGGCCTGGTCGACGATGGTGGTTTGGCTGTCATGCACGGTTAAGGTTTCGTTGCTGTCCACGGTCGCCGTGCGATCACGCTTGATGTGGCTGGTTTCATCATGGCCGATGGTTTTACTGCGACTGCCGCCGATGGATAGGGTCTCGTTGCCATCGACAGTCTCGCTGCGGTCGTGGCCGACGCGGGTGGTCTCGTCGTTTTCGACAAT
>JBMOEI010000304.1:0-1581 GCA_049318985.1 Desulfuromonadaceae bacterium
TTTCGGCAGCAGCATTAAAGAGCACGTAGCGCCCCTCCAGATCCTTTTCAAAAACGGCGTCAGGGATAGCATTAATGATGGTGTGCAGCAGGTTGCGGTTTTCATACAGTGCATTTTCCGCCAGTTTACGTTCGGTAATATCCAGGAAAGTTCCGTGCATGAACAACGCTGTGCCATCTTCAGACCGACTGGTAACACTCCCTCTGTCAAGAACCCATACCCAATCCCCACCTTTATGCTTCATCCGAATCTCGGCATGAAGAGGCTTTGAGGAGTCCTGGAAGTGAAGTATCAGTAGTTCTTCGAGTGCTTTAATATCATCCGGGTGTGCGTGGGCTCTCCATGTTTCAATTGAAATTGGGGAGAGTTCGTCAAGTGTGTAGCCGATAATTTGGGCCCACCGCTCATTGATAACGATTGCGCCGGTCTGAATATTCCACTCCCATGTGCCGATGTTGGTTCCCTCAATGATGCCTGCCAGGCGGGCTTCACTTGTCTCGAGCATTTTCCTGGCGACAGCCTGCTTTTTTTCGTCTGTGACAAGAAACCAGACGAATATTCCGGACATGAGCATAATGGTTATGATTCCAACCAATATAATCAGAACCTCTTTATGCCACGGCGCGAGAAAATCATCCTCGGAGAATCCTGCAAAGACAAAAAACGGATAAGGCGTGACCTTGCAGAACGAACTTACTCTGTTCTTACCATCCGCCGGAGAGACGTGACGGGCAGAACCGGTCTCATTGCCACTTTCAATCATGTTTTTGAATTCGGTCGGGACGTTTTTCATGCCTGGTGTGGCGACAGCGCCGGTCACATTCGGGTAGCGGGTCAACAACTCCATGGCGGAATTGCGCAACATAACGACTCCAGTTCGCCCAACATCAACTGTTTTCAGTTTTTGCTGCAATGTATCAAGAAAATAGCCGACGTACACGATGCCCCGAAAGGAGCCGTCAGGATTGTTCATACGCCTGGCAATAAATATCGACCATTTTCCGGTTGTTCGGCTGAGCAGAGGTTTTGAGATGATTAATCCAGCGAAAGGGTTGTTCTTCGCTTCCAGAAAAAAAGGCCGGTCGGCTATGTTCAAGACAGTACCAGGCTCAATGCCGTGCTTCACGTCACCATTTGCTTCGGCAGTACGAAAATAGTCAACATCAGCAACTCTGGATAAATTTTGCAGCAGGCATGCGTCGATTTCAGGCTCTTTTAAGGGTCTGTGCTGGTTCTCACCAACAATTCCATCGATAGTTGACTGCAGTACGACGTCTATCAGATGAAAGTCACCGGAGAGATTGTCAGCCAGAACTCTGGTGAGATTACTCGTCGTTATACCGGCAATTTCACGGAAATGCTCTTTACTCTGTTTCAGGTAAAAAGCCAGCAGCATAAAGACCACGATGTTGCCAACGACTATGGCCGGTAGAATTCGTTTAATGTTGCTAGTTGGTTGCATATATACTCTCGAGTAGAATCAGATCAGGAGGATTGTCAGGCCGGGCGATCCAATATGCAATAAATCAGATCTCCGACTCAGAAGCTATACGTTCAGGATAACGCCACATCACACGCCGC
>JBMOEI010000305.1:0-1556 GCA_049318985.1 Desulfuromonadaceae bacterium
CATTTCAACCTTGCAGGAACCAATGGACTTTGCCCAGCCAGGATTTGCAATGAAATTCTGGATGCTCGATGTAAACGTCGGACCCTCCATATTCTATTATACGTACGATATTGGCCATACATGGAAAGGACCCTTCGGTCTTGCGGTGGATAGCATAAGCAAAATATCCGCCCGGAATGATTATATAATTGAGGATGGCAATAGTTGCATGGTATTTTTCACGGTCGCAAAATCGGATAATAAAGAGGGCCGGGTAGTCTGTGCCCGGACTGATGACGGTGGTCTTTCGTGGAAAATGGTCTCTTGGGTAGGAAATGAACCTGAAAAGGGCTTCCGGATTATGCCTTCAACAGTACGGATTTCCGAAAATGAGCTTTTCCTTACTTCCCGTGTAAGAAACGAAACAGGCGACTGGAACGAATTAACATTAAAAGAGCGTGAAAAAAGCCGTTACATCGATTCGTGGGTAAGCCATAACAACGGGAATTCCTGGGAGTATGTCGGTAAACCTGTTGATGAGCTTGGTGAAGGAAATCCTCCGGGTCTGGTCAGACTGAGGGATGGGCGCCTGTGCCTCACTTACGGTTTCCGCGCCGAACCATTCAGTATCTGCGCCAAACTTAGCAGAGACAACGGCAAAACATGGAGCAAACCTATCGTTTTAAGAAATGACGGCGCCGGTCGCGATATCGGATATGTACGAAGCGTTCAAAGGCAGGACGGGAAAGTGGTCACCGTTTATTACTTTCAGGATAAAGAACAACCTGAAAGATACATTGGCTGTACGATCTGGGATCCGGATACCCAATCCAAATATTAAATTATTAATCAAATAATTACATATAATAAAATCATAAATCACCTCTACAAATGAAGATAGTTGTTCTAGACGGATATACCTTAAACCCGGGCGACCTGAGCTGGGAAAAGCTGGGGACATTTGGCGATTTGACAATCTTTGACAGGACCTCAAAGGATACGGCAGAGATCGTTAAAGCAATCGGTTCAGCTGAAATCATCTTTACCAATAAGACCCCCCTGACAAAAGAGACGCTTGAACTGGCCCCCTCAGTAAAATACATTGGTGTTTTGGCAACGGGTTACAACATTGTTGATGTTGTTGCCGCAAAAAATCTGGGAATAACCGTTACAAACATCCCAACCTATGGCACAATCGCTGTTGCCCAAATGACCTTCGCACTGATTCTGGAATTGTGCCACCACGTAGGTGATCATAATGCAGCAGTCCATAAAGGGGAATGGAGTTCATGTCCCGATTTTTGTTTCTGGAACACTCCGCTGATCGAGCTTGCAGGTAAGACAATGGGGATCATTGGGTTTGGACGGATTGGCCAGGCTACCGCGAAAATAGCGCTTGCTTTCGGTTTAAAGGTATTATTTCACGATATCAATAAAACATCTGAACTGGACGGAGAAAATTGCCAATATGCCGATTTGGATGACCTATTCGTAAAAGCAGATATCGTCAGTTTACATTGTCCGCTTTTTGAAAGCACTCAGGGAATCATCAATAAGAATAATATTGCAAAGATGAA
>JBMOEI010000306.1:0-1554 GCA_049318985.1 Desulfuromonadaceae bacterium
ACCCGGCTTCATTAGAGTAATAATAATTCCATTGGTCATCCCCGCTTATGATTAGCCCCTTCCTGCCAACATTGGAAATGCCTACCTGCTTCGATAGGCTGATCAATAAGTTTCTGCCATTGAACTGGGTGAGGATCACACTTCGATAAAGATCGTACTGGTAATAGGTTCCGGTGGTTTCGTCGGGCGTGTTAACCACATTCTCAATGCCAGAAAAGGAAACAGAACCGTTAAGCTTGGGTAACTGTTCCCACAGTTTCGGTCTCTGGTGGTTGGGAGTGTCGATAGCTTTCCAACGGGACATGCGTATACTGGAAGGGGCGGTGAAAACCGAAGGGATTTCGGGATTATCCGTTAGCTGTAAAATTTGACCAAAACTTCGGGCAACATCAACTTCATAATAGGTGGACGTGATTCCATCCATGTCATCGGGAAAGTATAGCACCCCTTTTTCCTTTTTAGCGGTGACAAATTTCATAACCTCAACTATCTTGTCTGTTTTCAAACTTCTAAAATCAGCATGACCTAAACCGACAAAGGTAAGCAAGTAATTTAATTCGTTGGCTATTTCATCGGATGTTTGAATCTCTTTATTGATACCAGCGGCCATCCCTATTGTCGGTGGAAGCATGGTAAACAATACAAGCACCCAAATAGCAAATCGTGATCCATTTTTTAGTGTATGAAGGGTTTCCATCGCGGTCTAAAATAGGTTGGATTGAAGTTTGAATAATTCCTTGTTTATACGATTGCCCCTTGGGCCAGAGTTTCTGGAAATCCCAAAGCCGCGCAAACCTCACAAACGGGTTTGTCCTTCCAGAAGCGGGCATAGTTTGCGGTGGTCATGAAAGAGCGTGGAAGCATGGAATCCAGGTAAAGCTTCCCTTGTAAATGATCCACTTCATGCTGGAGGATACGGGCATGCCATCCTTCGGCCTCAATCAGCAACGGCCCGCCGTTCTCGTCCAAGCCTTCGACCCTCACCTTGGCCGCTCGCGGAACCAGTGCGGTGAAGCCCGCCACACTCAGGCAACCCTCGAAAAACAGCCTAGTCGTCGGGTCGATGATGCTGAGTTTCGGATTGACGATCACTTGGAACGGCAAGGGCACCCTGTCCCTTTCGGCCAGTTGGCCGGCAGGAACGCCTTGCTGGTATTCGGCCCTGTCTTCAATGATCGCCAATTGCAGGCTGAATCCCACCTGGGGTGCGGCGAGGCCGACACCCGGCGCATCGCGCAGGGTGTCCCGCATGGCTACGATCAAACGCTGAATTTCGGGGCTGCGGATTTCATCCAGTCCCAAAGCCCGGGCCGATTCGCGCAACACCGGCTCGCCAGTTTGGCGGAGTTTCAGGATG
Organism: Desulfuromonadaceae bacterium; assembly: GCA_049318985.1. Taxonomy (GTDB): domain Bacteria; phylum Desulfobacterota; class Desulfuromonadia; order Geobacterales; family Pseudopelobacteraceae; genus JACRCG01. Next base: position 1,358 of record JBMOEI010000306.1, read on the forward strand.
GTTTGGGTCATGGCATTAAAGCAATGGACTTTATCGGAAACCTCGTTAAATGTTGCATTGTTGCTGCATCGGGAAATGGTTTCCAATAAAGTCTAACCTGATTGGAAAGATGTTTCAGCTATCCGTCATTCCGGCATGGACCGCCGGAATCCAGATTGCAGGGATGCCCCAAACCCCGCCGTCCATGGAGCCTAGGT
>JBMOEI010000307.1:0-1534 GCA_049318985.1 Desulfuromonadaceae bacterium
ACGTTGCCTGTGCCGTTGATGGCTGCACTGCCGGTTAATGTTAAATTTTCTACGTTGACGGGTAAGGTATAAGTAACGCTGGCTTCGATGCGATCGGCCGTGCCTTGATTAACCTGTTCAGTGATGACCTCAACGAAGCTGTTAATTTGATAGACATCATCACCTTCGCCGCCTGTTAGCGTATCGGCTTTACCATCATCTAGCCCCGTATCTGCATCGTTGCCACCAAATAAGCTGTCATTGCCTGCTCCGCCTAGCAATACATCAATATCGCTACCGCCATCTAAATCATCGTTACCATTGCCGCCATCAAGTAAATCAACATCCTTGCCGCCTAACAAGGCATCATTGCCCGCACCGCCGTATAGACTGTCTTTATCTATGCCACCAACAAGCGTATCGTTGCCTCCGTTTACAGTGTCGCCAATGTTGTCTCCATACAGAACATCAGCATCAGCGCCACCGATGATTAGATCATTATCTAAGCCGCCTACAAGCGTGTCGTGGTCTGTGCCATTGTATTCGGTCGTTCCTAGAATACTGTCAGTTCCACCCGCTAATGTGTCGTTGCCAGCACCGCTATCAACATAATCATCACCATTTCCGCCACGAAGTAGATTGGCGTTACTGTTGCCTGTAATTCGGTTATTAATACTATTACCCGTGCCATTAATTGCTGCGCTGCCAGTTAACACTAAGTTTTCTACGTTGGCAGTTAAAGTGTAAGTAATACTCGCGTCTACCCTGTCGGCCGCACCTTGATTGGCAACTTCGGTGACCACATCAGCCGTGCTATTGATTTGATAGACATCATCACCTTCGCCGCCTGTTAGCGTATCGGCTTTACCATCATCTAGCCCCGTATCTGCATCGTTGCCACCAAATAAGCTGTCATTGCCTGCTCCGCCTAGCAATACATCAATATCGCTACCGCCATCTAAATCATCGTTACCATTGCCGCCATCAAGTAAATCAACATCCTTGCCGCCTAACAAGGCATCATTGCCCGCACCGCCGTATAGACTGTCTTTATCTATGCCACCAACAAGCGTATCGTTGCCTCCGTTTACGCTATCACTTTGATTATCACCGTACAGAACATCTGCATCGGCACCGCCATACAGCCGATCATTTCCCAAACCACCAGATATAGTATCTTTATCATTACCATTAAAACTTAGTGTTTCGGCAGTGAATTCATTACCTCCAGCTAAGCTATCATCACCTTCACCACCATTTAATGTATCTTCATGCATTCCACCAACTAAGGTGTCATTGCCGACTAAGCCTGACAAACTATTATCATCAACATTACCTTGAAGTAAATTATTTAAGCTATTGCCTGTGCCGTTGATGGCTGCACTGCCGGTTAATGTTAAATTCTCTATATTTGCGGGCAAGAGGTAAGTAATGCTGGCCTCTATAAGATCTGCCGCACCTTGATTGGCAACTTCGGTGACCACATCAGCCGTGCTATTGATTTGATAGACATCATCACCTTCGCCGCCTGTTAGCGTATCGGCTTTACCATCAT
>JBMOEI010000308.1:0-1529 GCA_049318985.1 Desulfuromonadaceae bacterium
TCGCCCGCCGATAGCTTGCGGGCGATCTCCGCCGCTTCCCTCGGCTCGCAGCCCAGAAGCGAAAAAATGTTACGGAATGTAGCCCACCCCAAGACACTGATCAAAGCGATTATTAGGCAGGATGAGATGAAGCTAGCCCACGCTGCTGATTGTTTGATCACTAACGCATTCTCGGAACTTTTTTTGGCCAGATCAATGACATAGTCACGGTGTTGTTGTAGGGCTTTACGGAGCCTGGCGATGTTGTCCTGATTAGCCAGTAAAAATTCAAGTGCCTTTGAGCCGTTGCCTTCCCTGACAAGTTCAACCACTTGCGTTCGTAAGCCTTCGTAATACTCCATTAAATCCCGGTCGGCTTTTAAGAATTGCCTGTCTTGCTCGTCAGCGACCAGAGAGCCGTCATAATGATTGAATTCTTTAATGATTTTTTCTTTGGCTATGGCTATTTTATTATCTAGGTTATCAAGTTTGGATTTATCGGTCTGTGAAGTATATAACCAAGTACTTGTACGGATACTGGCAACCTCATCCAAAATATGATCCAAGGCCACCACACTAGGCACAGAATTTGTTGTGACATAGTTAGCGGCATTAAAAACTTTATGCATTTGATATTGACCGACCAGAGAACTGCCGACCAGTGCTGTGATCGATAGAATAATAATTAAAAAAAATTGGGTGCTAACTTTCATTAAAATCTCTCCTAGTTTAAAATTATGTCTTATATAACCTATTAAATAATAGTATATATATTAGTTATCGTTTCTATCCATAAGTGCCATTTCATCGCTTACCATAAGTTTATCGATATCAAGCAATATCAACATGCGCTCACCTACAGAACCTAGGCCAATGACATATTCGGCGGCAATAACCGATTCGCAATCCGGTGCGTGAGTAATCTGATTTGGCAATAGTGTCAGTACATCAGAAACGCTGTCCACCACTATCCCGGAGAGTCGCCCGTGAATATTCAGAATAACGACTACTGTCGAATAGTCGTAAGTCGGCTGACCTAGTCCCAGCTTGATGCGCATATCGACAATGGGCAGAATCAAACCCCGCAAATTGACGACACCTTTGACAAAAGACACTGCATTCGGAATCAGGGTAACGTGACCGTAGCCACGGATTTCTTGGACTTTTAGGGCATCCACACCATATTCCTCAGGACCCAGTCTAAAGGCTAAAAACTCTCGTTGGGCGGTGATTTCGTCAGGTGTGACTAATTCATGAAGAGAGGTCGTTTGATAAGTTTTTGACGGCTCGCTTGCTAACATGGCATTATCTCAATAAGTCGGTATTATCAATCAAATTAAGTTGGCGTTGGCTAATAATGGCTACCCATTCTCAATAAAGTGGGTATGTCTAGAATCAGGGAAACGTTGCCGTCACCCAATATGGTGGCCCCGGATATGCCGGATATTCTCCGATAGTTAGATTCGATATTCTTTACCACTACCTGCTGCTGACCTACCAAGCTGTCCACTAGCAAGGCGGCCTTTTTGCCCTCAGCTTCCAGCACGACG
>JBMOEI010000309.1:0-1523 GCA_049318985.1 Desulfuromonadaceae bacterium
GACCCACCCAGCGCCGTTTAGTTGACCCACCTAACCGTTTTTGCCATCACCTTCGTTCGCCTCTTACTGACCCACCATTTTTTACATTCCATTTAGAAATCGTGCATCGTTCTCCCGAAAGTAAATTGAGGGAGAAGACGATGGGACAAAAACATTCTGGAGTAAAGCGACCCTGCCGGATCTGCAAGAAGTGGTTTCTCCCAAACCCCCGTGTCGATGACCGGCAGAAGACTTGCGGCACTCCCGAATGCCAACGGCAGTGGCATATCCGGAAGTGTGCCGAATGGAATTTGAAGAACCGGCACCTTGCCCGAGAGAGTTATATTCGTAACCGTCTGGAGTCGTTGGCTCCCGTTTCTGATTTACCAGCATCTCCACCCCAAACTTCACCGCCTCCACCGCTAAAACCTTCCCCGCAGCGGGTCTCCCCCCTCGACTATCCCCTGAAGGTAGTTCAAGAGGTGATAGGGGCACAACAGCTCGTAATCATTGAGTATATCGTCAGACTACTCCTAAGACGCGTTCAAGAGGTGATCAAGCCTCAACTGCATGGAATACAAGCTGATTTCGGACTACTACCCCCTGATCAGATTATAAGAGGTGATGGCCTGGGGGCGGCAGGTGGGGTATCCTTTTATCCGGACGCATAAACCTTCACATTGAGGAGATCCGTGGTATGACCGCCGATCCAACCCATGTCGCTCAAGAGACGATGTCCATGCCGATCACGAGAATTGGCGAACGTTTTGCCCCGCTTCGGATTGCCAATCCGGTTGCAGAGCAAGCCATGCTTCGTTCTATGGTTAAGTACGGCCAGCAGACTCCTGTGGTCGTATGTCGGATCGCTGATGGTGCTCCGGAACTGCTTGACGGTTTTAAGAGGCTCAGAGTTGGTCGTCAGTTGGGAATAAAGGAGTTGACGGTACGGACTTTGGATGTGGGACTGCGGGCGTGCAAGGCAGCAATGCTGCTGCTCAATCGGGTCGGTCGCCCCATCACCAGTATGGAAGAGGCTCTGGTGGTGCATTCGCTTTGCCATGAGGATGGCTTGAACCAGGTTGAGATCGCAACCCTGCTGAATTGTCACAAGAGTTGGGTCTGCCGGCGACTGGCACTGATCGAGCGGCTCTGTGATGAAGCGCAAGAGAGTATCCGGCTCGGGCTTCTGCCTGCAAGCATCGGGGCGGAGTTGTCCCGGTTGCAGCGCTGCAACCAGGAACATCTATTGGTGGCAATCCGCACACAGAAGCTTACCTGGCGAGAGACAAGAGAGGTGGTTGCTGCGCTGTCAAGCAAGCCGCAACGTGAGCATGAGGCTATCCTTAAAGATCCTCGCGCTACAGTTCTCAGACCCGATGAGGAGGTCTTTGTCGCTCCTGCGGCAGAACAAGGTTTATCTTATCCTGCTAAACTGTTGCAACGTCGGCTTGTCGGCCTGGAAAGGAGCTGTCTGGAGGTGACGTGCCTACTTTCCAGTACGGAACTGCGCTCATTTACTGAACATGAAGAAAAAAGGTTACGAG